>JAKMFL010000047.1 GCA_022425485.1 Alphaproteobacteria bacterium | reverse complement strand
CTGGACGTCGCTATTTCATGGTCTAGGGGTGGCTGTGCTTATCGGCGTATCGCGCAAATCCTCGCTCCCTATTCTTGCCGCAGAAGGTCTAGGCGCGCCCGCTTCTGGTTTTGGCGCGGATGCGGGGGCGGAACGCCTCGGTGGCGGGCTTTCGTTATCGCTTATCGCTGCTCAGCAAGGTGCCCAGTTTTTCCGCACCCATGATGTTGCCCCAACCTATCAGGCACTCTCAATCCTGATGCGGTAAGACAAGAGAAGTTCAAAAACTGGCTAAAATTCGTGGGGTAACGGTTTTTATTTATATTGCTTGTGATTTTCTTATTTGTGTTCCAATTTAGTCTGTTCAGAAAAAAGGTATGATTTACATACTTTTAGCTGATTACAGAATACGTTTTTCTAATCAATTTCCGATATTTAAGAGACGATTAAAAAATAAACCACATTTTTTTAATTGAAAGCCTTGTATTGGACACAACTCTCCTTACATACTACACAACTAAAAGGTTAAATATAAAACCTAAAAACAGCTAAAGGATAAAAAAATGTCTAATGAACCATTGAAAAAGCAGAATGTCTCGCCACGGGCGCCATATTTAGATTTGCAACAATCACTAAATATTATCTCAATGCTTAAGAACGTGGGACTTCAGAATGCCACATTTAACAAAGAACAGTTTTTCAAGGCCATCGGCTCAAGTTCCGGTGCGGCTGTCCGAAAGCTTGCTGGTTTGGGATATTATGGCCTTCTTACTAAGTCTGGAAAAGGTGAGTATAAGATATCCAAAGAGGCGAAAGAGGCGGTAATCGGCGGAGATATAAATGAAGAAAGAAAATTTGAGCTTTTGCAAGAATTTTCGCTTAACCCAGGCGTATTTAAGAGTCTATATGAGCAATTTGGTTCTGATAGTGCCATGGAAACGCTTTCAAGTTACCTCCAAGTGAAGCATACCCCCCCATTTAATCAAGAAACCGCTGACAGGGTTGCGAAGAATTTTATTGCAAATTGTCAATTTGCCAAAATTGAGGAAGGTTTACCAGATGAACCAGCTAACTTTGGCGAAGAAGTAGAAACAAGTTCTGCTGAACTGAGTGACAATTCTGTAGATGAAAAAATCACTCAGATTAGAGTAAAAGAGGGTTGGAATATTTTGATTGATAGGTCATTTAGCTATCGGGTTCCTGATGAACGTTTTATTGTTTCATATACGGGAGAACTAGATGATAGGCGGCTTCAAATAATCGTTAAAGCATTAAATGATATGTTGGAGGGTGTCTCAGATGAAGGTAAGCCGGTGAAGCGAATTTCCTTCATTGAGGGAAACAATAAATAAGAAATGACAAGTTAATGATCGTTTTCAATTAGTTTTGGCGTTGGAAAAATGTTTGAGTTAAGGATCGTGCTTAGATGGGCCACAAAGAAATAGGACTGTATAATGGAAGTTACTGTTCTGTTTGGCCCATCCGTTTTTTTTGTGATAAAGCCAATCCAAATGTTTTGAATTTATCCGAAATTTTGTGCCGTGATTACGTAATTTTCCTTCCCCTTTTTCGCGGACGTCAAAGTCAATAGCAACATAGCCATTTTGAATAGCTGTTAAAAATTGTGTTGTTTTTGGCTCTGTATAGAAGACGGCAGACTAATAACGAACGGAGCCATTATGTTTCCGCCCGCTTACCAGGACCAATCTTCTAAATTTATAAGCAAAAGCATTAATCAGCCTGTCATGCATCCAATAGGCAAGCTCTTCATTTGGTTCTGTTTTGTTCCGGATGATAATTTTAGATTTGTCATTTTCAACATAAAAGCCGCGTGCTGTCACAGAACCATGCACAGTATGACGAAAACTTAGCCGTCCGTCCCTGTTTTGCCAGCCAAACTTTTTGACAATTGGGTGCAGATGTCCTTTGGGCATACCTTCAAGGTGAAATAATGTTAGAAGCGAGGATCCCGAGTGGAATTTTATTTCCCATTTGCCTGTGTCCGGTTCATCGCGATTGCCCCCTTTTATATCGAGCAATTCTTCCAGCATCTTGCCGGGCGCACCCGTTCCACGATAGCCAAATTCATCAGGAATTTTTATCCATCCAGCTTCTAAAACATCATTAATCCGAACTCGTAACTCCGCATCTGAGAGCGTCATTGCCTTTTGATTTTAGCGGTTTTAATCAACCGCGCTTCAGCCATGGCGGCGTATTCTTTGGAGTTCTCAATGCCTAGCCATTCAAGGCCTTCCTGTTCTGCGGCTACCGCAGTTGTGCCTGAACCCATAAAGGGGTCAAGAATGGGGCCTTCGCCAACTGACTCTATACAGCGAGAAGCCAATTCTACCGGGAACGGGGCTGGATGAGGATTACTATTTTCCTGATTTATCCGCCAGATGCAGCCAAGTGCATTCGCCTTTGGTGCCAAACGGAATTCTGGCTTAGTGATTAAATAAATAACTTCGTAATTAGGTAAGAAATAACCTGGATTAAAATTTATACCCCCAGCCCTATGCCAAATTAGAATTTGTCTTACCGGAAATCCTTCTACAATATCCGATCTATCCTGTAGTAAACCGTTTTGCACCCGCCATTTATGATTATAAAAGATTGCTCCATCAGGCTTAAGAAGCCTCATCATTTCGTGCAAGCATTCGCGTTGCCACGATACATAATCTTTGTGAGGCAAAGTATCTTTGTGATTCTCATACCCCTCTATTAAAGCGGCTTTAGGCCACTTGCCTCCACTGCCATTCTTTAACCCATTACCTGTACTATTTTTGATATTGTATGGAGGTGAAGTAACTATGCATTTGAAAGACTCTGCTGGTAGTGCTTTCATGACTTTTAAGCAGTCACCATGGATTATTTGACCCTTTAAAATTGATGAAAAGGGAATGTTTTCTGGCGTAGAAGTAAGCTGTTTTTCCAACATTTTTTATTTTGCCGTAAGCGAGTTAGAATAATCCAACAACAACCATAACAGGCAAATCTTTATAAAGTGTTAACAACAACTATAATTTTAAATGTGAAAGCTGAGGGCTGTGATTAATGCCATGAACTCAGTTTAACATTTGCGCACACCCAATACACAAAATGGGTAGAATAGTTGCCTGAAATGCCTGTTTTTGGTACTTTTTAATCTTAGATGTATGATCATTAAGGTTTTCCTTTTCCCTATTTTTGTTAAACTGATAGGGCTTAAATCTAGACTTCCCTAATCTCGGTCTGACAATATGTCTATTTCTAATAGGCTATGTCTTACATGGATGAAACTATGCCTCTATTGTCACTTCAACGCGTCCGCGACTATCTGATAGGCCAAAATTATAGTGAGAGCAGAACGGATTCTTTGGCTTTCATTGCGCAGGGTTGGCATCTGGCGTTGTTTGACACGCTTTTGTTTGAGGGGACTATCTATGCTGGCCAAGATGGCAGTTTAGTTCTTCATACAATAGAAACACCGGCCATTGGCAACGCGCCGATTTTTGCGCCGCTAGATAAGGACAGGTCTGACCTGTTAGATATGATAGCCAGCCATTATCAATCACGCTCAGATGAAGATTTAGCGGATTTCGTTTTTGCCGAAATGCAGCTGTTAGTATATCCAGTGACCGCTAGGCTAAGGCATAAGCTAGTGTCTGCTTCACTGCTAAATGAAATTCCAGCCACGCTTTTAAAAGCGCGGTTTCGTGCCAAATTAGAAGCAGAAATGCTAACTGCCGGCCAATTGCCAGCGCAGAAGCCAAACCCCTTGCCTGATATGCTGGACAGAAAGCCTGCTTCTGACCTATAATTTGGGCAAAGCTGGCAAGGGTTCTTGCCGTTTCTGATAGGCTTGATTATACCTATTTTTCTGATTTAGCTGTATTTTTTAGGCGAGGCATCATGGCAGGCATTTTTGGCACAGATGGTGTGCGGGCGCGTATTAACACAGGGCCAATGCGGGCGGAGGCGGTGGTTAGGCTTGCTTTGGCCGCGGGGCGGTGGTTTGCGGATAATAATCAGAGTGAAGGGCGCAATGCCAATCCGGTTGTGGTAATCGGCAAGGATACAAGACTATCTGGCTATATGCTGGAGGCAGCACTGGTCGCTGGCTTTAACTCTATCGGGATCAGCTGCCGCTTGTTAGGGCCTGTGCCAACCGCTGCGGTGTCTTATCTTACCCATTCTATGCGTGCTGATTTTGGCGTGATGATTTCGGCTTCTCATAACCCGCACCATGATAATGGCATAAAATTATTTGGCCCTGATGGGGGCAAGCTAGCGGATAAGATTGAAGAAGAAATCTCTGAGGTAATGCAAGGCTCTATTGCGCTTGCCGAAGCGGACAAGCTTGGCCGGGCACGCCGGATTGTAAACTCTGCCCAGCGTTATATGGAGTTTGCTAAAGCGACCTTTGATACTAGCCTATCACTCGCTGGTTTGCATTTGGTGGTGGATTGCGCCCATGGGGCAGCTTATCGAACGGCACCAGATACGCTTGGCGAATTAGGCGCGGATATTCTGGCGATGGGTGTGGCACCAGATGGGTTGAATATCAATCTGGATTGCGGGGCAACTGCGCCTAAGGTGATGGCACGCACGGTGCGTGATGCGGGGGCGGATATCGGCATTTGTCTGGATGGGGATGCGGATCGGCTTATTCTTTCAGATGAAAAGGGCACGATATGTGATGGCGACCAGATCCTTGCGGCGCTGGCCTTAGATATGCAATCGCGCGGCAATCTACAGGGGCCTGTTATCGGCACAGTGATGAGCAATCTTGGGCTTGAGCGATGTCTGGCTGATGCCGGGATAGCGTTTGAGCGTGCCCCTGTTGGCGATCGTTATATTGCGCAACGGATGCAAGAAACAGGAAGCCAGCTTGGCGGGGAGCCTTCTGGTCATATATTGCTGCCTGAGCTAACCCGAACAGGGGATGGCCTTATCGCGGCTTTGCAAATTCTGGCCATAATGGCCCGCAGTGGCAGGAAAGCGTCACAGATTTTATCAAGCTTTACCCCGGTTCCGCAAAAACTCGTGAATTTAAAAGATATGGATAAGGCGGTTTTAACGCATCCAGATATCAAAGCTGAGATGGCGGCGGTAACAAAAGAGCTAGGCGAGGAAGGGCGTATTTTGCTGCGCCCATCTGGAACAGAGCCGCTTATTCGGGTGATGGTCGAAGCGCTAGATGAAGCTGTGCTTGATGCGGCAATGCAGCGCCTTGTAGCTGCGCTAAAAACGGTTTCTGGCTGAACACTGCTAGAACGCCCAAACCTTGGCAATTTATTCAAAATTCCATCAGCTATCTTGACATTGGTTTTCAGGTGACTATCTTCTGCGGTGGGTCGTCTTCCCCCAACGGAAGGCAAAATCACTGACGAGGTTCACCATGACGCCGACGCGTAAGCCGGTTTGTCCGCATTTTTCATCCGGGCCAACCAAAAAGCATCCCATGTGGACCCCTGCCCAACTTGAGGGCGCCGAGACAGGCCGCTCTCATCGTGCAAAAGAACCCAAAGCAAAAATCACAGAAGCGATAGACCGGATGTCCGAAATGCTCGGATTGCCGTCTGATTATCGTTTAGGCATCGTGCCAGCCTCTGATACAGGGGCGGTGGAGATGGCGATGTGGTCTGTCCTTGGCGCCAGAGGCGTCGATGTGCTGGCTTGGGAATCTTTTGGCAAAACATGGGTCGGGGACGCAACCAAGCAACTGAAATTAGAAGATTGCCGCATCCTTGAAGCAGATTGGGGCGAGCTACCTGATCTGAACGCCACTGATGCCGATCGCGATATTCTGTTTACCTTTAACGGCACCACATCTGGTGTGCGGGTGCCGGATACAAACTGGATTGCTGATGACCGGAAAGGGTTGACCATAGCGGATGCGACCTCTGCTTGTTTTGCTATGGAAATGGATTGGCAAAAGCTGGATATCACAACCTTTAGCTGGCAGAAATCGCTAGGCGGTGAAGCGGCGCATGGTGTGATTATTTTATCCCCGCGCGCCGTAGAGCGGCTAGAGAGTTACACGCCGCCTTGGCCGATGCCAAAGATTTTTCAGCTTACTAAGGGCGGCAAGCTTATTGAGGGGATTTTCCGTGGTGACACGATTAATACGCCTTCCATGCTATGTGTCGAAGATTTGCTTTCAGCCTTAAATTGGGCAGATAGTGTCGGTGGATTGGATGGTCTGATTGCCCGCTCTGAGGCTAATCTGCAAGCGGTGCGTGATTTTGTTGAAAGCGCGGCTTGGTGCGATTTTCTGTGTGCTGACCTTGCAAACCTTTCCTCAACCTCCATTTGCTTGAAAATCAGCGATGCGGCGGTTCGGGCTCTGCCAGCAGAACAGCAATCTGCCTTTGCCAAAGCCATAACCACTAAGCTGGCTGGTGCAGGTGTTGCGTTTGATATTGGCGGGTATCGTACAGCCCCACCGGGACTACGTGTTTGGGGCGGCCCTACTGTAGATGCGAGCGATATGGCAGCGCTTATGCCTTGGTTAGACTGGGCATTTAATGAAGTGCGCGCTGAGTTAAAGATTTAAGGAAGATGAAAATGACGAAAGTATTGATAAGCGATAAACTGGCTAAAGAAGCGGTTGATATCTTTGTTGAGGCAGGTATCGAAGTGGATTTCAAGCCCGGATTAAGTGCTGATGAAATTGCCGAAATAATTGGTGACTATGATGGTCTGGCTATTCGTTCAGCAACCAAGGTTACGCCGGAATTATTGGCGCGGGCAGATAAGTTAAAGGTCGTTGGCCGCGCAGGCATTGGTGTTGATAATGTTGATTTGGCAGCGGCTACCGATGCTGGTGTCGTGGTCATGAATACGCCATTTGGTAATGCGGTTACCACAGCTGAGCATGCGATCTCTATGCTATTGGCACTGGCCCGGCAAATCCCGCAAGCGCACGCTTCGACCACTGCTAGCAAGTGGGAGAAATCTAAATTTATGGGCACCGAAATCACTGGCAAACGGCTAGGCATTATCGGCTGCGGTAATATCGGGGCGATTGTAGCAGAACGTGCGCAAGGCCTGAAGATGAAGGTGATGGGGTATGACCCTTTCCTGACCGAAGAGCGAGCTAAAACCCTAGGCATTGAGAAGGTTGAATTGGATGAGCTGTTAGCGCGTGCTGATTTTATCAGCCTACATACACCCTTGACAGATTCTACCCGTAACATCATTTCAGCTGACGCCCTGAATAAGATGAAAAAGGGCGTTCGCATTATTAATTGTGCACGTGGCGGTCTGGTTGATGAGCTGGCTTTGCTTGCGGCGCTAAACTCTGGCCATGTAGCAGGGGCAGCCTTGGATGTGTTTGAGGTAGAACCCGCAAAAGATAATCCGCTGTTTGAAGCTGAAAATTTTATCGCTACCCCGCATCTAGGGGCAAGCACATTAGAAGCACAGGAAAAGGTTGCCTTGCAGGTAGCTGAGCAGATGGCGGATTACCTGACCACAGGGGCGGTAACAAACGCGATTAATATGGCTTCTGTTAGTGCTGAGGAAGCGCCTATCCTAAAGCCTTATATGACACTTGCATCTCATCTTGGGCGGTTTTTGGGGCAAACAGACCTGCCTGATTTAAACACCATAAAGCTGGAATTTGATGGTCGTGCGGCATCTTTGAATGAACAGCCAGTGCTGGCTTCTATGCTGGCCGGATTATTGGGTGTGAAGATGGATTCTGTAAATATGGTTAATGCGACAAGCGTAGCCTCGTCAAACGGTATTGCGGTTGCAACTGTTCGCCATGATCGCCGTTGTGACTATGAAACCTTACTGCGCCTTACGGTCAGCTATGCGTCTGGCGAGCGCACCATCTCTGGCACGTTAGTGGGCGGGGATATGCCGCGTTTGGTAGAGGTGCAGGGTATTTCTATCGAATCTGATTTCCCGCAAAATATGCTGTATTTGCGCAATTATGATAAGCCGGGCTTTATCGGCACGCTTGGCATGCTGATGGGCGAGCTGGACTTGAATATTGCCAGCTTCCATTTAGGGCGCAAAGAAGCTGGCGGCGAAGCGGTTGCGTTAGTGGAAATAGATGGCTCAGTAGATAAAGATACGCTTGGCGCGATTCGTGACCTGCCCCAGATTGTGCGGGCAGATTATCTACGCTTTGCCTAATAGCTAACACGCTTAGCTCGGAAAACACTTCTAAAAAGGGGTGCAAGCTCAGTCTTTGCACCCCTTATGCTTGCTCCTGTCTGGTAAAAAGGATAAAAGCTATAAAAAAGTTTTAAGGACACTTTGTGACAGGCTAGGGCAGGCACAAAACGGATTTTACGCGACTTTGCTGCCTATATATTCTGTCCATATATTCTGTCCATATATTCTGTCGTGTGAACCGCCTTTAGGGGGCAGATGAAAAGATGACTTCATCGGACGATTTTGATGCTGAAAATAGCGCGGCAACGCTTGCGTCCATAGGGCCAGATATGCCTGCATCAAAAAATGTAAAAGGGGGGTCAGATAAAGGGTTGCTGCCTGCTGGCCTGTCCGATTTGCTGGCCCCGCAAGCCCAGCAAGATGCAGATGCGGTTGCGGCGGTTTTATCGTGTTTCTCTCAGTTTGGATATCAGCGTATCAAGCCGCCATTGTTGGAGTTTGAGACTAGCTTGCTTGGCGATGGGCCGGGGGCAGCATTGGCCGAGCAAACCTTTCGCCTGCTTGACCCGATATCGCGGCGGATGATGGCGTTGCGCTCAGATATGACCGCACAAATAGCCCGAATTTCCGGCACGCGCCTTGCCAGCCGCCCGCGTCCCTTGCGCTTGGCCTATGGCGGTGATGTGATGCGCGTGGTTCCAGATGTTCTCAATCCTGAGCGCCAGCTGGTGCAGGCAGGTGCAGAAATAATTGGCCGCGATGATGAAGGGGCGGTGGCCGAAATTATTCTGGCTGGTGTGCTGGGCTTGCAAAAAGCAGGTATTAAGGATGTGACGCTGGATTTAGGGCTGCCGCATCTAGCAGAAGTGCTGCTTGGCAAAGAGCTAGCGGTTATGGATGCCGCCATAAAACAACAATTATTTGAAGCGATAGGAAACCGTGATATTTCTGCTCTGGCAGGGCTGCCCATTGCGGCGGCACAGAAGCTGGCAGATGTGATGACAGCCTCTGGGGCGTCTACAGATGCGTTGCGTGCCCTATGCGGTGATTTAGACGACGGCGCGGCTAGCAAGCTAGATAGTTTGCTAAAGGTCGCAGATACCTTGAAAAAATTATTACCAGATGTAGCGATAACGCTAGATCCCTTGGATATGCAGGGGTTTGGCTATCACACCTCTATCAGCTTTTCTTTATTCGCCAAAGGCTTGCGCGGCGCGATAGCGAAGGGCGGCGCCTATCGAACGGGTTATGATGAAGCGGCAGTGGGTATTTCTGTTTATATGGAGCGGGTGTTGCGCGGGCTAACAGCGCCAGATGCGCCGCCTTTTGTGTATATTCCAGCCGCCTTAGGCTTTGCGGTCGCGCTTAGCTATATTCAGCGCGGCAGGCATATTGTCTTTGGCAGTGAGGGCGCAGATGAAGCAGCAGAGGCCCGTGCGCTAGGATGCCAGTTTATTGTCCGTGAGGCGGCCAGCCAGCCAGAGCCGCTTTAGGACAGTTTCCCTATCTTGTAATGTAAAAACCCGCCAGATGCGGCGAGAAGCGAAGAAAAAGAGGTTTGTTATGTCAAATGTGGCGGTAATTGGCTCCCAGTGGGGGGATGAAGGCAAGGGTAAAATCGTCGATTGGCTGTCGGAACGCGCCGATATGGTTGTGCGCTTTCAGGGCGGTCATAATGCTGGGCATACATTGGTTATTGATGGGGTTGAATATAAGCTGTCTTTGCTGCCTTCGGGGATTGTGCGCAAGGGCAAAAAATCGGTCATTGGCAATGGCGTTGTGGTAGACCCGGTTGCGTTGCTGCGGGAAATTGAAACCTTGCGCGGGCAAGGGGTGGCGGTCAGCCCAGATAATTTAATTGTCTCAGAGAGCGTAAGCCTTATCCTGCCTGTGCATGTAGAAGTTGACCAAGCGCGTGAAGCACGCCGCGGGGCAGGTAAGATTGGCACGACCGGGCGCGGCATTGGCCCTGCCTATGAAGACAAGGTAGCGCGGCGCGGGGTGCGGCTGTCTGATTTGCGCAATCCTGAATTACTGGCAGAACGGCTAGCGGCGCTGGCAGCCCATCATAATGTCTGGCTAGAAGCCGCAGGCAGTGCGCCGGTGCAGGCAGATGAAATGGCCACCCAATTAATGGGCATGGCAGAAGAGCTGTTAAGCTTTGCCGGGCGCAGCTGGCAGGTGCTAGCCGCTGCCCAAGATGCCCGCCAGACGATTTTGTTTGAAGGGGCGCAAGGCGTGATGCTGGATATCGATCATGGCACCTATCCGTTTGTGACCTCCTCTAACACGGTCGCAGGGCAAGCGGCCACAGGGGCGGGTACTGGCCCGTCTTCGGTGGAATTCACCCTCGGCATTACCAAGGCCTATACCACGCGTGTAGGCTCTGGCCCGTTTCCCAGCGAAGATTTCGGGGATGATGGGTCGCGCATGGGCGAGCGGGGCCGTGAATTTGGCACGGTTACGGGGCGCAAGCGGCGTTGCGGCTGGTTTGATGCGGTAATGGTGCGCCAAGCTGGCCTAACTGCGGGGATTACGGGCATGGCGCTGACCAAGCTGGATGTGCTGGACGGGTTTGAGGTATTGAAAATCTGCACCGGCTATGAATGTGATGGCCAAAAGCTGGATTATTTTCCATCAAATGCCGCGGATCAGGCCAAATGTACCCCGATTTATGAAGAAATGCCGGGCTGGTCAGAAACCACCTATGGCGCCCGTTCTTGGGCAGAATTGCCCGCCAATGCGGTGAAATATATCCGCCGTGTGGAGGAATTAACAGGCCTGCCTGTCGCCCTGTTATCCACCAGCCCAGAGCGTGATGACACCATCCTCGTCCGCGACCCGTTTAAAGGGTAGGGGTGGTTCTGAATTTGTTACATTTTATTCCGAAGGGATTGGAATAACGAAACTAGCTGGATATTCGCGGTGCTTATCGGTTATAGAATCGGTGATCCCAAAGTCTAAAAAGACAGCACTTAAAATTAATTTAGCCCCTATGGTGCTAGGAATAAAAGTAGTTACTTTTCGCCCGTCAACTGTTTCACATCTCAGTCTTAGATTATCGTCTGACCGTCGTACCATCGGTGTGCTTGGGATGTCTATTTTTGCTGAAAACCTTTTATTTTCAATATCACAAGTTCCATTGCTACCGTTACTGAAAGAGAGTGCAACAGGTACGTGAGCATCGTTTGTAATTGACGCACAGCTCGTAATAATGAGTAGGCTTGCTAATCCAAGTAGGTTGAATTTTCATTTTATTTTTTCCCTCAATCGGTTTGATTAGGGGAGTATAGATCAGTAAATCTTAAAAAAAGGTAAAGGGGGTTATAGAAATCTAGCGGGAAGCGGGGCTTTATCGCGCCCCTTATCCTAATGCTGTTCTTGTTGTGGCAGCAGCTTTAGCGCGTCTGCTTTTTCCAGCACGGCTTTGGATAATTTTTCAAACGCACGCACCTCTATCTGGCGGATACGCTCTCGGCTAACCGAAAATTCATCTGCTAGCGCCTCTAGGGTCAAAGGCGGCTCTGAGAGGCGGCGTGCCTCTATAATGCGCACCTCGCGCGGGTTTAATTCTTGCATCGCGTCCACCATCAGGTTTTGGCGCTTGCTAAGCTCTTCTGTATCGGCAAAGCTGCTTTCTTGGTCTGGGCGTTCATCCTCCAGCCAATCCAGCCATTCGCCGCCATTATCCAACCCTTCGGCTGAAACAGGGGTGTTTAGGGAATGATCGCCCCCCGCCATGCGCTGATTCATGGAAATCACATCAGCTTCTGGCACATTAAGCTCATCCGCGATATCGCTGACATCTTGCGGGCTTAAATCGCCCCTATCTATCGCGCCAATCCGGCCTTTGATACGGCGCAGATTAAAAAACAGCTTTTTTTGTGAGGCCGTCGTGCCGATTTTCACCAAAGACCAGCTGCGCAGAACATATTCCTGAATAGAGGCCTTTATCCACCACATCGCATAGGTAGCAAGGCGAAAGCCGCGTTCCGGATCAAACTTCTTCACCGCATGCATCATGCCCAGATTGCCCTCAGATATTAAATCCGCCACAGGCAGGCCATAGCCGCGATAGCCCATCGCAATCTTTGCCACCAAACGCAGATGGCTAGTCACCAGCTTGTGCGCCGCTTCTACATCGCCGCGCTCATTAAAGGCGCGTGCCAGCATATATTCCTCATCTGCTTTCAGCATCGGAAACTGGCGGATTTGCTCCATATAGCGAGACAGGCTGCCTTCGGGGGTCAGAGAAGGGATAAGGGCGTTTTTGCTCATCTTTATTATCGGCTCCTTTGCGGGTGCTGAATTACACCAATTTATATGGGAAGCTTAAAGGTATTTGTAAAGAGTGGCCTTTTTATGGCAGGTCTACCGCGATATACCGCGTTTTTTTATCGCCTCATCAATAAGCTTTATTAGCTTGTCCATATCCGCTGGCGGCTCTTGGCTAAATTCCATAGCTTCCCCGGTGATGGGATGGGCAAAGCCTAGCGTTTTGGCATGCAGGGCTTGACGGGGAAAGGCCCGCATTTGTGCCAGCGCTGCCCGTGATAAATTATCCGGCATCTGGCCACTGCGTTTCGGGCGTCCATAAAGCGGATCGCCAATAATCCCATGGCCAATATGCGCCATATGTACCCGTATCTGGTGGGTGCGGCCTGTCTCTAATTGGCATTCTACCAGACAGCCAAAAGGCGGCAGATCGCGCAAAGTGCGGTAATGGGTAATCGCATGGCGGCCTCGCTCCATCACCGCTTGGCGTTTACGGTCTGTGCGATGCCGTCCCAACGGGGCATCTATTTCCCCATTTCGTTCCGCTGGCAGCCCCCATATCAGCGCCTGATAGCGCCTATCTAAATCATGCGCCGCAAACATTTCGGTAAGTTTGGCATGCGCGATATCGGTCTTTGCCGCTACCATCACCCCAGAGGTGTCTTTGTCTAAACGATGTACAATGCCCGGCCTTGCCACCCCGCCTATCCCTGTCAGGCTATCCCCGCAATGCGCCAACAGGGCATTGACGAGCGTACCATTTATGGCGCCAGGGGCAGGATGCACAACCATACCTGCGGGTTTGTTCAAGACAATAATCGCCTCATCCTCAAATAAAATATCAAGGGCGATAGCTTCTGCCTGCGGCTTGGCAGCGGTGGCAGCAGGCAAGGTTAGGCGGTAGCTTGCCCCGCCGCGCACCATTGCTGACGGGTCGCATTCTGGCTTGCCATCACATAAAAGCTGGCCATCTAAGATAAGGTTTTTGATGCGTGAGCGCGATAGAGCCTCCACCCCGCTATGGTCAGCCAGCCATTTATCCAAACGGCCTCGCGGGGCATCATCCTCTGCTGTAAGGGTAAGAATTTCTGTTATATTTTCCGGCATATTTTCTGTTATATTTTCGGGCATATCTTTTGGGCAGCTTACCGTATCAAAAGGGTTAAAAAATTGCGCTATCATCTCATGGATAGGCGCAGCTTGCAAATCAGCATTTGTGAAAATAGCAAAGCTTGTGATACTTATCAGACTAGCTAAATTATCATAGGTAACGCGGCCGTTAAATGTAACCAGCCAGCGTATTTAATAAGCGCATCTCATAAGCGCATTTAGGAAAGACATCTAGCTAAGATGCAACACGACAAACCAGAAGCTGAAATCGCCCCTCTTTTTTCGCCGCGCAGTTTGCGGCTTATTAAATTATCTATCCTTGTGATGACGGTGCTTATCGCAGCTGGACTGGTTGCGCTGGTTATCGGCATGAAACAGCAAGCGGACAAATTGTTTGCCAAGAAAGCGCGTGAAATACAAACCCTATCTTATGCGCTTAGTGAAGGTACTGCCTTCAAAGGGGTGCATATTGGCGAGGCTGGCGCTATCTGGATAGAAGGCAGGCGCAGCGATGGCCGGATAGAATTAATAGAGCTTGCAGAAGATGGCGCCCCGCGCCGACACATAATTTTAGAACAGCGCGACTAACCCGCTAGCTAGGCTGGCCAGCTTGGCTTCCATCGGCAACGCACTGATCAAACGCACATCATAATTAGCGAGTGCCGGCAAGGCGTAATACCGTGCTAGAAATAATAACAGCGCTAAATACAGATCGTGGGAGCGGGCATTTAACCAGCTAGGCGTGACGATAGCCACCCAGCGCAATAGGCGGCCGCCCATCGCCATGATATGGCGCAAGACAGGTAGCCGGGTTTGCTCAGAGACGAAAATCAGAAGCAGAAAGCGGGCTATCATTAGCCACATTATTAACCCAAAGGCGCTGTCTAGGAGGAGCTTCCATAAAGGTAGGGGGAATAGGCTGCTAAAAGAGAAAAATGACATCAATAATTATTCATAATAGAGGGCAGATTTATCCAGAAAATCTTTGCGTAAAACAGCATAGCAAAGCTTTGGGTTTTGCGCTATGAAAGTAACATAGTCAAAACGCCTGATTTCAGGCTCTGTTTCAGGCTCTGGTAAGATATAAGGATTTCCCATCATGGCAAGCACACAATATGTCTATACAATGCATAAGCTAGGCAAAGCATGGCCGGGCGGCAAAGAAGTGTTAAAAGATATTAGCTTGTCCTTCCTGCCTGGCGCAAAAATCGGGGTGCTCGGTTTGAACGGCGCAGGTAAATCAACATTGCTGAAAATTATGGCTGGCATTGAAACCGAATTTTCAGGTGAAGCGTGGCCAGCAGATGGCATCAATATCGGCTATCTAGCCCAAGAGCCGGAACTTGATGAAACTATGGATGTAGCGGGGAATGTTTTGTCTGGCATGGGTCAGGCCAAAGAACTTGTCGACCGCTTTAATGAGGTTAGTGCACGTTTCGCCGAAGAGATGAGCGATGAGGAAATGAATGCCACTATCGCTGAGCAGGCAGAATTGCAAGAGCAGATAGACGCAATAGATGGCTGGGATCTAGAACGTAAAGCTGAGATAGCCATGAATGCGCTGCGGGTACCAGATGGCAGTGCGGATGTAACTGTGCTTTCTGGCGGGGAGCGCCGCCGTGTGGCCTTGTGTAAGTTGCTGCTTAGCGCACCTGACATGTTGCTGCTGGATGAGCCAACAAACCATCTGGATGCTGAATCTGTAGCATGGCTACAGCGTTTTTTACATGATTTTCCGGGCACCGTAGTGACCATCACTCACGACCGCTATTTCCTAGATGAGGTTGCCGGTTGGATTCTAGAGCTTGATCGCGGTCAAGGCATTCCCTATCAGGGTAATTATTCTGGCTGGCTGGAACAAAAGCAAAAGCGCCTCGAACAGGAAGGCAAGACAGAAGACAGCCGCGTTAAATCCCTGTCACGTGAATTAGAATGGGTCCGCTCAGCGCCGAAAGCGCGGCAATCTAAATCAAAGGCCCGCCTATCTGCTTATGAAAAACTCCTAGAGCAGGATAAGGAAGCGCGCCATGAGACAACAAAAATATCTATCCCTGCTGGGCCGCGCCTAGGGGATATTGTTATTGAGGCAAATGGCTTGCAAAAAGGGTTTGGTGATAAGTTGCTGGTCGAAGATTTGAGCTTCCGCTTGCCACCGGGAGGGATTGTTGGCGTTATTGGCCCTAACGGTGCGGGTAAATCTACTTTGTTTAAGATGCTCACTTCCCAAGAAAACCCCGATAGCGGAGATATGCGGCTAGGGGAGACCGTGAAGTTAGGCTATGTGGATCAGTCGCGCGATACATTAGAGGATGGCAAGACGGTTTGGGAAGAAATCTCGGACGGCTTGGATGAATTACAGCTTGGCAATCGAGCTATGCCCTCACGCGCCTATGTCAGCTTGTTTAATTTCAAAGGCAGTGACCAGCAAAAGCGGGTTGGCCAGCTTTCTGGCGGGGAGCGCAACCGCGTTCATTTGGCAAAAATGCTGAAAAGTGGGGCGAATGTTCTGCTGCTGGATGAGCCAACAAATGATCTAGATGTAGATACCCTGCGCGCGCTTGAAGAAGCGTTGTTGGAATTTGCTGGCTGTGCGGTTGTTATCAGCCACGATCGCTGGTTTTTGGATAGAATAGCTACCCATATTCTCGCATTTGAAGGCAATAGCCATGTTGAGTGGTTTGAAGGCAATTATCAGGCTTATGAGGAAGATAAAAAGCGCCGTCTCGGCAATGATGCACAACAGCCAACGCGTATTCGCTATAAGCCTATTACACGCTAGTTTTTCAGGCTCAGGAACTTAATTTTTCGACTGGCTGTTGATCATATCAAGGCGGGTGCGCATCGCTTGTATAAGCGCGTCAAAATTACCGCCATTGCGCTTGATTAGGGCTGCGTTTTCGTCCTGCTGGGTTTTTAGCATGGAAATATTTTCAATTTCCAAATCGATAATTTTCATTGGTTTTCCAGCCTGCGCTGCAACCCGCCAGACAATCTTGGTATCGGGTATTTGACCTGAATTATCTTTAGCGATACCGGTAACTAATATCAGCTTATCGCCTCTGGCCTGCGCCTTAGTAGGGGTAAAGCTGAAGGTCAGAATTTGATCAAAACGGTTGCTGGCTTCGGAGAGTAAAATGCCTCGAAACACCTCTTTGTACGCATTTCTTTGCTCGTTAGAGGCCACGCGCCAGTAACGTCCTGCTGTAAAGCGCGTAATGCCCTCAACATCAAAATAGGTTTCCATAATCAATGCGATTAGGTGCCGGTATTTTTCAGATGTAAGGCTGCCGCGCATTGCCTCTATTTCACGCAGCTCCGCAATAAGTTTGCCAATGTGATTTTCCGCGACAGTCAGACGGTCAGCTAGTGCATTTTGTGTCCAGCCGTTCGTAATTAATAACGCGGCAGCCAGGCCTAAAAAGCCCCGTCTTGTCTGTATCCCTAAATTGGTTGTCATCTTGGCCACACCTTCTACTCAAAAAAACTACCAAAATCTGAACTCGTTTCATCAATAGGTAGATTGTTGCGTAATAACCCATCGCGCTGTTGATAATATGCTGAGCGTGCCCGTGCATAGGGATCAAGGCTATTATATTTCACATCATTGATGGCGTCAAAATAAGTCGCACGGATAGATGTTGCTGAAATAGGGATGGAGACATTGCTTACCGCTGCTGGAACACCTTCTGTCAGCTGACCATAAGGATTTAGGATAAAATCAACACCCCATCCAGCGAGTGCACGCCCGGTTTGGCCGCCCAGCAAGGGCGCCACGACATAAGGGCCTTCCTCTACCCCCGCACTAGCCAAAGTCTGCCCAAAATCTTCTCGTTCGGGACGCTCTTCGCCCTCCAGCAAATCAGCAAATCCAAAGGTTAAGCTGTTTATCGCAAAATTAAGGGTAGCAATTGCAGCATTCTCAGTCTTGCCCTGCAATGCAGAGTTTAGGGCTGTTTTTGGCATGCTTACCCAGTCCACATGGTTGCGAAGACCCATCTGCACGGCATTTGGAGATGCGCGTAAGGCTTTGGCTGCTGGCTCCAGCGCATAATCATCTATGGCGAGATTAAAGGCGAAGACAGAGCGGTTTGCGCTTTCATAAGGGTCTGATCGCGCGGTTGTATCACCCTTATCTGATGAGCTTGCACAACCAGCCATAAATAGCGCTATGCCGGCAAGCATCGCTGTTTTAATCCTATGGTCTGGTTTCATCATCATAAGCCTCGATGATAGTAATCGGGAAACTTTGGCGTCAAAATAAACGTCGCTGATGATAGATGCAAGCATAAGCTGGAAATAAGCGATGCAGGGAAGGCGCCTAATGCCTGTTTATGTGTGGGCTAGCGTGGAATAACCAAGTTACCTATGCTACAAAAGAACCTCTGTAATAGGCTTTTAATATCTATGTTTTGCCCCTATATCAGATAATGTTAACAATTTGATTCTTGTGAGGCGGTTTTGTCCGATCCAGTTGACCAATACCCAAACTCGCCAGTGCCCTCTGAGACACAAAATAATGCCGTGCCCGCACCGCAAATGCCTGATGGGCCTTGGTTGCAAGGGCTAAACGCGCCGCAGTTTGAGGCCGTTACCAGTCTAGATGGGCCCTTACTGGTGCTTTCAGGGGCAGGAACAGGTAAAACCCGTGTGCTGACCGCAAGGCTAGCGCAACTAGTCGCTACCCGCAAAGCAGCGCCTTGGAATATTTTGGCGGTTACTTTTACAAATAAGGCCGCGCGTGAGATGAAGGCGCGTATTCTGCAACTGGTTGGCCCGATGGCAGAACAGGTGATGCTAGGCACCTTTCATTCTATTGCTGCGCGAATGTTGCGCCGGCACGCGGAACTGGTTGGCCTGAAATCTGATTTCACAATTCTTGACATGGACGATCAAAATCGTCTGCTGAAACAACTGCTAGAAGCCGAGCAAATAGACACAAAACGTTGGCCGCCGCGAATGCTGGCTGGCATTATTAGCGGGTTTAAGGATAGGGGCCTTGTTCCGGCCCGCGTTTCTGCTGCGGAGGCAAGCGATTTTGCGAATGGCCGTGCAGCAGAGCTTTACGGGATGTATCAAGCCCGTCTTAAAACCTTAAATGCAGTGGATTTTGGTGACTTATTGTTGCATATGCTGACCATTTTTCGAGAGCATGAAGATGTGTTGCGCGATTATCAGTCCCGCCTGACCTATATTATGGTCGATGAATATCAAGACACGAATGTGGCACAATATTTGTGGCTACGTCTGCTCGCCGCTGGACATCATAATTTGTGTTGTGTTGGTGATGATGACCAATCCATTTATGGATGGCGCGGGGCAGAGGTCGGCAATATTCTGCGTTTTGAAAGCGATTATCAGGGAGCAAAAACGGTTCGGCTCGAAGAAAATTATCGCTCCACAGGGCATATATTGTCAGCCGCTTCAGCTGTTATCGCCCATAATGAACAGCGTTTGGGGAAAACCTTGTACACCTCGGATGCAGAAGGCGATCTGATCAAGGTGTCTGGCTATTGGGACGGCCAAGAAGAAGCACGCACCCTATCTTCTATCATTGAAGGGATGATGCGAGATGGGTATGACCTGAACCAAATTTCTGTATTGGTTCGTGCTGGGTTCCAGACACGCGAGATTGAAGAACGGTTTATCGCGATAGGCCTGCCTTACCGCGTGGTTGGCACCCGTTTTTACGAGCGTGCTGAAATCAGAGATGCTATGGCTTATTTGCGCCTGATTAACCAACCAGCAGATGATCTGGCTTTCGAGCGCATTATTAACACCCCGAAACGCGGACTTGGTACGGCCAGTTTACAGCAGATATATCATCTTGCACGCACCTCGCAGACACCGCTCCTTGCGGCTGCTGGCACGCTGGCAGATAGTGATGAGTTGCGCCCACAAGCCCGCCGCGCTTTGGCTGATTTTTGCCAGCAAATAGCCAGCTGGTATCAGAAAAAAGAGAGTATGCTGCCTTCGGAATTTGCACAGATGGTGCTGGATGAAGCAGGCTATACGGGTATGTGGCAGGCGGATAAATCGCCAGATTCGCCGGGCAGGCTTGAAAATCTGAAAGAATTAGTTGTAGCAATGGAGAGCTTTGATACGCTAGGCGGCTTTTTAGAGCATATATCGCTAGTGATGGATAATGAGACCAGCTCAGATGAGGGCGAGGTATCTTTAATGACCTTGCATGCGGCTAAGGGGCTAGAGTTTGACACCGTATTCTTGCCCGGTTGGGAAGAAGGTGTCTTTCCAAGCCAGCGGTCATTGGACGAAAATGGCGGGGCAGGGCTGGAAGAAGAGCGCCGCCTAGCTTATGTTGGCATCACCAGAGCGCGTAAGAAAGTATATATCAGCTTCACCGCCAATCGCCGCATACATGGCTTATGGCAATCTTCTATCCCGTCACGCTTTATCGCCGAATTACCTGCTCAGCATATCGAGGAGGATATGGCGCAAGGGCTGGGGGTAGGCAGGGCTGAGCCAGTGATGCTGGGGGATGTTAGTGGGCGCGTTGGCAAGCCCGGCTATGGTCCTGCATGGGGGCGGATGGCGCGGAACCAGTTGGCAAGCGCTGCGGCCCCGCAACGTGACCGTGATGGCTGGCTTCCCGATAAGGGGCGGCATAATTTTGATAAGGGCATGCGTGTCTTTCATCAAAAATTTGGCATGGGAACGATTGAGCTTGTTGATGCAGATAAGCTGGAAATTGCATTTGATAAAGCAGGCTTGAAAAAAGTTGTTGCCAGTTTTGTTAGTCTGCCGGATGAGATGGAATGATAGGGCAATTAAGATGGCCGGAAGCATAGACAACGATAAAGGTTCACATGAGGCGGGCGGTCATTGGGTGCTTACCGTTACCAGTTCTGAGAATTTGGTGGCAATGGAAACAGCGATTGACGCGCTTTGCAACCCGGACGCGCTGTCCCTTGAGGCAGGAGATAGCCAACCAGCAAAATTACAAGCCTGGTTCCAAGACACGCCAGATGAAACGACAATTCACCAGATTGCAGAACGCGCACTAGAAGCGCTGCAAGAGGCAAATATCAGTGTTGAATTTGTTCCAGCGCACGATTATCTGTCCGAAAACCGGAAAAGTTTTCCGCCTCTAAAAATTGGTCGATTTTGGATTTATGGCAGCCATATCAAACAATCGCCGCCTAAAACCCTGCACCCGATTTTAATTGATGCAGCACAGGCCTTTGGTTCTGGCACGCACCCAACTACCCATGGATGTCTGCTTGCGCTTGGCGATATAAAACAGCAAAAAAGACGCCCTCAAAATATACTGGATATGGGATGTGGCAGTGCGATTTTGGCAATTGCTGCTAGTCACTTATTTCCAAATGCGCGTGTGATGGCTGCGGATAACGATCCGATATCCGTGCGCACGGCAGCGGAAAATAGGCAGCTTAACAACGTGTCGCGGCGGCAGATGAAGGCGGTTTATTCTGCGGGGTTTTCTAATCGCCTGCTTTCACGAAATGGCACTTATGACGTCATTTTGGCCAATATTCTTGCCCGCCCCTTGCGTCAGATGGCGCAAGATTTAACCGCCCATCTAAGCCCGCATGGCCAGCTTATTTTATCGGGGCTATTAACGCCGCAAGTTAATTGGGTCATGCAAGCCTATCTGCCCCGCAATATGCGTCTAAAACAGCATATTATCATTGGCGAGTGGTCTTGTCTGGTGCTTGGGCATCGCCGGATTAACCCGGCTCAGAAACACCGTGATAAATATAACAGAGGGGCAGGGATATGACGACGGCTAATGACCCTGCATCTAAGCTTGGACAGTTTCGCCAAATCTTGGCAGCCCAATCACTTGACGGTTTCTATCTGACCAGAGCAGACAGGTTTCAAGGCGAAGAGGTGCGCGAAGGAGATGAATATTTAGCCTATCTTACGGGCTTTACAGGTTCTGCGGGTATTGGCCTTATTTTGAGCGACGACGCTGCGCTCTTTACCGATGGGCGTTACAGCTTGCAAATTGCGCAGCAAACCGATAACCGCCTCTATCAAACTTTTGATAGCGCAGAAAAGAATGTAAATCAGTGGATGTCAGAGCAGCCTGCTAGCGGAAGGCTAGCGCTCGGCTATGATAGCTGGGCGGTGACGGTTACCGCCCTAGAAAATTTACCAGAAAAATGTGGCACAGCAGAGATTGACTGGATAGCTTGCGAGCAAAACCCGCTAAACCAGATCTGGCCAAATAGACCGGCCTATATCGAGGCTGAAACCTTTATTTTGGAGGAGGCAGTTGCTGGCAAAACAGCCCGCACAAAACTGGCAGAGGCAAGCGAGGTGCTGCGTGCTACAGGGTGTCAGCTTTGCCTGATAACCGCACCTGATTGCGTTAACTGGCTTGCTAATATTCGCGGACGTGATTTGCAAAACACCCCCTTTCATTTATGTTTTGCCCTGTTGCAGGATAATGGCGAGCTTGTTTTCATTGGCGCGCATCAGGCACAAAAGGCTGGATATAAGACCTTGGATTGGGCAGAACTACCAGATTATCTTACCCGCTTTAAGGGGGAGAAAATTGCTTGTGATCCAGCTAGTCTGCCAGCCGCGATGCGGGATGTGCTGACAGAAGCTAAGCTGGAAATAGTGCTGCGCCCAGAGCCATTGCTGGCCCGAAAAGCCATTAAGAATGAAACGGAAATAGCGGGATTTAGGGAAGCACATTTGCGAGATGGGATAGCTTTATGTCAGTTCTGGTACTGGCTGGAAGAAGAAGCGCCCGCAAAAGGAATAGGTGAGGCCGATATTGCCGAAAAGCTAACCGAATTGCGACGCGCAAATGCAGGCTATATCTGTGATAGCTTTGATACCATCGCTGGGTTTCGCGGCAATGGGGCAATCGTGCATTATCGCGCGATAAAGGGGGCGGATAAGAAGCTGGATGGAGATGGGGTTTTGCTGGTCGATTCTGGTGCGCATTATCAGATGGGAACGACCGATATAACCCGCACTTTTTACTATGGGCCTGAGGGCAAAAGCCCGCCACAAGAGGTTATCAGAAATGCCAGCTACGTGTTGGCGGCGCATATTGAGCTAGCACGTGCTGGTTTTCCAAAAGGGGTAACAGGTGCGCAGCTAGATGGCATTTGCCGCGCACCGCTCTGGGCAAACGGGCTAGAGTTTGGGCATGGCACTGGGCATGGTGTCGGCCATATCCTGTCTGTGCATGAAGGGCCTGTTTCTATCTCTAAGCGTTGCCAGCTGCCCGTAGAAGCAGGTATGGTACTCTCGAATGAGCCGGGATTTTATAGCAGAAATAAATACGGTATTCGTCATGAAAATCTGGTGCTAGCGATAGAACAATCAGATGGTTTTTTAGCGTTCGAGACGCTGACTTGTTTTCCGTTTGATAAAAAGCTGATTGCGGCGCCACTTTTAACGGCTGAGCAAACAGCATGGCTAAATGCCTATCATCGCTGGGTATATACCCATCTAAGCCCGCATCTAAGCCCGAAACTCGCAGGCTGGCTAGAGGCTAAATGCAGCGCTATTTAGAGTTTTGGGAGTTTGATATTGCCTAGCGAGAGGCGAGGGAAAGCCACTCTTCTTCGCTCAATATTTCGATCTCTAGAGCTTCTGCTTTTTTTAGTTTTGAGCCCGCACCGGGGCCAGCGACCAGAATATCTGTTTTTGCCGAGACAGCCCCAGATACTTTTGCGCCCATTTTTTCAGCCTGTGCTTTTGCCTCGCTTCGTGACAACTGCTCCAGCGTGCCGGTAAAGACAATGGTTTTCCCGCTTACGGGGCTATCTTGCGCAGGGGCTTCTGGGGGAATGGGTGCGGTCTGAGACAGCAAATCTGTTATCATGGGTGCGGTTTGCGGCTCATTAAAAAAGCGGACAAGGTCATCGGTAACAGACGCGCCTATCTGGTCAATGGCAATCAGCTCTTGATAATCTGGATGGGTGTTATCACGGGCATTTATACAGGCTTTCATTAATGTATCGAGGCGCTGATACCGCGTGGCCAGCAATTTTGCCGTCGCTTGTCCTATTTGCCGAATACCAAGCCCAAAAATCAGCTTCTCTAATCCTATTTCGCGTACCGCATTAATGGCGGTTACAAGATTGGCCGCAGATTTCTCTCCCATTCGCTCAAGCTGGGCAATTTCATCACGGCGTTCAGGCAGGCGAAAGATATCCGCAGGGGTTTTTATCCAGCCCTTATCATAGAATAAATCTATCAACTGGCTGCCTAACCCATCAATATCCATCGCATCACGCGAGACAAAATGTTTCAAACGCTCGCGTCTTTGGGCTTCACATTCAAACCCGCCTGTGCATCTGCGCACTGCTTCGCCTTCAGGCCGGATGGCATCATGGCCGCAAATCGGACATTTATCCGGAAAGATATATGCCTTGCTATCTTCTGGTCTCTTCTCGGCACGCACACGCACAATTTGCGGAATAACATCTCCTGCGCGTTGCAAAACAACATGATCGCCAATGCGGATATCTTTGCGCCTAATTTCATCTTCATTATGCAGGGTAGCGTTCGATACGGTTACGCCGCCCACCAGAACAGGTTCAAGACGAGCAACAGGGGTTAGCGCCCCGGTGCGGCCAACTTGGATTTCAATATCGCGCAAGATAGTTTCTGCCTGCTCAGCTGGAAATTTATGGGCTATTGCCCAGCGCGGTGCGCGGCTTACTTGGCCAAGGCGTTCCTGCCAGTCATGGCGATTAACCTTGTAAACCACCCCGTCAATATCATAGTCAAGGCGCGGACGCGCATCAGCAATTTTGCGATATTGGGCGATAAGCTCTGCCTCATTTTGGCAAAGCGTTGTGAGGGAGTTAACCTTAAAGCCAGCTTTGCCCAGAATGTCTAAAAAGCCTTTATGGGTCTTGCTAACAGCGCTAGAAAGATCGCCGACCGCATAGGCAAAAAAACGTAAATTACGGCTAGCGGTAATGCGGGCATCTTTTTGACGTAACGCGCCGGCAGCGGCATTTCGTGGGTTGGCAAATATCTTTCCGCCTTGTTTTTCTTGCTCGGTATTAAGCGCATCAAAATCAGATCGCTGCATGTAAACCTCGCCGCGTACCTCAAAAACCTGTGGCACATCTGCCGATAATATAGATGGGATTTCTGATATGGTGCGCACATTCGCGGTAACATCCTCGCCTATCGTTCCATCCCCTCTGGTTGCGGCATGGACAAGCTGGCCATCTTCATAGCGCAGGGATAAAGACAGCCCATCAATTTTTGGCTCTGCCGTCATTTCTATCGCCTGTGCTTCTTCGAGGGCTAAGAAGCGGCGTATACGTGCCGTGAAATCAAACAAATCTGCGTCATCAAAGGCATTGCCAAGCGAAAGCATTGGCACTGCATGGGTAATTTTTGCAAATTGGCTCGCCGCGGCAACACCCACTCGCCGTGAGGGGCTGTCGCGCCGAACAAGGGTTGGAAAGGCCGCTTCCATTTCCGTATTTAGCCGGACAAGCGCGTCATATTCTGCATCGCTAATCTCTGGCTCTATGCGCTCATCAGCTGCATGATATCGGCTATCATGATAGGCAATAATTTTTGCAAGCTGTTCTAGCAAAGCGGTAGCTTTATCTTCCGCTAACGCAGCTAGCGGGATGTCTGGGCGCAGCTCTTCTGCAGAAAGGCTCATCTGGCAGGCTCCAGCAGGTTCATAGCCGCCGCCCGTGCCTCAGTCGTAATTTCATCGCCGGAAAGCATACGCGCGACCTCCTCAATGCGCGCGGCATCATCTAGAACATAGGTATCACTGATAACGCTATCATCGCTGGCATGTTTGGCGATTTTTAGATGCTGATTACCCTTTCCAGCCACTTGCGGGGAATGGGTAATAACAAGGGCTTGTGTCTGCTCGCCTAGACGGGCAAGCCGAGTGCCAACAGCCGCTGCCACCGCGCCGCCAACGCCTGAATCAACTTCATCAAAAATCAGCGTTTTAGGACTTTCATTCTGGGCTAATACCACCTTTAGCGCTAACAAGAAACGCGCAAGCTCTCCGCCAGAGGCAATCTTATCAATTGCGCCCATTTCCATGCCCGGATTAGTGCTGGCAACAAATCGCACCCTATCCCAGCCTAAAGCGCCCCATCTGTCTGGATCATTTTGGGATATATCAGTTTGAAACTGGGCAGCTTCTAGCTTGAGTGGCGGTAATTCTGCCATCACTTGACGGTCAATTTCATGTGCTAGCTGCTGGCGTTTTTCCGATAACTCAGCGGCAAAAGCCTGATAATCTTGACGTGCTTTTTCTGCGGCTGCGGCAAGGGTGGCAAGCTGGCCTGACTGGTCATCAATGGCCGCTAGCTGGATTGCCAGCTTTTCGTGTAACGCTGGAAGCTCGGCTGTTTCTACCCGATGTTTGCGGGCAACCGTGCGCAGGTTATGCAAGCGGTCTTCAATAAAGGCAAGGCGCTGTGGGTCTCCATCTAACTGCTCGCCAGCTTGGGTGATTTGCGCTTCTGCTTCATTTAATTCAGCAATGGCCCGCTCCAATGCTGAAATCCCTTCTTCGAGCAGGCTACCTGCAACTTCGCCTTGGCGTTCTAACAGAGCTTGCGCGCGCCCAGCACCCGATATGACGCCGTCCTCACTTGCAAGGGCGGTATGCGCCTGTTGCAGGGCTTCTGCGATACGCGCGGCATGCGCATGTCGGGTGCGCTCCCCCGCTAGTTTTTCTTCTTCATCTGCTTCTGGTGCCAGCTTGTCTAGCTGTTCAACAGCATCGCGCAACCATTCTTCTTCCTCGCGTGCTTTTGCTTGTGCATCTTGGCATGCTTTCAGCGATTTTTCTGCCTCTTGGCAGGTTTGCCAGCTATCCTTTACATGGCCCAACAGGGCTGGGTCTATGCCTGCGCGGTCTAGTAGTTTTTGATGCGTGCTCACATCCAGCAAGCCGCGCCCTTCAAATTGGCCTTGGATTTCAACGAGCAGGTCGCCCAATTGCCGCAACAAATTTACCGATACAGGCTGGTCATTAATATGGGCAGGAGATTTGCCGTCACCGCGTAATTGTCGGCGTAAAATTATCTGTGTTGCAGGCTCGATTCCAGCCTCGTCAAGCAGCGGCCAAATCGGATGATCAGGCGCAACATCAAAGGCAGCGGTTACACTGGCACGCTCTGAGCCTTCACGAATTAAAGCGAAATCAGCCCGACTGCCTAGGGCAAGCCCTAGCGCATCAAGCAAAATAGATTTGCCAGCACCGGTCTCGCCTGTCAGCACGCTAAGCCCATTGGAAAATTCAAGGTCTAGCGTTTGAATAAGAACGATATTTCGGATGCTTAAGTGAACAAGCATGGCAGCGCTTATTAAAATAGGGATAGGGCACGGTCAGCAACGGTTGCTAAAACCCCTTGCGGACCAGAACGTGACGGATTCTCGACTACCTCTGTCAGTCTTTCTGTCCAGATAGAGTCAGGGTAGTTATATATAGCAACCTGCAAAACGCGCTCAGCTTCATTATCTAGGCCAAGCGAGAGATAAGCTTCTCCCATACGATACAGCGCTTCAGAGACTTGATTAGTGCGATCATAATCCCGCACAACAATAGCAAACCTTTTCAATGCCGCAGAATAATGTTCTTTATTCAAGTAAAAGCGGCCAACGGCCATTTCCTTGCCTGCTAGATGCGAGCTAGCAAGGTCAGCCTTTAACTGGGCATCGCGTGCATAAGGGCCATTTGGATATCGGCGCAACACATCTTCAAATGCGTTTAGCGCTTTATAGGTCATATCGGCATCGCGCTCTACATCCACGATTTGCTCATAATAGGACAGCGCTTTTAAATAATAGGCATATTCGGTAAGCGGGTCAGCAGGATATAGCTGAACGAAACGGTCTAGGCTCGCTACTGCTTGTGTATATTGATTGGATTCATAAAATGACCAAGCTGCCATAATCTGGGCACGAACTGCCCAAATAGAATAGGGATGTTGGCGCTCTACCTCTTCAAATTTTGGGGCAGCTATATCTACATCACCGTTAAACACAGTATTCAGCGCTTCATTATATAGCTGGTCAACAGGGGCTTCTGTCTGGGCATTTAAATCTTCACTGTTATTACTGCTACAGGCAGAAACCATCGCCGCTAGCCCAGCAATCAAAATCAAACGCAGGATACGCAATGGCTGGCGCATATAGGATGAAGAAACTAAAAGGTTGAACTTTGGCATCAGTATACCATATCCGTCTGTCAAAAGATGAAACATGCAAGGCGCATACAAAAAAAGCGACCTTATCGGTAGTTAAATTCGCACGTCCTACAATAGCGGGTCGTGATGCAACTGGAAAGAGGAAGATTACTTTAAAACAACAGCTAGTTTGTTATGAAAGTGGCGGGCTATGCCTAACTATGCGCCGCAACAGCTGTTTCAGGGTATGCCCATTGGCCGTGATCAGACGCGCTACCACGACCCTCTATATGGAAAGCATCTGGTGTATTCATCAAGGTTTTGAGCAAATTAGTACTAAGTGCATGGCCGGGTTTACTTGCGGTCAGGCGTGCCTTAATAGCCATCCCTAGTAAAAACAAATCACCAAGACAGTCTAGGGTTTTATGCCGGACGAATTCGTCTGTTGTCCGCAAGCCGCCTTCGTTCAATACCGCACCATTATGCACCACCAGCGCATTATCTAGAGAGCCGCCGCGTGCAAGCCCTGAATTCCGCATGGCTTCTACGTCTCTTAGCATGCAAAAGGTGCGCGCATCTGCTAGCTCATCAATAAAGGCTTGGCTGTTATTTGTGTAAGAAATGGATTGCTGCCCGATAAGCTGATCATCAAACTGGATGCTAACATCTATTTCAAGACTGTCAGCAGGGGATAGTTTAGCCATAACACCATCTCCCATATCTACCTCAACTTCTTTGAGGATTGTAATCACGTGACGCCGTTTATCTTGGCGCGTAAGGCCAGCCCGTTTTAAAAGATTGAAAATTGGGGTAGCACTGCCGTCTAAAATCGGCATTTCTGGGCCATCTATTTCGATGCGCAAATTATCAATGCCCATGCCGTGAAAAGCCGCCATGAAATGCTCAATCGTGTTTACACCAACCCCGTCCTTATTCTCGATGCGGGTGCATAAATCATGCGGAACAGCAAATTCGATAGTTGCTGGAATGATGCTGTCACAATCAGATACGTCGCTACGCTCAAACACAATGCCGTGATCAGCAGGGGCGGGATGCAGGATTACTTCGATAAATCTGCCGGAATGCACGCCAATTCCGCCAACCTCAATCGGCTGGGCAAGGGTATGCTGCCAGTCATTATTCAGATGATTATTGCTGTTAGCAGTATCGTCATGTTCGTGCGTATTTTGTGCGGTCATATCGTGTGATGTATGTGCATTCATATCCGTTCACCCAAAAATCTCAGGATGAATGTAGAAAGCATAGCACGTAAACACAAATCACATTTAGTTACCAATTGTTGTAATTCCAAATAATTGCAGATTAGCATGAAAAAGCCCGCCTGATTGAACAGAACGGGCTCTTTTTATTGGTTTTTTACCACATCAGGCTTCCCAATTAGCTTGGTTAGTTAGCTTAGCTAGTTAGCTTGACGTCTCAAGAAGGCTGGAATATCCAGATCATCATCTTCTGTATCATCTTCTTTTGTGACCGGGTCTACCGGCAGGCTGGTCTGAACCATATCTGCCTTTGGTAAATCCATTATGGCAGGTTCCTCAACCTTTGGCAGGGTCAGATTGCTGCGGCTTAGCTGCGGCTCTTCTTTTGTTGGTGCTGCCTCTGCTGTGGGTGCAGGCGTTTCTGTTTTAGCTGACCATAGACCTGATATCCGGTTGATAAGCGACGGCCGCGATGCGCCTTCTGGTACTGGGTCAGTTTGCATCAATTCTTCATCTAGACCGACATCACGCGGGGCATCTGGCGTAAAGAGCGGCCGGCGAATAACCGTGGCTTGCGCATGTCCCTTAGCAACTTCTGCTGCGCCTGCTAGCGATGCTGTTGTTTCATCAGCAGCGCTTTCTGTGCTTGGTACATCAAAGCCATCTAATTTATGGTCAGACGCCTCAGCAGATTTAACCGCATTTTCCAGATCTAGCTGCTGTTCTGTTTCCAGCATTCCCATTTCCATTGTGGGCATCTCAGCAGCTGCGGCTATTTCTGTTTCTGCTTCTGCTTCTGTTTCTAATGCTGGTATTTGCGCTATATCCGCAGATGCCTCTTCTGCTGGTGCTGTCGCAACGGGCATTTCCGCCGCAGGGGCAGTAAAAGCATTCACCCGCATTTGTGGCTGCGGTGTCACAGTAGCTTGTGCAGCAGGGGGTGTTGCGGGTTGGATAGCCGGCTGTGCTGGCATGATTGTTGGCTCATTGATAAAGGGCAATGGGCTTGTTTGCTCCATTGATTCAATACCTGTTGCCACAACCGATACCCGCATCACACCCTCAAGCTTCTCATCAAACGCAGACCCAAAGATAATAGTTGCATCTTGATCCACTTCGCTGCGGATACGGTTAGCGGCCTCATCTACCTCAAACAAGGTCATATCCATGCCGCCGGTGATGTTGATAAGAACGGCTTTGGCCCCTTTCATCGAGGTATCATCTAAAAGCGGGTTGTTGATAGCTGCTTCTGCAGCTTCAATAGCACGCGCCTCGCCTGATGCTTCGCCTGTGCCCATCATCGCTTTACCCATTTCAGACATAACTGCTCTGATATCGGCAAAATCCAGATTGATAATACCTGGCTTTATCATCAGGTCAGTAACACCGCATACGCCCTGATGCAAAACTGCGTCAGCCATATGGAAGGTATCTGCAAGTGTGGTTCGCTCATTCGCAAGCCGGAACAGGTTTTGATTTGGAATAACAATCAGCGTATCCACATAGCCTTGCATGGCTTGGATACCCTCATCTGCTTGCTCCATCCGGCGCTTGCCTTCGAAATCAAAGGGTTTGGTTACCACACCAACTGTCAGGATGCCCCGTTCTCTAGCTGCTTTGGCAATAACAGGTGCTGCACCTGTGCCGGTGCCGCCGCCCATACCTGCGGTGATAAAGACCATGTTGGAATCTGCTAGCTCAGCGAGCACATCATCAAGGCTTTCTTCTGCTGCTTTGCGGCCAACCTCTGGCTTGGAGCCAGCGCCAAGACCACCGGTCAGGCTGGTGCCTAGCTGTAATTTTCGGCTAGCCATAGAATGCGCTAGCGACTGGCCATCTGTGTTTGCAACCAGAAAATCAACACCTTCAAGGTTGGCATCGATCATATTGTTGACAGCATTACAGCCTGCGCCGCCAACACCAACAACGGTGATACGCGGACGCAATTCCTGCATCGTTTGTGGGACTGTGAGGTTGATAGTCATGATAATCTCCCTTTTTTATTTGGAGGTTGAAATCGCGCTGTCAGCCCGTGCAGCGTGAAGAGAAGCTGGAGGCGTAAAACACATCCCAGCAGGTTGGTAATTGATCAAGGTTAACATTTGGGCTCCTTATACTAATTTACTCTAAACCATTAAAAACATTACAAATTATTCTTAAACCAGAGGCGCAATCTTGCCCAGAACCCGTCACCGGAATAGCGGGTTGTCACATCTTCGGCGCGTGTTTCTTCTAGGCGTTGCACAAACATGGCCATACCAATTGCCGCCGCAAATGAGCCGCCTGAAATCTGGCTGTCATGCGCAAAAAGCGTTTGCGGTATTTTTATCAAAACAGGCTTGCCCCAATAGGCAGCAGCAAAATCAGATAGGCCGGTAAGCTGACTAGCGCCGCCGGTTATAGCAAGATTGAAAGCAGCGGCAGGGCGCATGCCAGCATCCTTTAAATGTTGGTCTATCAGCTCTAAAATTTCTTCAAGCCGGGTACGAATAATGTCATTTAAAAACGCGCGTTCAATTGTTTGGCCAGAAGAGAGGGTCAGCATATCGCGCTCATGCAGGCTTTTAGAGAGAACAAAATTGTCTCCATTAGCCGGAAAACTGCTGCCTAGAGCTAAGCTGGTGGCCATTTCTGGCAGAACAGAGCCTTCAACTGCCTTTAAGCGCTCTGCGTCATTTGTGGGTATGGACAGCATTTTTGCAATATCACGGGTGATGTTTTGCCCGCCCATACGAAGGCTGCCGACATGGCGTAATTTATCCTCTGCATAGATGGCAAACGAAGTAGTGCCGCCGCCAAAATCTATCATCAGCGTGCCAAGCTCTCGCTCATCATCAGACAGACAGGCGAGGCCAGCGGCGGCTGCACTATGATATACATGGGCAGATTTTAAATGATTTTGCTGGGCGGCTTCACACAAATTATTATAGCTTGCTTGCGCAATTATCAGGTCATGATAGGCAAGTTGGAGCCGCTCACCCGTCATGCTGAGGGGATTGTCTATCTGACCAAGCCCATCTATCAGATATTCGCGTGTCTGGCGTTGACAGACGGTAAATCCTTGCAGTCCTTGGTGTTCATGCTGCTTTTCAGCCAGTTTGCGGATATCGCGCCGATTGATAACATGATTTCCGATAGGTATTTCGGCAATCTGTTCTAACAGGCGCGGCTGGCCAGCAGGCGTAACAATATGAAGGGTATCAATAGTCAAGCCAGCGTTACTTTCAGCAGACTCAACCACCCGCCCCAAAGTCGTGCTAAAGCGGGCCATATCAGTGATTTCACCCTGCTTTATCCCCTCGGCGGCATGAATAGCTTGGCCAAGTAATTTTGGCATGCCATCCGGGCCAATTTCTGCTATCAGACAGGCAAAGCGTGAAGAGCCTAGATCAATGACCGCAAAAGGGGACTTGCCAGCTTTATAGCGTGTAGCCATCAGGTCTTCCTTCCTTTGCCGCGAATGGGAATATTGGGCTCGACCACAAGCTGGCCCGGCACGCGCAAATCAATCGCTGCTAGATCACGTTCTGTAATGGCCGTTTCCTGCTCTAGCTTGGCTAGCTGCGACCAAGCCAGCACGGGGTCTTGCTCTGGCAGGCGAATAGTCAGGCCTGAACGCATATGAATATCCCAGCGCCGCTCAGAGACATATTGCACTGCCCACACATCAGCGAATAATTCTGGCTCAGAGTGTAAAATATCGAGGATGACAGAAACACGTATCGCCGCCCCACTGCCAGAGGCAACAACCAGATGGCTAAAGTCAGAGGGGTTTGCGCCGGTTATTATTGCTCCGCTTGCATCTATCAGCTGATGCCCATCTGGCGTCTGCAACAGGGCGACAGGTTGCCGTTCGGTCAAACGAATCTCTAGCTTATCAGGCAGGGTTCGGATGATCACCGCATCTTCTACCCACCCAAGGTCTAGAATGTTTTTGCGCAGCTCAATCAGGTCAATGGCTAAAATAGAACGGCCTTTCATCTGATTGGCGATCGCAACAATTTCTTGTTTTTTAGTATGATTACGGCCCGTAATTTCAATGGTCTTTGGGGTAAAACCTCGGGCAATAGCCAACTGGTGGAATTCAGCTTGCAACAGATCCGCGCGCCAATAGCCCGCGACAGCAGACACCACTAGCAAAATTCCGAAAAAGCCAATTATGCTCGCTTTTAGCGATAGGGTTCTGCCTTGTTTTGCAAAGATATTAAGCTCGGCTAGTCGTCGCATTGCGCAATCTCCAGCAAATGATTAACCAGCTCTTCACCAGAGATACCGACAAAGGCTGCTTGTTCTGGGGTCAGGGAGGTTGCTGTCATACCGGGCTGGGTATTTACTTCCAGCATATAGAGTTGGTCTGCGTCCTCGTCCCAGCGATAATCAGCGCGCGCAACCCCGCGGCAACCAAGAATCTGAAAGGCACGCTCCGCCCATTCGCACGCCTGATTAGTGATATGTTCAGGAATGTCAGCTGGCAGCACATGATGCGAGCCGCCCGGCTTATATTTCGCATTAAAATCGTAGAAATGTTCATCTACCTTTATTTCGGTTACACAAAGCGCCCGCCCATCTAACACCGATACGGTCAGCTCTTTGCCCGGGATATAGATTTCTGCCATCAGGTCAGTTTCAGCAGGCCACAGACTTCGCTCAGGCGCGTTATCCTCTTCTTTAACAATCACCACCCCAAAGCTGGAGCCGTCATTGCGAGGCTTAATGACATGGGCGCCAGTATAATCTGATGGATAGACATGGCTATTTTGCTCCAACGCAAGCAGCGGCGGCACAGCGATGCCAATAGAGGCAAAAATTAGCCGCGAGCTGATTTTATCCATCGCCGTAGCTGAGGCCAGAACGCCGCTATGGGTGTAGGGAATATTCAGTATATTTAACATCCCTTGAACCGAGCCATCCTCTCCTATTTGGCCATGCAAGGCATTAAAGACGCGGTCAGGCTTTATATCTTCAAGCTTGGTAATAATGTCCCTATCTAGCTCTACTTCAATCGCATCCCAGCCAGCGAGGCGGGCAGCTTTGCTACAAAAACTGGCTGAAACACGGCTAACCGCCGCTTCAGATGTCCAGCCACCCATCAATACCGCTACCTTTCGGTCAAATGCTGGCATTTGTGCCTCCCTTACGGCCTATGCGTTTAATTTCCCAACGCAGGCGAATGCCGCTATTTGTTTCCACTGCATCGCGCACCTGCTCGCCCAATTGCTCTAGGTCATCCGCAGACGCATTGCCCTTATTGATCAGAAAATTACAATGTTTTTCAGAAATGCTGGCATCCCCGCGTTGCAAGCCGCGACAACCCGCAGCGTCTATTATTTGCCAAGCTTTGGTGCCATCAGGATTTGCAAAGGTTGAGCCGCCAGTGCGCACACCCACTGGCTGGCTATCTGCTCTGGCGGCAATCATTTCTTTCATGCGGCCACGAATATCTTCCCCCTCACTATTAGTGACGGCAAAGGTGGCAGCAGTAAAAATCCACCCTTCTGGCACGTTGGTGTTACGGTAGCGCATCTCTATATCTTCCGGGGTGATGCTAAAGGGGGTGCCGTCGCGCTGAAAGCCCTCAGCCCGTATCAAAACATCTTTGAATTCTTTGCCATAACAGCCCGCATTCATAATCAGACCGCCGCCAATAGTGCCGGGTATCGTGACCATAAATTCTAGGCCGGTAAGTCCAGCCTTTGCGGCATATCGTGCAACCTCCGCATCACTGCATCCTGCCTCTGCGCGTAGCTCGCCTGTTTTGTGGCTTAGCCCATTTATATGTTTGGCAAGATGTATAACAACGCCCTCTACGCCGCCATCTCGGACTAGCGTGTTTGAGCCAGCCCCCAGAGGCATGACAGGGATATCATTCGGGCATTGATGCAAGAAGTTTTGCAAATCATCTGCATCGGCTGGGGTGAATAGCCAGTCTGCGATGCCGCCAACACGTAGCCATGTTAGTTTGGCTAAGGGGGCTGCCTTTGTCAGCGTGCCGCGCAATCCTTTAATCTGTTCCTCTAAACGATAGCTCATTCCCCAGCCTCCTTATCAGGCGAAGCGCTGCGTAGTAAAGCAAGCTCTTGCGGCAAAGAAGATGCCCATTGGGTAACGGTGCCAGCCCCTAAACACATGACCAGATCGCCGCTTGTCGCTAAGTCATTTATCTGTGCCGCTAGATGAGTTGGGTCTTGCATAGCATGCACAGAACGATGCCCCCATGCCCGCAATCCTTCCACAAGATCGTCTCGCTCAAACCCTTCAATTGGCGCCTCACCAGCTGCATAAACATCTGAGACAATGACATGGTCAGCATCATTAAAACAGGCGCAGAAATCTGAAAATAAATCGCGCAGACGGGTATAACGGTGCGGCTGAACAACAGCGATCAATTTATTCTGCTCAGCTCGCATTCGTCCGGCAGATAAAGCGGCACGGATTTCTACTGGATGATGACCATAATCATCAATGATGGTTATGCCATCTGTCTCGCCCTTGAAATCAAAGCGCCTGCCAACGCCCTTGAATTGGCGCAAGCCAGATAAAATCACCGCAGGGTCAATGGCCATTTCAAGACAGATGGATATTGCCGCCAGACAATTTTGCACATTATGCTCGCCCAACATTGGGAATTGCACGTCTTCCAATCTATCAACAGCGATTTCCAGCCGGTCAGATAGCTGCACATCAAACAACATTTGACCAGCTTCATGGCGCAAATTCACCGCCCGCACATCTGCATTCGCGGATAGACCATAGGTGATAACGCGCCGGTCAGATGCGGCTGGCAGTAGCTTCTGCACCGAGGGATGGTCAATACATAAAGCCGCAAAACCATAAAACGGAATTGAGGTGATAAAATTCTCAAACGCTGTCTCTAGATTTTCAAAAGAGCCGTGATGGTCTAAATGTTCAGCATCAATATTGGTAACAATAGCCACGGTGGGTTTCAGGCGTGAGAAAGACCCATCACTTTCATCTGCCTCTACCACCATCCAGTCGCCGCTTCCAAGCCGCGCATTACTGCCCCAACTAGAAATGATGCCGCCATTTACAACGGTGGGGTCAATGCCAGCGGCGTCTAGCAAAGTCGCTACCAGCGACGTGGTTGTCGTTTTGCCATGCGTGCCTGCTACCGCAACCGACCAGCGCAAGCGCATCAATTCCCCTAGCATTTCAGCACGATGTACAACTGGCAAATAGCGCGTCCGCGCCGCAACAAGCTCTGGATTATCTGGCTTGATTGCGGTGGAAATAACGACGATAGATACCCCTTCCAAATTTTCTTCTTTTTGCGGGATAGATACCTCAATTCCGCGCGCGCGCAGGCGGCGAACATTTGCACTTTCTGCAATGTCACTGCCTTGCACCTGATAGCCTAGCTCATGCAAAATTTCGGCAATACCACTCATGCCGATACCGCCGATACCAGTGAAATGAATCCTGCCGATGGAAAGGGGAAGGGCAGTCATGCGGCCTCCTTGTTCTGGGCATCCCGGTAAGAGAGAAGGTGGTCGGTAATCATGGCGGCGGCATCTTTTTTTGCGCACGCGCTTGCATTTTTTGCCATCTCAAGCCGCAAGCTTTTATCTTCCATTAGCGTTGCGATGCGCTGGGATAATTCACTTGCCTCCAAATCTGCTTCTGCTAGCAGCAGCCCCCCTTTATGGGCGCATAGCTGCTCGGCATTGGCCTGTTGGTGATTATCCATAGCGTTTGCAAAAGGGATAAAAATGGCAGGTCTGCTGGCACACGCAATCTCGGCTACTGACGAGGCGCCTGCGCGGGTGATGATAAGGTCTGCACGGGCCATCACCTCATCCACATCATCAAAAAAGGTGCGTGTTTCAGCGCTTATTCCCTGCTTATGGTAAAATTCATCTAAGGTTTTTTTCTGCTCTTCTCTTACCTGCTGCGTAACCTTCAGGCGGCGACGGTCTGTGGCGGGAAGCTGTGCGAGGGCGGCCGGAATAATTTCTGCAAATAGCGCGGCCCCTAAAGAGCCCCCAAATATTGCTAGCTGAAAGGGGGAGGTGCTTGGGTTAGGCTTGTAGGGTTTAATGGCAGTAAAGCGCTCACGCACTGGCAAGCCTGTATGAATGACAGGCGTTTTCCCCAGCGAGCCTTTGTTTTTTGGCCAGCTTGCCAATAGCGCTTTCGTGAAGCGTGCTAGCATTAGGTTTGTCCGGCCAATAACCGCATTTTGCTCATGCATAACCGCAGGTATGTTCAAACACCAGGCTGCAAAAATTGGTGCTGCTGCTGGATAACCACCAAAACCAAGCAGCACCGCAGGGCGCCTTCTGGCCAGTGTTATAAGACAGCTTACTAATCCACCAGCGAGCTGTATCATCGCGCCAAGCCGCCGCATTGCAGAGCCAGAAAAAGGTGAAGCAGACGCTAGCCTCTTATAGGGCAGATGCGCCGGAATAAGTTTTGCGCCGCGCTTATCGGTCAGCAATAAAATCTGATGGCCTTCTGCTAGCAGGCGTTCAGCTATGCAGATAGCTGGCATCACATGCCCGCCTGTGCCACCGGCGGCTAAACAGATATATTGCGGCTTTGCTGTGCTAAGGCTCATCGGCTAGCCTCCGGCATCATCTGCTCAGGGGCAAAATTTTCCTGCTCAGAAGGGTGCTGTTTCCGGCTAAGGGCAAGAATAAGCCCCAAGGTCAAACCGCTTGCAACAAGCGAGGAGCCGCCATAGCTAATAAAGGGCAGGGTCATCCCTTTGGTTGGAATAAGATTTAAAGAAGAGGCCATATGGATAGCCGCCTGAACACCAAACTGGGTAGCAAGGCCAGACACCGCCAGCATCGAGAACATATCTTTGGCAATAAGCGATTGGGCATAGCCGCGAATAACAATAAATCCGAATAGCCCTATCAGGAATAGACAGGCGATAAGCCCATATTCTTCAGCCGCAACCGAGAAAATAAAATCGGCATGGGCATCTGGTAGATGCAGCTTTACGCGCCCATCACCCGGGCCAACCCCGTACCATCCACCTTCAACAAAGGACTGGATAGAGCGTTCGGTTTGCAAATTGCCTCCAGTGAAAAATTTGTCAACGCGCAAGCGCACATGGTCTAAAAAGCTATAGGCCATAATGACGGCTAGCGGGGCAAGCGCCAGTGCCACCCCTATCAGCAATAATGGCAGGCCAGCTAAGAACATTTGGAAGCCAAAAGTTAACACCACTACCGCCGTCATACCGACATCTGGTTGCAAGATGAGGATGGCAACAATTACCCCCACCACAGCAGATGCCCATGCCCAGCCCGGAAAGCCTTCCTGCTCGCGCCATAACCCCAATAACCAAGCGGAGATGATGACCAAAATCGGCTTTATAAATTCAGAAGGTTGCAGGCGCAAACCCCCTAGCATCAGCCACCTAGTTGCGCCTTTTACCTCTGGGCCGATAGCCAGAGTAGCCACCATCAGTCCAGTGATAACCATGCCGCCAAGCAGGCATAAAATGCGGATAGTGCGCTCTGTTAGAATAGAGGTGACAAGCATGACGAGCAAAGCTGGCAACATGAAAAATATCTGCCGGAAAACAAAATGATGTTCTGCAAGGCCAATGCGTTCTGCTACTGGCGGGCTGGCAGCCATCACAAGCACGGCGCCCAAGACCATCAATAAAAGGGTGCAGGTCAGCATCATTCTGTCTACTGTCCACCACCAGATGCCAAGGCGCGATCTGTCTGTGCGATTAAACATGGCGCCCCCCAAAGCTGTCAGGTACGGCAGGGGGGGAGGCCCGCTTGGCAACATGCGCAGCAGCAAGGGCGCAGAAATGCTGGCCCCGCGCTTCAAAGCTAGGGAACTGGTCAAAAGAGGCCGCTGCTGGTGAGAGTAAAATAACCTGTTGATCAGGCGCTGGGCGCTTTTGTGCAGATGCGCTAGCGGCTTGTATCGCTTCTTCTAATGTTTCAAAACAGCTAACCGGTACAAGTCCTTGCAGGCTATTGGCGAAATCGTTAGCGCAAGCGCCATATAAATAGGATTGAACAACATGCTGCAAATGGGGCAGGCACGCTTCCAGCCCGTCTTCTTTGGCAATCCCGCCTGCACACCAATGGATATTTTCAAAACTGGCCAGCGCATGCGCTGCTGCCTCGCCATTCGTGGCCTTACTATCATTCACAAATAAGATATTATCTATCTGGCCAGCAGGTTGCAGGCGGTGCGGCAAGCCAGAAAAGCTCTCAATTCCGGCGTCTATTTGCGTATCAGACAAGCCGAGGGCGCGGCAGACACCTCTGGCAGCGAGGCAATTTTGCGCATTATGCATCCCTTTCAAGGCTAGGTTGTTAAAGCGGTTAATATGGCTGGCCTCAGCCGCAACCAAGCCATCTGCAAGGCGGGAGATACGCAGCTGTCCTTCATATTTTTTGCTTAAATTATCTAGTGCCTCACCTTCCCCTAAAATGGCTAGCCCTTCTGGGGCAAGGGAGGCTAGCACCTGTTCTTTGGCAGTAATATAGCCCTGCATACCGCCATGCCTGTCCAGATGATCAGGCGTGATATTCATAATAACCGCAATGTCTGAGCGCAAAGAGGCGGTTACCTCTAGCTGGTAGGAAGATAGCTCGATGATATTCACGCCATCAGCCCCGACCGTCTCTAATGCGGTGACGGCTGCGCCAATATTCCCGCCAATGGCACAAACCAGCCCCGCTTGTTCTAGGATATGGCCGATAAGGGCGGTAGTTGTGGATTTACCGTTCGTGCCTGTTATGGATACCCAGCGCCCTTTGCGTCCGCGTCTCAGGGCAAATTCCACTTCACTTAAAATAGGGATGCCAGCTTCTATGCACGCCTTTGCTGCTGGATGGGGTTCTGGATAATTATGGGGAATGCCGGGGCTGATAATAAGCGCGTCTAGCTTATCCATGTCCCAGTCATCATAATGTTTAAAATATTTTTCCGCTGTATCGCCCGCACGCCTATTTGCAGAAAAATGATCATCATACAGGCTAACGGTGATGCCGTCACAAGCGCACGCATCCAGCACAGCTTGGCCAGAACGACCCAGCCCTAAAATGGCTATGTTATTAAATGCTTTTATTTTTGTCTGTGCCATCTGCTGTTATCCTATCGCAGCTTCAGGGTCGACAGGCTGATAAGCGCCAGAACCACGGAAATAATCCAGAAGCGGATAACAATGGTGCTTTCTGCCCAGCCTTTTTTCTCAAAATGATGATGCAGAGGGGCCATCAAGAAAATCCGTTTTCCGGTTAACTTGAACGAGGCGACTTGTAAAATAACAGACAAGGTTTCGACCACAAACAAGCCGCCTGCAATGGCCAGTACGAGCTCATGGCGCGTGGCCACCGAAACAGCCCCTAAAGCTCCGCCTAGGGCTAGCGAGCCTGTATCGCCCATGAATACTTTTGCTGGCGGCGCATTAAACCAAAGAAAGCCGAGCCCAGCCCCAATGATTGCCCCAAGCAAGGTCGCTAGATCGCCTGTGCCCGGCACATAATGAATTTGCAGATAGCTAGCAAAATTAATATTGCCGCTGAGATAGGCTATCAGACCAAAACACACGCACACAATCATCACCGGCACAATGGCTAGCCCATCTAACCCATCGGTTAAATTGACAGCGTTCGACGCGCCAACAATAACCAGCATGGCAAAGGGTACATAAAGCAATCCTAAATAAATCAGGGAATCTTTGAAAAAGGGTAGCGCCACCCCATAACGTAGTTCTTCAGGTGAAAGCTGGATAAAAATTAAACTGGCAAGCAAGGCTGCACCTAATTGCAGAACCAGCTTTTGCCGGCTGCTCATCCCATCACTGGATCGTTTTTTCAGCTTTAACCAGTCATCTGCTGCGCCGATCATCCCAAAAGAGGCAGCTACCAATAATACTGGCCATAGATAGGCATTTGATAAGGGCACCCATAAAAGGGTTGCAAAAATGAAACTGAATAAGATTAACAGCCCGCCCATTGTAGGCGTGCCAGCTTTGGCAATTATGTGGCTCTCTGGGCCATCTTGGCGAATAGGCTGGCCTTCTGCTTGATGGGCTTTGAGCCAAGCGATAAACCGTTCTCCGCACAGTAATGACACAATCAAAGCTGTCATAAAGGCGCCGCCTGAACGGAAGGTTATATATCTGAATAAATTCAGGATTTTATAATCATCGGAAAAGGCTAAAAGCAAATCAGGCAGCATGGTAAACACCTCTCATCGGGGTGGATGGGCCATTATGTTTGCCGCTTAGCCTGTCCAGCAGATAGGCGCTTATTTTATGCGCTCCAGAGCCGTGCGAGCCTTTAATCAGGATAAGATCAGCTGCCCCTATCATGGCCACTAAGTCCTTATCAAAAGCTGTATAAGCTGCTTTTGCATCGGCAAAATAAGTAGCAGAAATGGCCTCCGGCAGGTGCTGGCAGCAGCTTTGCATTAACGGCCCGATAGCTATCACTGATTTTGCTTTTGCGGTTTCAATGGCAGGTGCTAGGGCCTTGTGCTCAGCTATTTCTGCCGCACCAAGCTCCAGCATATCGCTTGCAATAATCAGCAGATTTTCTGCGTTATAAGAAGCAGCGGCCGCAAGAGCTGCCTGCATCGAAGCTGGGCTGGCATTATAGCTATCATCAATTAAGGTCAGCTCACGCTCAGCATAATGTAGCTGGTGAACGCGGCCGCGGCCTGTCCCTTCACGCATCTGGGCGAAGGCAGGCAGGAGCGGCGCCAAATCCAGTTTTAGGGCATATGCAACGGCCAGCGCACACAGTGCGTTCACCGCATAATGTTTGGCCCGCATGCCAAGGGTGAAGCTGACTATCTGGCGCATGCCTTGGGTCTGTGGATGCGGCAGGCTAGCGGTTATTTCTAGGCCTTGTTCCTGCACCTCCATATTTTCAAGCCGGATAGTGCTATCTTCGTCTGTGCCAAAACTAATGATGTTTTTCAGGCCTGATAAGCGGGCTGAGCCGGCAAGCTGGCTATAAAATTCATCATCGCGTGGCAGAATAGCTGTGCCAAACGCATCTGCGCCCAAGAATATTTCTGCCTTCGCTTCGGCAATTTCAGATAGATTATTAAAAAAGGCAGCATGGGTATTTGAAATACGCGTGATAATAGCTATGTCAGGGCGTACAATTTCAGACAGCAAGGTGATTTCACCTGCGCTATTCATACCCATTTCTGCGACCAGAAAATCGTTATGTTCTGGCATGTTGCTTACTGTTAGAGGCACGCCTAAGTGATTATTAAGATTACCTTTTGTTGCATGCACCTTCCCCGCAACTGCCAGCATATCTGCTATCATATCTTTGGTGCCTGTTTTGCCAACAGAACCCGTGATGGCGATTTTGCGGGCGCGGCTATTATGCGCAACAAATTTTGCTAATGCCTGAAAGCTAGCCTCGACATCAGCAACAACTAATTGGGGCAAGTTAATTTCTGGATCAGGTTTATTGACCATTGCGCCATATTCTGGGTGGTCAGCAAGGCTTGCAAGGAAGTCATGCCCATCTTTATGGGCGCCTTTCAGGGCAATAAACAAGCTATTACCTGCCATCTGACGGCTATCAATAACCACATGATGAAAGGCAAATTGAGGGATATCCTCGTTCAGCCAATAGCCGTTGCAAATTTCTGCTATTTTTGTTGGGTGCAGTTTAGATAAGCTCATCCTGCCCCCTTTGTGCCTATTTGGGCTATGGCATGGCGTGCCACGCTGGCATCATCAAATGGCAAAGTCTCGGTGCCGATCATCTGTGAGGTTTCATGCCCTTTACCGGCTATCAATAGCGTATCACCAGCTTTTAGATCGCTAATCGCGGCCTTTATTGCGGCATCACGTGGCGAGATTTCTTTGGCATCTGGGCAGCCTTTGCGAATTTCGGCGCGGATTATGCTAGGGTCTTCACTGCGTGGATTATCATCTGTAATAATGACATGGTCAGCGAGCTTGGCCGCTATTGCGCCCATTTTTTCGCGTTTACCTTTGTCGCGGTCACCACCACAACCAAAAATAACCTTTAGTTTATCAGGCGTTTGGCCTCGCAGGGCAATAAGGGCAGCTTCTAGAGCGTCTGGTGTATGCGCAAAATCGATAATGATACGCGCCCCGGCTGGATGTTCATGGATAGGCTGCATGCGTCCACGCACTGGTGTCAAAGCTGGCAGCGCTCCTAATGAGTCTTGCAACGGCATACCAGAGGCATAAGCAGCTACGGCTGCCATCACCGCATTAACCGCCTGAAATGTACCCGATAAGGCAACAGGAAAGCGAAAATTCTCTCCTTTTGCGGTGATTTGCACATCTAGCCCAAAGGGATGCGATTCAATCTTCTGGATGCAGAAATCAGCCTCTGGATTACTGCCCACCGTCCAAATAACAATCTGGCGTTTTGCTAGCAGCTCTTTCAGCCGCATCACTTGTGGATCATCTGCGTTTAGAACCGCCGTGCCACCGTTCAGAAGGTTCTGATGAAACAGCTTGGCTTTTGCCTCAAAATAGCTATCCATATCGCCATGCCAGTCTAGGTGATCTTGGCTAAGATTGGTGAACACAGCTACATTAACGCCAAGCCCCACCATCCTTTGCTGATCCAAGCCATGGCTAGAAGCCTCAAAGGCGGTATGCGTAATCCCTGATTTTGCCATCTTATGCAAGAGCGCATAGAGGTTTTCAGGTGCAGGGGTGGTTAACATAGCAGAGCCGCTGGCAAGCTCAGGCACTGGACAGGCAACGCCTAGCGTGCCGATAGTGGCTGCAGGCCAAGTTGCCCGTGTCCAAATCTGGCGCATATATTCCACTACGGATGTTTTGCCATTTGTACCCGTTACCCCGACCAACATGCCCGGCCGCGAAGCATAAATTGCAGCACAAATTTGTGCATAGGCATGGCGGGTGTCATCACAATTGATATGGGCAATTCCTGCTGGCAAAGAAAGGCTCGCATGGTCGCTTAATATGGCAACAGCCCCAGCTTTGATAGCGGTATCGATAAAGTCATGGCCATCATTTTTTGTGCCTTTAAGGGCGGCAAACAACGCCCCCGGCTGGATGGTGGCTGAATTTGCGCTCACACCAACAATGTCTAGGCTCTTATCTCCAGATACAAGCTGCGCAGAAGGCAGATATGTTAATAATTCAGAAAGATGCAAAAATAGCTCCCTTGCCACCAATATTCAGGTTTGGCTCAAGATTTTGGCGGATTTCTGGCGCCTTTATGTCAACAGGAAGAACCCCCAACACAGGGGCTGCCTTTTTTACAATTTCAGCGATTACGGGTGCGGCTACCCATCCTGCAGTGGCATAGCCATGCGAGAATTTTTGCGGTTTTGGCTCATCCACCATCACAAAAATCAAATAACGTGGGTCGTGAATAGGAAAGGCCGCCACAATGGAGGTTAAATTAGCTTTTTTATTATACCCGCGCGCGCCAATTTTCAGCTTTTCAGCCGAACCTGTTTTGGCGCCAACCAAATAGCCAGGTGCATCTGCATAATTCGCTGTCCCATCTTTGTGTGAGACAACCAAGCGCATCATGGAACGCACCTTACGATTGGTCTCGGCAGAGAAGATGCGGGTGCGCTCAAACACCTCATCTGGCTCGCGAAGCAACAAGGTAGGCGCAATAAATTCGCCATTTCCGGCCGCCGCCGCTATGGCGCCAACAGCATGGACAGGCGATACAGATAGCCCATAGCCATAAGAGATAGTAATGGTAGAAAGCCGCCCCCACTTTCGAGGCATGAGAGGTTGTGCTGTTTCTGGCAATTCAAGGGCAGGGCGATTTAGCAGACCCAGTTTTTCCATATAGCTTTGCTGTATTTCAGGCCCGATCGCTTCGGCAATTTTTGCTGAACCAATATTAGAGGAGTAGACCAAGACCTCAGATAGGTTTAATGCACGTTTGCGAGGGTGAAAATCGCGTATGGAATAGCCAGAAATGCGCAAAGGCTTGGAAACATCATAAGAAGAGACAAGCGAAGCGGCATCGCTTTCAAGTGCAATCGCTGTATTCAGCACTTTGAAAATACTGCCCATTTCAAACACGCCTTTGGTAGCGCGGTTGAATCTGGCATCATCACGCGCCTCTGCGAAGTGATTAGGGTCGTAATCTGGCAAAGATACAAGGCTGATTATCTCGCCATTTTTCATGTCCATGACAAGGCTAGCCCCGCCAACGGCTTCGAAACGCTCAATCTGGTGGCTTAAAGACTGACGCACTATCGCTTGTACGCCTAAATCAATCGAAAGATTTACATTTTCGCCAGCAGCCAGCTTGGCTTGCATACTCTTTTCTACGCCAGCAATACCTTGCCCGTCGCGATCCACCTGACCGACAAGGTGCGCGGCTTCTGGCCCATGGGGATAGCTGCGTAGCGAGGTCGCAGAAATATTTACCCCCGGCAGGCCAAGCTGCATAATAGCGGCATGCCGCGCTGGGGTTATTTTTCTATCTAGCTCAACATAACGGCTCTTCCGCGCCAGTGCTTTCAAGATATCCTGCTCAGACTTTCCTGGCAGAAGGGGCGCTAATTTAGTAGCCACCTCATACGGATTTAGCACCATTTTTGGGTCAAGATGCAGGCGCATAATCGGCAGGGTGCTTGCCAACAGGCGGCCTTTGCGATCATAGATGGCCCCGCGGGCTGCATTCGCTTGTGTTTGCATCTGCCCATTTTTTGCCTCATCTTGGCCACTGACCAGCCATACAGCCTTGGCGCTGATGCCCATAAAGCAACTGGTTGCCATTGCCCCCGCTACAAGCAAGCGTGCCCGTGCGATACGCCGTGATTTGTCAGGGTCTGGGCGCGATGGCCAGATGCGCCGCCAAATTGCAGACATTGCGTTTGAACGTTCAGGTGAGGAAGGGGTGTTATTGCGCATCACGCCCCCTATCTTTGTCCCCGCTTGGCTCGCTGGCTGGTTGTCGCAAGGGAATAGATTCCAGCGGCAATACGCGGTTTTGGGTTATCGGGCGCATAGATAATAGCGAGGAAGACAGGTTCAGCAATCTATCTGGCCGGCTCAAATAGGCCCATTCAGCCTCTAGGATGATGGCGCGGTTTTCTGCTGCCTTGATGTCACTCTGCAACTGGCTCAAACGGTCATAACGCCCATCTACCGACAATTTTGTCATATAGAGCGCACTGCCACTCACCGCTAGGACAAAACACAATATTAGAATAACGCGAAGCATTTAAGCGCTCTCCTCTAAGGGGTTTGTTTTACCCGCTACATTAGCAAGCCGGCGGGCCACCCGTAATTTTGCTGAACGTGCACGCGCATTAACGGCAATTTCTGCATCTGAGGGCAGCAGGGGTTTGCGCGGGGTCAGCGCGTAAATAGCAGGCTGTTCAGCGCGTATATCAGGGCGATGCCGCGAAGGGGCCGGAAGATTGCCGCTTTTGGCATTTAGAAAATTTTTAACAATGCGATCTTCAAGCGAGTGGAAGCTAACAATGGCCAATACCCCATCTGGGGCGAGTAAATCTTCTGCAGCTGCTAGCGCTTTTTCCAACTCCTCTAGCTCTCCATTAATATAAATGCGCAAAGCCTGAAAGGTGCGGGTGGCGCTATCTGCCTGTCCGGGTTTAGGGCGCGGCATCACCGAATGAACAATATCGGCAAGCTGGCTGGTGCGCTCAATTCGCGCATCAAGGCGGGCACGGGTAATGGCTCTAGCAATCCGGCGTGAGGCGCGTTCCTCACCAAAGCGCCAAATAATATCTGCAAGGGCGGCCTCATCTAGCTCATTGACAATATCGCTAGCATCTAGCCCTTGTTTTGACATCCGCATATCAAGCGGCCCGTCTTGGCGGAACGAGAAGCCGCGCTCGGCCTCATCTAGCTGGGTTGAACAAACCCCTAAGTCAAAGACAATACCATCGAGCTTCTTGATGCCCGCTGCTGTGGTAAGACGCGCCATTTCTGAAAACGGGCCTTCTAGTAATTGCAGGCGTCCGGAATAGGCCGCTAGCAAGGGCTGGCCGCGCAAAATTGCGTCTGGGTCTCGGTCTATCGCGGCAACTTGGCAATTGGCTGTATCTAACAAGGCTTTGGTATAGCCGCCATTTCCGAAGGTCGCGTCAAGAAACACTTTGCCCGGCGAAGGTGTCAGGGCGGCGATGACCTCGTCCAGCATGACCGGTATATGCAAGCTGGACTGTGCCATTACCGCTCTCCCGGCTCTGGACGCCGGCCAAGGGTCAGGCGAGGCACACCTTGCTTGGCCGCGCGGTCACGGAAATCTGTCTCGCGTTTTTGATGCTGGTCAGGGCGCCAGATTTGGAATGACCGGCCAATACCTGAAAATAAAGCGGTACCATCTAGGGCCGCAAACTCAATAAACTCGGCAGGGAGCAACATACGGCCATCTGAATCGATTTTCATCTCTTGGGCGCTAAACAGCATGGTTTGCAGGATTTCAGCCTCTTCTGACAGGCTGTCCATTTGGTCAATCGCATCAACAATCTGGCTAATGCGCTCTGGCCCGCACCCTTCCAAGCACGCATGGGTCAGCGATTTATAGATATAAAGGGGGCTGCGATTGCGCTCTAAAACCGTACGGAAAGGCGCAGGCACAGAAACCCTGCCTTTCGCATCTATTCGGTTTTCGTAGGTGGATAAAAATAAATCCAACTGCCCCTCGTTAAAAATTTTCTCGCCGATATTGGCCACATAATCGGTTTGAAGTGCCGCCATAACTCGTTTCTGTTTGAGGAATTTTCAGTAATTACA
>JAKMFL010000043.1 GCA_022425485.1 Alphaproteobacteria bacterium | reverse complement strand
TAGCATTTCTTACACCTTTTTTGATTAGTTGGGCAGAATTTGCGGTGCGTTGGCTGCATGTAATTACCGCAATTGCATGGATCGGTTCCTCATTTTACTTTATTGCGCTTGATTTAGGCTTGCGCAGGCATGACCAATTGCCTGCGGGTGCTGCTGGCGATGAATGGCAAGTGCATGGTGGTGGGTTTTATCATATCCAGAAATATTTAGTTGCGCCTGCGCATCTGCCAGAACATCTAACGTGGTTTAAGTGGGAATCTTATGCAACTTGGCTGTCTGGTTTTGCGCTATTGGCGATAGTCTATTATGGCAGTGCTGATCTATATCTAATTGACGCTGAAAAGCTGGAACTTTCAACGCTTGCGGCCATAGCCTTATCCATAGGCTCACTTGTGCTAGTCTGGGGTGTTTATAGCCTTTTATGCCGCGCCACTCTAGGTCAGAACGCGACTTTGCTTATGGTGATTTTATATGTTTTTTTAATCGCGCTTTCATGGGGCTTCCATCAGATTTTTACCGGCCGTGCAGCCTTTATTCATCTGGGCGCAGTAACCGCAACAATTATGTCTGCCAATGTGTTTATGGTGATTATCCCAAACCAGAAAATTGTGGTTGCAGATTTAAAGGCGGGACGTACACCAGATGCGAAATATGGCCAGATCGCTAAGCAACGCTCTACCCATAATAATTATTTAACCCTGCCAGTGATATTCCTGATGCTATCGAACCATTATCCGCTGGCCTTTGCGACCGAATATAGCTGGATTATCGCAAGTTTAGTGTTTTTGATGGGCGTAACAATACGGCATTATTTCAATACAGGTCATGCCCGCAAAGGCCATCCGCGCTGGACATGGGCGGCAACAGCCCTGATCTTCTTTGTTATAATGGGCCTCTCGCTCGCGCCGCTTATGCAACGCGATGATTTAGCAGAGACAGACGCGCGTGCAAACGTCCTGACGCTTAGCCCAGAATTGCAAAAAAAGGCAAACCATCCCCTATTTGAAGAGGTAGGATATATTGTTGAAGGACGCTGTAGTATGTGTCACGCAACAGAGCCTTTATGGGATGGGATAATTGCCGCCCCAAAGAATGTTTATTTGGAGACGAGCGCAGATATTCTAGCCCAAGCAGAGGCTATCTATCTGCATTCGGCTGTATCGCATGCTATGCCGCCTGCAAATATTACCTATATGGAAGCAGGTGAGCGCGCACTCATTCGGCGCTGGTATCAAGACATTAATTAATAAGCAAAGATAAGATTAGGCGCCCAGCATTAGGCGTTAGGCGTTTTCCAGCACCTATCGCCTAAATCTGGCTAAATGCGAAGAAGATTTAGAGGAGGACGGGAATGGATAAACTTTCAAAACCAGCAGATTATATTGCAGATAGCAGCGGCTTTCGCCACATAGACACACCTATTACAGATTTTGATACCGCCTATGATAACGGGCTTGCTGTGCCAGCAGTTGCAAGCTACATCAGCGCTTGGGAAGAAAAAGCGCCTCTGTTCCGTGCTAACTGGCCAAACAGCCAGCTTGATCTGGCTTATGGGAAAGGGGCGCGGAACCGCTATGATCTGTTTCTGCCTGACCAGATGCCAAAAGGCACGCTTGTTTTTATTCATGGCGGCTATTGGCGGCGATTTGATAAATCATACTGGTCACATCTCGCTAGAGGTGCGCTAGAACAAGGCTGGCAGGTTGCTATTCCAAGCTACACGCTAGCCCCTGAGGTGCGTATTGCTGAAATTGTTGCAGAGGTGGCTGCGGCGGTTAATCATATCTGCAAGGGTGGGGAAGGGCCTGTCGCGTTGGCTGGCCATTCGGCAGGTGGGCATCTGGTCAGCCGTCTTGCCTGCAAAGATACAGCTCTATCAGCAGAAGTTCAGGCGCGTTTTTGCCATGTCACATCTATCAGCGGGGTGCATGATTTGCGCCCTATCCTTAGGCTAGAGATCAATGCAGATATTCGCCTTGATGCTGACGAAGCATTTGCACAAAGTCCGGCTCTTTTAGAACCGCTAGCCGGGGTAGCCCTCTCTTGCATCGCGGGCGCAGATGAATTGCCTGAGTTTGTGCGCCAAAGCGGTGTGTTAGCAAATATCTGGTCAGGCTTTGGGATAGATACAGGCAGCTGGCAAGTAAAAGGCCGACATCACTTTGATATTATTGATGACTTGCAGAAAGAGGATACAGCCCTTACCCTTCATATATTGGGGATAGAGAGACTGCCCTAAGACTTGTGGTTTTTTTGAATATATAGAAAAGGTTGGGAATATGAGGCTAACAAAATTACAGGATAGATGGGCAGCAGGCAAGTCAGCACTAAATGGCTGGTGTTCTATTCCAAGTACGGTAACGGCGGAAATTATGTCGAGCCATGATTACGACAGCCTGACCATAGATTTACAACATGGTTTGGTGGACTACCAAACGGCCCTTACCATGTTGCAGGCAATGAACGCGTCAGGAGTAACGCCAATGGCGCGCGTGCCTTGGAACGAACCTGGTATTATTATGAAGCTTCTGGATGCAGGGTGTTTAGGCATTATCTGCCCGATGATTAATACAGCCGAAGATGCGGCTGCCTTTGTTGGGGCGATGCGTTATGCCCCTGATGGATATCGCAGCTCTGGGCCAACCAGAGCCATTATGGTGCATGGTGCAGATTATCATCATCAGGCAAATGAAACATTAGTATCTATGGCCATGATCGAAACGGTCGAAGCGTTTGGTAATGTTGAGGCGATTTGTGCCACTGAAGGACTAAGCGGGCTTTATGTAGGCCCATCTGATCTGGCTGTATCTATGGGGCATAATCCGGGGCTAGATCGCAAAGAAGAAGATGTGGACGCCGCCATTGGCAAGATACTTGAAACAGCTAAAAAACATGGGCTAAAGGTTGGCATTCATTGTGGCTCGCCAGATTATTTGAAATCTGCTTATGAGCGTGGCTTTGATTTTGCAACAATAGCCTCTGATATTCGTCTTATAGGTCAGGCTATTTCGATGAATATTAACGCTATCCGATAGCAGGCGCTAAATAGGTAGGGGGCTGATATTAACAGCTAATATTCGCCCACTGCCGCTTGCTATCAGGTGTCATCTGGGGATAGACCAAGTTTGGCAACGCCGCTTTCGCCTAAATCAGTGGTGGCAAAAGGGCCGCCATGCATCATCTGATCTGGGTCAAGCGGGTTAGGCGTAGGCGCATTTGCAAAAATCTCATCTGCAAATATTTCTGCATTATCACGCGGGCAATAGCCAAGGAAGGTTGCCGCTGAATTATCTACAGGCGTACGGTCATTACCGGAAACCCCGTAAACCACTGTAAAGCCTGTAACAGGTGTATCTATAGAGCGTTCGACTAAATGAATAAGATCATCATAAGATAGCCAACTACCCAGGGCGCGCGCGTTGGTTACCTGCGCACAGGAAAGGATGCGTAAACATACCGCTTCTAATCCTTTTTTATCCCAATAGAGCTTGGCCATATCTTCGGCAAAGCATTTGGCTAGCCCATAAAAACTATCTGGGCGATGCGGGGTTTCTGCATTAATTGCTAGTGTTTTTGGGTGCAGGCCAACCGCATGGATAGAGCTTGCATAAACAATCCGGCGGACCCCCGCTTTATACGCGGCCTGCCAGATATTATAACAGCCGACAATATTAGCATGCAGAATGTCATCAAAGGGCTTTTCATCTGGGTGCCCACCAAAATGCACGACCATATCCGCCCCACCGATTATTTCGGACATTTTTGCATAATCAGCTAGGTCGGCCTGAATAAAATGCTCTCCTTCAATAAGTGGCTCCGTTAAGGGCGCAATATCTGTGGATACTAGCTCGATGCATTTTGCGGCCAGAGGGGTGCGTAAATAACCGCCAAGTCGGCCAGCCGCGCCCGTTAGGACAATTTTTTTCAGCTTCATTGATTTAGCTCCATATAGATTTTAGAAAATATCTGGCTCTTTGGCAGTTTTACCAAAGCTAGTTTCAAGAAAGTCGAAATCACAGCCTGTGTCAGCTTGCTGGATATGCTGGGCAGACATCCATTGATAACCGCGCCCGGTTTCTTGTTTTGGCGGCGTCCAATTGGCTTTCCGTTTTTCAAGCTCAGCATCATCCACTAACAGATTCAGGCGTCGTGCAGCAATATCCACCTCGATCATGTCACCATTTTGCACGAAGGCTAATGGTCCGCCAATATAGGCCTCTGGCGCGACATGCAGGATGCAAGCGCCATAGCTTGTGCCGCTCATTCGTGCATCTGATATACGAATCATATCGCGCACACCCTGTTTTACTAACTTAGTTGGGATAGGCAGCATGCCCCATTCTGGCATCCCCGGACCGCCAACAGGTCCAGCGTTTCTGAACACCATGATATGGTCTCCGGTAACGTCCAGATTTTCATTATCCACAGCCGCTTTCATTTCAGGATAGCTGTCAAAGACAATGGCAGGGCCTGTATGTTTGTGCAGGCGTGCCTCAGCAGCAGCAGGTTTCATCACCGCCCCGTCAGGTGCAATATTACCGCGCACTACAGCTAGCGAGCCTTGATGATATACAGGGTTAGATAGGGGGCGAATAACATCGTCATTATACACTTCAGCATCTTTGATACATTCCCCCAAAGTCTTGCCATCTACCGTCATTACTGACAGGTCAAGCTCCCCCTCGATCTGTTTTAGCAATGCAGGCAGGCCGCCAGCATAATAAAAATCTTCCATCAAATAGGTGTCGCCCGTAGGCCGAATATTTGCCAGAACTGGAATTTCTTTTGATAGGCGGTCAAAATCATCTAGCCCAAGTTTTAGACCCGCCCGGCGAGCAATCGCTATTAGATGGATGATTGCGTTAGTTGAACAGCCAGAGGCCATCGCAACTTTAACAGCATTTTCAATTGAGGCTTGCGAGATAATCTTATCTAATGTTTGCCCTTCTAAAACCATTTGCACAGCTCTGCGCCCACAAGCTGCTGACATGCGTTTATGGTTGGAATCAGGCGCTGGGATAGCAGATGAGCCCGAAAAACAAACGCCCAGCCCCTCGGCAATTGACATCATCGTGGCGGCTGTGCCCATTGTCATACAGGTGCCATAAGAGCGTGCAATACCCGACTCTAGCTCACGCCATTGTGTGTCAGTGATGTTGCCAGCCCGTCTTTCATCCCAATATTTCCATGCATCTGAGCCTGACCCAAGCGTTTTGCCCTGCCAATTGCCACGCAACATTGGCCCTGCTGGCAGGTAAATCGCTGGCAATCCAGCACTGATTGCGCCCATCAAAAGCGCAGGCGTGGTTTTATCACATCCGCCCATCAATACTGCCCCGTCAACAGGGTGTGAACGCAACAATTCTTCAACTTCCATCGCCATCATATTGCGATATAGCATGGTGGTTGGTTTCACAAATTGCTCAGATAAAGACAGGGTTGGCAGTTCCAATGGGAACCCGCCTGCTTGTAAAATCCCGCGCCGGACATCTTCTGCTCTGGATTTAAAGTGAGAGTGGCATTGATTAATATCTGACCAGCTATTGATAATCGCAATCACTGGCTTGCCTTGCCAATCCTCAGCGCTATAGCCCATTTGCATGGCGCGTGAACGATGGCCAAAAGAGCGCAAATCGTCAGGGCCAAACCATCTATCGCTACGAAGGTCTTTTTTATCTTTACTCATTTATCTCTTCCCCTCATTAAAAATCCGTCTTTACAATCCATCTGTAAGAATAAAAAATACCATAGACAAGGTCACCAATGCCAGTGCAGAAAAAGAAGTGTTCCAGCCAATACTAAGCCGCAAGGGACGCGCGTCGCTAAGGTTTGATACCATGAGCACTACCGTAGCAAAAGGAGAGGTTGTCATGGACAAGGCCCAGCCAGATGAAATAGCTAACGCTGCCAATGTTGGGTCTACAGGCAGGACAGGTAACGCGCCTAAAATACTGCCAAAAAAGACAGCCATCATAATCGGACTAACCCCAAGATATGACATGGGCACCATGATAAAGGCCATCATCGTTAAGAAGAGATAATCTGGCATTGCATAACGCTCAATGAGGTTAGCGACGATATCTATCGGCACCATTTCTGCGCTTAAACGGCCAATGTAGCCAGAAGCAGAAAGCGCAAAGATAATCCGCCCATTATGTGGTAGCTCCCGATGGCAAATATGGATGGCTTGCTGTGCTGCGGCGCTGAAGCGGGTGCTGCCTTTGTTCCAGTTTTGGGCGATTAGCCAGCCAAGCATAATCACTGGGCAGGCTACCAACAAGCCAAAAACGATAGTATCATCTGCCCATACAGAAACAGCTATTGTGATTGTGAACAGGGAAAAGAGAACAAGCAGAAAGCGCAAGATTGCTGCCTTTGGAAAGGCCGGCTGATTGCGTGCTGAGGTTGGGCTGCGCTGTATTTTACGAAACCGCCAAATATCTTCTAGCCAACCAACAAATAAAATCGCGGCGGTGCAGATAAGCCCATAAGCCGTCCATAGCTCGCGGCTAATCCCGTCTATTAATTCCATTACTGCGAGGGGTGCCATGGCCGTTGGCGACCACACTACCCCCCACGAGAAGCCGCGCAATAAGGCGGTTAGTTGCCTGCGTTCCCGCAAAGCAGCAATCGCAGGCTCGGTTGTTTCATCCCTAGCCCCTTTTCTAATCAGCGGCGTTAATAAAGAAACGATGCCTAGATTGAACAGAACTGCCATTAAATTGGTACCGCTAAAAATAGCCAGATAGCGCTGTTTTGGTGGCTGTTTAGTTAAATAATGCCCACACTCACTTATTGTAGGTGAGGTCATGGCCGTTTCATGCAGCAATGCCAACAACAGCAAGAAGGCCATCAGGAAACTAGCTTGGGCAAAGGCGGCTTCATAAACAGCAAGGGGCATATCAAAGACAAAAAAGGCAAGTCCGGTTAAAAGTGCACACACCCCTAAAAGATAAATTTCCCGAAAGGCAATTAGCCGCCAGCACAGAAAATACAACATGCCAGCGGCAAAATAAGAGGCCAGCTCAAAGCCTCTGAAATCGGTCGCCCGTGCTAATAAAGTCATGGCCATTAATAGGACCATAAAGGCCCCTGTGGCTTTATGTGTTTGCATTTCAGTGCTCATGCGGAATTCGGAAAAGAACTAATTGGTTTACCCCAAAAATATCAGCTAATAATGACGCGAAGAGCTGCGATTTTTGTCAGACTTTCTTTAGTTTACGCCTTTGCACGAAGAGGGCAAGCACCTTGACAAGCCAGAAGGGGTAAACTTTGATGATATATATATTTGGTTAGCGTTTCTTGGGCGGTGTTGGTTTTTTAGCAGCGCCCCATGAGAGGCCGAAAGGGTTGGGGAGAACATCATGGATGGGCAAGTTTATATTGCCAACGGTGCCGGGTTTTCTGGTGATAGGTTTGATGCGGCGGTGCCGCTAGTGGCCCATTTAGCTACCTGTATGGGGCCGCGCTATCTGATGTTTGAAGTGCTGGCAGAGCGCACCATTGCACAGGCACAAATCGCCAAGGTAAAGGATCCCGGTGCGGGCTACTCGCCATATCTTGAAAATTATCTGCATCCAATATTGCGGGATGTGCAAAAACACCAGATCAAAATCGTTTCCAATATGGGTGCTGCCAACCCGGCTGCTGCAGCAAATCATATACACCGCCTAGCTGATGAGATGGGCTTAGCCCCGTTTAAAATAGCTATTCTGATAGGAGATGATGTTACCGGCTATCTGGAAAGGCAAGCCATCATGGAAGCAGAGACAATGGAAGGCACCTCGCTTGCTGGCCGCGATTTATGTTCAGCAAACGCCTATCTTGGCGGGGATGCGGTAGCAAAGGCGTTGGACACTGGCGCGGATATTGTTCTTGTTGGGCGCACTACCGATAGCGCGTTAGTTCTTGGCCCATTGATCCATGAATTTGGATGGCAAGAAGAAGCACTGGATAAGCTCGCTGCCGGTACTATTTGCGGGCATTTACTAGAATGTGGAGGGCAGGTGACAGGTGCGTATTTTGCTGATCCCGGTTTTAAAGATGTACCAGATCTAGCCGGAGTTGGCTTCCCGCTGGCCGAGATACGCTCCGATGGGCAATTCACCATTACTAAGGCAGATGGGACAGGCGGGTGCGTGACAAAAGCAACGGTTACCGAGCAGCTATTATATGAAATGCATGACCCATCCTGTTATGTAGTGCCAGATGTTAGCGCCGATGTTACCTCCATGGAACTGATAGAAGAAGCCCCTAACCGGATTAAGGTGGTTGGCATTAAAGGGCATGCGCGGCCTGAAAAACTGAAAGTTACGGTTTGTGTGGATGGGGGCTATATGGCGGAGGCAGAGATGACCTATGCAGGGCTAAATGCGTTGAAACGCGCCAAGCTAGCAGGCGAGGTGGTATTAAGCCGGATGCGGGCAAGCGGCCATAATGCGGATATACGCATGGATATTCTAGGCGCTTATTCGGTGCTGGATGGCGGCAGAGCTGAACAGATGGACGGAAAAATGCTGCCCTTTGATGGGGACTACCGCGTACGGCTTGCGCTGATTTCCGAAGACCGGGACACCGCTCAGCTTTTATGTGATGAGTTACAGCATTTATATTGTTCTGGGCCTGCGGGAGGGGGAGGTTATCGCGCTGCTGTGACAGAGCAGATGGCGTCAGCGTCTATCTTGCTAGACAGAGCGCTAATAGCCCCGCACATGAAAGCAGAGGTGATAGCCCATGACTAATATTAAGACCCGCGAGTTACCGTTGCACGCTATTGCGCATGCAAGGGCTGGAGATAAAGGCAATGTTAGCAATATATCGCTGATTGCCTATCTGCCAGAGGCGTATGATTTTTTGAAAAATGAGGTAAGCGAGGCGAAGGTTGAAGCCTTATTTTCCCATTTGGGGGCAGGCGCAGTGAAACGCTATGCGCTGCCCAATCTTCATGCCTTTAATTTTGTTATAGAAGATGCGCTTGATGGCGGGGTAAACGCATCGCGTTCGCTAGACAGGCATGGTAAAACCCTAAGCTTTATTCTACTTAGCCGCCTCATATTGGATATTCCAGAGACTTTGATACCGCAAGGCTCTCCCTACTGCGACCCAGACTTTAACTGGCGATAAGCTTATCAAAGGTGGTCTGGCGAATATACCTCAAGAGCGTAGATATTGCGCGGTGGCACGCCGCCCGCAAAGCAATCAACAATATTTTGCGCCGCTTGTGTGGACATACGCTCTAAAGATTCAGCGGTGAATGCAGCACTATGAGGGCTCAGCCAGCATCGTTCAGCCTCTAGTAATGGATTTTCTGCAACAATGGGCTCAGCCGAAAATACATCAAATCCTGCACCACCTAAATGGCCCTTTTTGGTCAGGTCACGCACGGCCTCCTCATCTACAATACCACCTCTGGCGCAATTGATGATAAACCCACCTTTTGGCATTTTAAGCAAACGTTCTCTTGTGAATAAATGATGGGTTTTATCGGTCAGCGGTACATGCAGTGTCAGGAAATCTGCCTGCGCTAGCCCTTCATCTAGATTGTGGATAATCTCAAACCCGTCCTGTTGTTTGGTTTCGGGGGAAAATTTTTCATCCGCGATAATAACACGCATCCCAAAAGCTTTACATAGCGCCGCCACCCGCACCCCAATCCGCCCATAGCCAAAAATAAAGACACAGCGCGCGCCAATATCGAAGGCCTTAATTGACTTGCGGGTAGCATAATCACCGCGCACCACACTATCCATGTGATAAGGGGTCTTGGCGCAATTTAGCATCATCATCAGCGTATGTTCAGCAACCGATGGCGCATTACCATCGCTGGCAATAGCGACCGTGATATCATTGGCTCTAGCATAGGCAACATCAATTGTATCACAGCCAACGCCATGTTTTGAGACGACCTTCAAGTGAGGCATTTTGGCCATAAATTCAGCTGTTAAACTACCAATACGCACAAAAATGGCTTCAATGCTGTCATAATGGGTGGCGAGTTCTGCCTCGCTTAAGGCCCATTTAGGTATGAGGGTGAAACCGTTTTCTTTCAGCAGTGTTAACCCATTTTCATGCACTGGTTCGGTGACTAAAACTTTCGTCATTTCTATTTTCCTCATCTACTTTATTTTCACCCGATTGGCGAAATAAAAATCCCTTGCCTGAAAAACAGACAAGGGTGGATTGGTTTTTTAAGTTTTGTTTCGCTCATCAACTCAATATCTTGGGCAGATAGAGAGCGATATCTGGAATAAACATCACCAGCAGCATGCCAATAATTTGCATGCCAATAAAGGGTAAAACTGAGCCAAAAATTTCTTGTAGCGTGATGTCAGGCGGCGCCACTGATTTTAGCCAGAAACAAGCTGGGCCGAATGGTGGTGATAGGAAATAGATCTGGATGTTCATTACAAACAAAACGCCAAACCATACCGCAGCCCATTCCGGCTCAAGGCCTAGCTCTGGTGCCATGCCTACTACAACCGGCGCAAAAACAGGCACTGTGATAAAGGCAATAGCAATCCATTCCATAAAGGTACCCAAAATGACAAGAATTGCCATCATTACAAACACGATACCCAGAGCCGGCAGGCCAAGATTGGCAAATAGGGAGCGCAAGAAGTCGCCGCCGCCAATCAAATTATAGATACCAACAAAAGAAACCGCGCCCAGAATTAGCCAAACAATTGTGCCGACTGTAGACATCGTTCCAGCGAGTGCCACTTGCAACAAATTCCAGCTAAAAGAGTTCCGTACGAAGGCGACGATAATCGCGCCAACCACGCCAACAGAAGCCGCTTCGGTCACCGTTGCAACCCCGCCATAGATAGAGCCCATTACGCAGAAGATTAGGAAAATACTGAGGCCAACCGCGCTCATCTTCTCACGGGATAGCTTCATCTTTGTACCACGAGCTTCACCAATTTCTTCAGCTGTTGGTGCCATCTTATGGTTCAGATTACATCTAACCAGAACATAGATACCATAAAAAGTTGCCAGCATCAGGCCGGGCACAGCCCCTGCCATAAACAGATCGCCGATTGCCACCTGCGCTGCAAGGCCATAAATGATCATAATAATGCTAGGCGGTATTAGAGTGGCTAGAGAGCCAGCTGCACAAATCAAACCGATAGACATCTTTCGATCATATCCGAGACGCAACATTTGCGGCAAAGCTACAAGGCCTAGCATCACAATCTCGCCGCCCATAACTCCAGACATTGCGGCCAGAATAACCGCCACGACAATTGTTTGGATGGCTACACCGCCACGCAGTTTGCCTGCAAAAATAGACATTGCATCAAACAAGTCTTCGGCGACGCCTGCACGTTCCAGAATAGAGGCCATCAGCACGAATAGAGGCACGGCAATCAGCGGATATTTTTCTAGTAAACCAAAAGCGTTTGTAGATACCAGATACATGCCCCCATAACCAAAATAGAATAGCGCACTTAGGATAGATACAATCAGAGTAACGATACCAAGAGGCATCCCTGTCATCATGAGAAAAATCATTAATCCGACAATAAGCATGCTTGCAGACGCAATGCCCATTTCGCGCATATCTATCATAGACGATGGGTCAATAACTGCGCCAACAGTGGCATAAAGATGATTGATAGTGCCAAATATCACATTTGCGTCGCCAAGAAAATGAGCGCCAGCAACAGAAACAAGCCGAAGAAAAATCAGACCTGCCATTAGTAGCACGATGTTTTTACCAAGTGATGAGGATACATGTCGGTATAAATTAACCATCAGCTGTATCAAATACATAATCGCGCCGATAACCAGCATGGTCTTTAACACAAGTGGTTGTGGTGAGTTCCAAGCAGAACCCATCCTCTCAGTCATTCTGATAGATTCCAGAGCGCGTACAATTGAATCGTCTGCGAGTAACCAAAGAGCAAGAATACCAACAATATAGGCAAACAAATCAAGCCGCCATTTGCCTTTATCGCCGGCCATTAAGTACAAAACATTAATTGCAATATGCCGTTTATGGAGGGTGATATAGCCAGCCGATAACATCCAAGCGGTAGCACATAATACCATTACCACTTCAAATGCCCACTGGGTTGGCGCGTTAAAAACATAGCGGGAAATCACTTCGTAAATAGTGCAGAGAGCTGCTATCAAATAGAGCTGTGAAACGGCTAGACCTGAAAATTTACTGAAATGATCGATAAAACGAAAAGGTCCTTTTTCTGGCTCATAAACCGTATCATCTCTGCGTTTTGCGATATTTGCCAACACTACTATTTCCCCTTTTTTAAACCTTTACACAAAAGTTTTGATAGAAAATTTTTGGCTCTAGAGCCAAAAATAACGTATCCATCCAGTTTTTATCTACTTTTACGCTTGCAGTTTTTTGAATTCTATTCAAGCATAATAATCAGTAACTGTAGAACCTAAGCGAGGGTGGATTTGCTATGAGTGAGAATGGACGCGTAGACGGCGTGACTACCTATGGTCATAAAACAGCCATTGCTGGATTTCTTTTAGCATCTGGTATCATCTGGTTTATGTTTGCCCTTGCAGATGGCTTCAGTTGAGAAAAAAGATATTAATAAAGATCTTTTTTAATGAAAATAATGGAGGAAGAAAAATGAAAAGGCTAGCAACGCTAACCATGGCTGCCGCACTTGTGACAGCCGCAGGGGTCGCAGACGCAAAAACTCTCAAATTTCAGCAAAGTTCTAACGCAGGTGACTGGGCGCATACTTATATGAATAATGCGGCACCATTGTTAGAAACAATGACAGGCGGCAGCCTGAAAATTGAAGCTCTACCAACAAAGTCTGTTGTCCCGCACCGGGAAACCATTGACGCGGTTGCCAATGGCATTCTGGATGGCGATTTTAACGCTATCGCATATTTCTCAGGCCGCGACCCAGCTTTCGCAATCATGGGGGATTTGATTGCCGGATATGATACACCTGGACAGTACCAGGATTATTGTATGCATGGCGGCGGCAAAGAAATGCTTCAAAAGATTTATGACACGCTGATGCCAAATAAAATTAAAGTCATTGGCTGTGGCCCTTACGGTAAAGAAGCATTTGTTTCAAAAGTGCCTCTATATGGTGTTGCAGACCTGAAAGGTCTGAAGCTACGTTCACCAGAAGGCTTGGCAGCTGATGTATTCCGCCGTGCTGGCGCTTCCCCATCATCCATTCCTTTCTCTGAAGTTTACACCTCACTAGAAAAAGGCATTGTAGAAGCAGCAGACGCCTCTGTATACATTAACAACCACGCATCAGGGTTCCACAAAATTGCAAAATACCCGCTTTATCCGGGCATCCATTCTATGGCGAACCTTCAGACTATTATGAACAAGCGCGTTTGGGATGGTTTAAGTGAGCAGGAGCAGGCTGCATTTGAAACCTGGACCTATGCCACATGGCAGCGCAAGTTGCGTGACGCCACTCTTGAAGGACTAGATCAGGTTGCTAAGGATAAAGCTAATCCAGATATCACTGTTATTGACTGGTCAGTTGAAGAACGTAAAAAATTCCGTGAAATTGCTGTTGAAGCATGGAACGCTATGGCTGCTAAGAGCCCACTTGCGAAAGAAGCATTGGATTCAAATCTGGCATACATGAAAAAGATAGGTCTTCTCGACTAATCTCATACTAACATATGAACAAAATGGACAGGCAGCTTTTGTGTAACACTTAGCTGCCTGTTTTTTTGAATATTATTCGGGTTTAATTTTTTAATAAATTTAGAGATTTAAATGAGGTGTGCCATGGTTAAATTTTCAGCAAATCTAGGTTTTCTATGGGCAGATAGATCGCTGCCAGAAGCTATTAAAGCTGCTGGGGAAGCAGGGTTTAATGCGGTTGAATGCCACTGGCCTTATGAATATGAAGCTAGCCAAATTGCCGATATTCTAGTCGAAACTGGTTTGCCTATGCTGGGGCTAAACACCCGCAAAGGCGATCTTTCTAAAGGTGAGAACGGGGTTGCGGCTTTGCCAGGGCGTGAGGGCGAGGCACGCGGCTATATTGATGAAGCGATAGCTTACGCGCATGCAACCAGCACAAGGAATGTGCATGTAATGGCTGGGCGTACGGATGGGGGCGATGCGGCAACAAAAGTATTTTGTGATAATTTAGGCTATGCAGCAGAGGTAGCTGCAAAACATGATATCACTATCCTGATTGAGCCATTAAACCACCGCGATGCCCAAGATTATCACTTAAGAACAGTTGAGCAGGCAGCAGATTTAATTGGCCGTGTAGGCGCAACTAATATCAAGATTATGTTTGATTGTTATCACTTGCAGATTATGCAGGGCGATCTGTGTATGCGGGCAAAAACTTTTATGGATCAAATAGGCCATATTCAGTTTGCCTCAGTGCCAGCCCGCGCAGAGCCTGATAGGTGTGAGCTAAATTATCCGATATTGCTACCACGCTTTTATGAAGCTGGGTATCAGGGCTATATTGGCGCTGAATACAAACCAACAGGCACAACAGATGATAGCCTCGGATGGATGGCTGCTTATAGCTAACAGCCTTTATTCTATTCTTTGGCGTTAGGGTTGTGTGCGTGAGGCGGCTTGGAATGCAAGCCAGTAGCGCTGGCGGGTTTTTCGTGGCTAACTTTTCGCTCACGCATAAACACATATAGACCAGAACCCACAATAATAAGGATACCTAAAAAGGTTGTCTGATTTGGTAAATCGCTAAACACCCACCAGCCAAATAAAGTCGCTGAAATAATTTCCAAATATTGCAACGGCGCCAGCACCGCAACAGGGGCATGACGAAAAGCAACAGTGATAAACATATGCGCGATGCTAGCAGCAATACCGACCCCTATCAGCAAACTAAGCTGATAATTATCTAGCGGGATCATATCAAGGGCGGCGATCGCCCCATCATCCATCACTAACAAAACCGGCATGATAAGCATAAAAGCAGCAAGTGAGGTGTAAATCTGCACGGCTAGCGGGTGTGCCTTTTGGGTCATTTGGCGGGTCAGAATTAGATATAGGGCAAAACAGATAGCTGTGCCTAAGGGAAAGGCGGCAGCAATTCCAACTGCCGCATATTGTGGCTGTATGACAAGCAATGCGCCGCAAAATCCAACCAGACAAGCGGTTATACGCCGCCAGCCTATTGTCTCACCTAGCAATATTGCCCCCAGCAGGGTCAGCACAAATGGCTCAATAAAGAAGATAGATATGGCATCTGCAATTGGCAGATAATTCAGCGATGCAAAAAAGAAGCTGGTGGCGATAAGAATAAGCCCGCCACGCAGAATATATAAGCCAGTTTCACGCCGATCTGGTAGGTGCAAAGCACGATAAAATAAGGCAAATGGGATTAAGATAAGCACCTGCACAGCAAAACGGGCACCGGAAATCTGGAAAACTGGAATGCCTGCTTCACCGGCTAATTTAGCAAACACATCTATGACCGGTCCAAAGGCTGCAAACCCTAGCATCATAAAAATGCCAAAGACGGTATGGGTGGTTGAGGCAGGTGTTTTATTCATCGAACAGGCCAATAGTGATGTGATGGCTGAAATGCTCTATCATAAGAGCTGTGCATTATAAGTTCATATCGGAAAATCTATGCCTGTGATAGTAAGAATATGTTGCTACCAATATTGATAGCTAAGAAGATTAGGAGTAGTTTTTTGCTACTCCGCATCCCTTATAGCAATAGATAGGTGCATTATTATGTTCCGGCTTCCCGAAAATTGGCGAGAGCGCCCTGAATATCTATTGATGTTAATGGCCGCAGCCATGCCGCTATCTTTCTGGGCATGGATGGTGTTGTTGAATAATTTTACCATTGAGGTGGCCAGCTTCACAGGGCGCGAGATAGGTATTTTACAGTCTCTGCGCGAAGTGCCGGGCTTTTTATCGTTTCTGGTTGTTTATGTTTTGCTTATTATTGCTGAGCAGCGTCTGGCATTATTTTCTTTGATATTGCTGGGTCTTGGGGTTGCCCTAACAGGTTATTTCCCTACGGCTATTGGGCTTTATATCACCACTGTAATTTCCTCTATTGGTTTTCATTATTATGAAGCCTGTAATCAGTCGCTTACCCTTCAATGGCTGGATAAAAAAACAGCGCCTACCATGATGGGGCGTATTGTTGGGGTGGCGGCTTGTGCGCAATTGCTCGTGCTGGGGCTGATATTTGCAGCCTATCTTTCTAGTTTGCCTGAAATATCGTGGCAGGCATTAGCCAGTTCAAGCGGGCTTGCTACAAGCAAAGAAAGTTATCAGATCACCTATTTGGTAACCGGGCTGGCAACAATGTTATTGGCAGTAGCTGCGTTTTTCCTGTTTCCGCATTTTAAGGAAAAAACGTTTCAAACGCGTAAAATTATTCTGCGCAAAAGATATTGGTTATATTATGCGCTGACCTTTATTGCAGGCGCGCGCAGACAGATTTTTATCGTTTTTGCTGGCTTTTTAATGGTAGAAAAATTTGGCTATTCCGTTACCCAAATTACCGCTCTATTTTTGCTAAATGCTGCTTTTAATATCTGGTTTGCGCCGATTGTTGGCAAGTTGATAACACGGGTAGGGGAGCGTGCCGCGCTGGTTTTTGAATATCTTGGGCTTATTGGGGTATTTGTTTCTTATGCGGTGGTTGAATCTGGTATGATTGCTGCCGGGCTATATGTTCTAGACCATATGTTTTTTGCCTTTGCGATTGCGATAAAGACCTATCTTCAGAAAATTGGTGACCCAGCTGATATGGCTAGTACTGCCAGTGTCGCCTTTACCATTAATCATATAGCGGCAGTGTTTGTGCCTGTGTTGTTTGGTGGTTTATGGCTTATCAGCCCGTCTGCTGTATTTTTTGCAGGTGCGGCGATGGCATGTATTTCTCTTATCCTGTCTTTTAATGTGCCGCGCCATCCAGGACCTGGTGAAGAGGTGGTTATCGGTCATCGTGGTGCCGTCCCTTCAATTGCGCAATAAAATGCAAGGCCCAGAAAAAACTAAGATCAGGGCTAAAAGATTATTTAGGCTAAAAATATTTTAGAGCAGACAAAAAATGGATGCACAAACAGCCCGCCAGAAATTATTGGAAGAGCAGGAAAGCCTAGCTGCCCTTCGCCAGCAATCTGAAGAAGCGCGTGCGCCGGTGATGCTAGATCAACAAGCGGTAGGCCGCTTATCGCGCATGGATGCGATGCAAAAACAAAATATGGAGCTTGCCACCGAACAACGCCGCCAACAACGTATGCAAACACTCGCAGCGGCATTGCTGCGCATAGAGGCTGGTGATTTTGGCTATTGCATCTTGTGTGACGAAGAAATAGCCCCGCAAAGGTTAGCATTCGATCCAGCTGTGGCCTGCTGTATCCGGTGCCGCACCTGATTAGCTTCAAAAAAAAGCACCGTTAGTCTTTCATAAATCAAAAGCTAACGGGCTATTTTACGTGCCCGTTCGCGCTGAAAGATATACCATGCTGAGCCGATAATAATTCCAGTTCCTAAAATAAAGCTCAAAGTGATCTGCTCATCAAAAAAGATAATGCCAATAAAAAAGGATAAAGGCACAGAGCTATAATGCACCGGTGCGAGCGCTGAGGCCGGAGCAAGTTCATGTGACCATGCCATAAAAAATTGCTGAAAGCTGGAGCCAATACCCGCAAATAACAGCACAAACCAGACAAAGCTGTTTTCAGACGTTAGAGATGGAAATTGCGCACTGCTAGCCAGCATAATAGATGCAAACAAGACGGTTCCGACACCATTATACCATAAGGTAGTCGATATTGCAGCTTCGGTGCGGCCAAGCCTGCGCAAGAAAACGAACATCAACGCGGCAAAAAATGGCATAGCTAGTCCAGCAGTAAGGCCAATTAAGCTGAGCGCACCAGTTTGCTCAGAGAATGGATTAATGAGGAATAATACACCTGAAAATCCTATAATTACAGCGATAACGCGCCGCCTGCCTACGGCCTCTTTAAGGAAGAAGGGTGCAAGCAAGGTAATAAAGATGGTCAATAACGCGCCTAACACGGTGGCAAGGGATATTGGCAAATAGCTAACGGCAATAAACCATGAGCTTAACCCTGCCAATCCAGCTAGAATACGCACCGCTAACACGCTTTTCTGGTTTACGTTAAACAGGGCAGGGCCACGCTGATACCAGCCTAGCCATAGCAATAATGGCAGGCAGAATAGGTATCGACAAAATAAAATTGTGACAAGCGAGATATCTGCGCTGATTTGTTTTACTAATGCGGCAAGTCCCATGGAAATGGCAATTTCAGCAAATAGCGCAACGGCGCCGCCTAGCAAATGGATTTGCTGCGGCTCTGGATTATCTTGTGAAGTTTTGTGCATTCATACTCGATAACGGGATTTATAGGCAAACACAACAAAACAGATTATCGTTGATGAGGGGGCAGTATTTATCTGATAAAATCCCATAGGTAAATTTGTTTAAGAAAGAGTGGTTGAGCAGAATATTAGGAGAGTTTAATGGGCTATCAGCATTGGCGCTACAGCAAAGACAACGATAAGACAGCTTGGCTGGAAATAGATGTTAAGGACAGCTCTGTTAACATTCTGCGCATAGAGGTTATGCAAGAATGGGCAGAAATTATGAAAGAGATTGCTGCTGATACCGATGTTGCCGGTCTATGCATGTTGTCTGGCAAGCTGGGTGGTTTTGTTTATGGCGCAGATATTGCCGAATTTAACACGCTTGCTAATGAGGCAGATGTCCATAATTTGATAGCGCTTGCCGCAAGCGTTCTATCTGCTATTGAAAAGCTGAATATCCCAACAGTTTGCGGCATTGATGGGGTTGCTGTTGGCGGTGGGTTAGAGATTGCGTTGCCATTTGACCGTATTGTTGCGGTTGGCCAGAAGCATACCAAGCTGGGCTTTCCTGAGATTAATTTAGGCATTTTCCCGGGCTATGGCGGCACCGGGCGTGCTTTGCGGCGTGTGGGTATCGAGGCCACCCTTGATATGGTGCTTTCTGGCCGCTTATTAGGGGCAGAAGAAGCGCTGTCACTGCAGCTTATAGACAGGCTAGCAGATGACGCAGATAGCTTGCGCGATATCATGCGGAACGAGTTGGCAAAGCCGAAAGCAGCTTGCCGGGTGGAGAGCGATACTAGATTTGCAGCAGCACTAGCGGCGGCAGAGGAGCGCTATTGCAGCCTAGCCATAGAGGCGGCCACGCCTGCACCGTTCAAGATTGTCCAGCACTTCAGACGTAGCGGCGGGGATTGGCAAAAGCTGGTAGAAAGCGAAGGACAGGCCTTTGCACCGCTGCTTTTAGGAGAGGCAAGCTATCATTTGCGGCGTATTTTTCTGATTAATGATGCGGTGCGAAAGACGGCCCGCGGGGACAGCCAGATTAGCCATGTACATGTTATTGGTGCAGGCACTATGGGCGGGGATATTGCCGCTGTTGCCGCTTTAAATGGTTTTTCGGTCAGCCTTTCTGACAGGGATGCCAGCGCTGTGGAAACGGCACTAACGCGCGCTAAAACCCTGTTTGAACGCCGCTTGAAGTCGGATACCACGATTGCAGAGGCAATGTCACGCTTGGTTGCAGATATTGGCGGTGCGCATATTGGCGATGCGGATATCATCATCGAAGCCGTGGCCGAAAGGCTAGAGGTTAAACAAGCAGTTTTCAAAGAAGTGGAGAAGTTGGCCAAGCCTAGCACGATACTGGCGACAAACACCTCCTCTATTATGATCGAAGATATTGCGGCTTGCCTGAACCAGCCAGAGCGGTTGATAGGCTTGCATTTTTTTAATCCGGTTCCAGTTCTGCCGCTTGTAGAAGTCATTTTTGGTGAACGCTCGGATAAGGATATTTTAGCGCGTGCGATGCGCTTTTCTGGCCAGTTGAAAAAAATGCCTGTGAAGGTGAAATCAGTTAAAGGATTTTTGGTAAATCGGGCGTTACTGCCTTATATTTTCAAGGC
>JAKMFL010000036.1 GCA_022425485.1 Alphaproteobacteria bacterium | reverse complement strand
ATCAGGAGGCGCTGGTACATCCAGCCTTTTATCATTTTGAGCCATGGTTGCGGCGTTTGCGTGAAGGTGCGCGCTATCAATTAGAGCCTCGGCTGGAACAAATGTTGGTAGAGCGGGCGCCATCTGGTCGGGGGGCTTGGACAAGGCTGTTTGATGAGACGTCAGCGGCTTTAAAATTTCCATTTCAAGGCGGGGAGGTTAGCGAAGCTAAAATTTTGAATGAGCTAACCGGTAAAAACCCTGATATTCGCAAGGAAGCAGGACATTCCCTATCTGGCGTAATGGCAGAGAACATGCGTTTATTTGCCTTAATTTTAAACGTCATTGCCAAAGATAAGGAAGTCGATGACAGATGGCGTGGCTTCAAACGCCCTGTTTCCTCGCGTAATTTGGCAAATGACGTAGATGATAAAACAGTAGACGCCCTTAGCGATGCGGTAAATGCCCGAACGGGCGATATCGCCCATCGCTACTACCAGCTAAAAGCCGGCTGGATGGGCATGAAAAAATTAAACTGGTGGGATCGAAATGCACCGCTAGCTGGTGATGATGATAGGCGGTTTAGTTGGGAGCAAGCAGCAGATATAGTCTTGCAAGCTTTTGATAATTTTGACCCTGAAATGGCCAAAATAGCGAAACAGTTTTTTGATAAAGGCTGGATCGATGCAGGGGTGCGCACTGGCAAAGCTTCGGGCGCGTTTAGCCACCCGACCGTGCCAAGTGTTCATCCCTATATTTTGATGAATTATGATGGCCGCGCCCGCGATGTGATGACCCTCGCCCATGAGATGGGGCATGGCGTGCATCAAGTGCTAGCTGCTCATAATGGCTATTTGATGTCTGATACGCCCTTAACACTTGCCGAAACCGCCTCTGTATTTTCAGAAATGCTGGCTTTTCGCGTGCTACTAGACAGCACAGACAATCCAGAAAATAGACGCTTCTTACTGGCTGGAAAAGTGGAAGATATGCTGAATACTGTGGTTCGGCAAATCGCCTTTCATAATTTTGAAACGGTTTTCCATGATGCCCGCCGCAAGGGTGAGGTGTCTGCTGAACAGCTCTCTGACATATGGATGGACACGCAGAGCTCGGCATTGGGCCCCGGTGTGAATCTAGATGATAGCTATCGTTCTGTCTGGGCCTATATTCCGCATTTTGTACATAGCCCATTTTATGTCTATGCCTATGCGTTTGGCGACTGTCTGGTAAATGCGCTTTGGCAAAGCTACCAGAACAGTTCTGCAGAAAAGCGTCCCCAATTTGTCTCAGATTATCGCGGGCTGTTGGCGGCTGGGGGAACCGTGCGCTACGATAGCGGATTATGCCCTTTTGGTCTGGACGCTACCAAGCCAGAGTTCTGGCATCTGGGGCTGGATATGGTAGCCAGCATGATTGATGAGTTGGAAAGCCTGTCTTAAGCGCTTGGCAATTAACCACCATTGCCAAAGACGCCGAGTTTCACGCCATAATCAGCAGCGACCTGATAGTCTGGATCATCATCACTATCGACAATTAGTTGCCCTGATTTAGCAAGTAGACGATGACAATCATGGCTGAGATGGCGCAGCATAACACGTTTGCCAATGCTGTTATATTTTGCGGCCACATCATCAATGGCTTGCAAGGCCGACTGGTCGACCACGCGTGAGGCAGCAAAGTCGATAATGACTGTCTGTGGGTCGTTTGCAAAATCAAACAATTCCCTAAATCCCGCGGCAGAGCTAAAAAATAATGGCCCTTGTATTTCATAAACCAACGCGCCTTCCTCACGGATGGAAGCGCGGCGCACCGCGTCAATTCGCTTGGCCGCATTCCATGCATAAACAAGGGCTGACATAATCACCCCAACCACGACGGCAATAGCTAAATCTTCGATAACCGTCACAAAGGTGACCACAACAACAACCAAGGCATCTGATAGCGGAACTTTAAAAAGAATGCGGATGGAATTCCAAGCAAAGGTGCCAATAACCACCATGAACATTACACCGATAAGGGCGGCAATGGGGATTTGTTCAATCGCGGTGGACGTAAACAGAATAAAGGACAGCAAAAATAGGGCTGCCATGATACCAGATAGGCGGGTGCGCGCCCCTGATTTAACATTGATCATGGACTGGCCGATCATGGCACAGCCGCCCATGCCGCCAAAAAAGCCTGTGATAAGATTAGCGGTACCTTGTGCTAGACATTCTTGCGATGCGCCGCCGCGCTGCTCGGTCATGTCTCCCACTAAATTCAGGGTCAGCAGGCTTTCAATAAGTCCAATAGCTGCCAATATTAGCGCGTAAGGGGCGATAATAGTCAAGGTTTCCAGCGTCAAAGGTACCATAGGGATGGCAAAGCTAGGCAGGCCACCAGCCATGCTTGCTAAATCGCCAATACGCGGCACATCAATGTCAAAGCCAATAACGGCAAACGTCACCACCCCTATGGCTAGCAACGGGGCAGGTATAAATTTTGTCAGCTTTGGCGTTATCCAAATTAACGCCATGGTCAGGGCTATCAGGGCAAGTGTGGTATAAAGCAGACTGCCTTCCATCCATGTCTTTGTGCCATCCCCGTCGATGATTTTGAACTGCTCTAACTGGGCTAGTCCGATGACAATTGCTAGGCCATTTACAAACCCCAGCATAACCGGGTGCGGGATCATTCGAATGAACTTTCCCCAGCGCAAAGCACCGGCAATCAATTGCAAGATGCCCATGAGCACAACCGTCGCAAACAGATATTCAGCCCCATGTTGTAAAACCAGTGAGACCATTACCACCGCTAGCGCGCCTGTAGCCCCTGAAATCATGCCCGGCCGTCCGCCTAAAACAGCTGTGACCAGCCCCACAATAAAGGCTGCATACAGCCCGACTAGCGGGGCTACCCCAGCAACAAAGGCAAAGGCAATTGCCTCAGGAACCAGCGCAAGGGACACCGTTAAACCCGCCAGTGTATCGGTAAAGATTAAACGCGGGGTCAGAGAAGGACGTGCACTATCTGTGTAAGAAGCGCCCACCAAAAGCCGGTTGAGCCAGCTCGTAATTAGAAATGCCATAAAAATACCTGTCGAACATAAATCTCAGGCCATCAAGCCTGCACATAAAAAAACTCTCAGCAAAGAAAGAAAAAGGGATATTTTTTTTAAAAAATCCTGCATCCCTATAAACAGAGGCGTGGTGCTTCCCTATATTTTGCTCCGTCAGGCCGATGCATAAAAAACGCTAAAAGCCAAGAAGAAGAATGGTGCTGCTAGCGTGATTCGAACACGCGACCTCACCCTTACCAAGGGTGCGCTCTACCGCTGGAGCTATAGCAGCACATGGCGGTATTCCTACATTACAGCCCATGACAGGTCAAGGGGGCGTTCCCTTTTCAAGGGGGGCATTCATTTTTCAAGGGGGGCACTTCTACTCCCGAATAGACCTCGTGCGGCGGCATAAAGAATGCCTGCCTAGCGATATAGGTGATAAAGTTACCAGAGTTTCAATAAGAACTGCACCAGCTTTTTGGTGCGGGCGCTAAATAGTCGTTCAGTAAAAAACGCGCCAGCTGCCCGTTTTGAGGCTTCTGACCAGCTAGGATAGGGCGCAATTGTTCCTGCCATAGCGCTCATCTTCAGCCCAGCTTGCAAAGCTAAAGTCCAGCTATGGATAAGCTCACCTGCATTAGGGGCCAAAATAGAAGCCCCTAAGATTTTGCCCTTTTTATCGCTGATTACCCGAATTAACCCTTCGGTGCGTCTTGCGGCTCTGGCGCGGTCATTATCGCGTAATTCCCAGTCGGTACGGCGCACGGCTTCTGCGCCATATCGTGATACCGCCTCTGTCCATGTCAGGCCTGTTTGCGCTAATTCTGGATCGGTATAGGTTACCCACGGTATCGCATCATCGCGTAATTTCGCAGGTAATTTAAACAAGATATTCCGGATGACAATGCCAGCATGATAGCCTGCAACATGCGTGAATTGATGGCGCCCAGCGACATCACCAATGGCATAAACGCGTTTATTTGATGAACGCAGACGGTTATCTGTCTGGATGCCTCTAGCGTCATAAGAAATGCTGGCACCTTCTAGGTTCAATTTATCAATGTTCGGGCGCCTGCCTGCCGCAACCAGCAAATGGGTGCCTTCGATGCTTTCCCTATCAGAAATATCGATCATGATGCGCGCCCCATTTTGGGTGATGCTGGTAATGCGTGCTTGCTCAATCAGCCGGATGCCTTCATCTGTCATTTTGGTCATCAGCCGGCCAACAAGGTCTGGGTCATCACGCCCCATTATGGCAGAGGCTTCTATGACTGTTACATCACAGCCTAGCCGCCGATGGGCTTGCGCCATTTCAATGCCGATAGGCCCGCCGCCAATAATTATGAGATGTTGCGGCTTTTCATTTAAGTCAAATATTGTCTCATTTGTGTAATAGGAAACACCCTCCAACCCATTAATAGGGGGGGCAACAGGGTGCGAGCCCGTGGCAACAACAAAATATTTAGCCCGAACAGATATAGGCTCGCCATCTTGTATCGCGGTAACACTATCTTTACTGGTAAAGCTAGCCTCAGATTTGATAACATTTACGCCAAGCCCTCTGAAACGCTCTTCTGAGTCATGCGGAGCTATCCCTGCTATCACGTCCCGCACATGTGCTTTTACGGCCCCAAAATCAATTTGCGCCTGACCAGTACTAATTCCCATAGAGGGCATGCCATTATTGGCAATTTTTGCAATTTTAGCCGCCTCTAGCATCGCTTTGGAGGGTACACAGCCAGTGTTCAGGCAATCTCCGCCCATCTCCGCGCGTTCAAACAATACCACGCTAGCGCCTAGCTGGGCTGCCCCTGCGGCCACACTTAGCCCGCCAGAACCGCCGCCAATAATGCAAATATCTGCCTTAAGTATTTTATCTGTCATGAGATTTAGCCATTTTTCCTACGTTCTTTCAGCCGTTTAACCACCACCGGCATCAAAGATAAAAGCCCCAGCGCCACAAGCGAGGCAATAATATAAGGGTCTTGTAAAGTAGATAGATCTGGCACTTCTCCTCTGGCCAGTACCTTATCAAAGCCGCGCCCTACGGCAACATAGACCGAAGTTCCGGGGGCAATGCCGATAAAGGTAGCCATAAAGAAAGGCATAAGGCGCATGCCCAGCAATGCCGGTACAATATTCACCACCCAAAAAGGCGCTGCCGGGATTAGGCGCAAGGCAAGCAGATAAGAAAAAGCATCTTTTTTAAATCCTGCTTCAAGGCGGGAGATAAATCCAGCAGCACGTTTTGCTAACATGCCAGCGAAAACGCTTTTAGCGGCAATAAAGACGATACATGCACCTGCACTAGCGCCCATGATGATAAGGGGGATCGCTACCCACCCCAATATCGCGCCGCCAGCCAGCGTAAGGAGCGAGGCAGCAGGTAGGGAAAGCGCGACAACACCTGCATATAATATCATAAAGCCAAACCAGCTAGTGAGTTGATTATCTGCAACAAAAGCGGTTATCAGGCTATAGTTTTCTGCTAGCCCAGAGAAGCTGAGCGTATTTTTTAAATCTGTTGTGAAAAAAATAAGGAGCCCAAGAAGTAAAACCAGCGGCAGCAGAAATTTTTTCATCGCATCATCCTTGTTTCTGCCGTATTTTGTAGCCATGATGGCTTTAAATTACCCAAAGATTTGATTGGGGGTTCATACAGGGCAACAAATTTTGTTTTAGATTAGGCATGATTAAGATTATGAAACAACCCATTTACATGGATAGGCGCTTTGGAGCATTAGCTGATGGATAGGCAGGCAGCCAAAGGGTCTGGAAATAGCGATAGCGAGCGGCGTGCCCGCCTTGATAAAGCCTTGCGTGAAAACTTGAAAAAGCGCAAACAACAGCAACGCGCCAGAAGCCAATCAGACAAATCTGAGGAAACTACCAAAAAATAATCTGGAAGAATAATTCGGGCGCAATAATTAAGCGCTTATGAAAGCTGAATATGGACAGTCTTAAGATACAGGGCGGGGTGCCGCTTATTGGAGAAATTGCTATTAGCGGGGCTAAGAATGCAGCCCTTCCTTTGCTTGCTTGCGGCCTGATGGCAGGTACGGGCAGCTTGCGTCTGGGTAATGTGCCAGATCTTGCCGATACCCGTTTGATGAAAGCGCTTGTGCGCCATTTAGGCGTTGAATGGTCTGAAGATGGCGAGGATATTATCCTCAGCGGCGAGGCGCAAAGCTATGTGGCTCCATATGATCTTGTTAGCCAAATGCGGGCATCTATTTTGGTGATGGGCCCGCTTCTGGCGCGTTATGGCGAGGCGCAAGTCTCGCTTCCGGGGGGCTGTGCAATTGGCACACGGCCAGTGGATTTACATATTCGTGCCATGCAGAAAATGGGCGCCATTGTCGAGCTGGCAGATGGGTATGTGCAGGCACGGGCGCCAAAAGGACTAAGCGGGGCGAAAATCGAATTCCCGCTTGTCTCAGTGGGTGCAACCGAAAATGCCCTGATGGCAGCCTGCCTTGCCAAGGGACAAACCCAGCTTGTTAACGCGGCAAAAGAACCAGAAATTATCGACCTTGCTGCGTGCCTTGTCAGTATGGGGGCAAAAATTGAAGGGGCGGGGAGTGATGTTATTACCATTGAAGGGGTTGATAGCTTGCATAATGGGGCGCATTCGGTAGTTCCAGACCGGGTAGAGGCAGGCTCTTATGCTATTGCGGCGGCAATGACCGGGGGGGCGCTGACCCTGACCAATATGCATTCATCCCATCTGGAAAGCCTGTTTGAGGCGATGCGCCAAGCTGGCGTTTCTATCAATACACAAGAAAATACAGCGCAGATCAGCTCAGATGGGCGGTATCAGGCCGTAGATATTGAAACGCAACCGCATCCGGGTTTTCCAACAGATTTGCAAGCACAATTTATGGCGATGATGTGCCTTGCCGAAGGGCGCTCTAAAATCTCTGAAACCATTTTTGAAAACCGCTTTATGCATGTTCCTGAGCTGATGCGTATGGGCGCAGACATTACTATCGAAGGGCGTACGGCCTTGGTTACAGGTAAAGCTTCTCTTTTGTCTGCGCCAGTTATGGCAACCGATTTGCGTGCATCTGTCTGTCTAGTGCTAGCTGGGCTGGCTACCAAAGGCGACACAGAAGTAAGCCGCATCTATCACCTAGATAGAGGCTATGCGGATTTGGAATCCAAGCTAGGGGCATGTGGGGCTAAACTTGTCAGAGTCGCAAACTAATCATTCCGCTTAGGGGAAGGTGCTTTTCAGATGACAGGTCAGCTCCCTTTGAAATTAATGGCGCGTGCACCAGAAGATATCACGGTGTTCTCTGCGTTGCTTCAGGATGCGCTGGTCGCAAGCGCCGATATCCGTTTTATTCGTGATGAAAATAGCTTTGTGTTGTTGGCTAACCGCTATTGCTGGGAAGGGGATCAGCAGCAGCCACAACGCCGCCTTTGTGGGCTGAAAATTGAGAAAGTTGAAAAGGTGCAAAAAAAACAGATGCCGCTAACCGCAGGGCAGTTTTACAATTTGCTCTCAATAGCGTATGAAGAGGCAGGAAATTGCATGATTTTGACATTTTCTGGCGGCGGTGCATTGCGGCTACAGATTAGCGCAATTAACGCACTTTTGCACGACGTAGCAGAGGCACATCCAAGCTTTGCCCGTCCAGAACATAACTAAAGACGAAGCTGCAGGCAGAACATGACCGCATCAACAGATAAGCTAATACTGGCCGTTCCAAAGGGGCGTATTCTAGAACAAGTAATGCCTGTTTTTGAGCAAGCTGGCCTTACCCCGGAACCTGCTTTTTTTAAGAGCGGTGAGCGGCGTTTGCGCTTTGCCACTAATCATGATAATCTGGATATTGTGCGGGTGCGCAGTTTTGATGTGGCGACTTTTCTTGCTTATGGCGCAGCTCATCTAGGGGTCGCAGGCTCAGATGTTATTGCCGAATTCAGTCACCCTGAAATTTATGCGCCAGTAGATTTAAATATTGGCATCTGCCGGATGGTTGTGGCTTGTTCTGCTGAATTTGCAGACGCAGAAGATCCAAAAAGCTGGTCGCACGTGCGTGTGGCTACCAAATACCCGTCCATGACCAAGGATTATTTTGCCAAGCGGGGCGTACAGGCTGAATGTATCAAGCTGAACGGTGCAATGGAATTGGCCCCGCAAATGGGTCTATGCCGCCGCATTGTTGATCTGGTTGAAACAGGGTCTACCCTAAAGGCAAACGGGCTGGTGGAGTTAGAAACCATTGCGCAGGTTAGCTCGCGCCTTGTGGTTAATAGAACGGCATGGAAACAGCACCCCGAAATGGTGGATGGCTGGATATCGCGGCTACGCGCCGCTGTCCGGCAAGCTGCTGAATAGATATGATGACCCATCCATCCGGACAAAATGATAATGCGGGGGGAGATTTAGCAGATAGCTTGGAAAATGAACATCTGGTTCATATTCATATTGAGCAAGATCCCCTCAAGCCGATAAGCCAAGAGCGCCAGCATGAACAAAATGTGGCTATCTATGATCTGTTGGATGAAAACAGCTTTGCGGTGAAAAACCAAAGCGGGCCCTATCATCTCTATTTAAAAACCGATTTACGTCATATTTATTTTGATGTGCGCGATAGCAAGGAAGCTGTGTTAAGCGGTTTTGTTATGGCGCTTGGCCCATTTAGGCGCATTATCCGTGATTATCACATGGTATGTACCAGCTATTACGAAGCCATTCGAACAAAATCACCTTCCCAGATTCAGGCTATCGATATGGGGCGGCGAGGTTTGCATAATGAAGGGTCTGATCTGCTGATGTACAGGCTAGAAAATTATGTGCAGGTAGATAATGCTACTGCACGCCGGCTATTCACCTTGATTTATGTAATGACATCCAGAGGAGAGAGATAAACGTGTCTGAGAGGTTATTATTTACCTGCACACAAAATGCGGTGCGGTCTGTTATTGCCGAAGCGCTGTTTGGACAGCTTACCTGTTCATCAGACTATCAGGTGAGCTCCTGCGGGGTGATAGAAGGGGCAGCAGATGGTTATGCCATAGCGGTGATGCAGGAAATGGGCGTAGATGTAAGCACGCATGAAGCGCGTTCCTTTGACAGTCTGTCCCCTTCTGATTTTGACCGGATCATATCTTTTTCTGCCGAAGCGCATGAAAGCGCGGTGCGATGGGCATCTAAGGGGTGCAAAACAGAGCTATGGGCGGTTCACCCGCCTCATTTAGATGAGCGTGCCAGAGAGGCAACTTTGCAAAGCTATCGGGCGCTACGGGATGAAATAGCGGCTAAATTAAAAGCAAATTTTGGGGCTTTTGTGCAAAAAACTTGACCTTTTTTGCTAAAGCAACAATAAACAACAAATGTCAAAATCATGGAGGATATGACTGGATGGCCAAAGAAGGCGTCATTGAATTTTCTGGCACGGTCGCAGAATTGCTGCCGAATGCCATGTTTAGGGTTAAGCTGGATAACGACCATGAAGTGCTTGCCCACACCAGCGGTAAAATGCGCAAAAACAGAATTCGCGTACTTGCCGGCGACCGGGTCAATGTAGAAATGACCCCTTATGACCTCACCAAAGGGCGGATTACTTTCCGCTTTAAATAATTTGGGCAGTTTTTTATTTGGCCGGTTTTTTAATTTGGCCAGTTTTTTAATGCGGCGGTCTGGTTAAATGGTTATCAGAGTTACATTAACCATCCGCTCTCTTGTGCGTCATCCCCAGACAATCTTGTAATGATGAGCTATCTGAACGCGCCCAAAAATGCCCCTCTCATTCTGGCTTCTGCCTCGCCGCGCCGTCAGGCATTGCTGGCGAATGCCCAAATAGATGTAGATGAAATTCTGCCAGCTGATATTGATGAGACGCCGCTGAAGTCAGAACCCCCTGATCTATATGCCAAGCGGATGGCAAACACCAAAGCGCAAACAATTGCCCATCAGCGGCCAAGTGGTTTTGTTTTGGGCGCCGATACAGTTGTGGCGTGTGGGCGCCGTATTCTGCCCAAGGCAGAAACCACAGAAGAGCTTCGTGCCTGTTTAAAATTGTTATCTGGACGGCAACACCGGGTTTATACTGGCCTTGCCCTTGCCATGCCAAATGGGACAATTATGACTCGCCTCAGTTTAAGCAAAGTTGCGTTTCGCCGTTTATCTGCTAGCGATATAGATGCGCTGGCCGGTCACGGTGATGGGATAGGCAAAGCAGGGGGCTATGCTATTCAGGGGCAGGCTGGTTTGTATATTCGCAAAATTTCAGGGTCTTATTCTAATATCGTCGGTTTGGATTTGTATCAGCTAGCTGGATTGCTCCTAGCAGCAGGATTTCGATATGGCTGAAAAAGAGGTCTATCTACTCTGTGATAATCTAGAAGAGCCCCACAAAATAGCCTTTTTCCAAGATAGAAGCGTTGTCGAAATCTGGTGTAGGGCTGAGGGGCCAGAATTAGGCGAGGTGCATTTAGCCCGGCTTGTTCATTTTCATAATGCCCAACGCCGTGCCACAGCTACCCTGCAAGATGGCAGCAAAATTAGCTGGCAGACACATCGGAACCAAAAGCTAGAAATTGGCCAATTAATGATGGTCACCCTGACTGCTTTTGGCTGGCAAGATAAGCCGCTACAGGCCAGTATGGGCGCACAAATAGCCGGTCATTATGGCTTGTTGGTGATAGGGGCAGAAAAAAATAGCGCTATCCGGTTTTCAAAAAAACAGGCAGAGCATCCCAGCGCAAGAAAGCTCTTAGAAGCGCTCCAGAAAACCAGCCTAGCAGAGCAGCTATCTGCAGCAGATGCCAGCCTTATAATTCGCCGCCGCTCCATTGAAAAATTTGGCGAAGCGCTGGATGAGGTAGCAAAGCAGCTATTGATAACGGCCCTTCAAGAAGAGACAGAAAATGGGTTAGATATCTGGAAGGAACAGGCGCATCCCGTAGCTGATTTGCGCGGTGAGGCGCACCCCCGGCAAATTTTTTCAGGGCTGCCTCTTATCCAGCAAGCCTCCCTTTATGCAGACACCAAAGATATCCGGATTGCGCATAGCCAAGATTTTGCGCAAATACATAGCGATTTAACCCAGATAATGTCGCCGAAATATGTATCTAAAAGTGGCGCGGTTATTTGGATAGAGCCAACTAGAGCCGCTATCATGATAGATATAGATAGTGCGCAATCTGGCCTGAGCCCAGCTGCCCTTGCCAGCCAGACCCTGCCAGAAATATTTTACCTTTTGCGCTTGCGGGGTCTAGCCGGGCGCGTGCTGATAGATATTCCCTATCTGAATGGGCCTGACCGAAAGAAATGTGAAGCCGATATAAAGGCATTATGCAAAGCAGACCCCCGGCAGCCTGAATATAGTGGTTTCACGGCATCTGGGCTTGTTGAATTGCGGTATCGCTATGGACGCCAGCCTCTTGACAAGAGCTTAAAAAGCCTGTGATGCTCAAACAAGAAAAGCGGCCAATAAACCTGAATAAACATAAATAATACTATATAAAATCAAGCATTGAACGAGCAGATAGATGAGCGATAAGCCAGACCTAAAAGTCATAGAAGGTCATAAGAAAACACCCCCTTGCCCTATTTGCTCCAAAGCGAGTATCCGCCCGCACACTCCCTTTTGCTCCACCAGATGTGCGCAAATTGATTTAGGTAAATGGCTAGGCGGGGATTACGCAATTCCTGCCCATGAAGGCGAGCAGGACAGCAATATCGAAGCCTTGCTTGAGCAAGCCGATAAAGACCCTAGCCTGCAGTAGATAATTTCAGATAGATTAAAGCCTTTTTCCATCTGGACAGGGCTTTATCATAAGGCTATAACGTCCAACAGCATGCGGATTGTTGGTATAGTAGACCTTTCGTATCGCGTCTGTCT
>JAKMFL010000031.1 GCA_022425485.1 Alphaproteobacteria bacterium | reverse complement strand
ATATTGAAACCATTGTGCATCAAGACTATTGCCGCCTGAACTCGGAAGATAGCAACCAAACTGCGATAAACCTTTTGATCGAAAGCGGCTCAACCGAAGCCTATATCCTTGGCCCGGATAAAAGCTTCCTGGGCAAAGTTGCGCTTCAAACCCTGTTAAAAGGCGCCCCAGACGGGCCAGCCATAGCTGAACAAGAGGTGGATCCGATTTCAATCAAATCAGACGCCTCTTTGCAACAAGCCATGGAAATTGCTGTAGATTTTGTTGGCGAAAGTATTCCTGTGATTGATCGTATATCGGGCAGTTTGATCGGAATCGTAACTGAGGCGGATTTGTTCAGAGATTACCTGGCACTGCAAAATCGCGTTGTGGATCTTGAACGGCGGTAAGCGCGGGGCAAATGCGTCTTGGTTGAACACTGCTTTATCCAATAATACAGCACAGAAGAGCAATGCCGGGTTTGCGCGTCTCACAGGCTGGCTTAACAACCAGATCGCTGCAGGCGCTTTTTGCGCCAATCAACATATACGGTTTGTGTAGACCTCAAAACGAACAAGGCGACATAGGCGGCTCTTTCAGATTTAACGCTGCCAAGCCCTGAACATCGCATGGGTTAAGCACGGATTAACACGCCAACGGTGTGTGCGTTATCCTTACGCACCAGAAAGCTCGACGCGGCTTGCGCGCATTACAGCTATTTTTTCTTGCGCTGACAAGGCGCCCATCCCATCCGCAGATTGCAGATACCGCAGATCTTCAGATCCCCTTACTACGCATCACGTCTAGCCCCTCACCGGCACGGCGCACGAGTAAAGGTGCAAATTTCGCGGCGGCTTTCGTTTCCATTTCGTCCCTCCATTCTCTAGCCCTTTAATACGAGGGCGTTACATAGACCATGTAATTAAGTATTTTCAGTGCTGTTTCCTTCGGCGCGCCCCGGTGTTTTGCGCCCGCCTCAAAAAAGCCTTTCAATCTTATACGACCCAAGCTTGGCAACCCCGTTAGAATGTGAAACGCTGCGCGGGTAGTGAGGATTTCAAACATGCTAAGAAAGATATCTAAATGAAACACTTATTTTTGCTTGCCAGCCTGCTTCTTCTAACCGCCTGCGATATTCCCCTTATTCCGGGCATTTAGAACCTTTGCACGGGGCTGTCGCTGGGGGTGTTCAACACGCCCCCGCGTTTGGCCAGCGAATAGACATCGGCGGCAACTTGGGCGCTTTTGCGAAGCGTTTCCGGGGCCAAATGGGCGTAGCGTTTGGTGGTGTTAATAGAGGCATGGCCGAGCAAATTTTGAACCTCATAAATTGACACGCCGTTATTCACCAAAATGCTGGCAAAGCTATGGCGCAAATCATGCAGCCTGAAATCCCGCAAGCCCGCAGCACAGCGCGCTTTGTTCCAAGACCGATATAAATTTTGATAGGGGCGGCCCGTTTTTAGATTTCCGAATACATAGACGCATGGGTTTTCCTGCAAATGCTGACCATGAAACTGTTTGACCACGCGTAACAGATCCAGAACCGCCTCTGCGATCGCCACTTTGCGAAACTGGCCGGATTTTGTTTTTGGAATCGTCCAAACGGCATGTTCCAAATCAAAATCTTGCCATCGGGCCTGCGCAGCCTCGCTGCGGCGGGCGCCGGTCAGCAGCAAAAACCCAATAAAAAATTTTAACATGTGATTTTTGCTTCGGTTTAATTCGAAAAACAATTTGATATGTTCTTCTTCTGATAAAAAGCGGTTCAATTTAGGCGGATCTTTCAGATATTGAATATCCAAATGGCGCGCGGGCGGTACGTTTTTAAGCCGCCATTTATGCGCCCGGTTAAACAGCGCCCCCAGCAATACCAAGCTTTGATTGATCATACCGGCTGAAAATCCGGATGCTTTTTTACCAGATGTATATCGGATCACCATGTCAGGGGTGATTTCAACAAAGGTTTTGCGTCCGAACATGGGGGCCAGATGTAACCGAAACAGGCTTTCATCCACATGCCAGCTGGGTTTATGCAGTTTGATAAACGGCAAATATTGCGCCTGGAAAAACGTTTCAAGCTGCGGCATCGCTTTGAGTTGGTTTTTTTCGTCTAGCGGATCAATTCCATAGGCGACTTGCCGGTGGTGTTGCAGCGCTAAGCGCCGCGCATCGGCCACTTTCAACGCCGGAAAGGCCCCAAGGCTCATATTGCGCTGTCGGCCACCAATGCGATACCGAAATAAAAACCTTTTTGAGCCCTTGGTCACCACGGCTGATAGGCCTAGCGTTTTC
>JAKMFL010000023.1 GCA_022425485.1 Alphaproteobacteria bacterium | reverse complement strand
AACCGTTTATGCGCATTTATCATCTATCAATGTAAAAAAAGGTGATTATGTGACTGATAATGTGGTTATCGGCAAGATGGGCAATACTGGCCGTTCAGATGGTATGCATTTGCATTATGAGATTTTGGTTAATGGTAAATCCATTGATCCGGCACTGTTCTTTAAAATTGGTCATCAATTGACCAATACTGGCGGGCTGCCCCGCGCGATAAGTTTCTGATCTTCTCTGGTCTTCTCTGGTCTTCTCTGAACTTCTCTCATCTTCTCTGGTCTTCTCTGGCAAACGCTGTAACGCGCTACTTTCCTGCGCTTTATATGCATAAAATTTCACCCTTCCTGTCCAGTCTGGCATAGCTGTTGCACCACAACTGACTAGAGACAAAAACCTGACAGACAGGTTGATAGGAGTGGTTAGATGAAAAAGCCCTTTGATGATATGCAAGATCTAGCAATCGAATTTGTTGAATTTGATGAACAAGACCAGCCAAAAGCTTCAAGCTTTACGCCCCTTGGCTATTATTTGCATGAAACGCAGCATAGTCCAGAAGAGCGCGAGCTTACGGCAAAATTAGCGGCATTAGCTGCTGAACGCTAGCGCTGGTTTCGCATAATCCTTCTCATAAATATATCTTCCAAAAGATAAAACCCCCCTTTTAAAACAGCTTAAAAGGGGGGCTCTATTTTGGGAGGAGATTTCTTATAAGTTTCTTTTATGTTTCTTATATGTTTCTTATAACTTTCTATCGCATACTGGTTAAACGTGCCTGCATACGCCGTTGAGATGAGGAAGGAATATTCAGCATTTCACGGTATTTGGCGACTGTCCGCCGTGCTAGGTCTATGCCTTGTTTGGATATAATCCGCGAGATAGCCTCATCACTTAGGGGCTTGCCCGGAACTTCTTGGGAAATTATCTTCTTCACCATATTACGCACAGAAGCTGCAGACGCGTTCATATCTGAGCCCTTTGTTGCAATATTTACGCTAAAGAATGATTTTAGAGGCATGCCGCCACGCGGCGTGGAAATTAGCAAACCTGTAGTTACACGGCTTACGGTGCTTTCATGCATGCCTACCGCCTTTGCAACATCCCGCAATGATAGCGGCTTTAAGTAATCCAGACCCTTTTCTAGAAAATCTGTTTGGTGACGAATAATTTCGGCACTAATCTTTAACGTTGTTTGATTGCGTTGCTCAACCGCGCGTTTCAGCCAGCGTGCATTTGCTAGCGTATCGGATGCGTAATCGGCCGCTTCTTTATCCCGGCGCTGCTGCTCTGCCATTTTTTCTGCATAGTCTTCATTCACCAGAACGGATGGCAGGGTTGAGCGGTTTAACTCCACAGACCAGCCTTTCGAAGTCCGGCTAACAATCACATCTGGGCTTGGCATATCTCTATATTCGATGCCTAAATGCTCGCCTGGCTTTGGATTTAGGGTACGAATGATAGCCAGCATATCCATAATATCGCTTTGCTCGCATTTCAGCTTACGCGCCAGTTGCCTCACCTCGCCTCGCCCCAACTGTTCCAGATTTTCAAGCAAAACACCAAATTCAGGCGTGAATAATTCTTGATCTATTAGCTGGATACGCAGGCAATCTGCAAGGTCGCGTGCAAAAATACCCGCTGGCTCAAACCCTTGCAGTGTCCCTAGTACCAATTCAGCACGCTCAAGAGAGCTACCAGCTTGATTGGCGACTTCCTCAACAGTTGCACCAATCCAGCCTGTTGGCTCTAGCGCGGCAACAAAATGCCCCGCAATTAGGCGGTCTGCCGGATGAATAAAGGCCAAATTCAACTGACGGAAAAGCTGCGGATAAAAGCCTTCTTCAACCGAAACATTTTCTACCAGATTAAAATCACCATCACCGCCATTATGTGTGCGCTTGGAAATTGTGCTATCTGCATGGGCGGTATCAAATCTGTTTTCATATTCTGCGCTTTGGGTAGGATCGTCTTTCAACGCTGCGCTTTCCTTTAGCGCGGACAAATCATTATTTGGTTCTGCCGATTGCAAGTC
>JAKMFL010000027.1 GCA_022425485.1 Alphaproteobacteria bacterium | reverse complement strand
GCCCAACTTGCAGGGGATATTTGGCTGGAAGATGTGCCGGCGGTTTGTATCTCAGCAAAAGGTAACGACATCCTTTCCCAGACAGCAGCAGCTGGCGCTCTGTGCTTGTCCGCTGAGGCAGTGGGGCTAATGGATGTGATGAAAGATGCTACCATTGAATATGTAAAAACGCGCAAACAATTTGGCCGTTCTATCGGCTCGTTTCAGGTGATCCAACATCGTCTGGTAGATCTATTAATGGAGATTGAGCAAAACCGCTCTGCAACCATGCTGGCGGCTGCACATCTTTTTTCCAAGCCAGATATGCGCGATAAACATATCTCTGCTGCCAAAAATCTAGCTGGCCGGATAGGCAAGCTTGTGGCCGAAGAGACCATCCAACTACATGGCGGTATTGCCATGTGCTGGGAGACTGATATTGCCCATTATGCCAAACGCCTGACGATGATCGACCACTATTTAGGCGATAGTGATTATCATTTAAAACAGATGATGCGGCTTTCTGCTTAACAGGTTTTCGAGAAAGGAAGAAGCGCATGTCCGAGGCAACTATTATAATTCGAGCTGATGGGCCTATATTGCATGTGATTAACAATAACCCTAGCTCGAAAAATTCTCTATCTGCTGGGTTTATCGACGGCTTCACTGAATTGTTAGAGAGCATTGAGCCTTCTCTGGATAAGGGGAGGGTGATTATCCTAAGCGGCGCAGAGGGTTTTTTCTGTTCTGGGGGTAATTTGGATGGGCTAAAACAACGTTCAGAAAGCGATTATGCTCACCGTAGAAGCAATGTTGATAAAATAAATAAGATGATCCTTTTAATGCGCTCTTGCCCTTTGCCCATTATCGCAGCGGTTGAGGGCGGGGCAGCTGGTGCTGGGGTTGGGCTTGCGCTTTCCTGTGATATGATCTTTGCTGCAGAAGAGACGTTCTTTATGGCAGCTTACGTTAAAATTGGGATCACGCCTGATGGCGGAATGACCCCCTTTATGGCCGAAGCCATTCCGCGCTGGCTGTTTGCTCAGATGGTCTTTACAGGTGATAAAATGCCTGTCCAACGACTTTATCAAATGGGTGTGGTGAATGAAATTACAGCAAAAAATGCGGCTGTTTCATCGGCTATAAAGATGGCAGAGAGACTAGCAAAAGGCCCTTCTCAAGCCTTAGCTATGGGCAAGGCGCTGATAAGCTCGGCGCGCCTAAGTCCGCTTGGTGTTCAGTTAGAAGAAGAAGCGCATATTGTGGCAACTGCACTTGGCAGTAAAGACGCAAGGGAAGGCATTAACGCTTTCTTGGAAAAACGCACGCCTAATTTTTCTTGATCCTTTTTGAGATTAAAATCTTTTTCCTATTTAATTTATTTATTTTCGTTTTATGGAAAATGAAATCCGAAACAGCATTGACGACAGTCAAAAACTGCCTGCACTATTTAATATGTAACTAAACTAAATTTCTAAATTAATAAAATAAAACGGAGGAAGTTTATGAAAAAGTTTTACACGATGCTGGCAGCCTCAGCTGCTGTGCTAGTTGCCACTAGCGCGAGTGCAGATACATTTGTTCGGATGGTATCAGGCCCATCTGGAGGTTCATGGTATCCATTGGGTGCAAAAATCATGCAGGTAATGGAAGATGAAATCGATGGGATTGCCACTTCTAACACTTCAGGTGGCGGAATCTCAAACATTAAATCGGTTAATGGCGGTGACGCGGAGATTGGTTTCTCATATGGCCATACAACGGCTAACGGCTATAACGCCAAAGGCAAATTTGACAAAAAGCAAAAAAATGTAAGGCACTTTGCAACTCTTTACCCATCAATGTTTCAGGTGGCCGCGCGTGCTGATAGTGACATTAAATCTTTTGCTGATATGAAAGATGCAAAAATCTCTCCTGGTAAAGCGCAGTGGACCGGGACAGCTTTTGCTGAAGCTATCTTGAATGCATATGACATTAATTTTGATTCTATCAAAGCTAATGGCGGAATTGTGCACCATGTAGGCTATACAGAATCTATCGCTTTGATGAAAGATGGCCAAGCTGACGTATTTATGGCCGCAACTAATATGCCGCAAGCATCTTTTCTTGAGTTAGAAACAAGTCCGGGTATCCGCTTCATTGGCCTGCCTAAAGCAAAAAGGGACGAAATTGTTGCTGCAAACCCTGGTTTTATTCCAGGCACAATGCCAAAGGGCGTATACAAGAGTGTTACTGAAGATACGCACACCTTAGGAATTGTTGTGAGTATGGTTGTTAACAAAGACCTTTCCGATGATTTGGTATACAAGATGTGTAAAAGCTTCTGGGCGAACCATGCGACTTTTGCGGAAGTGAAATCAGTATGGAACCGTGTAAAGATTGAAAATGCTCTAGATGGTATGGGAGCGCCTTTGCACCCGGGTGCAAAAAAATGCTATGAGGAACTTGGCGTAAAAACCTCTTAAAGCTCTCCTTGAAAAAAGCACAATAAGTAAATCTGACCTCAAAAATCACTTGCGAGGTCAGATTTGCAGCCGTGGAATATGTCATAGAGGAGGATAAAATGACCGACAAGGCATTGCCCAAAGATGTGCCTTTTACCCTGCCCGAAGAAAAAAAATTACCCGGCTTCTTTGAACGTCTATTAGTTGCACCTCGTAAAATAGCACCTGTTCAGCTTGTTTTAATCTTTGGTGCACTCATTTCTGTTGGTCTTGGGCTATATCACATTTACGTTGCAGTATTTGGCCCACCGGAAGGGCGTTCGTTTAGGTCTATTCACCTAACTGGTATGCTGACTTTAGCAATTATGATGTACCCATTGATGCGTTCTTCGGTCTCTGCGCCGCTGAAAACGGCTTCAAATAAACTGGGCGCTCTTATTGATTTAATAATAATTGGTGCGGTTTTCTTTGTGCAAATTTGGACGTTGTGGGACATTGATGCCTTCCATATGCGATATGGCGAAAAAGAGCTTCCAGACCTGGTCGTCGGTGGTGTTCTGATTTTATGTGTGCTTGAAGCAACCCGCCGAGCTGTTGGCTGGGCAATGGTGGCGATAACTTCATTTTTTATTATTCACTCGCTTTATGCCAATTACTTTTTTGGGCTTTTTTATGGGCCTCCAGTTCGATTTGGAAAATTTATTGATACTTTATTTATGAGCTCCGACGGCATATTTGGAATTCCACTCTATGTATGCGCGACCTATATTACACTTTTTATCATTTTTGGCGCGCTTCTCATCCGCACCAATGCTGGGCGGTTCTTCATTGAACTAGCTGTATCTTTGACAGGCCACCGTGTTGGTGGGCCTGCCAAGGCAGCAGCAGTGGCGTCGGGCTTCATGGGAACGGTGTCGGGCTCAGCAGTTGCAAATGTTGTAACCACAGGCTCTTTTACAATTCCATTAATGTCAAAGGTTGGTTACCGGCCAAAATTTGCGGCAGCGGTTGAGGCATGTGCCTCTTCTGGGGGTCAAATTACACCGCCAATTATGGGTGCGGCTGCCTTTATAATAGCGGAGTTTATAGGCGTACCTTACACGCAGATTATTATTGCAGCAGCTATTCCCGCTCTACTTTATTTTGCTACCATTTATTTCATGGTGCATTTAGAGGCAGAAAAAGAAGGGGTTGGCAGGCTTTCTAAAGCGAACCTCCCCAATTTTTTTGAGGTTTTTAAACGCGGCTGGTATCTTTTATTAGCACTAGGGGTATTGGTGGCAATGCTTTTATGGGGCTATACGCCGATGCGTGCGGCTTTTTTTGGTATCGTAGCGCTTATCGGGTTGAGTTTTATTCGTGCTGAAACACGCCTCAGCCCTGTAGATATATTAGCCGCCCTCGAAAGTGGTATTCGGGCAACCGTGGCTGTTTCAATTGCTTGTGCTTGTGCGGGCCTGATCATTGGCTCGGTATTTGTGTCTGGGCTTGGATTAAAGTTCACACAATCCGTTATTGAAATTTCGGGTGGTAATTTATTAATACTTCTGTCTCTCACTGGGGTTGCAGCGATTATTCTTGGTATGGGTATCACCACAACGGCGGTTTATATCACTGTAGCCGCTCTGATTGTTCCTGCGGTAATTAAGGCTGGCGTTGAGCCTATTGCAGCACATATGTTTGCTTTTTATTTTGGTGTAGTCTCGACCATTACCCCGCCTGTTGCATTGGCATCTTTTGCCGCCGCCGCCATTGCCAAAACGCCGCCTATGGCAACCGCAGTGGAATCAACAAGGGTTGGCATCGCCAAATATCTTGCGCCCTTGATTTTTGTCTATAACCCATCCTTGCTATTTGTTGGCCCGTTATGGTTGACCATGATTTCAGCTGTGCAAGCTTTGTCTGGTCTGTGGGTATTGTCACTGGCAATGGAAGGCTGGTATCGTGGTAGATTACCAACGCCTCAGCGACTTGGTTTGCTCATCGGTGCAATAGGGCTTTTATTGCCGCCTAACATTATGCTTGCGGGTATGCCAAGCTATTATTTCTGTATAGCTGGCCTTGTTATTTCTTGCATTTTTGTCATGCAAAGACGGATACAAACAATAGGATATAGCACATGATCAAAAAAGTTTTTATTGGTAAGCCGTTGCATTGGATTGTGCTTGCCCTGCTTATGATTCCGGGTTATTTCGCGGGAATTGCTGTTTTTCACACAACCAATTTTGTACCTTGGGTTGCCGTTTTATTTGGTCTGACTTTTTTGCTTATTATCCTTTTTTGGTTAACCAGCAATAAGGAGGATAGCCTAACGCGTGACCCGATTATTGATGAAGATGAGGTAAAGTTGAGGGAATATGTCGACTGACATACAAGCGCCAATACCAAAACGGGCAGCAGATATTCTTGTAGAATCTCTCTGTCAGCACGGCGTTGACCGTCTATTTTTAGTCCCGGGCGAGAGCTATCTCGCGGTGCTCGATAGCCTGTATGATCAAAAGGTCATAGATGTCGTCACATGCCGTCATGAAGGTAGCGCCGGCTTTATGGCGGTAGCAGATGCTAAGCTTACAAAAAAACCAGCTGTGGTCTTTGTTAGTCGTGGGCCTGGGGCAACTAATGTTTCGATAGCGGCTCATTTAGCCGAGCAAGATGGTGTACCACTGGTAATTTTTGTTGGGCAGGTTGCTGAGCATGAACGTGGACGCGGCAGTTTTCAGGAAGTAGATTACAGCGCGATGTTCGGCCAAATCGCCAAATCTGTCTTTGAAGTGTCTAGCCCCGATAAATTGTCTGAAACGATTTCCCGCGCATTTTGCGATGCCCAGAGCTCAACCAAGGGACCAATAATTATATCGGTGATGGAAAACATGCTTTGTGCGGATTGTGACATCCCCAATTTTCCGGTGTTAAAACCCGCTATTTGCGGCGTAGATGAACATCATGTGGAACAGGTAAGAGAGGCGTTAGCGCAGTCCAAACGGCCTCTTATCATTGCTGGCGGCGCTTTTGATGCCCTGCAAGCTCGCCCCGCCCTCAAAGCCTTTGCAGAGGCGTATCGCATACCGGTGGCTACCACCTTTAAACACCAACAGATTTTTGATAATCGCTCAGACTTATTTGCGGGTCATTTAGGTTTTAAGATACCGCCGGCCCAGCTAGACTGTTTGCAAAAACATGATTTACTGATTGCACTTGGCACCCGCCTCGGCGATACCCCTACTCAAAATTATCAACTGCCTAGCTTGCCAAATCCTAGTGCGCCTATCATTCATATTGCTGATACGCCGGAGGCTATAGGCCGTGTTTTTCCAACATATCTTGGCATCGTTACCAATCCAGCTGATTTCTGCCTAGCACTAGCAAAACACAAGCCAAAGAATGCAGAGGCATGGGCAAGTTGGGTAAATGAGATCAATAATTTTATGCAAAGCTTTCGAAGTTATACACCAAAAACTCCAGCAGATGGAATGGATTTTGCGCTTGTGGTTGAGGCGCTTTCCAACGCGCTTGGCGATGATGTTATCCTAACAATGGATTCCGGAAACTTTTCTTCTTGGGTGCATTTGCTATGGCCTTTTACGGGGCGCGAGCAGGTGCTAGCGGCGATTGGCGGGGCGATGGGGCTTGGCTTGCCAGCGGCTATTTCTGCTGCCCTTCGTGTATCTGATAAAGCTGTTATCGCCTTTGTTGGTGATGGCGGGATTATGATGACTGGCAATGAGCTAAGCATAGCGGTTGCCCGGCAACTTCCCATAAAGCTGGTCATTGCCAATAATCGAAGTTTTGGAACTATTCGATTGCATCAGGAGAAGGCCTATCCTGAAAGAGTGTCTGCAACAAACCTTTCCAATCCAGATTTTACACTTTGGGCGCGGTCTTTCGGGGCATGGGCTGAAACCGTTGACAGCCCAGAACATGTCAAAGATATTGTGGCACGCTTTCTGGCACAAAAAGGCCCAGCGGTGCTCAATGTCCTTACCAGTACAGAATTGGTATCTGCGTTTGCCTCGGTTGAACAGATCCGAAAGATGCATATTTCTTAAAAAGATTTTTTCCCGTTCTGTAGCGGCTTCGCGAATTTAGCAAAACGCAATATCGACTGCTTGCAGGTCGCTTTGCTCTAATATGCGCTTGGCATTGGGTATATCATTGGTTGCTGCACGTTTTTTAGCGGCGCCCTCATCTAGCCCATGCGCAAGCCAACGTTGCACTAAGCGTTGTTCTAGAACCTCTAAAGGCGGTGAGATAAATACCCGCAAAGACCAATAGGGTTGTAGATCTCTCCACACATCCTCATCCAGGAAAAGATAATTCCCCTCGATAATGACATGGTGATGATGCTCTTCAATACAGACGGCATTTGGGATAACAATATCGCCCGCCCGGTCAAACAGGGGAACAGAAACTTCCTTCTCAGTGGTAAGCTGGTGAAGTAGCGCCTTAAATCCCTCCACATCAAAAGTTTCAGGCGCCCCTTTTCGTGAAAGAAGGCCGCGCGTTTTTAAAATTTCATTATCTAAATGAAATCCATCCATTGGCACGATGCCGCAAGGCATAGAGATTTCATTTAGCCGGATTTGCAACTGCTCTGCTAGTGTCGATTTTCCAGATGCTGGCGGCCCGGCTATCGCAATCAATGCGCGCGTGTTTGATTTGGCTAGCGTTTCAATGTGCGTGCGCACACGCTCAATATATTTTGAGATATCTTTCATCAAAGTCTACGTCACTTCCAAATTTTTTCTCAATATCGTTTTTACCATCATTTTCGCCCCAATTTAGAAACCGTCGATATGCATATGGTTAAACCTGTTACCAAGATTATATCTACATAACCTAATTAAAAAATCTGTTACTATTTAAGAATTTCAGAAAAGGTAGACGCAAAGCCCCTCTCTCTTCGTGGTTTTAGACACCTATTTTTTATTTTCACCAGCGCATTTCTTGCTTAGTCTATTGGCTTAAACCGATAATATAAGGGCTGGAAAAAAATATATGCGCCAAGATCTGTCCACGAGATGTCATGTTTTATTGTCTGAACTCGGCCTTGTTCATAAAGGAGAGGCCATCACAGCAACGCCGCTTGAAGGCGGCGTTGCAAGTGATATTGCTCGTGTCCAGACACGAAATCATGAATATTGTGTGAAATTCGCTCTTCCTAAATTAAAGGTTCATGCAGACTGGTTTGCACCCACACACCGAAATTTAGCGGAATATGCGTGGTTGCAATTTGCGGGAGCTCAAAATCCTGATATGGCGGTGACCTTATATGGTCAATCTTCCTACCATCATGGGTTTGTAATGGAATATCTGCAAGGAGATGATATTTATTTATGGAAAAAGGCGCTGCTTGAAGGCACAAGTGCAGGCACGGAGGCAAGTATTGTAAGTCAAGCACTTGGCACTATCCACGCTGCCTCTGGCCAAAAAGATTTTGACCAGTCTAAATTTAATAATAAAGATGATTTCAGAGATTTAAGGATTGAGCCCTATCTACTTTATACAGCAAGCCAGCATCCAGATTTAGCAGATAAATTACATAATCTAGCAGAGGGCTTATTTTCTTCAGATAAGATCCTGATTCATGGGGATGTTAGTCCAAAAAATATCTTTTTGCGCCAGTCTAGTGCCATTATTTTAGATGCTGAATGCGCAACCATGGGTGACCCGGTTTTTGATCTCGCCTTTTGTCTAAATCATCTTATTTTAAAGGCTCTTCATCTTCCGCAACATAAAGAAGTCTATTTGCAGTTTGTGGAGGTGTTTTGGCAAGGTTATGCCTCACATATCTGCTGGGAAAATCGTGAGGATTTAGGAGAGCGGTTGATGCATTTATTGCCTGCGCTGATGCTGGCAAGAATTGACGGTAAATCCCCTGTTGAATATTTAAATGAAGCGACCAGAGCACAGGTGCGGGCTTTGTCTCGGCACTTTTTGCAACAGCCAAGTCAATCCTTGTTAGAAATGATTGCAAAATTCAAAAAATAATTGAAAATTTAGCTACTCAAAACACATACCTTTTGAAGGAAATTCAGATGTCTTCTATTTCATCACTGCATGCTCGCCGTATTTGGGATTCGCGGGGGAATCCTACAATTGAAGTAGATATAACTACGGAAAATGGTGGTTTTGGCCGTGCTGTCGCGCCTGCTGGTGCATCGCGTGGTAGCCGCGAGGCCATTGATTTGCGTGATGGGGGCACGTTTTTGCGTGGTAAAAATGTATCTAAGGCTATCTCATCTCTCAATAATATTGTGGCTCCCAAAATTTGTGGTATGGATGTGTTTGCTCAAAACGAGGTAGATGCCGCCCTTATCGCTCTTGACCCATCACCCCTCAAAGAGGTCATCGGTGGCAATAGTATGGTTGCTGTTTCGCTAGCGGTATTACATGCTGCCGCTCATGTGGCTGATAAGCCTTTATATCAATATATTGCACAGCATTATAATCGCATTCCTATTCTGCCTTTGCCTGAAATTCAGATCTTTGGCGGCGGTGCCCATGCTGGTAGGCGCACAGATATTCAGGATTTTATGGTGATGGTGCCTGGAGCCTCTAGCTTTGATGAAATGATGGAAATTACCTCAGAGGTATATTTTGCAGCTGGTGATATTCTTGCGCAAAGAGGGCAACTCGCAGGGATCGCTGATGAAGGTGGATGGTGGCCTAATTTTGATAGTAATGAGCACGCGCTTGAAACCCTAGTAATGGCGATTGAAAAAGCTGGCGAAAAACCTGGTGACAAGGTCGTCATTTCGTTGGATGTCGCAGCGTCTGAATTTGGCAAGGCTGGACAATATCACCTCGCGCTTGAAGACAGAAAAATGAATACTGAGCAGATGATAGCGATGCTTGGGAAATGGTGTTTGGACTATCCGATTGTCTCCATTGAAGACCCTTTGTCCGAAGATGATACAGATGGCATGATAGCCTTTACCAAAATATTTGGAGACAAGTTGCAAATTATTGGTGACGATTATCTTGTCACTAATGCGAAGCTGGTCGAACAGGCCATTGCTGAAAAAGCCTGTAATGCGGTCTTGTTAAAAGTTAATCAGATCGGAACAGTTTCAGAGGCGATGCGAACCTTCTTCGAAGCGGAAGAGGCGGGTTGGCAAGTGGTGGTTTCGGCCCGTTCAGGGGAAACAGAGGATGTTTCTATTAGCCATATTGCAACTGGGCTAGGTGCAGGCCAATTAAAGGTAGGCTCCTTTCAACGTTCTGAGCGTATGGCAAAATGGAATGAATGCCTTCGTATGCAAGACACTCTTGGCGCCGCACAATATGCAGCCGGTTCTAGTTTAAAAAATACGTGGTGGCAGCAAAATTAATTTCGGCAAAAGCTATCTACCCGGTAATAATTACTTTCCCTTGATCTGGAATAACTCGCAAATGTTCGCCTGTTTTGATTAGCTGCGTGACATTGCCATCTGTAAACCTATCTAACATCGTCAAATTAGCTAATGCCGCGCCTTGCGCTAAAATAGTGTTTGCCTGATTTAACAGAATAGCTTTGGGGGCTATTTGGCGCGAGGTCATCTCATACAGCATCCACGCGGTGGCGACGCCGCCTTTGGCAGTATTTAGCACGAGGATCATATCCTGATAGCTTTGGCCGTATAATTTATGCTGAGGGCGTGAAAACACCCCTTTTAACCTGTCCAGATCATAGCGTGCAGAAAAATTATCATCTGCAACCAGCGCTATCCCCTCAACAATGGGTCCGATGCCAACATGACAGCGAAGCTCTGTTGTCATGATACAATCTCCCCTTTTTCAGCAGACGCAATGCAGGCTTCCATTGGGGCCAGAGCCGGTTGATACCCATATCCGCCTAAAATATTCACAATCTTTGCTGAATTGCTAAGTAGCCTTACCCAGCCATTGGCTTCGCCTATTTCTCGGGCATATTGCTGATAAAAGCAGGTGCCAACCAGAACCCTGCCACCAAAAGATTCGATAGCGTTAACATAGCCCATGGTGGCCGCATCGCTGTAGACCTGTGAAGAGGTACAGACGATTACATCTGTACTATCTGCGCGTTGTCTGCCGTTGCAAAGGCTGGCAAGTTGTCCCATTTCCACAAGGCTCAGTTGTGGGGCGGCAAAAACTACTACATCAACAGCTTCTCCCCGAGCATTGAAGGGCTGTTTCAAAGCTGCTGTAGCGTTTTGATCAATCACTGTGATATTGAGGGGGCCGCCGCCCACATCTGCTAGCGCATGGCATTCTGGCGTGATGCCAACTATATGAAATAGGGGGATTGAGCCATAGCTGGCCATAGCTGCGCCAAAATGTTTTAGCTGGTCAGAGGTGGGGGCAGCCTCAATACCTTCAATTACCGGCACTTCCCAATAGCTACCTGCCTTCCTGCCAATAGTTGCCCCTAATACGCCCCATTCCATTAAGTCTTGCGGTGTCATAGTAACGCGGTAGCGTCTAGTGGCTTGTCGGTGCGCATCTAGATGCAAGCCATAACGCGGCGTTCGCCCTGTTAGCCCTGCTGCTAGTGCAGAGGGTCCGCCTTCAAAATTGGATCGCGCTCCACAAACAGAATTAGAATAAATCACAACACCAGTATCACCATAGGCTACGTGATCGCCAAACACTGGCGGCATAATAGTCTGGTAATTGATACAGGTGTTGGTCATCATAATGCCCATCTCCTGACACGCAGCAACAAAACGGCGTTCCAGATTTGCCATATCTTCGTTTTGGCCAATAGGTGCATAACAAGATAAATCTACCCCGCGGGGGTCAGTAATCATTGGGATGCGGACCCTCGCCCCATCTGTGGCTAATGTTTCAGTAAAGCTGACCCCAGCCTCTCCTAATGATTCCGGGTCCGCCATCATATGTGCTTGGCTGACCTGAACCATCTCTTCAGCATCAAACATGCGCCCTACCTGCAGCTGATGTTCTATTGCCCATTTGACAGCTGGTCCTGCTTCGCCAGACAGCATGGCCTTTTCATCATCGCTCAGCTTCATTGCATAGCCTTTCAATTTAAGTCTAAAGAAAATTCTATTAGTGAGTGCTAATAGCTGTCAATTGAAACCCTTCTAATGAGATTTGGCTTATCAATCGCTCCCCAAGAGTTTGTTTCAAATAGACTTAACTTGGACATGATGCCAATATAAAACAGTCTTTGATCTGGCCTATGGAGCTGCAATCATACGCAGCCACCGCTGATGTCGATTGTCGTTTGATGTAGGGTGCGCTGCCGCTTAATGAGATATATCTGTGTCTTTTCAAAATTGGCTATTGATACAAGTATAGGTCTATTACACTTTCAGTGCCTACTCTTAAAGGGGGAATATTTTGGAAAATCCGGGACAAGGTTTTGCCCATGTTAACCATGCTACTTCTCGAACATTTCAGCCAGATAAGCTAACCCTTGGATTAGTTGCACCCCTAGAATCTCATCGCAGTAGTCCTTTGCCTTCATTGGAGCGACATTTGGAGCGCGCGCGCCTTGCCGATACGCTAGGGTTTAGGGCTTTTTGGCTTCGCGATGTACCATTCAATGTACCTTCTTTTGGTGATGCGGGGCAGATGCATGATCCTTTTGTATATCTTGGTATTTTGTCTGGTGTGACGAACAATATTTCACTTGGGGTAGCTTCTATTATTCTGCCGCTACGCCATCCAGCACATGTTGCCAAAGCAGCGGCATCTGTCGATGTTTTGTCTGGCGGGAGACTGCTATTAGGGGTCGCGTCAGGGGATAGACCAGAGGAATATCCGGCTATGAAAATTGATTTTGCCAGCCGTGGGCAGCGTTTCCGTGACAGTGTTGAATATATTCGGGCGGTGGCTTCCCCTTTTCCAGACGCTGACCTGGCAGACGGCAGGCTTTCTGGTCAAGCCGATATGTTGCCAAAGCCAGCGGGTGGAAAGCTGGCTTTGTTCATTACTGGCAGTGCTCAGCAAGAGCCTGACTGGATCGCGAAAAATGGTGATGGATGGATTACCTATCCGCGTGATGCTGCCAGTCAGGGGCGTTTAGTGGCTGATTATCGCCGCCGGGTTGCAAATTTTGGTAGCCAGAATAAACCTGTATTGCAATCTCTTTATATTGATTTGCAAAATGACCCGGACAGCGCACCGCACCCTATCCATTTAGGGTTTGCTTCGGGCACTAAATTTCTCAAGGAATATTTACGTGAACTTCGTGAATTTGGTATTAATCACGTCGCGCTAAATCTCAGATTTAATAAAGGGGATGTTGAGGATACGATGAAGCGGCTAGCAGATGAGCTGCTTCCTGAATTCAGCCTGTAAAGGACAAAAAATGCAAAAAACAATTCTGATTACTGGTGCCACAGATGGTATCGGACTATTAACCGCGAACAAACTAGTCAGCGAAGGCCATCAGGTACTCTTGCATGGCCGTAATGAGGCAAAGCTTGCAGAGGTAGCAAAACACCTTGGGGGAGCGTCAGCCTATCTTGCCGATCTAAGTGCAGGTGAGGCAGTGGAAGCGCTGGCTGATGCCGTTTGTGAAAACCACCCACAGATAGATGTGCTGATTAATAATGCTGGCATCCTGAAGACAACAAATACCAAAACGAGGTCAGGGCGCGATATCCGGTTTGAGGTGAACACGCTTGCGCCCTACAGGCTGACTCAGCGCTTGCTGGCAAATATGCCCAAAAATGGGCGTGTGATAAATCTGTCTTCTGCCGCACAAGCCCCTGTTAATATTAGCGCCATGACAAGCTTTCAGCCAATGGGGGATATGGCTGCCTACGCTCAAAGCAAGCTTGCCATTACTGTTTGGTCAGCTGAGATGGCGCGGGAATTGCCAGATGGCCCAGTGTTTGTCTCTATAAATCCGGGCTCTCTTTTAGCCACTAAAATGGTTAAAGAAGGTTTTGGCATAGAAGGAAGCGATGTGAATGTTGGGGCTGATATTTTAGTGCGTGCAGCCCTGTCCGATGCGTTCGCAGATGCTACGGGCAAATATTTTGACAATGACAAAGCTATGTTTTCGGAGCCGCATAACGCGGCCTGTGACCCCGAACATGCTGCTGAAATTATGCAAGCGCTCGCGTCTTGTTATGCCCAAAAAAGCGGTTAAGCAAGAAGATAGCCGCGCCTCTTATCACAGGACAAAACATATAACTTTTTATAAATCATGGCATTGCAAATCTTCCGCAATACCAAAATCACCAGAAAAAACCGCGCTTGCTTCTTTTTGCATCTGCTGATGATATTCTTCTTTATCCATATGCGCCCGAATATGGGTGAGGCGCAGTTTTTTTACCCCCGTCCGTTGCGCCATCGCAGCGATTTCGCCCGCATTTGGGGAGAATTTCATGACCGTCTTATATTTGGTTTCTTGGCTAAGCCGGTAGCACCAGTGGATCAGAAGGTCAGCATTTTCACACAAGGCCTCTATTTCTGGGCATAGGCCAGCATCGCCTGAATAAACAAAACGCCTTCCCCCTGCCTCTAGCCGAAACGCCATACATTCAAGATAAGGTTGAGCGTGAGGTGCCACACAGGAAGTTAATCTCCATCCCCCATCAGATATACTAAACTCAGCATTAATTTCCGTCACCAGCGGGTTTGGCCAAGCCCGCGGGATGGTGCCGCCGCGCGCCTGCCAGATTTCTTGTGAGCCTGGAAATTCAGTTCTGGCGGTAAGGTCGCTTGCAAATACACCATCGCGGCCAAATAGTTTTTGCGTAATATCGGCGATTGGCGCTGGGCCAAATACCTGTATTGGCGCGCCTTCTTCATCCCATGCTGCATGAATAAGCCGCCCATAATCCATCATGTGATCGCTATGGAGATGGGTAAAAAATAGATGTGTGATCTGCGATGGTTTGGTGCCTTGCTCGATCAAGCGGCTAACCACGCCGCCCCCGCAATCTAGCAGGATTTTAGCATCCCCAATTTCAACTAGATAACCAGATGACGCTCGCTTTGCATGCGATTCAGGTGAGCCGGTGCCAAGACATGTAATTCGCATATAAACCCCCTCTTGGTCTGCCTATTGATCTAGGTCAATTCTGGCGGCGGTGTTGCCCCTTTTGGCCCTAGATGGCGTGCGGCTTCTAGCCCCCCTAGCGTGTCCACCATTGCCCGCTGATCTGCATGTGCGCGCGCATCCACCGCTTCAGGGTTGCATATGTTATCTAGCTCCGCTGTCAGCTCCGCCAGCTTGTCACCATAAACAGGGTTGCCAGCTTGATTAGTAAGCTCTTCTGGATCCGCGTCCAGATTGAATAATTCAGGCTCAAAATTCACATAATGAATAAGCTTCCAGTTGCCTTTACGGATCATAAAGGCACCGGTGACCGCGCCAACTGCATGATATTCAGAAAAGATAACACGGCTCTTATCTTCGGGCGCATCCGCTATTCGGCGTAAATCTGTGCCAATCATCTCCCGGTCAGGCGTTAGGCCAAAATAGCCAGGGATAGTGGCCGATATATCCAGTAGCGAGACAGGCGTCTTACAAATGCCCGGGCTAATGTCAGGGCCTGCCATAATCATTGGAATAGCAGCGGCTTCTTCATACATATTTGATTTACCCCACAGCCCCCTTG
>JAKMFL010000016.1 GCA_022425485.1 Alphaproteobacteria bacterium | reverse complement strand
CTAGCTTGCGCCGGATAAAGATGGCGATACCGTTCATTACAATCAAAAAGGCCAGCAAAATAATAATGGCCGAACTTGTCTTTTGGATAAACATCCGTTCAGCGAAATCTGCCCACATAAAAATCTGGACAGGAAGCACAGTGCCCGGATCTAGAACCGAGTTTGGTATATCCACGATAAAGGCAACCATCCCGATCATCAATAGCGGCGCCGTCTCGCCCAATGCTTGTGCCATCCCGATAATAGAGCCGGTAAGCATACCCGGAATTGCCAGCGGCACAACATGATGAAAAGTTGCCTGCATTTCCGAAGCGCCAATCCCTAGCGCACCATCGCGAATAGAGGGCGGTACAGCTTTCAGAGATGCACGCGAGGAAATGATAATGGTTGGCAGGGTCATCAGGGCTAGCACAATACCGCCTACCAGAGGCACGGAGCGCGGCATGCCAAAAATATTAATGAATATTGCAAGGCCTAAAATACCGAACACTACCGAAGGTACCGCTGCCAGATTGTTGATATTTACCTCAATAATCTCGGTAAATTTATTTTTAGGCGCAAATATTTCAAGATAAATAGCTGTTGCCACACCAAGGGGGAAGGCGATGATGAAACAGATGAACAAGGTCAGCATAGAGCCAAAAAACGCCCCCTTGATCCCCGCCATTTCGGCATTTCGGGATGCGCTACCAAAGAACAAATAATCAGATATCTCGCGCGTTATCAGCCCTTTTTCATCTAAGGCTTCTAAAAAAGCAATTTGCTGGTCTTTTATGCGCCGCAACTTCTCTGGCGTTTCTTTGCTAATAAAGCCGCGCAAATAGCTATCCGCATCATCATCTAGCGCGAGCTTTACAGGATATACACTATCCAATAATTCAGGGTTATTTTTTACAAACTCCACCAAGCGTACATCCGAGCCATTGGATAGCAGCTTGCGGGCGAGTTTTTTAGGGGTTCGCCCTTTAACGTCCAATTCTGCATAAATGGCTTCATTTACCAGTTTTTTGGCTTGCCCATCAAAAAAGGATTGATCGGATAAATCGCCTATTGGGTCTAAGCGCTCGCGATCCAACGACACTTCCAAAGTGACATAATATTGGAAAAAGCCCGGTATGCCCTTCGCGCCAATAGAAACAAACAAGGTGGCAAGAAAGAATAGCGCAAGCGCGATCGCCCCGCGTCCAAGCCAGACAAAACGACGCTCTTTTTTGCGGCGTGCTTCTAATCCCGCCAGCAAAAGCTTTTCTGTTCTTTTCTGAGCTTCGGTTTTCTCAATCATATTGCTCTCGGTATTTCTTAACGACCCGTAGCGCGATAAAATTCAGGCCCAGCGTGATCACAATCAACGTCAAGGCTAGCGCAAAAGCAGATAAGGTTTTCGCAGATTCAAATTCCTGATCGCCAACCAAAATGGTAACGATCTGAGCTGTCACAGTGGTTACCGCATCCAGCGGGTTAACCGATAGATTGGCTGCTAAACCAGCAGCCATCACTACAATCATGGTTTCACCAACAGCGCGCGAAACAGCCAAAATGATACTGGCAACAATGCCAGATAAGGCCGCGGGCAGAACAACATTTTTCACTGTCTCGCTCTTGGTAGAGCCAAGACCATAAGCCGCATCTCGCAGCGATTGTGGAACCGAGTTAATCACATCATCAGATAAAGAAGAGATAAAAGGAATAATCATGATGCCCATAACAAAACCTGCGGCTAGCGCAGATTCGGACGCCACGCTTAGGCCAACAGACTCGCCCATCCCCTTAAATAGGGGCGCGATGGTCAGAGCCGCAAAAAAGCCATATACCACAGTTGGCACGCCAGCAAGAATCTCCAAAGCAGGCTTCACTACAGAACGCGTTGTTCTGGTTGCATATTCTGACAGATAAATGGCAGAAAGCAGGCCAACAGGGATTGCCACTGTCAGCGCAATAACCGAGATCAAGAAAGTACCAACAAATAACGGGATAGAGCCATAAGCAGCGCTACCACCTTGCCCTGAGCCTGCACGGGCAGCCCCTTCAAACTCTGGGTTCCACGTCAAGCCAGTTAGGAATTCCAGTGGCGGGATTAACCGAAAGAAACGAATAGACTCAAATATAACCGAAAAGACAATGCCGATGGTCGTAATAATCGCCACGATGGAGCAGGCAATCAAGCTTAAATAAATGATACGCTCAACAGCGTTTCTGGCTCTAAATTCAAGCTGGATAAGGCTAAGCGCAAAACCACTGCCGCCTAGCGACGCCCCAATAGCGATTATTGCCATAACTACATTAGATTGTGATTTCCAAGTCAGGAATTGTGCAGCGGCATTTGATACCCATTCTTCGACCTGCCCAACAGAAATGCCGTCTGCCAGATTGTAAATCTGGGCAAGGGCAACAGAGCTAGAGAAATCTTCACGCCCCACTACCTCATCTGGCAGGCTTCCAAGCAGCACCATATCCATGATGATGCTTTCGCTGACCAGCCAGAGGATCATTATCAAACCGGGTAGGATGAGGCCAATTAATGCGGGGAAGGTCCCATAATAAAGAGGCAGAGAATTTGGGCGGGTGGCGGCTGCATTCGCAAATCGGTTAATGCGCGCACGACCCCAGAAATAAGAAATGGCAGCGATGCAAAAACAAACAGCTAGAATTTGATAATTATGCATGAGGCCACCGAGAGAGAGAAAAGCGTGCCGCACCTTTACATGCGGCACGCAGAAATTTACCAGTAATGATTACTTCACCATAGCTACTTGGGCAATGATTACTTTGTAAGTATGTCAGCTGTCAACTTTGGCAGTTCAGTCATTGCCTTGGCATATTTTGCACGCTCTGCTTCAGGCATAGGCACCATCCCTGCATCTGCTAGAACGCCTTCGCTGTCCCAATGCTTTGTCCATTCTTCCATGTACTCAGCCATGCCCGGGATAACGTTCATATGCTCATGCTTTACATAGTACCAAAGGGCACGTGATATTGCATAGTCGCCGCTTGCAATAAGCTCAAAAGTAGCTGGCGTGCCATCTACAATAGCGCTCTGCAATGTGTCCGTGTTTTGGTCTAGATACGAGAAGCCGAAAATACCATAGGCATCTTTGTCTTCCTGCAGCTTCTGAACAATCAGGTTATCCTGCTCGCCTGCTTCTACATAAGCACCGTCTGTACGCATGGCGCGGCACTTTTTGCCTTTTTTATCACCGCGGGCTGCTGAGGCAGCTTTTGCAATTTTGTTTTTACCACAATAGGCTTTCTGGTTTACCATCTCAGCGAATGAAGCGCGTGTACCAGAAGTTGTTGGCGGGCCATAGACGCGGATTTCAATATCTGGATAGGCTGGGTTAATCTCGCTCCACTTTGTGAACGGGTTTGGAATCCATTCGTCACAATTGAAATTACGACCTACAATAGCATCACAAGCTGGTACTTCAATGGTCAAGGCTTTGCCCAAATCAGCTTTTGAAATTTCCAGTGTTTGCCCTTCTAGAGAGTTAGCCACAGCGATACCGTCATAGCCGACTTTGATTTCAGTGAGGGTAACACTGTTCTTGTCGCAATATTCTAATTCTGCAGGCTTCATGCGTGATGATGCGTTGCCGATATCAATAAATTCTGTACCAATGCCGTCACAAACACCTTTTTTACCTACAGATGAGCCACCTGATTCGACCACTGGGGTCTTGAAGTTAGGGTTTTTACCCATTTCTTCAGCAATGATGGTTGCAAAAGGCAGAACCGTTGATGAGCCAGCAAGGCTCAACTGATCCCGAGCAGATGCAGTCCCTGAGACAAGGAGCGCAGCTGTTAACGCTAAGACTAGTTTCTTCATGAAATTCTCCAATTTAGGGGATTTTTGATATGCGCCATAGTTATTTGCTGGACATGACATCAATATTACGAAAATGTGACAGTTATGTTACAAGGCTCGAGGCGAGGGACAAAAATCTGTCCTTGTTTTAGGCGGCGATTAAGTTTCGAGCTAATCTTCACTTTCTTTATCAGCGCTGCCCGTAAAGTTAATCTGGCGCCATGCTTCATAAAGAACAATAGAAACTGCGTTAGATAGGTTCAGACTACGCGAGCCGCGCCGCATGGGCAAATACAGGCGTTGTTCTGGCAGAACAGACTGCATAATTTTTTCTGGTAGCCCATGTTGCTCAGAGCCGAAAACAAAACTGTCATCTGGGCCAAAGTGATTCTCGCTATAACAGCTCTGTCCAAATTTCGTTATAAGCCACAATTTGCCCCCCTGCCGGCTAGATGTATAGCTCGTAAAATCAGGCCAGCTTTTTACCTGCGCCATCTCTTTATAATCTAGGCCAGCACGCCTACAGGACTTCTCATCCAAGCGAAACCCTAAAGGCTCTATCAGATGCAAATTAGCGCCTGAATTTGCACATAGCCGGATAATATTTCCCGTGTTTGGCGGAATCTGCGGCTGGTGCAAAACCAAATCAAACATGCTTAGTAACCAAATAATTAATTGAAGATTAAGAAAGCGTTTATTTTTTGCTCAATAACAAAATAAA
>JAKMFL010000002.1 GCA_022425485.1 Alphaproteobacteria bacterium | reverse complement strand
AGCCCCTGAAGCCACTCCCGAAGATGCTGGCATCATCAGCATTTTAGCTGTTGGTCGGCATTCGCTTGGGCGGGATTTACGTCTAAAAGCAGAGGATGTCATAGTGGGCATTGATGGTGCGCCAATTGCCTATGATGTTGATCGCTTTGATACGTTCCTGCGGAACTATAAAGAACTGCCTGCCTTGCTGACCATTTACCGTGATGGCAAGCTGTTTGAAGTGTTTGCCGATGGGCCTTTGGGCTGCTCGTACAAATACGCAGATGAAGCTACCAACGCAGCTTTGCAGGAGGCAATCAAAGACCGGGTGATGAAGCCGAAAGAAGCGTATAATCAATATGAATCATTACGCAATATTCGTCGGCAGATTAGGCTCTATTCAACGCGGTATGAGCCGATGGCAACTATTTTGCCGCCCTTCTGGCTGTTATATCGCCGCATGTGGGAGCCCCTAGGCGTGGTGATGGTAACCTATGCAATGAGCTTGTTTATTCAGCCGGCATTATTCGCGCTGGTCTATTTGCTGATATCTACCTATTTTCATAAGGCGCAGACTAGCCTTATTCGCAGCCATAGTTTGTACCATGAATATTACTTTTGGATGATTTTTGCTGCGCCCTCGACTAAGGAAGCACAAGAACTCCTTAGAAGCTTTGACCCCAAATGCAATTTTGAATTCTCCTATGTGGGCCCGCCAGAAAAGCTAAATAAGAATGGCGATGCCGGCACCGCGGATAGCCCTGCATAGCCTTCTACACGCTTTCCAATATTCATAAGACATCACCGATAGCGCTGCCTACTAGAAGGGCAGCTTTAAGTGTTGTTGGCGAACTTTCATTAGGCGCACCACTTACGATTATAGGGCGGGGCGAGAGGTATAAAAGGGGGGGTGAGGGATATAATAGGGGAGGCGAATGTGCGCCAAAATATTAGACAGGGCAGAGAGGGGGATAATTATATCCCGCAAGCTCAACCTAATTTAGCAAAAAATATTAGTAATTAATTTCGATTTCGATACGGCGGTTTTTAGCTCGGCCCGAAGCGGTATCGTTGGTCTCTACGGGACGACTTTCGCCATAGCTAATGGCTTCTAGGCGGTCATTGCTAATCAGCCCGTCAGATGACAAAGCCTGCACTACACTTGCTGAACGCGCGGCTGCCAAATCCCAGTTATCGCGGTAGCGCGAGCCAAAGATAAGCGGTACATCATCAGTGTGGCCAGAAACCGTAATTTCGCTCTTCCCCTCAGCATTAACACTGGCAATCCGTTCCATGATCTCTATCGCTTCACTGGTCAGCTCAGCTGATCCAGAAGCAAAAGCACCGCCAGCCCCTACGGTTACAATAACCTTGTCCTCATCTCGCTCAACCGCAACCAGGCCTTTATCGATTTCCTGACGCAAAGCGACTTTCAGCTCATCTTCTGCCAGCTCTGCTTTCGCTTCAGCTGCTGCTTGACTTTCAGCATCACGGGTTGATTTCTCAGCCGCGTCACTCGCCGCCTTTGCCAGCTGTTGCAAGGTGCCTTCTAAGCCGCCAAACAGAACATCTTGATCAGACTTGCCTGCGGCCTTTTTTGCCTTTTCTATAGCGTTTAAGGTCTTTTGCAGAAGCTGAGGGAGGTCTTTTTCTTCTGCTTCTGTAGGGGTGAAGTTTACCACCACATTATCGCCAAGGGTTTGTACTTCAATATCGCCTCTGGCAATAGCTTCCTCTAGCGCTTTAACCACATCTTCTGCATCATTTTGTGCTTCACCATCGCCGTCTTTATTTTTATTTTGCTGCTCTAACTCTGGCTGATTGACGTTGGTGGTTTGCTGGGTCATCTCATCTGTTACAGATTTAGCAGGAGATGGGCTGAAATTAAGCGACAGCACAGTTGTGCCTTTTGGTTGTTCCACAATCGGGACAATTTTTTGCACGCCAAACGCGTTACGAAGCGAGCCGGAAATTTGCTTAAATTTAGGAACGTTAAATTCGGCAAAGGACAGAATAAGCACGAAGAAGGCCATCAGCAAGGTTGCCATATCGGCAAAGGTTGCCATCCAAGCCGGCGCACCTACAGGCGGGCATTTGGGACATTCCTCTTCTTCTTCTTCAATCTCTGGAGCTTCTGCTTCAGCCATAATTTATCCTTTGGGTAAGGCGCCTACCAATTAGTCTGGACACTATTATTTTGGCCACTATTATCCCGGTTAAGCCATTTCCAGCTTTTCTTGCATCTTTGGTGCAAGGTTGGAAACCATCTGATCCTGAATATTGCGCGGCGACTCGCCTCTGGCGATATTTCTGAGGCCGGTGACGACCATTTCGCGGTACACCACTTCATATTCTGTATAGCCCTCTAGCTTTGTCAGCAGTGGTGTAAATAAAACGTTCGCGATAAACGCGCCATATAGAGTGGTCAGAAGTGCTACCGCCATCGCCGGGCCAATCGCCTTTGGATCGGCCATATTGCCGAGCATCAAAACAAGTCCTATAAGCGTGCCGATCATGCCCATTGCAGGGGCGAGGTCTACCCATGCTTTAACAGCACCCTGATTAACCTCATGGCGTTTTTTCATAGCACCAATTTCTTTATTTAGCTGGGTAACAAGCTTGGCTTCATCAGCGCCATCTACCAGCATTTGCAAGCCTTTTTGGAAAAACTTGTCAGGCACTTCTTGCCCTTCTAAAGCCATCATCCCGTCTTTACGCGCGATACCAGACAGCTCTACCATCCGTTCAATCAGTTGATCCATTTTCTTGATAGGCGGCAAAAAGGCTTTCGCCATTGCCCCGAAATGGCCCAGAAAAATATTCAAAGGAACAGAATAAAGCACCAGAAAAGCTGTACCACCAAAAACAATCAAGATGGATGGCACGTCGATAAAAGGCCCCAAACCGCCGCCCGTAATCATGGCGCCGATGATCATGCCAATGCCGCCAATAAGCCCAATAATCGATCCAATATCCATAGGTTTTACACCTTAAAAATCTGTTTAGACGGCTTATCGCCGCAGAGTCTCTGCGTATCCATTAGCAATTTTGATACCAAAGCACTATTACACCTCTATTTTCTTTCACTATAGATTAATATCAGATTATGCTAAAGTTTTGAACAGGGTGACAGTGAAGTGAGTGGCTTAATGGTCTGGTGCGCACAATATCTGAGCTATTTTTCTAGCAAAGGGCAGTATTTACGCGCTGCGTGCCTGTTTATAATGGCATTTATTAGTGCGGCTGGCTTTAGCCAAAGCGCAAATGCCAGCACAAGCCATTATTTGGTGCGTGAACATATCGTACTTGATTTGCGCAGCGGGGTTGAATGGTTGCGCTGCTCGGTAGGACAAATCTATTCCAAAGGCGCATGTGAGGGGGAGATTTTAAGATTCCCTCTTGATGAAATAGATGAAGTTATCAAGCTTGCAAATAAAGAATTAGGGGGGCGCTGGCGCTTACCAACAAAAAGAGAGCTGGCATTGTTGGTGTGCGATACCTGTCCTGCACCGCGCATAGAAAAAACAATTTTCCCGCAAACAGGAGCAGAGCCCTATTGGACTGGCCAGAAAAACTGGTTTGCCAATAAAAATTACTGGTCGGTCAATTTCATGACGGGGCATAGCTATGCACGCTCGTTTCCAGAAAAGCCCTTGGCTGTCCGGCTGGCTCGTGACCGCAAATCACCTTAACGCGCTTTGGAACGTAGCTTTCCAGCTTTCTGCAGACGATAATGGGCATATTTCACCGCAAAGGTGATAACGGCAAGACCTGTAAATAGATACCCAAAAAAGATAGGCTGTATTCCCGCTAAATGCGAGAGCGTGCTATTCATTGTAAAGCCGATGATGACTACCGCTATTACCAGTAGTAAGTATAGACGCAAGATTTGACACCGCCGGCAAGGCTCTCTTTTCACATGGGTACGCATTAACAGCATAATTAACTACTCATCTTGAAAAAGGGGTGTTTCTTATTCTCTTTTATTGTATTAGCCAGCCATTTCAGCCCGGAGCTATTCACCTGAGCCTTACCCGAAATAGCCCTAAACATGTGTCTGAATTCTGACATAAAAATTAACAAAGTATTAACAAAAAATATTAACTATCTGATTTTACTGAAAATGTGATGTAAAAAACCTGACAGATTCTCTCGTCAAATTGTTTTTTTGCAAAGTTTGTGCCGTTGGGGAAATCTCTTTCTCGAGAGGGAGACGAACTATGCAATTATCACAATCGATAAAACTTCGGCAGAAGCAATCACTGGTAATGACACCGCAATTGCAGCAAGCGATTAAGCTGTTGCAAATGTCTAATATAGAGCTGTCGCAGCATCTGCAAGAACAGATGTATGAGAACCCGTTTTTGGAAGTGAAAACGATTGATGACCGCGAATCTGATAAGGCGGCACGCCAAGATGCCCCTAGTGAGGCGCCAACGAAAGAGGCAACGCCAGCGACAACAGACACTGGCCGCGACTTGCAATCGGCAGAACCAAATAATGATTTGTCCGCGCTAAAGGAAAGCGCAGCGTTGAAAGACGATCCTACCCAAAGCGCAGAATATGAAAACAGATTTGATACCGCCCATGCAGATAGCACAA
>JAKMFL010000082.1 GCA_022425485.1 Alphaproteobacteria bacterium | reverse complement strand
AAGTCGGCCCACACGGTGAATAACGCGCACGCTGGCTAGGGGCCAGCGACCCTTGGCCTCTTCGATAATGGTGCTGATCTCCATTTCTGTCATCCCGGGATAATGCTCTAGCGTCATCGCTAGCAAGCGCGGATTATCTGCATTATCGCGCACCACGCCCGAAAATATAACAACCGCCCCTACGCCAGCCTGTTTCAGGGCTTCATATTCGCCAGCAATGTCAAAATCATCCTGTGTTATAAGAATAGTTTCCACCCCTAATTACCCCCCCGTGACAGGCGGAAAAAAGGCAATTTCATCGTCGGCACACACGGCATTATCTAGCTGAGCGTAGCGCCGATTTATAGCAACTCGCACCGTCTTCATATTCCGCAATGCGGCTTCATGACTCGCCGAACGGCTGCGCAAATATTCCGCCAATTCAGCTATTGTGCCTACCTTTTCAGGCAACTGAATTTCCTCTGCGCTGCAACCCGTATGCTCCCGCATCCATGCAAAATATAAAATTCTCATAACACCTGTTCCTGAAACGGGATAAAGTTTAGCAAATCACCTTCGTGCACTTGCACGCAGTCTAGCGGGATTTCGACCAGACCATCTGCCCCAGTAAGCGAGGATATCACTCCTGCCCCTTTGCGTCCATGTAAGGCTATTTTCTGGCTTCCATCCGTATTTGTCTTGATGACAGCGCGCAGATATTCAGCCCGCCCTGCCGCTTTTTTATGCGTAAATCCTGCTGCTATCTTTAAGGCCAATGGCACACGGACATTTGCACCAGATAATTTATCTATGGCGGGAGCTATCAACAGTTTGAAACATACAAAGGCAGCCACCGGATTGCCGGGAAGACAAAATATAAATCGCCCGCCTTTTACCGCAGCCGCCATTGGCCGGCCTGGCTTCATTGCCAATCGCCAAAACAGTTTTTCTGCCACAACGGCACTAAGCGCCTGTTGGCTATGGTCTTCTATTCCATCTGATGCACCGCCACTAGAAAGGATAATATCAGCTTGTGCGAGCCCCTCCTCATAGGCTGAAATCAGATCAGCTTTATTGTCACGGATAATCCCGCCATCTATCAGCTCCACATCCGCACCGCTGAGCAAACCTGCCAATATCGGCCTGTTGCTGTCATATATCTGACCAGCTTGCAGCGGTTGCCCTGCCTCTATCACCTCATCACCAGTCGAAAAAAGCACAACTTTCAGCCGGCGATAAACATTTACATGGCCCGCACCTGAAGCGGCTAATTGCCCCATATATGCAGGGGTTATCCGCTGTCCTTTATCTGCAACGCACTCCCCTGCGGCCAGATTTTCGCCCGCTGGCCGGATATTGGTACCGCGCTTCAATAATCTGTTGCAGATAATACTATCACTGTCGCCAGTTGCTTTTTCTGTGCAATCCTCATGCATGATGATGGCATCTGGGCCTTCTGGAACCATCGCGCCCGTATATATACGCACCGCTTCACCTGAATTAACCGTGCCAATATAGGGGTGGCCTGCACGCGCCATACCAACAATTTTCATTGGCCTATCCGGACTTGCCTGTAGCTTATCCGTAAAGATAGCAAACCCATCTACAGCCGCATTAGCTGTTTGCGGCAGGTCAATCTGGCTTATCACCTGCTCTGCTAATATCCGCCCATTAGCCTGCATCACCGGCAACATTTCTGTTTGCGTGGCAAGCTGACCTGCGGCGGCAAGTATCCGCGCTCTTGCTTCTTCCAGCTTGGTTGTTTTGGGATGCGCCATATTTCTGCTATCCCTCTTTAAAGTTCCAGATGGCGCATTATGAAGTCTGCAATGCAGTCTATGTTTGCACTTGCCAATACAGGCAACTGGCAATCCTCTGGCGGGGTATCACTGACAAGGGCTATGATGAAGGGGTCTTCTGGATAAAGGGACGATAATTCTAGCTCGCCGCGATATATCTCTAGCTTTGGAATGGCTTCTTTTTTAAACCCCTCTACCAGCACAATATCACAAGGGTTTAGCCTAGCGAGCAACATTTCTAGGCTCGGCTCTTCGCGGTCATGCTCAATAAAGTGAGCGGAACGCATAGCAGAAGATACCAGCACTTGGCCTGCGCCTGCTTTGCGATGCCGCCAGCTATCTTTGCCAGGCATGTCTGCATCAAATTTATGATGGGCATGTTTAATAGTAGCAACCGTTAGCCCCCGTTCAGAAAGCACTTTTATAAGCTTTTCTGCCAGCGTGGTTTTGCCCGAACCTGACCAACCAGCTAGCCCAAATACAGCCCTTTTAGCCATCTTTAACGCCTGCCTTATCCGCCAGTGACATTCATCATTCTGCCAACATTACGAGCTTCTCTCCTGCTTATGACAAAATCATG
>JAKMFL010000080.1 GCA_022425485.1 Alphaproteobacteria bacterium | reverse complement strand
AAAAATATTGATGAAATTCGCCGTGATGTTGGGATGGTTTTCCAACATTTTAATCTATTCCCGCATCTGACTATTCTAGAAAATTGCACGCTTGCCCCTATCTGGGTGCGCAAAATGCCGAAGGCAGACGCTGAAGAAATCGCCATGAAATATCTGACGCGTGTGAAAATTCCAGAACAGGCGCACAAATATCCGGGCCAGCTTTCTGGCGGCCAGCAGCAGCGTGTGGCTATTGCGCGCTCGCTCTGTATGGAACCAAAGCTGATGCTATTTGATGAGCCAACTTCTGCACTTGATCCTGAGATGATTAAAGAAGTGCTGGATACAATGGTTCAGCTTGCCGAAGACGGCATGTCGATGATTTGCGTCACACATGAGATGGGCTTTGCGCGCAAGGTAGCAAACCGGGTGATTTTCATGGATGAAGGGCAGATTGTTGAGCAGAATGAGCCAGAAGCCTTCTTTAACAATCCGCAATCTGAGCGAACTAAGCTGTTTTTAAGTCAGATCCTCGATCATTAAAATAAGCCTATTTTTTTAGGGTCATTTTTCAATGGGGGCGTCCGACGCGCCCCGCCCTGAGGTCATTTTTCAATGGGGGCGTCCGACGCACCCCATTGAGACCACGAGCCATCAAATAGGCGGATATCTGTCTTCCCCAATATCGCAAGTGCCAAAGTAAGACCCGCAGCGGTAACGCCAGAGCCGCAAGTTGTCACTGCAGGCTTTCCCATATCAAAACCTGCTTCATCAAACAGTTTTTGCAAGGTTTCAGCAGATTTAAGCTTTCCTGTTTCTGTATCTAGCAGGCTATTAATCGGCAGGTTAAGAGAGCCCGGAATATGCCCTGCACGCAATCCGGCACGCGGCTCCGGGGCGACCCCCTTAAATCTATCAGCAGCTCTGGCATCAATAATCTGGTCAGCTTTACCACTTGTTACATCTGCATGCAGGGCGTCAAACAGAATAAGTCCTGCCTGCTGCGGGGTGCCTGCCTGAAAATTTCCCTGTGCTGGCTTTGGATTGCCCGCTTCTGTCTGGCCACCTGCTGCCTTCCATGCCGCCATACCGCCATCTAATACACAAACAGCTAGATGTCCAAAATAACGCAACATCCACCAAGCCCGGGCAGAGGATAAAAATGGCGAGTTATCATAGACCACTATCTGCTTTTTGCTATCAACGCCAATATCACGCATAGCTTTTTCAAAAACAGCCGCATCAGGCATCATATGGGGCAGGGGGTCTTTTTCATTCTTGATAGTATCAATATCAAAAAATTGAGCGCCAATAATATGCTCTGTTTCAAATTCGGCGCGTCCATCACGCCCCATAGTAGGCAGAAAATAACTGGCATCCAGCAGGGTTATAGCGGCGCTATTTTGTGCCAGTAGCCATTGGGCAGATACAATATTTGTTTCCATGAAAACACCTCTACTCTTTTAAGTTTCCAACCAATGAGGGACAGGTAAATTCTTAGAACGCAGAAAATCAGGGTTCCAAATTTTAGATTGATAACGCTGGCCACTATCACATAATATGGTGCATATGGTATGCCCGGGGCCCATCTTCTGGGCCATTTTCACCGCCCCCGCAACATTTATTGCACTAGAGCCGCCTAGCAAAAGCCCCTCTTTCTCTAGCAAGTCAAATAATATAGGCATTGCCTCTTCATCACTTACCTGAACAGGCATATCTATTTCCAGCCCCTCTAGGTTCGCCGTAATACGCCCCTGACCGATACCTTCTGAAACGGAACCACCTTCCGCCTTTAACGTGCCATGTGCGTAATGTTCATACAAAGCAGAACCCATTGGATCGGCAATGCCAATCTTTATATCCTTATTTTTTGTCCGCAAATAATCTGCTGTCCCAGCCAATGTGCCGCCAGAACCAACTGCGCAAATAAAGCCATCGATCTGGCCATGGGTTTGTTCCCAGAATTCTGGCCCTGTTGTGTTGAAATGACCTGTTTTATTTGCAGTATTATCAAATTGATTAGCCCAGATAACGCCGCCTGCCTCTGTTTCACGCAATTCATCTGCTAGCCGCTCTGAGGTGCGCACATAATTGCCCGGATCACGGTAAGGTGCAGCGGGTACGAGCCGTAAATCCGCGCCAACCACTCTTAAGGCATCCTTTTTTTCCTGACTTTGGGTATCTGGCATCACAATGACGCATCGATAGCCTTTTGAGCGTCCTACCAGCGTTAGGCTGATACCCGTATTACCGGCAGTGCCCTCGACAATTAGACCGCCCGGTTTTAGCTCTCCACTTGCTTCTGCTGCTTCGATAATGGCTTTGGCCGCTCTGTCTTTTACAGAACCCCCGGGATTCATAAATTCTGCCTTACCCAATATTTCACACCCTGTCATATCTGACAGCGCATTAAGCCGAATGAGAGGGGTGTTTCCGATAAGCTCTGAAAAACTTTTGCGTGACATTAAATTAAATCTCTCGGCTGGTTTGGTTTTAAAGGAGGATGCCCTAAAAGCTCTTACTAACATACTAAGAGGGCCAATGGATTTCCAGATAATTTGCTATAAAGTCTGAGATAGGGGTACAAGAAACCTTGCTGTTTCCTGACAGGGGCTTGTATTTTTGAAAAATTAGCGGCAAAAATTTTTCTGTTATGTTTTTTTATTGATTACTATTGCGGGTATCTATGCGCCATCTGATCCTTCTAAGGCACGCTAAATCTGATTGGTTTTCAGGAGTTAGCACTGATTTTGAACGGCCTGTATCGAAGCGGGGGCAGCGTGACTTGCCCCTTATAGCTGCGGCCTTGCGCCCTTATTTAACAGGAAAGGTTTTATGTCTTATATCCTCTGCCTTGCGCACTCGCCAAACTTTTGACCTTGGCGCTAGCTATTGGCCCAAAATGACATCAATATATGAAGATAGCTTGTATGAAGCGTCGGCACCTAAAATCAGTAATGTGATTGAAAAGGCGGCAGCTGACATAGATACCATTATGGTCATTGCGCATAATCCGGGATTGAGCATGCTCTTACATCATTTGCAGCCTGACAGCCCGCTCCATATGCCGACCAGCTGTGCGTGTGTGCTGAACAGTGAGAACGGGCAGGTTCACCCCAATATGCCGCTAATCGCGTTCCTAACGCCAAAATTGCTGAAAGAGGGCGGCGATAAGAATGCCTCCACAGAATAGGAATAATATGCGCCAGATACATCTAACAGGTCAATTTCTAGCCAAAGCTAAACAAATGGGGGATGCCCCGCTTTTTTTTGACAAGCTCGATGGTCACTGGCAGGCGGTAAGCTATGATGAAGCGGCGGCACGTGTTAGCGCACTTGCCCATAACTTGCAAAGAATGGGACTTGAGCAAGGGGAGCGGGTTATCCTTTGCGCCGAAAACAGCTCTAGTTGGGCTATTTGTGATCTGGCCATTCTAGCGGCAGGCGGCATTGTAGTGCCAGCTTATACCACCCACACCCTGCGCGATCATATCCATCAGCTAGAGGATTCAGGGGCCAGCTTTATTATGTGCTCAGACAGTAAGGCTGGGGCGCGTCTGATGGAGGCAGCAAAGAATAAAAAGCAAATTAAAGCTGCTATTATCCTCTCTAACTCCGGCCAGACAGCTAAAAACAGCCCCTTGCAGCGATCTGCTGCTTTTCCTATCCACCCGGTTGAAGAAATTTGGCAGCCTACAAAGGCAAAACTCTCTATCGTGGGCGGCGGGCAAGAAACATGCTGTATCATTTATACTTCCGGAACAGGCGGTCAGCCAAAAGGGGTGATGTTAAGCCATAGCTCTATTCAGGCAAACATTGATGCTGCCTATGCGCTATTAGAGGAGGGGAATGCCGCAAAAGAGGCGGTATTTTTATCGCTGCTACCGCTTTCACATGCCTATGAGCATACCGCAGGTCTGCATCTGCCAGTACAGATTGGCGCACAAATCTATTACTGCGAAGGGTCAGACAAAATCGCCGCTAATCTGGCTGAAGTGCGGCCAACCCTTATGACCGCTGTGCCGCGCCTTTATGAAGTGTTACATGACCGTATTACAAAGGGCGTAGAGGCTAAGGGCGGCCTTTCGGCAACACTGTTCCATAAAGCGGTTCAGTTAGGCAGTAAAAAATGGCGCGGGGAGCGGCTCGGCTTTGGTGAGCGCATGTTTGATCGTATCCTGGACAAGCTTGTGCGCAAAAAAGTTGCCATGCGTTTTGGGGGTAGGTTGAAATATTTTGTCTCAGGCGGGGCCGCGTTAAACCCTGAAATTGGCCGTTTTTTTCTGGGGCTGGGCGTTAATATTTTACAAGGATATGGGCAAACAGAGGCATCGCCCTTAATTTCTGCCAACAGGCCGGGGGATATACGTATCGAAACCGTAGGGCCAAGTGTTAGCGGGGTAGAGGTTAAATGCTCTGCAGAGGGCGAGCTATTAGCCAGAGGGGCCTGTATCATGAATGGCTATTGGCAAAATGAAGAAGCAACAGCGGATACATTGCGCAATGGCTGGCTACATACAGGTGATTTAGCAGAAATATCAGAAGATGGCTTTATTACTGTTACCGGCCGCAAAAAAGATATGATTGTGAATTCGGGCGGAGATAATATCGCCCCCAGCCGTGTAGAAGCAGAATTTCTGGTACAGCCTGAAATAGCCCAAATTATGGTTGCAGGTGATAAACGCCCATGGCTAGCCGCTATAATCGTGCCATCACCAGAGATTGATGCCCTGCCAGAAACAGAAAAATTCGGCCTGATAAAGCAAGCGGTGAGCCGCGCAAACAGCCAGCTAGCGGCTTTTGAAAGGGTGCGAAAATTCATTCTATCTAGCCACGAATTTACAATAGAAAACAATCAAATGACACCAACACTTAAAGTACGGCGGCATATAGTCTTATCCGTATATCAGGATAAGCTTGATGCTCTATATCGTTAAGAGGGTGCTGTAATAGCTTTTTTTAGTGCACTTTATCTTTTAAATTTCTTTAAATATTCCGAAACATCAACAGCATTTTTGTTGCAGTCATAGCGGGCACTTCCCGGCCTCTGAAAACCTCCTGCTTGCTAACCATAAACAAACATTTTTCCAGAAGGCAGAAGTTGATATCGCACCCAAAGTTCATGATAATCATTACCGTCTTTCATCCGGGTAGCCTCTTTATATACAAGGGATTTCTGCCCGTCGATTTCGTTAAATTTAAATTCATGAATTGTAACCTTTTCAGGATACCAAGAGGCAGCAGCAGAAATACTGCTAAAACCCGTATGATCAAGGTGATAGCGGGTACATTCAACTGCAAAAGCGGGCGTGGAAAGGGTGGCAATCATACCACCTATAAAGATGTTCAAAGAAAAAAGCTTACGAAATCCCATCCGATTTCTCCTCATAAAAGGTTTACGCCATAATCTTTAGTTTAGGCGTATTAACCTTTTGCACCAACAGCCTCTGCAGCGGTCTAGAGATGTAGAAACGGCCATTGATAAGTTTAACCGCGATATGAAGGCTGGCTTTAAAAGAAGTGAACAAGCCATCATGAAAGCTGATTTTCCTATTTCATAAACCTAAAAGCATTTATTCAGTTTTGGAAATTTCATACATAAAAGCCCCCATTTTTAGGGGGCTTTTTGTTTGTTTGTAATCAGGCGGCTATTTCCCAGTTTTGATCATCTACAAGATGCGGCTGATTGAGAGACTTTCCAAGTTCAAGTGCCTGTGCCTTGTATGCATCCCCGATAAGCGATTGTTGCCCGACT
>JAKMFL010000072.1 GCA_022425485.1 Alphaproteobacteria bacterium | reverse complement strand
CCTTGAGACCACAACACAGGCATTTACGCCAAAAGATGGATGGAATTTGAAAGAGTGGTCTGAACAATCATTTGGCGTTTTTCAAGGTGATGCTCTCTGGGATATTAAGCTGAGATTTTCGAAAGAGGTTGCTAATCGAGCAGAAAAAGTTAAGTTCCATCCATCGCAGAAAATCAGTCACGGGAGAAATGGTTCTCTCATTGTTGAGTTAAAGTGCAGAGGGCATCGAGAATTAATTCACGAACTCTTACATCCTGATTGGTTGGGATATGTAAAGATTGAAAGTCCAGAGCGACTAAAAGAGGAATATTCTGAACAGCTCGAAAGAGCAAAATTAGCGATTTAGTTGGGACAAAATTGGGACAAAGTAAAAACAGTGAGAATAGCAACTTGGAATATTAACTCAGTTAGACTGCGAATTCAATTAGTTACAGACTGGTTGAGGGAACATAAAGTAGATGTGCTCTGTCTGCAGGAAACCAAGACCGAGGATCAGTTTTTTCCGGTTGAGGCGTTTGCTGAGGCGGGCTGGCCACATATCGTGATGCGCGGCGAGAAATCTTATAATGGGGTTGCGATAATCTCGCGCCTGCCAATAACCGATAGCGGCCATCATCTCTGGACAGGCCGGACGGATTGCCGGCATATCAGCGCCACTATCGAGGGCCAGACAATCCATAATTTTTATGTACCAGCTGGCGGTGATGAGCCAAACCGCGACATTAATCCAAAATTTGGGCATAAGTTGGATTTTGTTACGGAGATGACCAGCTTTTTCAGCGCGCAGCCGCCCACTTCCTCTGTTCTAGTTGGGGATCTAAATATCGCGCCATTAGCCGCTGATGTCTGGTCTACGCGCCAGCTAAAAAATGTGGTTAGCCATACGGATATAGAACGCGAAATGCTGTTGAAGCTAATAGATAAGGGCGGCTGGGTCGATGCGGTGCGTCACCATTATGGGGAAGAAGAACTTCTCTATAGCTGGTGGTCATATCGTGCGCGTGACTGGCAGGCTAGCAATCGTGGCCGGCGTCTAGATCATATCTGGGTAAGCGCCGATAATAAGGATAAAATTACCAATATCCATATTGATACGGCCATAAGAGGCGCAGAAAAACCCTCTGACCATGTGCCCCTGGTTATAGAGTTGGCCTCCAAATAACAAATTTATCCAGAATAGGGATTTACCCGAAATATGGATTAATGGGCATAAATCCGCTAGAGTGAGCGCACAGACGAGCGAAAGATGTTCATGGCGCGAAAGGCGCATCTTAATGAGTAGAATGGAAGACCTTCCCTTTTTGAAAATGCACGGGCTTGGCAATGATTTCATTGTGCTAGATGGGCGTGATGGAAGTGCTTTGCCTGATGCTGCGCAGATGCAAGCGCTAGCTGACAGGCATAAGGGGATAGGCTGCGATCAGCTAATGGTGCTGATGCCGCCCCGCGAGGGCACGGATGTTGTATTGGATATGTATAACGCGGATGGCAGTATCGCTGGGGCGTGCGGAAATGGCACCCGCTGTGTCGCCAGCTTGATTATGGCTGAAAGAGCGGTAAATCAGGTTGTTATTCGCACTATCGCAGGCGATTTGCTAGCGTGGCGAGATAGGGATGGCGGGGATATATCTGTGCAGATGGGCCCTGTGCATACAGGCTGGCAGGATATTCCGCTAAGCCGCGCGGCAGATACAGCTTCTCTTGATCTGGGTTTGAGCCGATTGGGTTCAGCGACGGCAGTTTCCGTTGGTAATCCGCATGCAGTATTTTTTGTCGAAGATGCAGAAGCTATTGATGTTAAAAAATGGGGAGCTGAGGCAGAAACGCACCCGATTTTTGCAGATCGCGCTAATATTGAATTTGTGCAGGTACTTAGCCGGCGCGAAATTCGCATGCGGGTGTGGGAGCGGGGCGTAGGGATAACAATGGCGTGCGGTTCTGGCGCGTGCGCGTCGGTTGCTGCCAGCGTGCTTCGCGGCCTTACCGAACCTCAAGTTACAGTCCATCTAGATGGCGGCACGCTGGAAATAGATTGGCGCAATGCCGATGCGCCGTCAGGGGGTCAAATTGTTATGACAGGGCCTGTCTTTTCGGTGGCGAGCGGAATTGTTCCGACGGGTTTTTTTGCCAGCTTATCGCTGAAGTTGGGAAAAGGCGCGTTAACATGAGTAAGCAAAACCGCCCGGAATTACAGACTTTTGGTTGCCGTTTAAATATCTGGGAATCTGAAGTGATGCGGGGACATGCCGAAGCGGCAGGTCTCAATGACGTGGTCATTGTTAATACCTGCGCGGTCACTAAAGAGGCAGAGCGCCAAGCCCGTCAGGCTATTCGTAAATTGCGCCGTGAAAAGCCAGACGTTAAAATTGTGGTGACGGGATGTGCTGCACAAATAAATCCAGATAGCTGGGCGGCGATGCCCGAAGCGGATATTCTGCTTGGTAATGAAGATAAATTGCAGGCCAAGAGCTGGCACGATCTGGCGCAGGGTAGGCTACCTGCAAAACAGGTCAGCGATATTATGCAGGTCCGCGAAGTAGCCAGTCACTTAACGGGAAGTTTTGATGATCACACAAGGGGTTTTTTGCAAGTCCAGCAGGGATGCGATCATCGTTGTACTTTTTGCATTATTCCTTATGGGCGAGGGCCGTCTCGTTCATCTGCGGTAAATGATGTTGTAGAAAATGTTCGAGATATGGTTGCTTCTGGTACCAAAGAAGTGGTGCTTTCAGGGGTGGATATTACCAGCTGGGGACAGGATATAGAAGGCCGTCCACGCCTTGGTAAGCTGGTGCAGGAAATCTTGCGTGCAGTGCCGGAATTGCCTCGTTTGCGACTTTCTTCTTTAGATCCGGCAGAGCCAGATCATGCGCTGATGGAAGTGTTGGCGAGTGAAGCGCGGCTGATGCCGCATTTGCATCTATCGGTTCAGCATGGCAATGATATGATACTAAAACGTATGAAGCGGCGCCATCTGGCACGCGACGTTTTGCGGTTTTGTGAAGAAGCCCGCCGCCGCCGCAGTGATGTGGTGTTTGGCGCAGATATTATTGCCGGTTTTCCAACGGAAACCGAAGCTGCCCATCAGGCTAGCTGCCAGCTGATAAAAGAGGCGGGCCTCGTACATTTGCATATTTTTGGCTACTCTCCGCGTGAAGGCACACCTGCCGCACAGATGCCGCAAATAGATAAGCATACCATCAAAACACGGGTCGCAGAATTACGCGCACTTGGCGCGCACCAGCTTCAAAACCATCTGGAAACACGCATTGGCGGGAGTGATATGTTGCTGTTAGAGGCAGGGGGTAGGGGACATTTATCTGGCTTTGAAAAAGCGGTTCTTTTTTTGGAGGATGGCCAAGCTCTCAGGGATAAAAACCGCTATCAGCCAGGTCAGATTGTCCCTGTATCCCTGCAATCAGTATCTGGAGATCAGCTACAGGTCAGCCCGTTATTGGCGCGTTCTGCATAAGAGGATTACTAAATGAGTTGGTTAAAAAAGCTCACCGCTGGCTTGAAGAAATCATCCGATAAGGTGAGCTCCAGCCTGTCAGGGATATCGCGGTTATTTGGCAAGGGTAGAATTGATGCCGCCTCTATTGAAGAAATTGAGGAAGCGCTTATCCTTGCAGATTTAGGGGTGTCTGTTGCTTCTGAAATTGCCGAGGGCTTGCGCGCGCGTAACTGGCAGGGCGAGGTGACACCAGATGTTTTGCGCGAAGCATTAGCTGAACAGTTAACCGATATTTTGCTCCCTGTTGAAAAGCCGCTTACCTTTAAACAGGCTGAAGGTGAGAATGATTTACATGTAATTTTGCTGGTTGGGGTTAATGGGTCAGGCAAAACCACCACTGCTGGCAAGCTCGCTGCCCGCTTTCAGGCACAAGGACGCCATGTGGTTATGGCCGCAGCAGATACGTTTCGTGCAGCAGCTATTGAACAGCTTAGCGGGTGGGGCGCACGCACAGATACCAAAGTTATTTCTGGTGAGCGGGGCGGCGATGCCGCAGCACTGGCATTTCGGGCCATTGATGAAGCGCGTGCAGATAAGGCTGATGTGCTGATTATCGATACAGCTGGACGTTTGCAAAATCGTGCAGAATTGATGGAAGAGCTGGCGAAAATTATTCGCGTGATCAAAAAACAAATTCCAGAAGCCCCGCAGGATAGCCTGATTGTATTGGATGGGACAGTTGGACAAAATGCGATTGCGCAAATGAAGGCTTTTCAGCAAACAGCAGACCTAACCGGAATGGTTATCACCAAATTAGACGGAACAGCAAAGGGCGGTATTGTGGTTGCGTTGGCCCGTGAATTTGGCCTGCCCGTCCATATGGTCGGGGTGGGCGAATCAGCAGAAGATTTACAGGACTTCACCGCCCGTGATTTTGCACATGCGCTGGTGGGGTTAAACCCTGAATAGCCTCCCCCCCAAGATAGGCGCTCCAAGATAGGCGCCCCAAAGATAGGCAGGCGCCCCCAAGATAAGTGCCTCAAGATAAGCTGCCCATGTAAATCCGCAACTGGTCATATTCGGCGCGTTAGGTTATAGGCCAGCAAGCCGAAAAATTCATGGAAAAAGAGCCGCATATTATGAAAGCTGCGGTATGGCGAAAGCTTAATTTGACTGCCTGTTTGCGGGGTTTGATAATCAACCGGTAATAATATCAAATCCTGCCAGCCTGCCTTTTGAAAGGCATGATGGGCGCGTTTCATATGGCTAGCTGACGTCACTAATATCCATTTATCGGATGCGTTTGGCTGGATGCGCTGATAGGTATATTTTGCATTCTGGGCAGTGTTACGGCTTTTTCTTTCAAAATAAAATGGCGCATCTTCTAGCTGCAAATCAGCTAGCAGACGTGTAATGATTACATCTTCTGACCATCCTTTTTGAACTAGCTGGCCTGAAAAGCCAGAAAACCAAACAGGCTTATCTGGGAATTTTTGATGCAAGCTAACTGCGGCAACAAAGCGTTCCGCACGGTAATTTAATTGCGCCGCGTTCCGGCTGGCAGATACCTTGCCATCCCCTGTAAATCCGCCCAGAACAATAATACCCCTCGCTTCGGCAAGGGCAGCCTGACTAGGCTTGGGTGCATAATTTTCTAGTGGCCTAAGCAAGCCTTCGCTAAAGGGCAAAAAGCTATAGAGAAGGGCTAATATACATCCTGTGCCCAATAATAGGCTGGATAGGGCGCGGGCTTTAAAAAGCTGGGCGAGCATGGCTGCACAGATTAAAAATATTAGTTGCCAGAGAGGATTGAAAAATATGGCAAAGAGTTTGCTCGCTATAAAAAAAACAGACATATCAAACATTCACCTGCCGTAATTGCATATAGGCTATCAAGCTATATTCATAATGACCTGACTATGACCCTGACTATGGCATGGCATCTGGAATCTGAAAAGTACCCTTATCTTGACATCTGGTGCGTTTCTGCTTAGAAGACCGTAACCATTCCGGCATATCTTTATAATGCCAAACCTTAACGGGTTCCGTCTGTCCTTGAAGTTTTCGAGCACAGGCGTTGTTTTGCTATGTGGCTATTTAATGCCTTATGGCTGGATATTTAATGAGCCTGTTTTGTGCAAGCGTAAAAGATTGCGGGATGGAAACAAATTTTTTGGATAAGCTATCAGGTAGTTACAACATAGATGTTCGATAATCTAAAAGATAAACTGCAATCGGTTTTCTCCACGCTTGGTAAGCGTGGCGCGCTCTCTGAAAGCGATGTAGATAACGCCCTGCGCGAAGTTCGGCTTGCGTTGTTAGAGGCGGATGTTGCTTTACCTGTGGTGAAAAGCTTTATCGCGTCTATTCGGGACAAGGCGGTTGGCGCAACTGTTTTGAAATCTGTGCGCCCAGACCAGCAGGTTATTAAAATTGTTCATGATGGCCTTATGGAAATGCTTGGCGGTGAGGCCAGCCCGTTAAAGTTAGATGTTACGCCGCCTGCTGTAATTTTGATGGCAGGTCTGCAAGGGTCGGGTAAAACCACTACAGCTGGTAAATTAGCCCTTCATTTACAACAAAAGCACAAGAAAAAAGTGATGTTGGCCAGCCTTGATCTTAGCCGCCCTGCTGCGCGTGAGCAGCTGCGTGCGCTAGCGGATCAAGCAGAGGCAGGCATCCTGCCCGAATCAGATACCGAAACCCCCGTTCAACTGACGAAGCGGGCAATGCAAGCGGCCCACCTGCAAGGCTTTGATGTTTTAATACTGGATACAGCAGGCCGTTTGAGCATAGATGAAGCGATGATGGCTGAATTGCGCGATATCAAAGCCGTCGCAACGCCAGATGAAATCTTATTGGTAGCCGATAGCCTGACGGGCCAAGATGCAGTTACTACCGCAGATGCATTTAATAATGCGGTTGGCGTCAGCGGTATTGTGTTGACCCGCCTTGATGGCGATGCCAGAGGGGGTGCAGCCCTATCGATGGCGCAAACCACAGGCTGTCCGGTAAAGCTTGTGGGTGTTGGTGAAAAGCTTGACGCGCTTGAAGCTTTTGACCCAGAGCGTATGGCAGGGCGCATCCTTGATATGGGTGATGTGGTCGCGCTGGTTGAAAAAGCGGCCGAAGCTATCGAAGAAGAAGAAGCCATGCGCATGGCAGAGCGTATGGCCTCTGGCAAATTCGATATGAATGATTTTCTTAGCCAAATACGCCAATTACAAAAAATGGGCGGTCTTGGCGGGCTGCTAGGCATGCTGCCCGGACTTGGTAAGCTGCAAAAGCAAATTGCGGCAGCTGGTGTGGATGATGCGATGGTTAAGCGTCAGGAAGCTATTATCTTGTCGATGACAAAAAAAGAGCGGGTTCAGGTGGGCCTGTTAAATGCGTCTCGGCGCAAACGGATTGCGGCAGGTTCAGGCACCTCTGTTCAGGATGTTAATAAGCTGGTCAAACAATATCAGGATATGGCCAGAATGATGAAAAAAATGGGCACAAAATCTGGTGCAGCAGCGATGAAAGCGATGCTTGGCGGCGGCGGCGGTATGGGCGGCAACCCAATGGGCGGCGGTATGCCCTCTGCTGAACAGGTAAGCCAGCTTCAGCAACAGATGCAAAAATCAGGTATGCCGGGCGGCGGCGGGTTTAATCCGTTTGGTAAAGGGGGCGGCTTGCCTGGTCTAGGGGGCCCCCCACGCAAGAAATAAACCAAAATATTTTACTTACTTTAGCCAGATGAAATCGGAAGGAAGAGTTTTATGGCACTGAAAATCAGACTATCAAGAGGCGGTTCAAAAAAGCGTCCATTCTATCGTATCGTTGTTGCAGAAGCTGCCGCACCGCGCGATGGGCGTTATGTTGAACGTATTGGCCATTATAACCCGATGGTAGCAAAAGATAATGACCAGCGTCTGGTTATTGATGGCGAGCGGGTAAAGCATTGGATAGGGTTGGGCGCGAAGCCAACTGAACGCGTTCAAAAACTGCTTTCTACTTTATCGCTGACAGCCCCTGTTGAAATGCGGGATCAGCCAAAGAAATCTGCGCCAGGTAAGAAGCGTGCTGAGCGTGAAGCAGAAGAAGCTGCGGCTGCCGAAGCTGCCGCTGCTGAAGCCGCTGAAGCCGCCGCCGCTGAAGCCCCAGCAGAAGAAGCTCCAGCAGAAGAAGCTCCGGCAGAAGAAGCAACTGCTGAAGCAGAAGCTCCGGCAGAAGAAGCAACTGCTGAAGAAACTCCGGCCGAAGAAGCTCCGGCAGAAGAAGTTGCGGCAGAAGAAGAAAAGCCTGCCGACGCTTAATATAAAAACATTTGCAAGGCAGAGGGCTCTTTTACTCTCTGCCTTACTTTCCTGTGGTGAGCTTGTCTGATGCAACCAGATACACAAAAAATGGTCATCATGGGCATCATAACGGCCCCACATGGTGTTCGCGGCCAAATGAAGGTAAAAATCTTTTGTGAACGCGCACAAGATCTAACAGCCTATGGTTCGCTTAGCCTTGAAAATGGCACAGCATTAACCCTTCAGATTAAAGGTTTTAATAAGGGGCTTGCCATTTGCTCAGCCGCTTCTGTTTCTGACCGAAACGCAGCAGAAGCTTTGAAGGGAAGCGCGCTCTATCTGGAACGGGATAAATTGCCAGAATGTGATGAGGGCGAGATTTATCAGGCAGATCTGCTGGGAATGCAGGTATGCAGCTCAGACGGAACCCTGCTTGGCGAGGTTATTGGTTTACATGATTTTGGCGCGGGTGAAATTGTAGAAATTCAACTCCCCGAACATAATAAAACAGAAATGTTGCCCTATTACCCACCCTTTTTAAAACAGGTGGATATAAAGGCGCGGCAAATCATTCTTGATGTACAGGATGCGCAGGAACCAGAAAAAGACCATGAAGGGGAGACGCATAAATGAGCGCTGCTGATAGTGCATCTGAAAAGGCGTTATGGGCTGCGCATTTGCTGACCTTATTTCCAGAGATGTTTCCAGGCCCGCTTGGTCATTCGCTAGCTGGGCGGGGTTTGAAAAAGGGTATCTGGTCGCTGGATTGCCATAATATACGCAGCTTTGCTACCGACAAGCATGCAAATGTTGATGCCCCACCTTTTGGCGGGGGGCATGGCATGGTGATGCGCCCAGATGTGATGGGTCGCGCGATTGAACATGTTATCGCACAGCAGCCACCGAAGCGTAATTTGACGCGGCTTTATCCAAGCCCTAGAGGTAAATTACTTGATCAGAAGATGGTGCGCGAACTTAGCCAGCAAGAAGGGGTGATGATTGTTTGTGGGCGCTATGAAGGGCTAGACCAGCGGGTAATAGAGCATTATCAGCTAACCGAAGTAAGCATTGGCGATTACGTACTTTCTGGCGGTGAGCAGGCGGCTATGGTGATTTTGGATACGGTGGTCAGGTTGTTGCCAGGGGTAATGGGCAAACAAGAAAGCCACCTTGAAGATAGCTTTGAAAGCGGCCTTTTAGAGCATCATCATTATACCCAACCACGAGACTGGCAGGGGTTAGAGCCGCCAGAAGTTTTGCTCTCTGGCCATCACCAGAATATTGCCAAATGGCGCCATGAAAATGCCATAGAGATCACCACAGACAGGCGGTCTGATCTGATAGCAGCCTATATGGCTAAAAAACACCTCAAAAAAGAGGATAAAGATTGACATTTGCGCCATTTTACTGTTTTAGTGGCGCTCAGATTTATGGAGATGCAAAATGAACATCCTGGATAAAATTGAAAAGTCGCAAATGGAAGCTGTTATAGAACAGCGCTCCCTTCCAGAATTCGGTCCAGGCGACACCGTGAAAATTAGTGTGAAGGTTGTCGAAGGCTCACGCGAGCGTGTTCAGGCATTCGAAGGCGTGTGTATTGCGCGTTCTAACCGCGGGGTTAACTCGTCTTTTACAGTGCGCAAGATTTCTTATGGCGAGGGTGTTGAACGGGTATTTCCGCTACATTCACCAAAAATTCAGTCTATCGAAGTAATGCGCCGTGGGGCGGTACGCCGCGCCAAGCTCTATTACTTGCGCGGCCGTACAGGTAAAGCTGCGCGTATCGCTGAAAAAAATACCCGCACAGCAGCGAAGTAGCCCCGCATAAATTTTTTTCATCTGTTTTGTTTACCTAACAGACAGGATAGATCTATCATAATTTTGTATAATTTTGGCAATCATGTCATTTTAGGGGAGGTCTGAAATGTCAGGACCAAAGACATTATTTGATAAAATCTGGGATGCGCATCTTGTTCACCAGCAAGATGATGGAACATGCCTTATCTATATCGACAGGCATTTGGTGCATGAAGTCACCAGCCCACAAGCGTTTGAAGGTCTGCGTGACGCTGGACGAAAGGTTCGTAGCCCGGAGCGCACACTCGCTGTTGCTGATCATAATGTGCCTACTACCGACCGCAGTGTTGGGATAGAAGATGCAGAAAGCCGTATTCAAGTAGAAGCATTAGAGTCTAATGCGGCTGAATTTGGTGTTCCCTATTTTGGCATGGATGATATTCGCCAAGGGATTGTGCATGTCATTGGCCCTGAACAAGGCTTTACCCAGCCCGGCATGACCATTGTATGCGGCGATTCGCATACCGCAACGCATGGCGCTTTTGGCGCGCTTGCCTTTGGGATTGGCACCTCTGAGGTGGAGCATGTGTTGGCCAGCCAGACATTGATCCAAAAACCAGCCAAAAATATGCGCATTACCGTTGAAGGCGAAGCGCCAGAGCATGTAACTGCAAAAGACATTATTTTAGCGATTATCGGTAAAATCGGTACAGCAGGTGGTACGGGCCATGTAATCGAATTTGCAGGGGAAGCGATTACCAACTTATCGATGGAAGGCCGCATGACCGTTTGTAATATGGCGATTGAGGCTGGCGCCCGCGCAGGCATGATAGCGCCCGACGAAAAGACTTTTGCGTATTTGAAAGGCCGCCCAATGGCGCCATCTGGCGAGGTATGGGACAAGGCCGTTGCATGGTGGGAAACGCTGCCATCTGATGCTGGTGCAAATTATGATACCGAAATTACGCTGAAAGCTGCTGATATCGTGCCAACCGTAACTTGGGGGACAAGCCCAGAAGACGCGCTACCAATTACCGCGTCTGTGCCAGATCCAAAAAAGGTTGGCGATGCCGCTAAGCGTGCAAAAGTAGAACGCGCCATTGAATATATGGGGCTAGAAGCAGGTATGCAGCTAACCGATATAAAAATTGATACCGTCTTTATTGGTTCCTGTACCAATAGCCGCATCGAAGATTTGCGTGCTGCGGCCTCTATCGCTGATGGTCAGCAGGTCAAAGACGGGGTTCGGGCAATGGTCGTCCCTGGCTCAGGTCTGGTAAAACAGCAAGCTGAGGAAGAAGGCTTGGACAAAGTCTTTATTGCATCTGGTTTTGAATGGCGTGAGCCGGGCTGTTCCATGTGCTTGGCAATGAACGCAGATAAATTGTCACCTGGTGAGCGTTGTGCTTCTACCTCTAACCGGAATTTTGAAGGTCGGCAGGGGCGCGGTGGACGCACCCATCTGGTAAGCCCGCAAATGGCCGTGGCGGCGGCGATAAGTGGTCGTCTGAGTGATGTGCGTTCGCTGTAGAACCCAAACCAGTTAACGGGAGAGCAATATAATGCAAAAGTTTGATAAGTTATCTGGCATTGCCGCGCCAATGGATATTTTAAATATCGATACCGATATGATCATTCCAAAGCAATTTTTGAAAACCATCAAGCGTTCAGGTCTTGGTGCTAATTTGTTTCACGAAATGCGTTTTGATGATGACGGCAATGACCGGCCAGAATTTGTGCTAAATAAGCCAGCATATAAAGAGGCCAAAATCATTGTCGCTGGCGATAATTTTGGTTGCGGGTCTAGTCGTGAGCATGCGCCTTGGGCGTTGCTGGATTATGGTGTTCGTTGTGTGATTTCTACCAGCTTTGCGGATATCTTTTTCAATAACTGCTTTAAGAATGGGATCCTGCCCATCAAGGTAACCGCTGAGCAGCGTGATGCCCTTATGGCGGATGCTGCAGATGCTGAAAACCCTGAATTGAGCGTCGATTTGGTCACTCAAACTATTTCACGCCCAAACGGCGCAACTATTAATTTTGATGTGGAGCCGTTCCGCAAACAATGTTTGCTAGATGGGTTAGATGATATTGGGCTTACCCTTGAAAAAGGGCGGGAAATTGACAGTTTCGAAGCGGGCCGTGATGCGGACCGTCCTTGGCTTTAATCTGAGTTCTCTTCTCGATTGGTTATTCAGCAATAGGCTATTGAGCAATAGAGTGTAGCCCCATTATCAGGGCGAAAATAATAATAACGTGATAGATAACATTTTAAGGAGACAGGAAAATGGCCTCCAACCGTAAAGTAATGGTGCTACCCGGCGATGGTATTGGTGTTGAAGTGATGGCTGCCAATATGACGGTCATGGAATGGCTAGCGAAACATAAATCTCTGTCTTTTGATGTTGCCCAAGACCATGTTGGCGGGGCTGCTTATGATGCTTATGGTGTGCCTTTGCGCGATGAAACACTGGCTGACGCAATAGCGGCTGATGCGGTGCTTTTTGGCGCTGTTGGCGGGCCACAATATGATGATCTGGATTTTAGCCTAAAGCCTGAGCGTGGCTTGTTGGCTTTGCGTAAAGAGATGGATTTATTTGCTAATTTGCGTCCAGCCATTGTGTTTGATGCGCTAGCAGAGGCGTCTACCTTAAAGCCAGAAATTGTTTCTGGCTTGAACATCATGATTTTGCGTGAATTATGTGGCGGCTCATATTTTGCCGAGCCACGCGGTATTGACGCGCTGCCAGATGGTCAGAAAAAGGGGTATGATACGAATGCCTATTCAACATCTGAAATCGAACGCATTGGCCGTGTTGCTTTTGAATTAGCGCGCAAGCGTGATGGCCGCGTTACGTCGGTTGAAAAATCGAATGTGATGATGTCTGGTGTGCTTTGGCGTGAGGTCATGGCTGGCTTGCATAAAGCAGAAGGCGGCGATGTAACGCTCTCGCATATGTATGCAGATAATTGCGCGATGCAACTGGTGCGTAATCCGCGCCAGTTTGATGTAATTGTAACAGATAATCTATTTGGTGATCTGCTTTCTGATTGTGCGGCGATGCTAACTGGATCGCTTGGGATGCTGCCTTCAGCCTCGCTTGGGGCGCCAGACCCGGATACCGGTCTGCCAAAGGCGATGTATGAGCCTGTACATGGCTCTGCCCCAGATATCGCAGGCCAGAATCTAGCAAATCCATTGGCACAATTTTTGAGTTTTGCAATGATGCTACGCTATTCATTTGGGCAGGGTGAGGAAGCAGATCTGGTTGAAGCAGCCGTTGCGGATACGCTTGCTTCTGGCAAACGGACAGGCGATATTATGGCCCCGGGCTGTGAGCAGGTCGGCACAGACGGCATGACAGAAGCTGTCATTGATGCCATGAACAGACGCGCCCGGTAAGTGATTTTACCCCGGTAAGCAATTTTAATAAGCAAGCTTGAGCTAGAATAAGGAAACTTGAAAATGGGATATCGTGTTGCTGTAGTTGGCGCGACAGGTGCGGTCGGGCGTGAAATGCTGCAAACGCTTGCAGAGCGGAAATTCCCTGCGGATAAGGTTTATGCGCTTGCTTCATCAAACTCCTCAGGTAAAGAAATCTCTTATGGTGAGGATGTAACGCTTAAAATTCAATCGCTAGACAGCTTTGATTTCACGCAAGTCGATATCGCCTTGTTTTCCGCTGGCGGGGATATTTCTAAAAAATTCGGCCCTAAAGCTGGCGATGCAGGATGTATTGTTATCGATAATTCTTCTGCTTTCCGCATGGATGAAGATGTGCCGCTTATCGTGCCTGAGGTAAATGCAGATGCTGTAGATGGCTTTCTGGTGTCTAAAGGCGGGCGTAATATTATTGCTAACCCAAATTGCTCAACAGCCCAGCTGGTTGTTGCCTTAAAGCCGCTACACGATAATTTTAAGGTTAAGCGCGTAGTGGTATCGACCTATCAGGCGGTGTCGGGGGCTGGGCGTCCAGCAATGGATGAGCTCTTTAATCAGACCAAAGGCATCTTTGTGAATGATGAGGTGCGTCCAGAAAAATTCACCAAGCAAATTGCCTTTAATGCTATCCCGCATATTGATGTATTCATGGATGATGGCGCGACCAAAGAAGAATGGAAGATGACAGCGGAAACCAAAAAGATTTTGGATCCCGCTATAGAGCTTGTTGCAACTTGTGTACGTATCCCTGTCTTTATCGGTCATAGTGAGGCGGTTTTTATCGAAACCGAAAAGCCGATTAGTGAAGCAGAAGCGCGTCAGCTCTTACGTGAGGCAGATGGGGTGGTCGTGATCGACCACCGGGCAGATGAAGGGTATGTGACGCCGATTGAATGCGCTGGGGAAGATGCGGTATATATAAGCCGGATTCGACGTGACCCATCTGTAGATAATGGACTGGTTTTCTGGTGCGTATCTGATAATTTGCGCAAAGGCGCAGCTTTAAATTCAGTTCAAATCGCTGAATTGGTAGCCGCGCGTGGGCTAAGCGGACGCTAGCCCTAAACCTAAATCTGTAAAGATAGAAGCCAGATAGCCCCTTATTCTGGCTCCTGATTAGGTATTAGCCGCCATAGCAAGTCCGCTACATCAAGACCGAGTGGTGTAGCGGTTTTTCTAATCATCTGATTGACAATATTGCTAGCTGATTGACAGGCTTTCGTCAGATCGCCGCTGTTAAGGTAGCTAGCCAGAATCATTGCGCTTAATACATCACCGCTTCCAGATATGCCATGTGCTTTGCTTTTATGCACAAATGGGACAGACGCATCACGGGTAATTAATATATCTGCAATTCTGCCCTCACCAGCAGGGAGACTGGCATCTATGCCTGTTGCAAAAACAGCCCGCAGGCGGCGGAGCTGGCCAAGAATTTTTTGGCCCGCTTCTTCAGCATCTGCAAGGCTATGAATAGGCTGGTGCACCAGCAGGCCAAGTTCAAAGGCGTTCGGCGTGATCATATCGGCAAGCGGCAGCAATTTTTGCTGCATCGCATCTGCGATATTCTGGTCTACATATAGCTTGCCCGCATCCCCTAGAACCGGGTCTAGTAGATAAAAAATATCATCTTTTTTCTGGCTGGATGCGATAAAATCAGCCACTGGAAAGATTTGATCTGCTGCGCCAAAATATCCCGTTTGTAAGGCCTTTGGCATGGCATCTTTTTGCAAGTTAGCAAAATCCGTTAACAGCGCGGCGAGCACTTTTGCCTCTGTAATATCTGTAAAACCGCGGCCAAAACCCGGATGCGCTGCTAGCCTGACCGTATCTAGGCGGGCAGCTTTGTGCCTGAAATGGGTATAAACTGGCATAGCTGCATCATTGCCTACCGCCCCTATCATCACAGCAGATTGTATCGCTAGAATATCGGGCTGAAAGGATTTTAGAGCCGCAATTTGTGCGTTTTTTCCTGTCATACCGCCTGTTACACCTTTGCATATGCAAATGTACAGTGTTTTATTTCACATTTTATTCCATAGGGCTGAAAATCTTCAGCTGACAAATTGATTACGTATCCGCCTTTCGCTATAGTTACAAGGATTGCGGGGGAAACGTGGTCAATTATCACGCTTTTTCGGCTATAACACATATTTTAAGGTGGTATCCCTATGGCACGTCAGCGCCCATTATCGCCGCATTTGCAGGTTTATCGTCTGCCCTTGCCGGCCCTTATGTCTATCAGCCATCGTATGACAGGGATTATCCTGTCCTCTGGCACGTTTCTGCTCACCTTATATCTGATAGCGTTAGCAAGCGGCCCAGAGAGCTTTGCAGCGGCAACAACCATCATTGGGCACCCGCTGGGCCAGCTGGTATTATTTGGTTATAGTGTGGCGCTATTCTACCATGCGTGTAATGGGGTGCGTCATTTGTTCTGGGATGCGGTCATTGGATTGACCATTCCAGCGATTTATAAATCAGGTCAAGCTGTCTTGGTGTTGGCTGCGCTTCTAACCGCAGGGCTTTGGGGCCTTGTCTATAGCCTAGCGTAAGAAGGGGGCGTTTAAGATGTTAAAATCTAATAATATGAAAACACCGCTCGCACAGGCACGCGGGCTGGGTGCGGCAAAATCAGGCCTGTCTCACTGGTGGCATCAACGCCTAACAGCCATTGCTATGGTTGGGCTGGTTGCGTGGATGTGCGCGCTTGTTGTAATGCTGGCTGGTGCAGATTTTGAGAGTGCCATGCGCTTACTTTCGCATCCCCTTAACGCCGCTATTCTGATTTTATTTGTTGGGGTTGGATTTTGGCATAGCGCTTTGGGATTACAAGTCGTTTTAGAAGATTATGTAGCGCATGAGGGCATCCGGCTGACGATGATTATCGCCCTTCGGATGGTGCTGATATTGCTGGGGGCGATAAGCATGCTTAGCTTATTGAAAATCGCATTGTAAAAAACTGTTAGCCTGCCACTGGTAACGCGCAGGGATTAACATAATTATCATAAGGGTCGGCATAGGTTAGAATAGGCCAGCATTTTCTGGCAAATAGAGTTTAAACAGCTAGCGGAAATAGCTGATGTGGAGAGTTGAAGATGAGCGCGTATGAAATTACAGACCATCATTATGATGTGATTGTTGTTGGGGCTGGCGGGGCTGGCTTGCGAGCAACGCTTGGTATGGCCACATCTGGTTTGCGTACGGCTTGTATTACCAAAGTATTCCCAACGCGCTCTCACACCGTTGCCGCACAGGGCGGCATTGGGGCAGCGCTCAATAATATGGGTGAAGGTGATAACTGGAAATTCCATATGTATGACACGGTCAAGGGCTCTGATTGGCTAGGGGATCAGGATGCTATTGAATATATGTGCCGTAATGCTATTCCGTCTGTGATTGAGTTGGAACATTATGGCGTGCCGTTCTCACGGACCGAAGATGGCAATATCTATCAGCGTCCTTTTGGTGGTCATACGCTTGATTACGGTAAAAATATCGCCCGCCGCGCTTGTGCCGCAGCCGACCGAACCGGCCATGCGATTTTGCATACATTGTATCAGCAATGCTTGCGCCACAAGGCTGAATTTTACGTCGAATATTATGCTATTGACCTGATTATGGATGATAATGGCGCCTGCCAAGGTATTTTGGCACTATCGATGGAAGATGGCTCTTTGCACCGTTTCCTTGGTCAGCGCACGGTGCTGGCAACCGGTGGGTACGGGCGGGTTTATTTCTCTTGTACTTCTGCCCATACCTGTACAGGTGATGGTAATGCGATGGCCTTGCGTGCGGGTCTGCCATTGCAAGATATGGAATTCGTGCAGTTCCATCCAACAGGCGTTTATGGCGCAGGTGTTCTGATAACCGAGGGCGCACGCGGTGAAGGCGGATATCTGACGAATTCTGAGGGTGAGCGTTTTATGGAACGCTACGCGCCAACCGCAAAGGATTTAGCAAGCCGTGATGTGGTTAGCCGGGCGATGACAATGGAAATTAATGAAGGGCGCGGTGTTGGCCCGAACAAGGATCATATCCTGTTGCATCTAGAACATATTGATTCTGACACCTTGCATGAACGCTTGCCGGGCATTACAGAGACAGCGCGGATTTTCTGCGGCGTAGATATCACCCGTGAGCCGATACCCGTTTTACCAACAGTCCACTATAATATGGGCGGTATTCCAACCAACTATCATGGTGAAGTTCTGGCGCCGACCAAGGATGACCCGAACAAGGTTGCACATGGTCTAATGGCTATTGGTGAAGCAGCGTGTGTGTCCGTTCATGGGGCAAACCGTCTGGGCACAAACTCGCTTCTGGATATTGTTGTATTTGGGCGGGCGGCAGCACAACGCGCCTCTGAGGTGTTAACGCCCGGCGCGACCCTAGCCCCGCCAAGCCAAGAATCAACCGATAAGGCGATTGAACGTTTGGATAGAATGCGTCACGCAAAGGGTAAGGAAAAAGTCGGCGCATTGCGTCTGGATATGCAGAAGGCGATGCAAAAATATGCTGCGGTTTTCCGGTCTGGTTCTAGCTTGGATGAGGGCGTGAAATCTATGGATGAAATCGCGGGTAGCATGGGGGAACTTGGTATTCAAGATCGCTCGCTGGTTTGGAATACAGATCTTATCGAAGCGCTGGAATTAGAAAATCTGATGAGCCAAGCACTGGTTACGGTGCGATCAGCCCACCAACGCACAGAATCGCGCGGTGCGCATGCGCATGAAGATTATCCAGAGCGTGATGATGAAAATTGGATGAAGCATACGGTGATGTGGCTAGATGAAAATAACCACTCAGAGCTAGGCTACCGCGATGTGACTATGAATACGCTGACCAATGAAGTTCAGCCGGTACCGCCAGTCGCGCGTGTGTACTAGTTAGCGTCAGGCAGGGTTAAGAGCCGAGGGGAGTAATCAAATATGGCACAGTTTAGTTTGCCAGCAAATTCAAAGGTTGCCAAAGGTAATCATCATGCGGCCCCAGATACGGCCAGCCGGACTAAGACCTTTAATATCTATCGCTGGTCTCCAGAGGATGATGAGAATCCGCGTATTGATAGCTACGAAGTCGACCTTGATGATTGTGGGCCTATGGTACTTGATGCGCTCATAAAGATTAAGAATGAGGTGGATTCCGGCTTGACGTTTCGGCGTTCCTGCCGCGAGGGGATTTGCGGGTCTTGCTCAATGAATGTGGATGGCGGTAATACGCTGGCCTGTTTGAAGGCTATTGATGAGGTAAAGGGCGAGGTTAATATCTACCCGCTACCGCATATGCCGGTGGTGAAAGATTTAGTGCCTGACCTTACCCATGCTTATGCCCAGCTTACGTCAGTTGAGCCATGGCTGAAAACAGAAACCCCTGATCCAAAAGGGCGGGAGCGCAAACAATCCCCTGCGGAACGAGATGAGCTAGATGGGTTGTGGGAATGTGTTTTATGCTTTAGCTGCACAACCTCTTGTCCATCTTACTGGTGGAATGGGGATCGGTATTTAGGGCCAGCTGTGCTGTTGCAAGCTTATCGCTGGATAGCGGATAGCCGTGATGAGTTCACAGGGGAGCGTTTGGATGCCCTTGAGGATCCGTTCCGTCTATATCGCTGTCATACGATTATGAATTGCGCAAAGACTTGTCCAAAGGGACTGAATCCGGGCAAGGCGATCGGCGAGATTAAAAAACTGATGGTACAAAGACAAGGCTAGTACCCCCTATCTGATTTAGCACAGGAAATGCCAGCGTGTTACCCTCGCCAGATGAGCATTATCAGACGCTTCTTGCTGATGACAAGCTATCTTCTGATGCGGGACAAAACAGGGCTGTGCAGTGTTTAGATGGGCTGTTCACCGCCCTTCAGAACTCTGGAATTCTTCTCAAACGCGGCGCATCACCTGCAAAAGGTAACGGGTTTGTTAGCCGGCTATTTGGCGCCAAGAAATCTGGCAGTGTATCCCCCCAAAAAGGCATCTATCTTTATGGCGGGGTAGGCCGCGGTAAAACCATGTTGATGGATTTATTCGCAAAATCTATTCCGGCGGAAAATCTGCAGCGCTTTCATTTTCACGATTTCATGGTTGCCGCTCAAGATGCTATCCAACGCGCACGCATGCAAGGGGCGAATGATCCGATAGATGTGGCAGCAGATATGCTGCTCGCCCCCGGCCATATTGTCTGTTTTGACGAGATGGAAGTGCGCGATATTGCCGATGCGATGATTATTAAGCGGCTTTTTGATGGCTTATGGTCGCGCGGTATGATCCTTGTCACCACTTCCAACAGGCTGCCAGAGGAGCTGTACTTAAATGGTCTGCACCGGGATAGATTTCTGCCCTTTATTGCTAGTTTAAAACAGCGGATGGATGTTCATCATATTGGCGAGGGGGTCGATTGGCGTAGCCGGGTGTTGCAAACAGTCTCAAGTTGGCATGTTTTGGCAGGGGGTGTTAGCCAGCACGATAAAGACGCAATTGACGTGCAATTAGATGGCCTGTTTACCCGTCTGTCTGGGGATGCACCGCTTCTTGAGGAGGTGATTATTGTGGCTGGTCGTAGCCTAACCTTCAAAAAAGTTGCTGGCGATCTGCTAGATGTGCATTTTGATGAAATTTGCCGTACAACGCTTGGTGCACGCGACTATCTGGTGCTAGCTGATCGGTTTGCAGGTATGATGTTGCGTGATATTCCTGTGCTGGGCGATGCGGAACAAAATGAAGCGCGGCGTTTTATGTGGCTTGTGGATGCGTTATATGACCGGGGCCGATTTATTATTACCAGCGCAGCTGCCCCGCAAGATGAAATCTATACAGGTGGCCAATGGGCGTTTGAGTTTGCGCGTACCCGTTCGCGCTTGCAAGAAATGGCACAGCTAAGAGGGATGCGCGCCGAGACTTGATAGCGCGAGCAAAAAATTATCAGTAAGGTTTTTTCTTTTATCCGCATTAATAGGTAAAAATCACCTGATGTTACCCTTGCTAAAAAAGGGTAAATTCGCTAAACCCAAAAGTGGGGGAATGGTAAGTTTTTATCCAAAAATCTAGCTGTGCCTCAAAAGTATTTAAACCGAAAGTGAAGGAACTTTTTCGATGGCACGGAATAAAATTGCGCTGATCGGTGCAGGAAATATTGGCGGCACTTTGGCGCTTCTCGCTGGCTTGAAAGAATTGGGTGATATCGTCCTATTTGATATCGCTGAGGGAATCCCGCAAGGCAAGGCGCTGGATATTGCCCAAGCTAGCGCTATCGAAGGGTTCGACGCAAATGTAGTGGGCGCTAATGATTATGCCGATCTTGCGGGTGCGGATGTTGTTATTGTGACAGCTGGCGTACCGCGCAAACCCGGGATGAGCCGCGATGATCTGGTCGGTATCAACACCAAAGTGATGACGCAGGTTGGCGAAGGTATCAAGGCAAACTGCCCAAATGCATTTGTAATTTGTATAACCAATCCGCTAGATGCGATGGTTGGCGTCCTACAACGTGCGTCTGGTCTGCCAGCTAGTCATGTTGTGGGTATGGCAGGTGTTTTGGATAGCGCACGTTTCCGCTATTTTCTGGCTGAAGAATTTCAGGTTTCGGTGGAAGATGTCAGCGCCTTTGTATTGGGCGGGCACGGCGATACCATGGTACCGCTGGTGCGTTACTCTACTGTTGCCGGTATTCCGGTTCCAGATTTGGTTAAAATGGGTTGGTCTACAAAAGACAAGATTGATGCCATTGTTCAGCGTACGCGCGATGGCGGGGCTGAAATTGTTGGCTTGCTGAAAACAGGGTCTGCTTTTTATGCGCCTGCTTCGTCAGCTATTCAAATGGCAGATGCTTATCTGAAAGACAAAAAGCGGCTTTTGCCATGTGCAGCCTTTGTTGAAAACGCCTATGGTCTTGATGGGGTATATGTAGGCGTTCCGGTAATTATTGGCAGTGGCGGTGTGGAACGTGTTGTCGAGATTGCCATGAACGCAGATGAGCAGGCGATGTTTGATCATTCCATAGCGGCTGTAAGAGCATTAAATGAAATAGTTGAACGGGTCGAATAGACCCGTTTTTCATATCTGGCTCTAGCGTAATGGCGCAAGCCTGATAAAGTTTTTAAAGAAGCTAGGTTTTTGAGTTTGGGGGAGTAAATCTATGAATATACATGAACATCAGGCAAAATCCCTTTTGCGCGATTATGGTGTCAATGTCCCGACAGGGTTTCCAGCCTTTACGGTTGAGGAAGCCGTATTGGCAGCGGAAAAATTAAATGGGGCTGTAACGGTTGTAAAAGCCCAAATTCATGCAGGTGGGCGCGGTAAGGCTGGCGGTGTTAAAGTTGTTAAGAGCATTGATGAGGTGCGGCGTGAAGCAGAAAGACTGCTTGGCTCAGTGCTGGTAACCCATCAAACAGGTCCCGCAGGTAAAGAGGTTCAGCGTCTGTATATTGAACAGGGATGTGATATTGGACGCGAGCTCTATCTGTCCATGCTGGTAGACCGCGTATCTAGCCAAGTAACCATTATCGCTTCAACAGAGGGCGGCATGGATATTGAGGCGGTAGCGGCAGAAACACCAGAGCGCATCATTACGGTATCTATTGACCCGGCAACCGGGCTAAAGCCGCATCATGTGCGCCGCATCGCCAATGCCCTAAAGCTGGAAGGCAACACGGCTAAACAGGCAGGCGGCTTTCTGGCAGGTATCTATAAAGCCTTTATTGAGCGCGATGCCTCCCTTGTTGAAATTAATCCGCTAGTGGTTACGAATGATGGCGATCTTTTGGCACTGGATGCGAAGATGGGGTTTGATGATAACGCCCTGTTCCGCCAGAAAGACGTGCTGGCGTTGCGCGATTTAAGTGAAGAGGATCCAAGTGAGGTCAAAGCCTCTGAATTTGACTTAAACTATATCAAGTTGGATGGTAGCATTGGCTGTATGGTGAATGGCGCGGGCCTTGCCATGGCAACAATGGATATCATCAAGCTAGAGGGCGGCGAGCCAGCCAATTTCCTAGATGTTGGCGGTAGCGCAACCACTGAGCGTGTGACAGAGGCCTTCAAGATCATTTTATCTGATGACAATGTTGATGGTATTTTAGTCAATATTTTTGGCGGGATTATGCGCTGTGATGTCATTGCAGAAGGGGTGGTTGAAGCGGCCAGAACATTGGGGCTAACCAAGCCGTTGGTGGTGCGTCTCGAAGGCACAAATGTTGAAAAGGGCAAAGAGATAATGGCCGCATCTGGTCTGGATATTATCGCCGCAGATAATTTAGGTGACGCTGCAAAGAAAATCGTCGCTGCGGTGAAGGGGGAATAAAGAGTATGGCTGTTCTTGTTGATGAAAATACAAAGGTTATCTGTCAGGGCTTTACGGGTGCGCAAGGCACGTTTCATAGCCAGCAAGCTATTGATTACGGCACCCAGATGGTTGGCGGAGTAACCCCGGGTAAGGGCGGGCAAACCCATCTTGATCTGCCGGTCTTTAACACGGTTGCCGATGCGCGTGCCCAAACTGGCGCGAATGCCTCTGTTATTTATGTGCCGCCGCCATTTGCTGCTGATTCTATCCTTGAAGCTATCGAAGCAGAAATGCCGCTGATCGTATGTATTACCGAAGGGATTCCGGTACGAGATATGGTTGAGGTAAAGCGGGCATTAGAGGGTTCTGGTAGCCGTCTGATTGGCCCTAACTGTCCTGGCATTATCACGCCGGGGGGCTGTAAAATTGGGATTATGCCCGGCCATATCCATAAAACGGGTAGTGTAGGCATTGTTTCTCGCTCTGGTACCTTGACCTATGAAGCGGTGGCGCAAACTTCGGCTATTGGGCTTGGTCAATCTACCTGCATCGGTATAGGCGGCGACCCTGTTAACGGCACAAACTTTATTGATTGTTTGGATATGTTCTTATCTGATGATGGCACAGAATCTATCGTTATGATCGGTGAAATTGGCGGCTCGGCAGAAGAAGAAGCTGCGGAATTTTATGCAGCCCACCCAAATAAAAAGCCTATTGCTGGTTTTATCGCAGGGCAGACAGCACCGCCGGGACGCCGGATGGGGCATGCTGGAGCGATTGTCGCAGGGGGTAGCGGCGCAGCGGTAGATAAAATTGCCGCAATGGAAAAAGCTGGTTTTGTCATGGCGCGCTCGCCATCGCAGCTTGGTGAAGCATTGCAGCAAGCCATAGAAGCGTTTTAACAGGCTTGGAAACAAACAAGCATAGCAATGTCTTTATTTTAGGCCTTGCTTGCTCTTTGCGGTCAAATAAGGTGATACTCGCAGAATAGCTGAAGTATGTTGTTTAAGAGAAGATCTATAATCGGGGCGGAGTTTAGGGATGGATTCAAGTTTTCTGTCAGGAGCTAATGCAGTTTTTATTGCTGAGATGCACAAAGCATGGTCAGCAAATCCAGGCAATGTTGACCCAGAATGGGCAGACTGGTTTCAATCTATTGGGGCACTGGCTAGCGAGCCAGAATACCAGCCAGATTGGGGCACTGATCCAACACAGGTAATTGGTGCGCACGATCCTGAGGCCTCGATAAAAGCGGTTGCCAAAGGGATTACCGGCGATCGTGATCTGATGGCTGGCGATTTGCGCTCGGCCACTTTGGATAGTTTGCGAGCCATTATGCTTGTTCGCGCCTATCGTATTCGGGGGCATTTGCTCGCTCAGCTTGACCCGCTTGATCTCCAAGAAAAAGAAATTCATCCAGAGTTAGATCCAGCCACCTATGGATTTGGTCCAGAAGATTTTGACCGTCCTATTTTCATAAACCATGTGCTGGGCTTGGAAACCGCAACCTTGAATGAGATTTTAGATGTGTTGCGGCGCACCTATTGCGCAACTATTGGCGTGGAATTTATGCATATTCAGGATCCAGATCAAAAAGCGTGGATTCAGGAGCGTATTGAAGCGATTGGTAATCGTACCGAATTTACCGAACGCGGTAAAATTGCAATTTATGAAAAGTTAGTATCTGCAGATGGCTTTGAACGTTTTCTCCATAAAAAGTATGTTGGCACGAAAAGATTTGGTTTGGATGGCGGTGAAGCGTTGATTCCTGCTATGGAGCAAATTTTGAAGCGTGGTGGCCAGCTTGGAATAAAAGAGGTTGTGGTAGGTATGCCTCATAGAGGTAGACTTAATATTTTGAACAATGTTATGGACAAGCCTTTCAGAGCAATTATTTCAGAATTTCTAGGAAACCCAGCCAATCCAGAAGAAGCAGGTGGGTCTGGTGATGTGAAATATCATATGGGCGTGTCGTCGGACCGTTGTTTTGACGATAATGAAATTCATTTATCTTTGGCGCCAAATCCATCTCATTTAGAAATTGTTGACCCCGTGGTTGTTGGCAGGGTTAGGGCAAAACAAGACCAAATTCAGGATAAAGAGCGAAACAAAGTTCTTGGCATTATTTTGCATGGTGATGCTGCCTTTGCTGGCCAGGGTGTGGTCGCGGAAACCTTTGATTTTTCAAAGCTTCGTGGCTATCGCTCAGGGGGAACTATTCACATTATTGTAAATAATCAGATTGGATTTACAACAAGTCCAGCTTATTCGCGTTCATCTCCCTATCCAACTGATGTTGCTAAAATGGTTATGGCGCCAATACTTCATGTTAATGGTGATGACCCAGAAGCTGTAGTGCATTCTGCTAGAATAGCGACAGAATTCAACCAAGCTTTTAACATAGATGTCATTTTGGATATTTTTTGTTATCGACGCTTTGGTCATAATGAAGGCGATGAGCCATCTTTCACGCAGCCTTTAATGTATAAAAAAATAAAAGATCATCCCTGCACACGAGAAATCTATGCTAATCAGCTTATTAGTGAAGGAATATTAACCTCAGACAGAGCGAAGGAAATTGTAGATAACAATAATACTTTTTTAGATGAAGAGTTTGAGGCGGGCACTACTTTCAAGCAAAACAAGGCTGACTGGCTGGAGGGGAAGTGGACTGGTCTTGGAAAAGCTCATGGTGATGCAAGAAGAGGAAAAACATCCTGCTCTCAAGATGTATTGGAAAGTGTTGGAAAAACAATAACAACAATCCCAGATAATTTCACTGCACATTCAAAACTGAAGCGTGTCGTTGGTGCCCGTAAAAATGCGATTGAAGCTGGCAAAGGGATTGATTGGGCAACCGCAGAACATCTTGCTTTTGGCTCTTTGCTTCTTGAGGGTTATCCAGTACGACTGTCTGGCCAGGATAGTGGACGCGGGACTTTTAGTCAGCGTCATTCCGTATTTGTAGACCAAAACACAGAAGAACGTTACGTACCACTTTCCAATTTAGATCCCGAACAAGCGCGCTTTGAGGTAATAGATTCTCCTCTTTCTGAGGCTGCAGTCATGGGTTTTGAATATGGTTATGCAATGGCTGAGCCTAATGCCTTGGTAATGTGGGAAGCCCAGTTTGGTGATTTCGCTAATGGGGCTCAGGTGGTTATTGACCAGTTTATCAGCTCAGGAGAGGCAAAGTGGTTGCGCATGAATGGCTTGGTATTGCTTCTACCGCATGGCTATGAAGGTCAAGGCCCCGAGCATTCTTCAGCAAGGTTAGAGAGGTACTTGCAGTTATGTGCAGAAGATAACATGCAAGTTTGCTATCCATCCACTCCAGCTAATTATTTTCATATGTTGCGGAGGCAATTGAAGAGAGACTTTAGAAAGCCATTGGTTGTAATGACGCCTAAGTCCCTTCTTCGACATAAAAAATGTGTCTCTGATATTGAGGAGTTCACAAATGGAAGCTCTTTCCATCGAGTGTTATACGAAAATCATGAGGAAGTTAATCTAAATTCTGTTACCCGCGTAGTTTTATGCTCGGGCAAAGTTTTCTATGACTTAGCGGAAGCTAGAGATAGAGATAAAATAAATAATGTCAGAATATTAAGAATTGAACAGTTGTATCCGTTCCCCGAAAAGGCATTAAAAGAACTTTTATCTGAAACTCCAAAAGCTGAGTTGGTTTGGTGCCAAGAAGAACCAAAAAATATGGGCGGATGGACCTTTGCACGGGAGCATTTGGAAAATGTCATAAAAGACATTGGCATGAAAACCAGAGATATAATCTATGCTGGCAGAAAAGAGGCTGCTTCGCCAGCAACTGGTTCCGCAGCGCGTCACAAATTGGAACAGGAAACGCTTTTAGCGGATGCGTTGGGAATTAAACATTAGATATAGAATTGTTAAAATTAGACGATTTAAGTGGGGATGAAATAATATGGCTGTTGAAATTAAAGTACCAGTTCTTGGCGAATCAGTTGTCGAAGCAACGGTTGCTAAATGGATGAAGGGCGCTGGCGAGGCGGTCGCGGCTGATGAACCAATTGTTGAGTTGGAAACCGATAAGGTCACCCTTGAAGTGCCGTCACCTGTAAATGGTGTTTTGTCTGATATTGTTGCCAGCGAAGGCGCTACGGTAGAAGTAGATGCTTTGCTAGGTATGGTTGATGAAGGGGCAGTGGCCACAACAACACCGGCATCAAAGCCAGCAGCAATTGCGCCAGAAGCTGCCGCGTCAACACCTGCCTCTGCGCAAACATCTGCGCCAGTTGCCGCTGCTTCGACGCATACTGGTGGGACACATACTGGTGGGGCGCCCTCTGGTGCGGCTGCAGTTTTATCGCCTGCTGTTCGCAAGTTGGTCGAGGAAAATAATATAAACCCAAATGCGATTTCCGGCACAGGTAAAGATGGCCGCCTGACCAAAGCAGATGTGCAAAAAGCGATAGCAAGCGGTTCTGCAAAAATGACAACAGCTTCATCTGCCCCAGCGCCCGCCAAAACTGGGCCACGCGCAAGTGATGCACGCGAAGAGCGTGTGCCGATGTCGCGTTTGCGCCGGATGATCGCGGGTCGTCTGAAAGAAGCACAGAACACAGCGGCGATGCTAACAACCTTTAATGAGGTGGATATGAGCGCAGTGTTGGCACTACGCTCGGAATATAAAGATGATTTTGAAAGGCAACATGGCGCCCGTCTCGGCTTTATGGGCTTTTTTGTGCGTGCAGTTATCCGCGGCCTTCAGGAATTTCCAGCCGTCAACGCTGAAATTCATGGGGATGATATAATCTACAAGAATTTCTATAATATCGGTGTAGCGGTTGGCACGCCGCAAGGGTTGGTCGTGCCGGTTGTACGTGATGCACAAGATTTATCACTAGCCGATATTGAAAAGCAGGTAACAGATTACGGTCTCCGCGCTCGTGACGGTAAATTAACGCCTGCGGATATGGCTGGTGGCAGCTTTACAATTTCGAATGGCGGTGTTTATGGCTCATTGATGTCAACGCCGATTCTGAACCCGCCACAAAGTGGTATTCTGGGAATGCATAAGATTCAGAAGCGGCCTATTGCGATAGGGGATAAGGTTGAAGTGCGCCCAATGATGTATCTTGCCCTATCTTACGATCATCGGATTATTGATGGCCGGGAAGCTGTATCTTTCTTGGTACGGGTGAAAGATTCTATCGAAGATCCTCGTCGTCTACTGCTTGGCGTCTAATAAGATATCTGCATTGTTACAAGAATAGGTGTCGCAAAGGAGAGGGAATATGTCTGAAGCGTCTTTTGATTTGATTGTGATTGGCGGCGGGCCAGCTGGTTATGTGGCTTCCATTCGTGCAGCCCAGTTGGGAATGACTGTCGCTTGTGTAGAGAAGCGCGATACGCTGGGTGGCACTTGTTTGAATGTGGGATGTATTCCATCAAAGGCACTGCTGAATGCGTCTGAGAAATACAAGGATGCTGCTTCTGGCAAGCTTGGCGATCTAGGCGTTTCGGTTGGTGCGGTAAAGCTTGATCTGTCTTCGATGATGGCCTCCAAGGACAAGATTGTCTCCGGCCTAACGGGCGGCATTGACCATCTATTCAAGAAAAACAAAATCACCCGCCTAACCGGAAGCGCGATGCTGAAGGGGGATGGGGTTGTAGAGGTTACCTCAGGAAAAGATAAGAAAAGCTATAATGCAGATAAAATCTTGATTGCTACTGGCTCAGAACCCACTTCCCTGCCAAATATAGAAATAGATGAGAAGCAGATTGTCTCTTCTACAGGTGCGTTAGCGCTCTCAAAAGTGCCAAAATCTCTGGTGGTGATTGGTGCTGGCTATATTGGTCTTGAAATGGGAACCGTTTGGGCGCGTCTGGGAGCGGAGGTTGAGGTGGTGGAATATTTACCACGTATTCTGCCGGGTATGGATTTGGATGTTGCCAATAAATTCAAAGCTATGATGACTAAACAAGGGCTTAAATTTCACAATGGTACAGCGGTTAAATCTGCCAAGGCAGGTAAATCAGGCGTTACGCTGACGATTGCTGATGCTAAGACAGATGAAGAAAAAACTTTAAAATGCGATATTGCGCTTGTTGCTGTTGGGCGACGTCCTAATACAGATGGGTTGGGACTAGAGGCGTTAGGGGTTGCGCTAACAGAGCGTGGCCAGATTAAGGTAGACGAAGATTTCGAAACCAATATTGAAGGTATATTTGCTGTAGGGGATGTTATTCTGGGGCCAATGCTAGCCCATAAGGCCGAAGAGGATGGTGTTGCCGCTGTTGAAATTATGGCTGGCCAGTCTGGGCATGTGGATTATGATTTGGTGCCCGGCATTGTTTATACTGCTCCTGAAATTGCCACTATTGGCTCATCTGAAGAAGTTCTAAAAGAAAAGGGCATTGCCTATAATAAAGGAGTGTTTCCGTTTCTAGCCAATAGCCGCGCGAAGGCCACAGGGCATACAGATGGCTTTGTGAAAATTTTGGCAGATGCAGAAACAGATCGGGTTTTGGGCTGTCATATTATTGCCCATGAGGCAGGTACATTAATTCATGAAATTGCCGCCGCCATGGCTTTTGGGGCCAGCGCAGAAGATATTGCGCGAACCTGCCATGGTCATCCGACTATGAGCGAAGCGGTTAAAGAAGCCGCCCTTGCGGTGGATGGCCGGGCCATTCATATCTAGGCAATTTTTCCAGGCCATTAATATCTGGGCAATTTCTGACCGATAAAGCTGATGCGTGATAATTTGCGCTAGCGGTTGATACCACTGCGGGGGTGAATTTCCTTATGCAGGTCTATTAGTCTTTTCTCATCTACATCTGTATAACGCTGGGTTGTGGATAAGCTGGCATGGCCAAGTAATTGTTGGATAGCGCGTAAGTCGCCGCCCCCTGCGAGCAAATGTGTGGCAAAGGCATGGCGCAGGGCATGCGGTGTGGTATGCGAAGGCAGACCAAGCTCCAGACGCAAGCGCTCTACCAATCTTTGAACCGCCCTAGCATTTAAGGGCGCATTGCGGGCAGATCGAAAAAAGGCATCGTCCCCATGTGGCTGAAACGGACAGCTATCTGCGGCTTCTTGGATGGCTTCGCGCACGACCTCAAGAATAGGAATATCCCGCATCTTCCCGCCCTTACCCGTTACCTGCAGCCAGTCTGTTAGAGGTAGACGATTAGCGCGCAAGCTCAGCGCCTCAGATATTCGCAGACCACATCCATATAATAGCATTAACAGCGCATAATCACGTTGTTGTTGCCAGCTTGGCTGTCTATCTGGTTTAACCGCCTTTAACACCATCTCCATATCGGTTGTGGATACGGATTTTGGCAGGGCACGCGGCGTCTTTGGTGCTTTCATCCAGCTCAGATCTGCAAGGCTGAAATAGCCCCGCCTGTCACAAAAACGGTAAAAGCTTCGAATTGACGAGACGCGGCGTGCCATGGTTGTTCGTGCTAGTCCTTTGGCTTGCTCTCCAGCCAGAAAGGCACGAAAATCCTGACGGGTTAGCGCAGAGGCTGACACCTGCTCACGCTCTAGAAAATGGCAAAATATATCCAAGTCCCGCTCATAGGCAGCGAGCGTATTTATCCCATATCCGCGCTCAGAGCGCAGCCAGTCAAACCAGTGCGACAGCCATTTTGTTTCACATGTGGCGCTTTTGCTATTCTTCATCCGGTCTCTAATCTGGCGAGTAAACACACCCCAGCAATTTCGGCTAAATTGGTCAGCAGGGTCTGTCCCTGCTCAGGTGTAAAGCTGGCCTTATCTCGTCCAGCTAGCACCAGTGCTGAGCCAGCTATTGGCGGCGGCAGTTGGTCTGGCAGGGCAATCGCGGCCATACTGGCAACAGGGGTTGAAAATAATCCACTGCCTTTTGCTGGGCCTAGATAAATTGATCCCGCAGCAAGCAACTGGCCTATCTCTGATGCGGGCAATACCAGAAACCCTAATTCTTCTGCCTGCGGGATAGCGCTTTGTTCTGGCATCAGTAAGCGCGCGCCTGCAAGCCCAAAAATTATCGGTAATTCTTCATCTAGCATCTGGGCAAAGCTGGTTAAATCATTACAAGCAAGAAAGCCTAACGTGGCGTGATGCAGTGCCTGCCAATGCAGTATATTTGTTGCCGCTGCATCCAACAGAGACTGATTTGCCTGAGATAGGCGGCGGGCTTCTTCGCGTGCATTCGCCGCAATCTTTCCGGTCGCATCGATCAAATTTGGGTTGGAGGCAGACCCTCCTTGCCCAAAATGGGTTTCCAGAAAATCTGGTCGTGATTCGATAAAATTTAAAACATCCTTCTCATCGAGTTCACCGCTCATCATCTCTTTTACCCTTATTTTTTTGTCAAAATTTGTTGTTAGAGAATAGATTGTCCAGTTTGCTTCCAATCTTCTAGGAAGGCGGCGAGCCCTTTATCGGTTAGGGGATGCTTATAAAGCTGGTCGATAATCGCTGGTGGCAGGGTGATAACATCTGCACCCATCAAAGCAGCATCTACTACATGTTGCGGATTTCGGGCAGAGGCTACCAGAACTTCAGTGTTAAAATCATAATGATCATAAATGGTGCAAATATCCGCGATGAGGTTCATCCCATCTGCCCCTAAATCGTCTAGTCTGCCAACAAAAGGAGAGATAAAGGTCGCGCCAGCTTTGGCGGCTAGCAATGCCTGCCCAGCTGAGAAGCACAAAGTTACATTCACCATAATATCGCGTGCAGAAAGCTGTTTACAGACAATAAGCCCTGCTTTGGTTAGGGGCACTTTAATCGTCACTTGCGGGCCTATAGCTGTTAAAACATCGGCTTCTGCCAGCATGCCTTCAACATCGGTTGCCGTTACCTCTGCGCTAACCGGGCCGTCGATTAAATCACAAATTGCGGCGATGGTTTTTTTAATATCCCCGCCTGATTTAGCGATTAATGACGGATTGGTTGTCACCCCGTCGATCATGCCGGTTTCCAACAAAGCTTCAATTTGCTTTACATCAGCTGTATCTAGAAATATTTTCATCTCGCCTATCTTTCTCTGTTTCTGGCATTTTTTAGGGCATTTTTTCTGTTTAGGCTTGCTTAGTTTTCCCATTGCATCCAGCGTGGCTCTGCGTTCAGATAATCAGATAGGATAACTGGTCTTTACTGTACGTGTTGCAGATTAGCTATGGCAATATAAAAAGCGGGGAAGTGGGGTACAAATCATATCGCAAATTGACAGATATCTGGTGATCGAATCACGGCTTTTGGGGCGCTGGTAATGGCTGTTTCTGATCGGCAAGCTATCCTCAAAATTGCTGTACCAGTGCCGCAACAGCGGGGCGAGGTTTTGATATATGATTATCTTGCAGGCCCCGCTATTGGTGCTCCGGCGGGTTCTATCGTGCAAATTCCGCTAGGCGCACGCCATGTTTGGGGGCTGGTTATGGAGGCTAGTGATACAAGCCAGCTAGCAGCAGAAAAATTAAAATCAGTTTTAATGCTAGCAGATGTGCCGCCGCTGGATGCACAGACCTTGCAATTTCTGAAACAGGTATCGCGGTGGACTCTGGCGCCTTTCGGCTCGGTCATGCGGTTGTTGCTAAACACGCCAGAAGCCTTATTGCCGCCACCTGAACAGCCCGTATTTACGTTGCCAGAAGAAGATAAATCAAAAGACAACCTATCCATATCGCGCCCATTGGCAGATGTCCGGCTGACCCCGCAAAGGCAGCGGGTCTATGATTTCCTGAAAATGGCGCCACCGCTGAGCGCTACCGAAATTGCGCGGGAGACAGGCGTATCTAGCGGCGTAATTACGGCTATGCATAAATCTGGTTTGCTGCAGAAACAAATGGCCGTCCGCGGCGAAAGGGCGCCAATCCTATCGCCTGATCAGTTAACCCAAGCGCGCAAGAGCTTTATTTTAAGTGATGAGCAGCAACAGGTGGCAGATGCCATTGCGGCGAAGGGGGATGACCAATTTTCGGCTCACTTACTTGATGGTGTAACAGGCTCTGGCAAGACAGAGGTGTATTTTGACAGTGTGGCCCGCGTTGCGGCAACGGCGCGTCAAGTGTTAATCCTGCTCCCAGAAATTGCGCTGACGAGAGCTTGGCAAGACCGATTTGAAAAGCGGTTCGGTTTTCGACCCGCCTTGTGGCATTCCTCTGTTTCCAATGCAAAAAGGCGGGCGCTTTGGCGACAGGTTGCAGAGGGTCAGCCGCTGATTGTGGCAGGTGCGCGTTCCGCATTGTTTCTGCCCTTTCCCAAGCTTGGGCTGATTATTGTCGATGAAGAACATGATGCAAGTTATAAACAAGAAGATATGACCGCCTATCAGGCACGGGATATGGCGCTGCTTCGTGCAAAGATAACCGATATCCCTATCGTGCTTGCCAGCGCAACCCCATCGCTGGAAAGTTGGGTAAATGCAGGTGCCGCCCGCCAAGACAAGGCAGGTCATAAGGATTGGCACCAGCATATCCTAAGCAGCCGTTTTGGACAGGCTAGCTTGCCTGCGGTGCAGCTAGTGGATATGCGCCTATCGCGCCCGCCGCGTGGACATTGGCTATCACCAGATTTGCAAGAAGCGCTAAAGGTAACGCTGGAGGCTGGTCAACAAAGCCTGTTATTTTTGAACCGGCGTGGCTATGCGCCGGTAACTTTATGTTCTTCTTGCGGGCATCGACTGGCGTGTCATCAATGTGATTCTCTGCTGGTTACGCATCGGCTGGCGGGGCGCGTGCAATGTCACTTTTGTGGTATCAGCCAGCCCCTATCTCAACAATGCCCATCCTGCGAGGAGCCTGACAGCCTGCGGGCGGTTGGCCCAGGTGTTGAACGGCTAGAAGAAGAGGTGCGTATGCTGTTTCCAGATGCTGGCATTGCGATTCTCTCTAGCGATACGGTTCGTTCCGCATCAGATGCTGAGGCGTTTTTTAAGGCGGTTGAAACAGGGGACACAGATATTATTATAGGCACGCAAATGGCAGCTAAAGGACATGATTTTCCTGAATTGACGCTGGTTGGGGTTATAGATGCTGATTTAGGGATTGGTGGCGGAGATTTGCGCGCTGCAGAGCGAACCTATCAGCTGTTATGGCAGGTTGCGGGGCGTAGCGGGCGTGCCAAGCAAAAGGGCCGCGCCCTTATTCAGACGTTTCAGCCCACCCATCCAGTGCTAGATGCCTTATCTAAGATGCATCTTGATAATCCAGTTGCCGCACGTGATCAGTTTATGCAAGCAGAGGCGGACGCACGCCAAGCTGCCGCCATGCCGCCCTTTGGCCGGCTGGCCGCGCTTATTTTAAGTAGTCGAGATTTGTCGCTATTAGAGGCTACGGCTGGGCAATTAGCCGCCGCGTGCCCAGCTTATCATGGCGTGGATATTTTTGGTCCTGCCCCTGCCCCTTTGAGCCGAATAAGGGGCGCGCATCGTATGCGCTTTCTGGTGCGGGCAGAAAAAACCGTTGCCTTGCAAAAAATCATCACAGAATGGCTGGATAAGGTTCGGCTACCGGGGCAGGTGCGTGTTGTCTGCGATATTGACCCCTATAGCTTTCTGTAAAATTAGGAACAGTTTTGTTGCAAGGTTTTCTGCTGGCCCTCTGCCAGCGCGTTTTATCGCGGATAAACGGATAAATCTGCTGCAATTGGAAATTTATGGGATTTATTGCCGCAGGGGCTTTTTTTGACCCGCGCAGACTTGCCTTTCTGGTAGCGGTGTGATAACTCCCAACGTGAATAATTCAATGCTGATATATCGATGAAGCAAGCTCGGGATGAACAGGCGTTTTCGCGCATTTAACCCAAAGCCAAAATTGCTTACTATCTAGTCAGCGCGTTTAAAAGACGAGGGTTGCAAACGTGAGTTCTAGTGGAAAAGGTCTTGCTGGGCGTTATGCCGGTGCTCTCTATGAGCTATCTGTAGAAGCAAAGGCAACAGATACGGTTTTAGCTGATTTAACAACATTAAAAACATTACTTGCCGAAAATGCTGAGCTTGCCTCGCTGGTGGCATCACCTGTGTATTCTAGATCTGATCAGATGAATGCGGTCGTCGCTATTCTGAATAAGGCAGGCGCACATGCGCTAACCGCAAAATTTGTTGGCGCAGTTGCCGAGAATGGCCGCTTGTTTGTGCTGCCACAAATTATCCAAGCCTTTATAGATGAAGTTGCACGTCGCAATGGTCAGGTGTCAGCAGAGGTTGTTTCTGCTGTCGCTCTGGATAAGAGCCGTCAGAAGGCAGTAGAGCAAACTGTTTCTGCATTAGCAGGTTCAAAGAATATATCGCTTGAAATGCGGGTTGACCCTGCATTGATGGGCGGTCTCATCGTGCGTATCGGATCGCGTTTGTTCGATACGTCAGTAAAAACTAAACTCAACCGGCTAGAAGCCGCAATGAAGGGCGTAGCGTGATGGATATTCGTGCTGCTGAAATTTCAGCAATCCTCAAGGATCAGATTGCCAATTTTGGAAGCGAGGCAGAAGTTGCCGAGGTAGGGCGTGTGCTCTCCGTAGGTGACGGTATTGCCCGTGTGCATGGTTTGGATCAGGTGCAGGCTGGTGAGCTTGTAGAATTCGATGGCGGCATCAAAGGTATGGCGCTAAACCTTGAGACAGACAATGTCGGTATTGTTATTTTTGGCAGTGACCGCGGCATTAAAGAAGGCGATACTGTTCGCCGGACGTCATCAATCGTGGATGCGCCTGTTGGTATGGGCATGCTTGGCCGTGTTGTGGATGCGCTTGGTAATCCTATTGATGGCAAAGGCCCTATCAAAGATGTTAAGCGCTCTCGTGTAGAGGTGAAAGCGCCGGGCATTATGCCACGTAAATCTGTGCATGAGCCAATGCAGACGGGCCTAAAGGCTATTGATAGTCTTATTCCTATCGGGCGTGGCCAGCGTGAGCTTATCATTGGTGACCGCCAGACAGGTAAGACTGCCATTGCCGTAGATGCGTTCATCAATCAGAAAGCGGTTAACGAAGCCGCAGGTGATGATAATTCTAAGAAACTATTTTGTATTTATGTAGCAGTTGGGCAGAAGCGCTCAACCGTAGCGCAGATTGTGCGCTCGCTAGAAGAGAACGGGGCGATGGAATATTCTATCGTTGTTGCCGCGACCGCATCTGACCCAGCCCCCATGCAGTTCTTAGCCCCTTATACAGCGGCTACACTGGGCGAGTATTTCCGTGATAATGGCATGCATGCATTGGTGGTTTTCGATGATTTGTCGAAACAGGCCGTTGCCTATCGCCAGATGAGCTTGCTGCTTCGTCGCCCGCCGGGCCGCGAAGCGTATCCAGGGGACGTTTTTTATCTGCATTCACGCTTGCTTGAGCGTGCGGCCAAGATGAACGATGATAATGGTGCAGGTTCTCTGACAGCTCTGCCTGTTATTGAAACGCAAGGCGGCGATGTGTCAGCCTTTATTCCGACCAACGTGATTTCTATCACAGACGGCCAGATTTTCCTTGAAACAGACCTCTTCTATAAAGGTATTCGCCCAGCGGTGAATGTGGGTCTGTCGGTTTCTCGTGTGGGTTCTGCTGCACAGATTAAGGCGATGAAACAGGTTGCAGGTTCCATTAAGCTTGAGCTAGCACAATATCGTGAGATGGCTGCGTTTGCGCAGTTTGCCTCTGATATGGATGCCTCAACCCGGCAATTGCTGGAGCGTGGTGCGCGTCTAACAGAGCTTCTAAAGCAGCCACAATATTCCCCTATGCTTGTTGAAGAGCAGGTAGCCGTTATTTTCGCAGGGGTTAAAGGCTATTTGGATAAAATCGCCATTGCTGATATTGGCCGGTTTGAAACTGGCTTGCTGGACACCCTTCGTGGGTCAGGCAAAGATATCTTGGCGGCCATTCGCAACGATAAAGCCATTTCGGACAAGACAGAAGAAAAGCTTCATGCCGCAATTGGCGCATACGCAAAGAGCTTTGCATAGTAGATAGCCGGGTAGTGGCCAGCAATAACATGTTGGCCATACGGTGTAATAAGGAGCCCCACAGATGCCAAATCTGAAGGATCTGAAAACCAGAATTAACAGTGTTTCTTCGACGCAGAAGATCACTTCAGCTATGAAAATGGTAGCTGCAGCGAAACTGCGCCGGGCTCAAGAAGCAGCTGAAAGCGGCCGTCCATACGCGGCACGTATGCGGAGCGTAATTGCCTCACTAGCTGCGAAGGCGGATAAAAATTCTGCCTCGCCTCTGCTGGTTGGCCGCGAGAATGTTAAAACACATCTACTGGTGATGATGTCTGCAGATAAGGGTTTGTGTGGCGGCTTTAACGGGTCTATCGCGCGTCTAGCGCGCCAAGAAATCAGCCGGTTGGAGAGCGAAGGTAAAAAAGTTCAGGTCTATGTGGTTGGCCGAAAGGCTGCAGATAGCTTGGGCTCAGAGCTGGCAGACAAAACTTTTGCGCGGATTGAAGGCGTTCAAGGCGGTGTCATAGACTATGCTAATGCCGCAGATATTGCTGATAAAATTATTTCTGGTTTTGAGGATGGCAGCTTTGATTCTGTCTCCATGGTGTATAACCAGTTCGTTAATGCGATTAGCCAGAAAGTAACCCATACCTCGTTAATTCCAGCGGAGGTTGACGCCTCAGATGCGGATAGCGGAGAGGCGGGAAGCTTTTATGATTATGAGCCTGAAGAGGCAGAAATTTTGGGTGCATTATTGCCGCGCAATCTTTCTACCCAGATATTTAGTGCCTTGCTAGAATCCTCTGCTGCTGAATTGGCAGCGCGAATGACAGCAATGGATAACGCGACCCGAAATGCTGGCGATATGATCGATCGCCTTACCCTTGTTTATAACCGAACTCGTCAAGCAAACATTACCAAAGAGCTTATCGAGATCATCTCTGGTGCTGAAGCACTGTAACGATACGTTTAACAAACAACAAAGACGCTGGAGTAGCGAGCTATGGCAAAAAATGCAGTTGGAAAAATCAGCCAAGTTATCGGGGCTGTTGTAGATGTGGAATTCGATGGTGCAATTCCCGATATTCTAAACGCTTTGGAAGTTGATAATAACGGCCAGCGTCTGGTGCTTGAAGTTGCCCAGCATCTGGGTGAAAACACCGTGCGTACTATCGCGATGGACGCCACCGAAGGTCTGGTTCGCGGCGCTGTGGCAACAGATACTGGCGCCCCTATTACTGTGCCGGTTGGCCCAGAAACATTAGGGCGTATCATCAATGTTATCGGCGAAGTAGTGGATGAAGGCAAAGATATCAAAGCCAAGGTGAATTATCCTATTCACCGCGAGGCGCCTGCATATGTTGACCAGTCTACCGAGTCTGAAATTTTGGTTACGGGCATTAAGGTTATTGACCTGCTCGCGCCTTACGCAAAAGGCGGTAAGATTGGCCTGTTTGGTGGTGCGGGTGTGGGTAAAACCGTTACCATCATGGAACTGATTAACAATGTTGCGAAAGCGCATGGTGGTTATTCAGTTTTTGCAGGTGTGGGTGAGCGTACACGTGAAGGTAACGATTTGTATCATGAGATGGTCGAATCAGGTGTTATCAAGACAGATGGCGAAGGCTCAAAAGCTGCTCTCGTTTATGGCCAGATGAATGAGCCTCCGGGTGCGCGTGCGCGTGTTGCTCTAACAGGGCTTACATTAGCGGAATATTTCCGTGATGAAGAAGGTCAGGACGTGTTGTTCTTCGTGGATAACATTTTCCGCTTTACGCAAGCAGGCTCTGAAGTGTCTGCGCTGCTAGGCCGTATCCCGTCTGCGGTGGGTTATCAGCCAACATTGGCAACAGATATGGGTGCTTTGCAGGAACGTATTACCTCAACCAACAAAGGGTCTATTACCTCTGTTCAGGCGATTTACGTGCCAGCGGATGATTTGACTGACCCGGCCCCAGCGACTTCTTTTGCACACCTTGATGCAACAACGGTTCTTTCGCGTCAGATTGCTGAGCTTGGTATCTATCCGGCAGTTGACCCGCTTGATTCAACATCACGGGTACTTGATCCGCGCGTGGTTGGTGATGAGCATTACAATACTGCCCGTGAAGTTCAAGAAGTGTTGCAGCAATATAAGTCATTGCAGGACATCATTGCTATTTTGGGTATGGATGAGCTTTCTGAAGAAGATAAGCTAACCGTGGCACGTGCGCGTAAAATGCAGCGTTTCTTGTCTCAGCCTTTCCATGTAGCTGAAGTCTTTACAGGCACACCGGGTGTATTTGTAAGCCTTGAAGATAATATTAAGGGCTTTAGAGGCATCGTTTCTGGCGAATATGATCATCTGCCTGAGGCTGCTTTCTACATGGTAGGCACCATCGAAGAAGCAATTGAAAAAGGCAAGAAACTGGCAGCAGAAGCAGCATAAAGCTGCTTTGCTCATTTCTTGTGACCAACAAATAAGGGAAGACAATCATGGCAGAAACCACACAACTTGAACTGGTGACACCGGCACGGGTTATGGTCAGCAAGGCTGCTGAAATGGTTGTCATTCCGGGCACTGAGGGCCTGTTTGGTGTGCTACCACGCCACTCTGCACTTCTCGCTAGCTTGCAACGCGGTGTTGTTGAGGTATATGAAGCGGGCAAAGTTATTGACCGCATCATGATCGATGGCGGCTTAGCAGATGTAACGCCTGAAGGGGTTACCATCCTTGCAGAACGCGCAGTTGATTTATCCGTCACCTCATCACAAGAATTAAAAGAGCGTGCCCAAAACGCTGGTGAGGCAGAGGCAGAATTTTTGAATTTGGCTGCTGAGGCGCTTTAAGCTCCTCCTCTCCAAAAAGATAAAAAAGACGCCAGCTATCCAGCTGGCGTTTTATTTTGCTAGTTTATCTTAAAGCCCCTTCTTGGGCGCTTACACATTATGACTTAAATGTTCAGCAAAGCTCGCCATGATATCTTCATAGACAGGGCGTTTAAAAGGCACAGCGAGTTTTATCAGCTCGTCGGGCGCCATCCACCGCCAATTGAAAAATTCCGGTTCTTCGGTTTCAATCGTAATATCGCTATCTGTCCCAGTATAGCGCAACGCTACCCACTTTTGGCTTTGGCCGCGATAACTTCCTCCCCAAAGCCGATCGGCTAGTGGAAGCGGAATGTCATAATTAAGCCAATCAGGATGTATAGACAGAATATCAGCTTTGTCCGTACCTATTTCCTCTCGCATTTCACGAAAGCAGGCAGTTTCAACATCCTCTCCTTCATCAATGCCGCCTTGCGGCATTTGCCATGCTTCCGCACGGTTATCGATCCGCTGGCCTCCAAAAATATGACCTTCTTGATTGATCAGCATAATCCCCACACAAGGACGGTAAGGGCGTTCAGAATATTTTAAGGGATGACGCGCATCAGCCATTGGTACCGGTCTTTCAGCTATTAAGGTTAAGGTCTTTAAAGATGGTGAGGCCGCGAAGCAGGTCTAGTGCTCGCGCAAGCTGGAAATCTATTTCGGACGGATCAACAGGGTCTTCTGCCTGCTCACCATCCTTGCTAGCATTCTCATCAGCTTCTTTCTCGCTGCCATCAAGTGCGCCCCGTAAATCTTCCTCGCGGATAGGGCCTTGATTGAGCTTCTCAATTCGTGCAAGCGCAACTTCAATATCCGGGGCAATACCTTTGGCCTGAATAGAGACACCAGACGGGGTGTAATAGCGGGCTGTGGTGAGGCGTATCGCGCCGTGACCTGGCATAGGCATTATGGTTTGAACTGACCCTTTGCCAAAAGAGCGGGTGCCCATCAAAATGGCGCGGCGATGGTCTTTTAACGCGCCTGCCACAATTTCAGACGCCGAAGCTGAGCCAGAATTTATCAACACCACTACAGGCAGGCCGTTCGTGATATCACCGGGGCGTGCATAGGCATGCTGCATGTCGCTATTATCGCGCCCTCGGGTGGAAACAATCTCACCTCGCTCAAGGAAAGCATCGGTCACCTTAATCGCCTCGGAAAGTAAACCGCCCGGATTATTACGCAGATCAAGCACAATGCCTGCCAAACCGTTTTCTGCTTCTTTGGTGAGCTCTTCAACCGCCTTTTTCAATCCCGGCGATGTTTGCTCAGAAAAGGTGGTGATGCGAATATAGCCGATATCGTCATATAAACGTGAACGCACCGACCGAATTTTAATCTCATCCCGAATAATGGCGACATCAAAGGGCTCATCGTCTGCGCGTTGAACCGTAATATTTACCTCGGAGCCAATAGGCCCACGTAATTTCTCTACCGCTTCGGACAAAGTAATGCCGACAATGCTCTCATCATCAACAGTAAGAATGAGGTCTTCAGGCTGCAAGCCAGCATCAAAGGCAGGCGTATCATCAATAGGGGAGACAACTTTCAAAAAGCCATTTTCCATCGTGACTTCAATGCCCAGCCCGCCAAACTTTCCAGTTGTTTGTTGCTGTACTTTTTTGAAATTATCGTCAGGCAGATAAGTAGAATGCGGGTCAAGCGAGGTGAGCATGCCATTAATCGCTGCCTCAATCAGATCCTCATCTGTAACGCTTTCCACATAATTGGCGCGTACACGTTGAAAAACATCCCCAAACAGGGTTAATTGCCGATAGGTATCATCACTATCATTTGCGCGCGCTGTCGTAAGCCTAAGGTCGCCAAAGGTAGCAATGCCCGCAATAACAGCAATGATAGCTAGGCTCGTAACAGCCCCATTTTTAAATGATTTAAACAACATCTCGGTGCCTCAAGGTTTATCTTGTCTGATATAGCGGACAGACAGACTATTTTCCAGTGTGTCAGCCTGATTAGTTGAGATCAAGCCTTCTTGTGCGCATTTGGCCTTCTTGTGCTCAATCTGGTTTACGGCCACTACCCAAGGGTTAAGCTGGCTGAATAAGCGAGCTTCCTTCCATAATTTCAGGTATTTCCAAACCCATTAACTCTAGCAAAGTAGGTGCCAAATCTGCCAAACTGCCATCTGCTAATGAAACAGCATGAGCCCAATTTTTATCATGCACTAAAATGCAGGGCACAAGATTGGTGGTATGGGCGGTATGGGCACATCCCAGCTGCGTATCCCACATCACCTCACAATTTCCATGATCAGCCGTAACAACCATAACGCCGCCAGCTTTCTTTATCGCTTTTTCTAGGGTGCCAACCGCTTTATCGACGGTCTCAACAGCCTGAATAGCAGCGGCAATATCGCCTGTATGGCCAACCATATCTGGATTGGCAAAATTGATAATGATCAGATCATGCGTGCCTTCCAGAATCGCTTTTTCAGCGTTGTTGCATACCCCTTTAGCGGACATTTCAGGTTGCAGGTCATAGGTTGCTACCTTGGGCGAATTTACCAATTGTCTGTCTTCTTGCTGAAAAGCGGCATCTTGTCCCCCATTAAAGAAGAACGTTACATGCGGGTATTTTTCCGTTTCAGCAAGCCGCAATTGCCGCCTTCCAGAAGCAGCAACCACTTCCCCTAATCCATGACTTAAGTCAGGCGGGCTCAGCAACGCTGGAATAGCCTCTTTTAAATTCTCGGCAATTGGCGTGACAGATAATATAGGCCCGGTAAAGGGCAGGGTAATCTTGGCCGCATCTGCTAGCCTATAGCTGGTATTTTCAGGCATCATCAGCGCATTGGCAATCTGGCGAACCCTATCGACACGAAAATTAGCGATGAAAATCCCGTCGCCATCTGCCATTCCTTGATAATCACCAAGTAAGGTTGGCGCCAAAAACTCATCACTCTCGCCGCGCGCATAGCCAGCTGTAACGCCTGTCATCAGATCTGGATAATGATAGGCTGCGGCGCCCGTAATAACCAAGTCTAGAAAGCTTTGTGTGCGCTCCCAACGATTATCTCTATCCATTGCAAAATAACGACCGCAAAGACTGGCTATCTGACATTCCTGCGGAACATCACGGATGAAATCAGGCAGGCTATCTGCTGCCCCTTTTGGGGGCGTGTCGCGGCCATCTGTCAGAATATGTAAAACAACAGAAATGCCCTTAGCACACAATATCTTTGTAAGGGCAAGGACATGATCGCTATGGCTATGCACCCCCCCTTTTGAGGTCAGGGCAATAAGATGCGCACGTCCCCCTGTCTTTTTCAGCTGGCTAGCGAAATCCTGCAAGGCGGCGGCATCTGCAAGTTCTCCGCTTTCACAAGCACGCGACAAGCGCGGCAAGTCCTGCAAGATAACACGCCCCGCACCAATGGTCATATGCCCTACTTCTGAGTTCCCAGGCTGACCTTCAGGCAACCCTACAGCCAGCTCGGAGGCGGCAAGGCGGCTGGTTGGATATTCTGTCATCATCCGGTCAAAAATGGGCGTGCTCGCTTGTGCTACCGCATTATGCTCCCCCGCATCCGATAGCCCCCAGCCATCCATAATACATAAGACTACCGGTCTATTTGGGGTCATTTTTCATCTGCCTTTATGTGTAACAATCATAAAAAAAGGGCGGGTCTACCCTTTATAGCTTTAACCCCTGACAGGGGCAAGTAAGCCCCTATGTGCGGCGCGTTAATTGCCGCGATGGTAGGGGTGGTTTTTTAAAATCATTTCAGCACGATAGAGTTGCTCCGCCAGCATTGCTCGGCACAGCATATGCGGCCATGTAGCCTGGCCAAAGGCCATCATTTTATTCGCGCGTTTCCGCAGGTTTTGGTGATGGCCATCCGCGCCGCCTATGGCAAAATAACAGGCGCCGACCCCCTCATCACGCCAACTGCCGATAAGTTTGGCTAGTGCTTCCGAAGACGTGTCCTGTCCTTGTGGGTCTAGGCAGACGAGCCGGTGATGAGAGGGCGCGTTTCTGTCTAGCCAATCGGTTATTTTCCCCGATTCGTCTGCTTGCCTTTTCGCGCCAGATGGCAAGCTAGACTCAAATGCTGATACATTCCCGCCATGCGGTAGGCGGGTCATCCAACTTGTGACTAATTCTGTCTCAGGTGCGGGTTTTGTGCGGCCAATAGCTAGGATGTTCAGCTTCATATAATCAACATACCTAGCCCTGTCAGGCTAGCTGACATGCACAACTTCATCTGTGGATGCAGTTTGTGTCCACATGCGCTCCAACGCATAAAAGTCCCTGACCTCTGGCCGGAAAATATGGACAATCACTTCAGCGGTATCCAAAAGCACCCAATCTGCCTGTTGGATGCCTTCTTTACCCATGATGGCAATGCCAGCTTTTTTCAGTTTAAATTCAATGTGATCCGCCATCGCTGCAACCTGACGGCTAGAAGCGCCTGTCGCAATAATCATGTAATCTGCAATGGTGGATTTACCGGCGAGGGGGATCGTGACTATATCCATGCCCTTGTCATCGTCAAGCGATTGCCGCACGAGATCTTTGACCTGTTCAGGGGTCAATCCTGCTAACGCGTCGCTGATGGTCTATCTCCTTGTATTTCGCCAGTCTTAATTTTTAACATTAACATAAAACTTACCCATAGTTTATCGTGAAATTGTCTTCTGGGCAAGTCAGACAGCCCTTGTGCTGCGCAACAGGGTCGCGGAAAGGGCATTGCGGCTATGCAAGTGAAACGCCCAACCCCGGCCTTTATTCTTTATATATGACCGGCCAAGCTGGCGTGCTTCTTTGCGGCGATGCTGGCGACCAAGTAAGGATGCGCCTTGGCTTGCCAATGCCTGCCAGCCATAATCTGGCCTGTTCATAACCAGAATGGAGGTGGTTTTAGCAATATCTGTTGCCCGTTTCCACTGCGGAAACTGGCTTAAATTATCCGCACCCATTATCCATATAAGCTCTGCATGGCGGCAAATCTGCTTTAATCGTCTGAGGCTGGCGAAGGTATTACCAAGACCTAGCTGTTCTTCTAAATCTAGGCAACGCAGCCAGCACTTTCTGCCAGCAAGGGTGCGTGCGCTTGCCAGTCGTGCAGGGAAATCCTCCATGCCTTGTGCAGATTTTAGCGGGTTTTGCGGGCTAACCAGCCACCATACCTCATCTAGCTGTGCAAGCCTTTTTGCTTCTTGAGCAATATAAAGGTGCCCTGCATGTGCCGGATTGAAAGAGCCGCCCATAATACCAATGCGCCGCCGATAGCTAAAACAAGGGCATGTCGCCATAAGATGGCGTCTATCTGGCCGTGCTGGCGAGGAGGATTTAAGGGCGTGTTTGGCCATGCCCACGCACAATATATTTAAAGCTGGTCAACTGGTTTGCGCCAACCGGGCCTCTGGCATGCAATCTGCCGGTAGCGATACCTATCTCCGCGCCCATGCCAAACTCACCACCATCTGCAAATTGGGTAGAGGCATTGGCCATCACAATGGCGCTATCAACAGATGCGAAAAAAGCTTCCTGCTCGGTTTTGTCTTCGGTGAGAATACTTTCCGTGTGGCCAGAGCCGAATTTCTGGATATGGCTGGCAGCTTCCTCCAGATTTGCTACGGGTTTTATGGCGATGATAGGGGCTAGAAACTCACATCCCCAATCTGCATCACTTGCAAGCTTAACATCTGGATGCAGGGTGCTAATTTCTGTTGTGCCGCGCACCTCACACCCAGCTTCGATAAGGGCGGTTGTTATATCGCGGCCGATAGTGTCCACCACATCTTTATGGAGCAGGATGGTTTCCGCTGCCCCGCAGATGCCAACGCGGCGCATTTTGGCGTTTACGGCAACTTGTACGGCTTTTTGTGGGTCGGCAGCTTGTGAGATATAAATATGGCAAATCCCCTCAAGATGCGAGAATACAGGCACCCGTGCCTCTTCTTGAACACGCCCCACTAGCCCTTTGCCGCCTCGCGGAATGATAACATCTATTTGGCCGCTAGCGGCGAGCAAGGCACCTACTGCCTGCCTATCTGGGGTCGGGATCATTTGCACGGCATCAACATCTAGCCCAGCGGCTTTTAGTCCTTCACGCATCAGCCCAGCTAGCAAATAGCTGGTATCTTGCGAATCGCTGCCACCGCGCAGAATACACGCATTGCCTGACTTAATGCATAGGCTAGCAGCATCCACGGTAACGTTTGGGCGCGATTCGTAAATAATACCAATAACGCCTAACGCCGTCGAAATGCGGGTAATATCCAGCCCATTGGGCTGTGTCCATCTGGCCAGTTCTACCCCTAGCGGGTCATCTAGCATGGCGATAGCTTCTGCACCGCTTGCCATGGCCTCAATACGCTCTTCATTCAAGGTCAGCCGATCGATAAAGGCCTCGCTTAGCCCAGCAGCGCGCCCTCTGGCAATATCGCGCTGGTTAGCCGCGATAATATCTGCTTCTGCCTTCCGAATTCTACTCGCTGCCTCGCGCAGGGCATGAGCACGCCTATCTGCATCTGTCTGACCAAGTTGCTGTTGGCTGGCACGTGCCGCAATGGCCATATCTGTGATAAGCTGGCACGCATCATCTGCATTTAGGGGCAGCGATTCTGTTGTTAATGCGGTCATATCCTATCCTTGTGGAAGTATGGGCCCTATCCTTGTGGAGGTATGGGCAAAATTTATAGGCTTCACTCTGTTAATTGATTATCTGCAAGATCGCCACGCAGGACAAGGTCATCTGCATGAATAAGTTCTGCACGCCCTTCATATCCTAAAATGGTTTCTATAATCTGGCTTTTCTGGCCTTTAATTTTCTCAGCCTCTGCGGCGCTATAACCTGCTAGCCCATGGCCTAGCTCTTGGCCGCCTTCATCTGTGATCTGTACAAGATCGCCTCTTTCAAACTGTCCAGAAATAGCTCTAATACCTACTGGCAATAGCGATTTTCCTTTCAGTAGCGCTGTTTGCGCACCGTCATCCACAATAATTTGGCCCTTTGGATCTAACGCGCCTGCAATCCAGTTTTTGCGCGCCTTCTTGGGTGAAGTGCGGCGGTGGAAAAGGCTGTATTTAGCCCCTGTTAGTAGCGCAGATACAGGCCGTGCAGCGCTTCCTTCACAGATTATCATATCGGCACCTGCTTGCGTGGCAATACGCGCTGCAGCCAGTTTGGTTGCCATGCCGCCAGAGGCAAATTCGGCATTTGCCGCCCCGCCAAGGGCTAATATTTCATCATCGATTTGCTTAATCTCTGGAATATGTTCGGCATCCTGCGTTTGATGCGGGTTTTTGGTGTAAAGCCCGTCTACATCGGATAGCAGAATCAGCAGGTCAGCTGAAATCATGCCAGCCAAACGGGCCGCTAGCCGATCATTATCCCCGAATCGGATTTCGTAAGTTGTAACGGTGTCATTTTCATTTACTACAGGCACAAAGCCCAGCCCTAATAGGGTCTGGATTGTGGTACGGGCATTGATATGACGTCGACGTGTTTCGGTATCTTCAGGGGCCAACAGAATTTGCGCCGTGCGGATATCATGGTCGCGCATAGCATTTGACCAAAGCTGGGCCAGCTCTACCTGACCAATGGCGGCAGCGGCTTGTTTCTCTGGTAATTTTATGGCTCCTGCGGGCAGCTGCAGATGCTGGCGCCCTAGCGCAATAGAGCCAGAAGATATTAGCACAACTTGTGTACCCGCTGCCCGAAGACGCGCTACATCTGCGCCAAGCTCCTGCATCCAGCTAGAGCGTGCCTTGCCAGTAGCGGGGTCAACTATCAGAGCAGATCCAATTTTTATAACCACTAATTTTGTATCTTTTAGCAATTTTTCAATTGTACTCATGTTGCTTGTACTCATGTTATTAGCGGGCTCCAGCTTTCTGCCGCTCCATCACCTTCTTGGTTTGCACGCTCTTCTTCTGCTTTTCCATCTTCGATTGCGCTGTAAATATGGCGCAAAACAGGGGTTACATTAAGACCAGTTACAGAAGAAAGGGCGTGGATATCTGTTCCCGCTCCTGCATCAATAAAGGCCTTTTTCAGCTCTTCCAGATAATCTGGCGGCGCAGCATCTGCTTTAGTTAGGGCGATAATTTCCCGTTTTTTGGCTAGAATTTCTGCATAGGCCTCTAGCTCAGCACGGACAATTTTCCAGTCTTTAATAGGGTCACTTGCTGTGGCATCTACCAGATGCAACAGGACACGGCACCGTTCTACATGACCAAGGAAACGATGCCCGATACCTGCGCCATTATGCGCCCCCTCAATAAGACCGGGAATATCTGCCATAACAAACTCATGGTTATCTACGCCAACGACGCCTAGATTGGGATGCAAGGTGGTAAACGGATAATCAGCAATTTTAGGTTTGGCAGCCGAGACCACAGATAACAAGGTAGATTTGCCTGCATTTGGCAGGCCAACGAGACCTACATCGGCTATAAGCTTCAAGCGAAGCCAAACCCACATCTCTGTACCCGTTTCCCCGCGCTGAGCTTTTCTGGGCGCACGGTTAGTAGAGGATTTGAAAAACGCATTCCCTTTGCCGCCGATCCCACCTGAAGCAAGGATAACTTCTTGGCCTTCGCGCGTAAGGTCTGCCAGTACCGCCTCACCATCATCAGATATCACTTGCGTGCCAACAGGCAGCTTTAGGATGATATCCTTGCCTCTGGCACCTGACCGGTCGCGCCCAGCCCCCGGAATACCTGCCTCAGCCTTGAAATGCTGTTGATAGCGGTAATCTATCAGCGTATTTAGCCCGCCGACACAACGCGCAATTACATCGCCGCCGCGTCCACCATCGCCGCCATCTGGCCCGCCCATAGGCACATTAGCTTCCCGCCGAAAGCTGACCGCCCCCGGCCCGCCATTGCCAGAGCGCACAAATATTTTGGCTTGATCAAGAAACTTCATTTCTGTGTGCCTATCTGGGAAGTAAGCAGGTCAATATAAATTGGCCTTAAAAATAAGAAGGGGATGAAACCGCAAATAGCGGGTCATCCCCTGTAACAATATTTTGCGCTGATTTTAACTTGCGGCGCTTTGTATGCGCACATCCTTAAAATCTAAATTATTCTGCGGCTTTCGCTTGTTCCACAACAGATACAAACATTCTGCCGCCAGCTTTTTCCCGAAATGCAACATTTCCCGGACGCAACGCAAAAAGGGTATGATCCTTGCCAATGCCGACATTGTCCCCTGGATGAAACTTTGTGCCGCGCTGACGAACGATAATGTTACCAGCGAGCACGTTTTCACCGCCGAACTTTTTTACGCCGAGGCGACGACCAGCTGAGTCGCGACCATTTCTGGAACTACCACCTGCTTTTTTATGTGCCATCGGTCTCTCTCCTTATGCTTTCTTTGTTGCAGCTTTTTTAGGCGCTGCTTTTTTAGCGGCCGGTGCCTTCTTAGCTGCTGGTGCTTTTTTAGCTGCCTTTTTCTCTGCTGGCTTATCGTCTGCATTCTTAGCAGTGGGCGCGGCCTTTTTAGCGGCTGGCGCTTTCGCAGATGTCAGGATATCGGTTACCTTCAATAGGGTCAGGTCTTGTTTATGACCTTGTGTCCGGCGATGATTTTTCCGGCGCTTTCTGCGGAAAATGATAATTTTTGGCCCTCTGGTTTGGCTCACTACCTTAGCTTCAACCGCAGCATCGGCTACCTGAGGCTTGCCGATAGTGATTTTATCGCCATCGCCCAGCATGATAACCTCTGACAAGGTTATGGTTTCGCCTTCTTGGGCTTCCAGCTTTTCGACCAGAATCGTGTCATCTTTTGAAACGCGGTATTGTTTTCCGCCTGTTTTCACCACAGCATACATGGCGACATCCTAACTAAGTATGTATAACTTTAATTGATTTTACAGCTACCGCGTTGCGATTGCAGTCTGAGCGACCGATCACATAGCAAAAGCCATGAGCGCTCGGAATATACTGATTAGCCTAGAATTGTCAAGCCATTATCGGGTTTTTGCCTAGTCCCCGGCAAATTCTCCACTATGGGCGTTATCATAAGGGTTTGCTTCCATTTCCAAATGCAATTTATCGCCCTTATAAGGATGGGCACGCGCAACCTCTTCATTTAGCGTAACGCCCAACCCGGCTTGGGTCGGCACATGCACATACCCCTCCTCAACCTGAATAGGATTATTCAGCAAGCGCGCATGAAAGCCCGTCATACTATCTATCATCTCTGCTATTAGAAAGTTCGGCGCAAGCCGCAGCAAACTGAATATTTGCGGCAGCTACAATCCAAAATCTTCCCAATAATTTTTTGTCAATTTGATTGGCAGCGCAGGATATTTATCCCGATCTTAAGCGATATAATCCCTGTTTAGGGTTTTGTTGATTTTGATGTAAAGGTTAATCGCGTTATCTTTGAAAAAATATTAATCAAAACTTAACGAAAAAGGGAGCGCAAGACAATGCGGAGATTACTGCAATTTGCACGAGATCATATCATTCTGGCTTTGGGCGCAAAATTTCTGGCGGGGATAATTATTGGTTTTGGTCTGGGTGTTTATTTTCTGCCTATTCTTACAGCAGAGAAAGGTTTGTCTGAAACAGAGCTAGCGGATTTAATGAGCAGCGCACAAGCAGAAGACCAGCTTCGGCAAGGCACTTTTGTGCGCGATCTAGAAGGGTCTGATAAGTTTCATTGGGGAGAGGGTACAATTTATGTCAGTGATGCGCGTATCTGGCTGGATGGCTCGATTTCCCCAGGGCCAGATTACCGACTCTATTTGACCAAAGGCCAATATACCACAAAAGAAGCTTTTCTGTCTGGTAAGTCTGATGCCCTCCAAGTGGCGCCAATCAAGGCCTATAAAAACTTCTCTATTGACGTGCCGGACGGTCTGGATATCTCTGATTATGATGCCGTTATCATCTGGTGTGAGGCGTTCTCTGCATTTATTACCTCAGCTTCTTTGCGTTAATTTAACCCTTGCGTTAATTTAAGCTGGCATTTTTTGTAGCATTTCACGCGCGGCGCGATGTCCGGAAAGCACAGCCTCTTCGGCACGTGCGCCGCTGGCTGGCCGTGTGGGTGATGCGGCTACCGGATGCCAGTCCCCTGCTGTGGCGAGCAGGCTTGCTGTCTGGCTTTCCATGAAAGGCGCATCTGCCCCCGCTGGCTTTATCACCTTGGCATAGCGCCAGCGATGGCCACGCTGATACCCCCAATTAGGGGCCGTGATATGCTGTTGGTGGGCAAAATCAGCAAGCAGGTCAGCGGTAACTTTCTCTGCTGGCGCTTCAAGAAATTCTTCGGAATAAGCAGCGCTTGCCTGAATAGTGAGGGCACCTGACGGGCTAGCCCCTGGCCGGCTTGCCTCACAACTTGCCCATCCAATGATGCCCTTATCTATCAGTATTGGCGCGAGCTTATCTGGTATCTCTTGTAATTCAGCCATAACCGTCCAGCTAGGCGCATAATGCACGGCGGCGGCAATTTTGCTAAGGGGCGGCGATAGGGATTGCAATAGCTGAGCTGTTTGCGGCGCTGGAGCTGTCACCAGCAAATGCTGGCAATGATAAGGTGCAGGTTCATTTTCGCTAGAGGGTTTGGCATGAAGGGCAAAGCCGCCTTTTTCCAGCCTGACGATTTGCTCGATTTCTATCTCTTGTTGAACGTTTAAGTCTGCGCCAATAAAGCTGGCGATATCCCGCATAGAAGGCTGGCCGCTAAAGGCCATATCGCGCCCGGTTGCGGGCCATAATCCTACAATTCCCTTAGCGGCGGCTTCGGTGCACATATCTTTGAAAATAGGGCTATGGGCAGTAACAAACTGGGCGCCATGATTAAATAACAAGCCCGCATCACGCCGGCTAGACATACGCCCCCCAATGCGTCTGCCCTTATCAAGAATCAGCACATTTTTACCTGCTGCGGTGAATACTCTGCCTGCCATTAGGCCGGCCATTCCCGCGCCAATAATGATTATTTCTGCCTGCATCTGGGCTCTATCCCTTTTAAAAATTGCGGATATCCTCTCAAATAGATAATCACTGGCAATTGACAAGCCATCTGGTTATCTTCGCATTCATGACTGACCTAAATGCCTTAATGTCTCTGCGCCTGCCAGAACCTGAACATATCACCGCTGATAGTGCGCTCGCCCTATATGAAGCTTTACGTCCTTTGCTGCCAAAGGCGAGGGCTGGCGGCAACCGCAAGGCATCACGGCTGCTAGATTTGCTAGATGAATTTGATGCGCTGATCCTAGATGGATTTGGCGTCATTAATGTAGGTTTTGAGACTATTCCGGGTGTAGAAACGCTACTAGCAGAGGCAAAAAAGCGGCAAATAGATGTGCTGGTGCTAACCAATGGCGCAAGTCATCCCTCGGAGCTATCTGCCAAAAAATATCAAGGTTGGAACTTGCCCCTAGACAGTACCGATGTGATTTCCAGCCGTGATGCGCTGATAGCCCATTTCCATGCCTTAAAAGCTCGGCAGGGTTGGACAGCCCTAGACACAAAGGTCACCCCACCAGAGAATATGGACGGCGCAGAAGAGCTATCGGCATCGGCATTAGCATCTGCAACAGGATTTGCCATGTTAGGGAGCACAGCTTGGCATGCAGGGGATCAGGAAATATTTGAGCAGAGCCTGCGCGATAATATGCGCCCAGTCCTCATCGGAAACCCGGATGTTACGGCCCCGCTACCAGACAGCTTTTCTGCTGAACCAGCTTATTGGATAGCCAGAGCGATGCAGAAGCTTCCCGTCCAGCCAGTTTGGTTTGGCAAGCCGCATCCCCTTGCCTTTGAGCTCGCTTATAACCAGCTTTGTGCGCGGGCTGGAAAACCGGTGAATAAATCGCGTATCGCTATGGTAGGGGATAGCCTGCATACCGATATTCTGGGCGGATTGGCCTTTGGATTGCGCACCGTTTTGGTCACAAGCTATGGATTGTTGCGGCACCATAATGTGGATAAGGTGATATCTGAAACAGGCATCGCCCCTGATTGGCAGGTACCACATCTTTAAACTGGTTTAAGCCAATAAGATGCATCCAATTTCCCCTGCCTTGCAGTATAAGAGGCAAAAGATTTAAGAGATGCCAAAAAATGCAAGAACGAAAAAAAATTTTGGTGACAGGAGCCGCACACCGTATTGGTGCAGAATTGGTCAAGGCCCTCGCTCTTGATGGCTGGCATGTGGTGCTGCATTACAATAACCGTCACCACGAAGCCGCAACCTTATGTGCAGAATTGACAGATAAAGGCCATGTTGTTGACGCCGTATCTGCTGACCTTAGTCAGCCAGATGCCGTGGATAAACTGATGCAAGCGGCGACTGAATCTGGCCCGCTTCAGGCGCTTATAAATAATGCATCGCTTTTTTCCTATGATTGTGCAGAGAGCTTTTCGGCAGATCTGATAAATCAGCATATGGCGGTTAATCTGAGTGCACCTGCGCTGCTAACAAAGGCCTTGCACAGTCAAATTCCTGAAGGTGGGAAGGGATGTGTTATCAATATGTTGGATGCAAAATTATTCGGCATTAACCCAGACTATTTCAGCTATACGCTCTCTAAGGCAGCGTTTCACGCGCTAACCCAGATTTCGGCGCAAGCTTATGCTCCGCGCTTGCGGGTAAACGCCATCGCGCCGGGGATTGTTTTGCCTTCAGGTGGGCAAAGCCAAGCTGAGTTTGAAAAATCACATAAGCGAAATTTACTCGGTCAGGGCGCACTGATACCAGAAATTGTCGCTACAATGCGGTTATTACTTTCTGCTTCATCTATGACTGGGGAAGTGATAATTCTGGATGGTGGTGCGCATCTGCGTCCCCCCGCCCGCGACGTTGCGTTTCTTGAGGCTTAAAATATGATAACCCCCCTATCTAGACGATTTATGATGAACGGCATCGAAGTAACCTGCTCTATCGGCATTCATGATTTTGAACGTGAAACCCCGCAGCGTATCACAGTAGATGTAGAGGTTTTGTTAGATATTAACGCTGAACCTAGCGCTGATGATATTAACGAGGCGGTGAATTATGATGATATTCACCAGCATGTTGTGCGTATCGCAACGTCGCGCCATTTTGATCTACAAGAAACATTAGCCCGCGAGATTTTTGACACGCTAGGGGCTATGCCGGGCGTGCATGGCCTGTCTGTTCGCACCGCTAAGCCAGATGTTTATAAAGATGTTGCAGAGGCAGCGTACCAGTTATCCTCGCTTCATGCTGTATGATACGCCATCACGCCTAAAACATCGCAAAAATTTGCGCTAAAAATTTGCCTTACAGGCAGGCGGGTTAGCTTTCGATAGATTTTAGTCTGTCTTTCAGGGTTTGCATCTCCTCCCGCAACTCCGTTATTGCCTCATTCTCGGCAAGATTCTGAACAGGCCTCTCAGCAGATCCATTTGCAGCATCCTCTGGGGCAAAATTATGGTTCTGGCTAATGGCGTCTAAGGAGGTTTCTAATGCTTCGCTGGCCAGCGGATGTAGGCGCTTAAACGACGCCATTGTGCGCTCCAAATACCGCGATAATAACGGTTCTATCGGACTTTTATAGGCAGCAATGATCTGGGATAACACCTCCACAGGTAGCATTTGATGCCCTTCTTGTTCAATCTCCAAAATGACCTGAACCAAGGTTGGGCGTGTTAAATCTTGACCGCTCTTTGCATCTAGAACCTTTATCTTCTGTCCATGCCGCACCATCTCTGAAAGCTGGCTCAAGGTAATGTAAGAAGAGGTGTTTACATTATAGAGGCGGCGATTCGCATATTTTTTAATGGTAATCACAAAACGGGCTCCAACCAATTTTATATGGTGCAATGCAATATAGAAATTTACCCTTAATGCAACGAAAAAAGACATTTATTTTGCGATGCAATACCTTGCTTATAACCAAATGAAGTCGCCATCGCTTCGTCTTTCACTAGGCTAGTTGTATCATTGGCGAAGCGTTTGTAAGCATGTTAGATTAGCTAAATGAAAACAAAAATAAGGGCAAATATAGTGCGCAAGCTGGTGCTAGAATGAGCGTTGATGTCGCTGAAATAGAAGCCTTTTATCGCCGTCCAGACGGGCTGGTTGTTGCCCAACTTCTGCGTCAGGATTTGCAGCGGCTTGAAACCATTTGGACAAATCCAAAAGCTGCGTCCGCTCTGGCTACACAGCAAGAGGCGGTAGCGGTGGGGTTTCCTTTTGCCTTGCTCGCACAAGAGGCGCTGCCAGCGGTGTTGATGCCTGCGGAAACTGGGGCTTTGGCTTGGCCTGGATCGGACGGCGTTACGGTGGCTAGTATTGATAGCGCTGCTTGGCCGCTTGCCACAGAGATGTGTACCCATATTTTTGCCTTACATGCGCTAGAGCATGTCCGAGATCAGCAAGGGTTTCTGGATGAGGCGTGGCGGTGTTTGCGGAGCAGTGGCGAGCTGGTATTGATTGTTCCGCATCGGCGCGGATTGTGGGCACATGCTGATAAAACCCCCTTTGGTCAGGGGCGTCCTTTCAGCCGAAGACAGATTGTGCGCCAGCTTGAACAAGCAGGTTTTGAGGTGACAATAGTCAAGCCATCTCTATTCGTTCCCGCATTTGGGTTGCGTCTACCAAGCTCAATACGACACCGGCTTAACCGGCTTGGCCGATTTATTTGGCCGATGTTTGGCGGGGTTTTGATAATTCGGGCTATAAAAAAACTCTATTCTCCCCATCAAGTGGCGAACCCAGCATTGCGACACCGTGTCAGGCAGTTTATTGTAAGACAGCCAGCAGGCGCAATATCGCCGAAAAATCGGCATCTATGACCCCTTTTGATAGACAAATTTTGGCGATGAAAGAGTCTGGTATGGAAGAGACGTTAGCGGATCTGCGAAAACAAATTGATGTGCTGGATAGCCAGCTTTGCGAGATGCTTGCCGCACGATTGGCCCTTTCGCGCAAGGTTAGCGCGACGAAAACAGGCGGCGCACAGGTTTTTAGGCCTTCAAGAGAGGCCCAGATGCTTGGGAAATTGCTAGGCGATGCCCCGGCGGCATTAAAGCCGCTTATTCCTGTTCTCTGGCGGGCCATTATTTCTTCCAGTATTGCAGAACAGCGCCCAGATTTTACCATCGCTGCCAGTACAGAAATGCGCGATATGGCAACTAATTTTTCTGCCGGTCAATTACAGCTAGTAAATTATAATGAAGCAGAAGAAGCGCTGGCGGCCCTTGCAGATAACAAAGCAGATATTGTGCTTCTCTCCCCAGATGAGCTTTTAAGCGTCGCCGGTCGGTTAGGGCCAGAAAAGGCGGCTGTTGTTATTGCCCGCCTGCCGCTTGTCATGCCAGAAACTGGCCAGGAGAGCGCGGTAACCCAAGATAGATTGCCAGAAGATAGTATGCCAGAAGATAGTATGCCAAAAGATAGATGGCCAGTAGAGGGATGGATAATCGCCCGCCCACCTCTCGAAGAGAGTGATAAAGATTGGGGTGTTTTTTATCATCCTGATGGAAATAGAATTGAGGTTAGTGGGCTTTCCAGCTATGAGAAGAGAGCAGATATACAGTTGTTAGGTGTCTGCACCGCTATCTACCCGTGACAATAATGGCAGTGATTTTATGACAATGACCGCACCTCAGCCCAAACAGACAATCGCATCTATGCTATCTTATCGGCCTTCTTTTGGCGCGCCGTCTGCTGGGCGACTTATACGGCTATCTGCCAATGAGGGGGCGCTGGGATGTTCACCAAAAGCATTAGAGGCCTTGCAGAAATCTGCAATAGACCCTAGCCGCTATCCTGAAATTCAGGACCATCAGTTAAATGAAGCGATTGCCGAGCGGTATAATCTGGATGCAGGGCGCATTTTAACATCAAACGGATCGGATGAGTTAATTAGCCTTTTAACGCTTGCCTATCTTGAGCCGGGCGATGAGGTGGTGATGAGCGAATATGCGTTTTTGGTGATCCCGCAAGCAACGCAAATCGCTGGTGGTGTATCGGTTAAAGCAGCCGATATTGATATGACGGTTAGTGTTGATAATTTGCTAGCTGCTGTCACAGAGCGCACAAAAATCGTGTTTTTGGTTAATCCAAACAACCCAACAGGTACGATGATTTCACATGAAGAAGTGGCACGTTTGCATAAAAATCTGCCGCCACATATTTTGCTGGTTTTAGATTGGGCCTATGCAGAATATTTGGAAGATGGGTTTTCAGATGCCGCTGCGCGGATGGTAGAAGAACATAATAATGTGGTGATGACCCGAACCTTCTCAAAGCTGCATGGCATGGCAGGATTGCGGCTAGGGTGGGCCTATTGCCCCTTTGAGATTCTAACGACGCTAGCCTCTATTCGCGGGCCTTTTTCTGTTAATCAGGCAGCTGTAATGGCCGGAGTTGCTGCTGTAAAAGATACCGAATTTCAGGCTAAATCTATTGCGCATAATCGGAAATGGATGGCTGTTTTGCCAGCTTTTTTAACACAGCTAGGCATAGAGGTCATACCGTCTGAGACGAATTTTATATTGATGCGTTTTGATCCCGCCAAGGGGGTAAGCGCTATGGAGGCTGAAAAATTCTTCTCTGCACGTAATATTTTATTGCGCAGTATGGGCGCTTACGGGCTAGGGGATTATCTACGCATGTCTATAGGCACAGATGAAGAGATGGAAATTCTGAAAGATGCCTTTATCGTGCTGATGCAATCAGCTAGTCGGCCAGAATAACCGGAGCTGATATTGTGCAGAATAAATTTATCTCAGACAAAATTGCAATTATTGGTGTTGGCCTTATCGGGGCATCGGTTGCGCTTGCCATAAAACATAAAAAACTGCCTTTCACGGTTGTTGTATATGACAGGGATGAGGCGGTTCGTGCCGAAGCGCGCGCCCTGTCTATTGGGGATAGCGTTGTAGATGAATTAGCAGAGGCGGTTACCGGGGCTGGCCTTGTGATAATGGCGGTTCCAGTTGGCGCGATGGCATCTGTTATGCAATTGGCTGCAGGTCATTTGTCGCCGGGATGCGTGGTTACCGATACAGGTTCAACCAAGCGTTCTGTGATTCGTGATACCAAAGATATGGTTCCTGAAGGCTGTCATTTCATTCCGGGTCACCCGCTTGCAGGGACAGAATTTTCTGGGCCAGGCGCTGGATTTCCTTCGTTATTTGAGGGGCGCTATTGGCTGATATTGCCAAATGGTGCAGATGCAGAAAAAGTTTCCGCGCTTGAAGAAATGCTCTCTGGACTTGGCGCGATGACAGAGCAGATGAGCGCAGATTACCATGACCGCGTATTGGCGATCACTTCGCACCTGCCGCATCTTATCGCGTACACCATTGTGGGTACCGCTGTTGATTTAGAGCAGGATTTAAAAAATGATGTGATTAGATTTTCGGCAACAGGCTTTCGTGATTTCACCCGAATTGCGGCCTCAGATCCAACCATGTGGCGTGATGTCTTTTTAAATAATGATGAAGCAGTGCTAGAGATGTTACAGCGTTTTTCAGAAGATTTATCCTATCTGCAACGGGCTATTCGATGGAAGGAAGGCGATAAGCTGTTTGATATGTTCACGCGCACGCGCGATATTCGCCGCTCCATTATTGATGCGGGTCAGGACTAGCCTCATCTCGCCTAGCTAGCTGAAAATTAAAACTACCAGATATTTCGCGTATTCACGCATCAACAGCTTGGCAGTTGGCCAGTTTGCATACCATTTTTTTGGTTGCAGGTCAGGCGGACTGACAGGCAGCGAGGTTATCGCAACATCTGGCATAATACGTTGAAAATATAATAAAGCGCGCGGCATGTGATAATTAGCTGTAACCAGTGAGATGCTAGAGAGCTGGTGGGTTTGTACCCAATTTCGGGCAGCAAGAGCATTTCCTCTGGTATCAATGGCGGTCGCGTCCAAATCAACACAGCATCTGAAAATACTCTGTTGAGCGTTTGTTTTTGCGAAAGTTTCTGTCAGGCTGGCTTTTGAGATGCCTTTGCCAACACCTGTGATGAGCATCCGCGAAGAGGCGCCCTGTTCAATCAGCCGCAACCCTTCATTAATACGCAGCTGCCCGCCTGTCGCCACGACCAGACCATCGGTCAGGCTATCTGCAAGTGGCGATTTTTGCGGTAGGGTAAGCGCAAAATGCTGCAGGCAGGCCATAAAGCCAAGCGACAAAAAGAACAGGATAGCAAAGCTGGTTCTAAGCAGTTGTTTGGAAGATAAAGCTTTCATATGGTTGGCCTGAAACACTGCGAATTAAATTCTATTATAAATGAGGGGCGTAAGCCTGATATCAGCTTAATTTATTACCAGCTGAAACGGTATACTTATCGCTTTAATACGCTTAATCTTAGGCAAAAACGGCTGGTCACTCAACCAAACATAAGCTAATAGAGGAAATCAATAAGCAGGTGAGGTTTTTGGTTGATGCTTTTGACATGTCCGCAATGTAAAACAGTTTTTCGGATAGATAATACAGCGCTTGCCCCTGAGGGGCAGCAGGTACGTTGTTCGGTATGTGCACATATCTGGGGTGTCAGCGCCCCTTCTGCAAGTTTTCAAGCGGAGCGTAGCGATCTAAATGATATCTTGCGGAAATTACGCCTACCTGCCGCGATATTATTACTGGTGATGTTTATCAGTGGCGCATTATTTTCTTTTCGTGGCCCGCTAACGGCGCATTTTCCTAGCCTAATTTCTTCCTTTAATGGGATGGGTCTAGCTATAGAGCCAGATCTGCAGGTGCTAGAGATTCGCAATTTACAAGCAAGCTATCAGGGGAAATTGTTGCGGGTGCGCGGGCAAATTTATAATGCGGACAGCTTTACGGCGCATGCCGCCCCGTTGCAATTGCGGGTTATCGCTGAAGATAAGACGTTGTTGGCGAGCGAAAGACTGACACCTGATCATAAATTCATTCCTGCTGGCGGCGTAACAGAATTTTTCGTGCAAAAAGAAATTAACATGGACACAAACGCGGAAGTGCGCGTTGACCTGCTGCCAGAATCATTATTATTAGAGCTGTTTTAAACAGGCTTTACGCAAACGGGTTTTCTTCGCAAGCAAGCAACTCTTCGACAGTGCGTCGGCGGCGTAGCAGATGTGCTTTGCCTTGATATACCATAATTTCTGCTGCCTCTGGGCGGGTGTTATAGGTCGACATCATCACAGCCCCATAGGCACCAGCAGAAAATACGGCAAGTAGTTCACCTTCTTGTATTTCTGGCATATCACGGCCTTGGCCTAGATAATCCCCTGTTTCGCAAACCGGCCCGACAATATCGGCTAGCCCCTTAGGGGTGCTTGGACGCAATACAGGCTCAATCCGGTGAAACGCCTCATATAAGGTAGGGCGAATCAAATCATTCATTGCGCCATCAACAATAATAAACCGCTTATCCTCACCTTGTTTGATATAGTGGGTGCGCGTCAGTAACAGGCCATTATCAGCAGCAATAGCGCGCCCGGGCTCAAAGCCTAGCCGGTAGCCGCGATTACTGAAAATACGGGTAACCAGTGCGCCATAGGCCGCAAAATCTGGTTTACCATCGCCATGATAATCCACGCCTAGCCCGCCCCCTAAATCTAGAACCGGCACGTCCAGCCCTTCTGCACGCAGGCTATCTGCCAGCTCTAACAGCTCAAGATAGGCAGCTTCAAATGGCGCTAAATTAGTGAGCTGCGATCCGATATGCACAGCAAGTCCAGCCGGGCGAATGGCCGGGTCAGCCGCAATTTTCCGATAAAGGGCCGCCGCCTCGCCATCAGCAACTGGAATACCGAATTTGGTAGAACGCTGGCCTGTTGAAATTTTAGCATGGCTGCCTGGGTCAACATTCACATTTACCCGCAAAGCAACAGGCGCGGTGATGCTCATCTCTGATGCGATAGCGCTAATATGTCGGATCTCAGCTTCTGATTCGGCATTTATCTGACCAATGCCAGCCACCAATGCTTGGCGGATTTCAGCATCAGATTTACCCACACCTGAAAAAACAATTTTATTTGCGGCTATCCCAGCTGCAAGGCATCTTTGCATCTCGCCGCCAGAGACGATATCAGCGCCTGCACCCTCGCCTGCTAAAAGCCCAAGAATACCTAAAGACGAATTAGCCTTAACCGCGTAATGCACGGCCGTATCAAGGCCCGCTAGCGCGTCACAGAAAGCATGATAGTAGGCAGCAAACCCATCCCCTGAATAGACATAAAGGGGCGTGCCAAACTGTTCCGCTAGCGATGCTACCGGCATCTCTGATATCATTAGCTCACCAGCTGGATTACGATGAATATGGCGCATATCTTGCCTAACTGTATTTTAAACTTTGGGCTATATTTTAAACTCTGGGCTATCCATTAGATAATGGGCTTTAAATCTATGTTTTTACCTTAGCTAGCGGGTGCAGTTTCGCTGACCTCAGATGGCCGTTTCGGCTCCCCGCGTTTTCCGCAGGCAGTTAGACCAGATGTCATTAGGGCTAGCGCGGCTATGATGCAGAAAATTCGTATCATAATGGCTCCATTTTTTAGATGTTGCTTAGGGGCATTAAAAAAAAGTGATTCTATTTTAGGAAGGCGGCTCTGGCAGCTTTAATATGGGCCTCTACTTCCGCAGGGGCTGTTCCGCCAAAACTGTTTCGTGCCTGCAAAGCAGAATCAATCGATAACACCTCATAAATAGCCTTATCCAGACGCGGTTCAACTGCCTGCATATCTGCAAGCTTCAACGCATCTAGGCGGCAGTCTTGGCTATCTGCTAGCGCCACCAGCTTACCTGTTACATGATGGGCATCCCGGAACGGCATATCTAAAACGCGCACCAAATAATCCGCTAAATCAGTAGCCGTGGGATGTCCTTTTTCAAGAGCTGCGCGCATGGCTTCTGGCTTGGCTTGTAAATCAGCAATCATGCCAGTCATTGCGGCTAGGCTAAGGCTAAGCGAGGCTTCTGCATCAAAGACAGGTTCTTTGTCCTCTTGCATATCTTTGCCGTAAGCAAGCGGCAGGCCCTTCAAAACAGTAAGCAATGCCATCAAATCGCCAATAATACGCCCCGGTTTGGCACGAACGAGTTCTGCTGCGTCGGGATTGCGCTTTTGCGGCATAATAGACGAGCCGGTGGTAAACGCATCTGATAGGCTGATAAAGCCGAACCTGTCTGTTGACCAGATAACAATTTCCTCAGCCAACCGGGACAGATGGGTTGCACAAATTGCTGCTGCTGCCATGAATTCCACTGCAAAATCGCGCGCTGAAACGGCGTCCATTGCATTTGCCATTGGCTGGCTAAAACCCAGCAGTTTAGCTGTTTGATGCCGGTCTATAGGATGCGGTGTTCCCGCTAGGGCCGCTGCGCCAAGTGGCGATTCGTTTAGTCGTTTTCGGGTGTCGGCTAGGCGGCCACGATCCCGGCCAAACATCTCAACATAGGCCATTAGATGAAAAGCAAAGCTAACAGGCTGGGCGGTTTGCAAATGCGTGTAGCCGGGCATAACGGTCTTGGTATGGCTTTCTGCTTGGGTTAATAGCGCTTCTTGCAAGGCGGCAAGCTGGCTGTCTAGCTGATCAATGGCCTCTCTCAGCCAAAGCCGGATATCCGTTGCCACCTGATCATTCCTAGACCGCGCCGTATGCAGGCGGCGGGCCGGATCGCCTGTCAGCTCTGCTAGCCGGGATTCGATATTCATATGGATATCTTCTAGCGCATCCGAAAATTCAAAAACCCCCTCATCAATTTCCTTTTCGATTGCGGCCAAGCCAGTAGAAATGGCGTTTAAATCGTCAGATGAGATAATATTTTGTCCTGCCAGCATCGTGGCATGGGCTAGCGAGCCAGCAATATCCTGTTTATACATCGCCTTGTCATAGCTGATAGAGGCGTTGATATCGGTCATTAGCTGGGATGGGCCACCTGCGAACCGGCCTCCCCAAATAGTGGATGAGGTTGTCTTTTTTGGTGCATTTGTGTCAGGCTTTGTCATAATGCCACCCTACCTTACTTTGAACCAGCAGGTCTATAAACAGACTTAGGTTCAGCGAAATTCAAATTGTTTTGCATTCTTTTAATACTCGCTTTGCTTTATAGGATAGAAATGAAAAAGAATCAGCCCCTAAATATCCAGCGTCGCCAACTGTTAGCACAGCTACCGCATTATGTTGCAGCGGGGGCGGCGACTTATATTGGGTTAAATGGGGGGCTGGGCGCGCAGATTGCAGGGGCCTCAGAACAAAGTCTGACGCTTGTACCAGCTAGTGGCAGTTTGCCAGATTTGACGCTTGTGAGTGATGCAGGCGAGAAGCGCTTATCGGCACTAGCTGAGCATAATCTAGTGATAAATTTCTGGGCAACATGGTGTGCGCCTTGTGTGGCAGAGCTGCCAACCCTTGAAGCAGCGGCAGGCATTTTAGCTGCAGATAATATCATGCTGGTGCTGATATCTATGGATCGGGGCGGGCCGGAAGTCGCACGTCCATTTTTGCAGGAACGCGGCGTTTCAACACCGCTTTCTTTATATGACCCGCAGGCGCAAGCTGCCCGGGCGGTCGGGCTGCGGGGCCTGCCCACGACCTTGCTGGTAAAAAAAGGCCAAGCCGAATATGCGGTGCATACTGGCCCGGCAACATGGGATGATGCAGCTGTTATAGAACAGCTTCGTGCCTATCTGTCGTAATAGGGCTTATCAAACTAGATTAAATCTCTTTGTCAAATTCAGGCACGGCATCGAACAGATCAGCTACCAGCCCGTAATCAGCTACCTGAAAAATTGGCGCTTCTTCATCTTTATTGATGGCTACAATAACTTTACTATCTTTCATGCCAGCTAGATGCTGAATAGCGCCTGAAATTCCGACAGCTAGATACAGCTCAGGGGCAACAACCTTACCTGTCTGGCCAACCTGATAATCATTGGGAACAAAGCCTGCATCCACTGCTGCACGTGAAGCGCCAACCGCCGCACCTAGCTTGTCTGCTACGCTTTCTAACATGGTAAAATTGGCTCCATCCTGCATGCCGCGACCACCAGAAACAACAATATTAGCAGAGGTTAATTCTGGACGTTCAGAGGAGGACAGCTCAGACTTATCATAAGAAGATAAGCCCTTGTCGCCGCCGCTAGATAGCGCGTCTATTGCAGCTGAACCACCCGTATCTGCGACCGCTTCAAAAGCAGTGCTGCGGACGGTGATTATTTTCAAATCATCACCTGACTTTACGGTTGCCAGCGCATTGCCAGCATAAATCGGGCGCTTGAATGTATCGCTGTCAATTACTTCGATAATATCAGAGATTTGCGGCACATCACAAAGCGCAGCGATACGCGGCATCACATTCTTACCAAAGGTGGTTGCTGGTGCCAGAATATGGCTGTAGTCACCTGCAATGCCGGAAACAAGCGGTGCCAAATTTTCTGCTAGATTATGACCATATTCTGCACTATCGGCGCATAAAACTTTGCCAGCACCATCAAGTGCAGCAGCGGCAGATGCAACGCTTCCGCAGTTTTCGCCAGCAACCAGTAAATGAAGGTCGCCGCCAATTTCTTTTGCAGCGGCAATGGTATTTAAGGTAGCGACATTTACCGCCTGATTATCATGTTCAACAATAACGAGAATGCTCATCATATCACCTTTGCTTCGTTCTTTAATTTATCTACTAGCTCGGTTACAGAGGCAACCTTGATACCTGCCTGACGGGCTTCTGGCTCTTCCACCTTCACAAGGGTCAGGCGTGGGGCGGTATCAACGCCCAGATCAGCTGCATCTAATGCATCAATAGGTTTTTTCTTGGCCTTCATAATGTTTGGCAGCGACGCATAACGGGGCTCATTTAGCCGCAAATCAACCGTAACCACACAAGGCATGGATATTGAGATATGCTCTAATCCGCCATCAACCTCGCGGATAATTTTGGCCGTATCGCCTGCAATTTCAATCCCTGACGCAAAAGTACCTTGTGACCAGCCTAACAGCGCAGACAACATTTGCCCGGTCTGATTGCAATCACCGTCAATGGCCTGCTTGCCACATAGCACAAGCCCCGGCGCTTCTTTATCTACAACAGCTTTCAGAAGCTTGGCTACCGCTAGCGGCTCAACATCCTGTCCAGCTTCGATATAGATGCCGCGATCAGCGCCCATAGCAAGGCCAGTGCGGATGGTTTCTTGTGATTGCGCTGGCCCGATAGATACCAGAACTATTTCTTCGGCACCGCCAGCTTCTTTGATACGCAAAGCCTGCTCAACTGCAATCTCATCAAACGGGTTCATGGCCATTTTAACGTTTGCTAGCTCAACCCCACTCTGGTCAGGTTTAACCCGGACTTTTACGTTATAATCAATGACCCGTTTTACTGGAACTAGGATTTTCATTACTTTTTTCCTTCCTACTCTGTCATCTCTTTAACAGCCTGCTCTGTCATCTCTTTAACAGATAGCCTTCATCTATTCACCTATGAAGACTTCATATTCAACATCTTTAGCAACCCGCCTATTGCTTAGCCTTTATCGGCCTCTTGCGTGCCGCCAGGCACCCATAAAATATCGCTCTTGCCTCCATCATTAGCATGACGCGCCAGCACGAACAACAGATCTGAAAGCCTGTTTATATATTGCATCGCATGTTCATTTACCGGCTCTACAGTAGCCAGCTCCGTCATTTGACGTTCTGCTCGTCTAGCGACAGTTCTTGCCAGATGCAACCATGCAGCTAGCGGTGTTCCGCCTGGCAGAATGAAGCTGTTAAGGGCAGAGAGATTATCATTAATCTCATCAATTTCCAGCTCAAGGCGCGTGACCTGCGCTGCTGTAATCCGCAAGGCTGGTTTCATGTCATCGACAGTGGCTAAATCAGCGCCTAGGTCAAATAAATCATTCTGGATACGCGCGAACTGGTCATCCATATAATGATTGGCCATATCTGCACCGCAGTGAAGGCGTGCCATACCCAAAACCGAGTTTAGTTCATCCACTTCGCCATAGGCAGCCGGGCGTTTTGCGTGTTTGGAAACACGGCCACCGCCAACAAGGCTGGTTTTTCCATCATCTCCAGTACGGGTATAAATTTTATTCAGTTTGACCATAATATCCTGTCAATTCTTGTTAAGTAGATTGGCGAAACCATAATAGGGATATGAATATCAATAGCACCGCAGCTTGGGCTATGATCCGGTAACGCATAATCTTGTTAGATTTATTTTTATTATAAGCGCCGCCGCGGCCCATTGTGATGACGCCCCAAAATAGAATGGCAGCGACACCTACCAGTCCTAAAACCATTAGAATTTCCGACCAGCCAGAGCCAGTGAGCACGGAGGTCTGCACATTAGAGGAATTCATCGTTTTTTCTCGTCTTCTGATTCAGGACTATAATTGCCCTAATTATTTCAAAATATTCCAAAATATCTCAAAGTTTCTGGGGGGCATTAATTTTAAAACCCCATCGCTCCTACATAGCCTAAATATCATCAATAGCAATGTTACGGCGACGAGTTGCCGCAACCAGCGTATTGCGCAGCAGACAGGCAATGGTCATCGGCCCAACCCCCCCGGGCACAGGGGTAATTGCGCTTGCTACGTCGCTAGCACTGTTAAAATGCACATCCCCGGTTAGGCGGTATTTTCCCTCACCGCGGTCTGGGGCAGGCACACGGTTAATGCCAACATCAATAACCACAGCGCCTTTCTTAATCCATTCGCCGCTTACCATCTCTGGGCGGCCGACAGCAGCTACCAGAATATCTGCTTGGCTGCATATATCGGCTAGGTCTTTGGTACGCGAATGGGCAATAGTGACCGTAGCATTTGCATTAAGTAATAGCTGTGCCATTGGCTTGCCAACAATATTTGACCTGCCCAGCACAACGGCGTTTAACCCGCTTAAATCACCGAAATGATGTTGTAGCATCATCAGGCAGCCATAGGGGGTGCAAGGGACCAGCGCCTGTTGGCCAGTTGCCAGCAAACCAGCATTGACCACATGAAACCCGTCAACATCTTTTTCCGGTGCTATCGCTTGTATAACCGCTTTATCATCAATCTGATTTGGCAACGGTAATTGCACTAAAATACCATCAATTTGCTCATCTCTATTCATTTGCTCGATTAGGGCCAGTAACACTTCTTGGCGCGTATCAGCAGGCAGGCGATGTTCAATAGAGCGCATGCCACAGGTCTTTGTTCTCTCTGCCTTATTGCGCACATATACCTGACTGGCAGGGTCTTCGCCTACCAGAACCACCGCAAGTCCGGGGGTAAAGTGATGGGCGTTTTTTAACGTGGCCACATGCTCAGCGATTTTAGCGACGAGCTGACCTGAAAAAGCCTTGCCATCTATGATTTTTGCGCTCATGCCGTCCATCCCCTTTGGTTTAGCCATCTCTTCCATCTGTTATGAAAGGATGGGTTTTTCTGCTTATCTCTTTTCTGGCGGTCTCTTTTCTGGCTATCGTAGATATTCAAACAGTAAATTCCGGCCAAACTGCAACACTAACAGCACGATAATGGGGCTGATATCAATGCCGCCTAAATCTGGCAGGACGGATCTAATACGCCCAAGTAAAGGTTCATGCAAACGCCCTAGCCCTTGCAAAACTACCCGCACAAAAGGTTGCCATGGATTAACAATCCGAAAGGCTACCAGCCAGCTAGCGATTACATAAGCTAGAAGCGTGAAAATATAGATATCAACAATGTTATCTATCAATATTAACAGCGCATTCATTTCTTATCATTCCCTCTGAAATACAAATTAGCCCGTGTAGGTTCGCCTCCGACTTCATGCGAACATCGGTCGCGAGAGTACTCTGGGTAATCTTTATTGACAATATAGAAGATAGGCTTTTGGAAAAAGGGATAAATCCAAAAGAAGGAGGACTAGCCCAACAGACAATCATGCTGACCGTTTAGGTGCGTATGGTTAATTAGAAAAATCTAATACCCCTATTCTTTGAAGTTTCGGAATGGGAGTTTTAGATGTTTATCGTAACAGCTGCACATCGTTGTTTTTGTGTTTTTTCCATCATGCCAATATTTTTTTCTCTGCCTGTATTAGTGGCGGCGGCGGCGGCGGTGGTGGCGGTGCTAATTTTGGCAATGCGGCTAGCGAGTATGCTGCGCAGTCTGGCCTAGGGTATGTGGCGGCCTCAGCGGCACTAGATGCTGGCTATAGCGGGCGTGATATCCGTATTGGCATTGCTGATTCTGGTATTGATGGGCAACATTCTGAATTTGTTGGCCGGGTACATGCGGGCCATGATTGGCACAGCAACTCAGATGGGCGGATTGATTTACATGGCCATGGAACTCATGTCGCGGCGATAGCTGGCGCGGCGGAAAATGGCAATGGAATGCTTGGGGTTGCCCCAAAGAGCCAGCTTTATGCCTACCGGATCTTAAATGGGTCTGGAAATTTTGGGCGCCAGACAGGTGAGAATATGATCCCCAGTCTGGTCAGCGATGCCCGCCGGCAAAATATCCAAATTATTAATAATAGCTGGGGTTCTAAGACAGAAATAAATGATATCAGCAAAAGGGAAATAGAAACAAGATTGCCGCGTGAACTTGCGGCGTGGCAATCGGCTGTGAATAGCGGCATGGTCATGGTTTGGGCAGCCGGAAATCAGCGGGATAACGAGGTTAGTGCGCGCGCCGGTCTGCCGCATTATTTTTCCTTTCTTCGCCCTGGCTGGTTAACGGTCGTCTCTTCTGGTGCATCTGGGACAGAGCCGGGATATACCAACAGATGCGGGATTTCAGCGAATTGGTGTCTGGCGGCCCCGGGCGGTGGTGATGCGCAGCGTATCACAGGTATTTGGTCAGCTAATACAGGTGGCGGGTATTCTCGGCGCTCTGGCACCTCAATGTCCGCACCGCATGTATCTGGCGGGCTTGCCCTGCTGCTGGAAGCCTTTCCATCTCTTTCGCCGCAAGCTGCCGCGGCGCGGCTTTTACAGACCGCGAATTATGATGGGCTGGTAACTGCCGAGGGCTGTACCCTTAGTCGGTGTGGAACCGCGAAGATGCGAAGTGTTTTTGGCCACGGGCAAATGGATTTGCAATCGGCATTAGCGCCCGTTTTAGGGCTCGCCCTTGCCACACCAACACGTGTTTTTGACGCCCAAGATAGCCAGCTATTGGCAGGGTCTGTTCTTTATGGCCCGCTAAAAACCTCCCTGTCACGCCAATCCATTATCGGTGCGGATAGGTTTGATGGCGCAAAATTCATTGTTAATGGTGGAGATTTTGTTGCTTCTGACGCCGAGCCGTCAGCAGATATAATGGCCATTTCTACGGCTGGTCAGCGCCAGCCAATGCGTGCGATATCGGGGTTATTTGGCTGGCAACATTATCTGGCTGGAGACAGTAATGCTAGGCTTGCTCGCCAGCTTCATGCTTGTGGTTTTGCAACGGCCCAACAGCCTTATTATCAACGCCCCAATAAAATAGCATGGCGGGCAGAGTTCAATCATTTCAGCGAAATATGCACGAACAAAGCTGCG
>JAKMFL010000066.1 GCA_022425485.1 Alphaproteobacteria bacterium | reverse complement strand
GCTTCCGCCATAACCTTCGTAATCGCAGCTGTCAGCGTCGTCTTACCGTGGTCAACATGGCCAATCGTTCCAATGTTTACATGCGGCTTCGAACGATCAAACTTCTCTTTAGACATCTTGTCTCTCCTGCTTGCTCTAACGTGTAGATTTAATTATGCCATTTTCGCGCGAACTTCATCAGCAACTGCCTGTGGCACCTGCTCATAATGATCGAACTGCATAGAATATTGTGCACGACCCTGACTCATAGAGCGTAGGGTGTTGATATAACCAAACATATTAGCCAGTGGCACCATCGCATCGATAGCACGCGCATTGCCGCGCTGATCCATACCGCCAACCTGACCACGGCGAGAATTCAAATCGCCAATGATATCGCCAACATATTCTTCAGGGGTTAACACCTCGACCTTCATTACCGGCTCTAACAGACGCGCGGCGGCCTTGTCCATCGCTTCACGAAACGCTGCGCGGGCAGCAATTTCAAAAGCCAGAACGGAGGAGTCAACATCGTGGCTTGCGCCATCAACCAACTCAGCTTGGAAATCGATAACAGGGAAGCCAGCAATAATGCCTGTATCCTTCGCCTGATTAAGACCCTTTTCTACACCCGGAATAAATTCGCGCGGCACAGAGCCCCCGACGATAGAGCTATTAAACTCAAACCCGCCTTCAGCCAAAGGAGCAAACTTGATTTTCACCCGTGCAAACTGACCCGAACCACCAGACTGCTTCTTGTGGGTGTAGTCAATTTCAACTTCTTTGGTGATGGTCTCGCGGTACGCCACCTGAGGAGCGCCAATATTCGCTTCGACCTTAAATTCACGCTTCAGACGGTCAACAAGGATATCAAGATGTAACTCTCCCATACCCCGCATAATTGTTTGGCCTGATTCAATGTCTGATGACACACGGAAAGATGGGTCTTCTGCGGCTAGACGCTGCAGGCCAGTGCTCATCTTCTCTTGGTCATTCTTTGATTTTGGCTCAATAGCAATCTCGATAACCGGATCAGGGAATGTCATGGTTTCCATAACAACCTGATTAACAGGGTCACATAATGTGTCACCTGTGGTCGTGCCCTTCATACCCGCTAGCGCAACAATATCACCAGCAAATGCCTCATCAATCTCTTCGCGATTATTTGAGTGCATCATCATCATCCGGCCAACACGCTCGCGGTCACCTTTGGTAGAGTTAATAAGGCTCTCACCCTTAGCCAGCTTACCAGAATAGATACGCACGAAAGTCAATGAACCAACAAACGGGTCATTCATAATCTTAAAGGCAAGACCAGAGAAAGGCTGCGCATCGTCCGCCTTACGTTCAATATCGCGTGTTTCAGTGTCATCACCCGGCTTAAAGCCCATATAAGAAGGCACATCAAGTGGGCCCGGCAGATAGTCAATAACCGCGTTCAACATTGGCTGGACGCCTTTGTTTTTAAAGGCTGAACCACACAGAACCGGCACAAATGACATATTTAGGGTACCCTTACGGATAAGCCCCTGCAGGGTCTCAATATCTGGCTCTTCGCCTTCTAGAAATTTTTCCATCGCATCATCGTCTTGCTCAATAGCAATCTCGATAAGCTCGGCACGCATTTCCTCAGCCTTGTCTTTCAAGTCAGGGCGAATATCACGTAATTCCCAGCTCGCGCCCAAATCTTCTGACGTCCATACCCATTCTTGCATAGTGATCAGATTGATAAGGCCAGCAAACTCATTTTCAGCGCCAATAGGCATGTGAATAGGCAGCGGTGTAGCGCCGGTACGGTCTTTAATCATATCCACACAATTAAAGAAGTCAGCACCGATTTTGTCCATCTTGTTCACGAACACAACCCGCGGCACCTTATAGCGGTCTGCTTGACGCCAAACAGTTTCCGTTTGCGGCTCTACGCCAGCATTTGCATCAAGCACGCAAACCGCGCCATCTAGCACAGCGAGAGACCGCTCAACTTCAATGGTAAAATCCACGTGACCCGGTGTGTCGATAATATTAAAACGAAACTTCGCTTCCTCAGAATCACCGCCATGCTCACCAGATGGGGTTTCACCATCTTCGGTACGGAACCAGAAACAAGTTGTCGCAGCAGATGTAATAGTAATACCGCGCTCTTGCTCTTGCTCCATCCAGTCCATGGTAGCATTACCATCATGAACTTCACCAATTTTATGGGAACGGCCTGTATAATACAGAACGCGCTCTGTTGTTGTTGTCTTACCAGCATCAATGTGGGCCATGATGCCGAAGTTACGATAGCGTTCTAATGGATATTGACGTGCCATGATGAATTAACTCCGAAGAATAAAGGCGGTAACTACCAACGATAATGTGAGAACGCACGGTTGGCTTCTGCCATCTTGTGCGTGTCTTCGCGTTTTTTAACAGCATTACCGCGGTTGTTTGCGGCATCCAGAAGCTCGCCAGATAGGCGCGCTGTCATTGTTGTCTCGCCGCGCTTGCGTGAGCTGTCAATAATCCAGCGAATAGCTAGCGCTTGACCGCGGTCAGTGCGGACTTCAACAGGAACCTGATAAGTGGCACCACCAACACGGCGCGAACGCACCTCAAGATGAGGGCGGACATTATCAAGTGCATCATGGAATACTTTGGTAGGCTCCACGCCTACTTTTTCTTCGATCTGGTCAAAAGCGCCATACACGATTTTTTCAGCGATGGAGCGCTTTCCGTCATACATCAAGCATGACATAAATTTAGATACGACCTGATCTTTAAACTTTGGATCTGGCAGGACAGGGCGTTTTTCAGCTTTACGACGACGAGACATTCAATACGCTCCCTATTTAGGCCGTTTGGCGCCATATTTTGAACGGCGCTGGCGGCGATCTGATACACCTTGTGTATCGAGCGTACCGCGGATGATATGATAGCGAACACCTGGCAAATCTTTCACACGTCCGCCGCGAATAAGCACGACAGAGTGTTCCTGAAGATTATGGCCTTCACCCGGAATATAGCTGGTGACCTCAAAGCCATTGGTTAGGCGCACACGAGCGACCTTACGCAAAGCTGAGTTCGGCTTCTTAGGTGTGGTTGTATAAACACGAGTGCACACACCACGCTTTTGCGGGCATGCTTCCATTGCTGGCACTTTGTTCCGGCTGGTTGGACGCGTGCGCCCATGGCGGATCAACTGGTTAATAGTTGGCATAACTGGCCCTTTTACTGCCTATCCCAAAAAATAAAAAAAACAGAGCAACCGGTTCGAATAACCGATTTTTCTGAAGGTGCCTTTCCACCATCACAGTGCAAAGGGGTCTCATCCCTTGTATATTTAACCCAGCGTCTAGTTTTTAGCCTTCATGGGTATCTGCACCCAGCTTCAAACTACTACCTGTGCCAACAAGTTGCGCGGAATATACGTTTAGTCGGGCCTGATGGTCAAGTTTTATTTTTCCAAGAGGCCCGACTTTTATGGCATTAACGCCGTAGAGGTGCTGGCGTGAGGGTGTGCGGGCTATACTGGGGTCTTGCCAAGCACTTACAAAGGGTGTTTTAAGCGATAATTCACGCCTTTACTCTGCTTCAGCGGCGATCTCGTCACCATTCGTATCCTCGAAACCCGTATCAGCCAGTGCGGCTTTCTCTGATTCGGCTACTGTACGACGATCTGTAATCTCTTTATCACGCTGCATAGCCACGCTGCGCAAACGATTCATCACAGCACCTGTACCCGCGGGAATCAAACGCCCAACAATCACGTTTTCCTTCAACCCTTCCAGCCTGTCTTCACGCCCTGATACGGACGCTTCAGTCAGCACTCTCGTGGTTTCTTGGAAAGAGGCAGCGGAAACAAACGAACGGGTCTGCAAAGATGCCTTGGTAATACCTAGCAGAACAGGCCGCGCCTTTGCGGGCTGAATACCCTCAACTTCTGCTGCTGCATTAACACGGGCATACTCTTCACGTTCCACCTGTTCACCGGCTAGCATTGTGGTCTCACCACCATCTTCGATTTCCACTTTTTGCAACATTTGCCGCACAATGGTTTCGATATGCTTATCGTTGATTTTCACGCCCTGTAGACGGTAAACATCCTGAATTTCCTTAACCAGATATTCAGCCAACGCTTCCACGCCTAGAATATTCAAAATGTCATGCGGTACAGGAGAGCCATCTAACAAAAGATCGCCTTTGCGGATCATATCGCCTTCGTTAACAGCAAGGGAGCGACCCTTTGGCAAGAGATATTCTACCGGCTCCATGCTCTCATCAACTGGCACTACTCTAATCCGGCGCTTCGCCTTATAATCAGTACCAAATTCAACCCGGCCATCTATCTCACTGATAACCGCAAAGTCCTTAGGACGACGGGCTTCAAACAGTTCAGCCACACGCGGCAGACCACCTGTAATATCACGGGTTTTTGATGATTCACGCGGAATACGCGCTAGCACATCACCTGCATTGACCTGTGCACCATTTTCAACAGACAAAATCGCACCAGCAGGCAAGAAGTAACGTGCTTCCATACTATTTGAAAGCGTCAGCACCTCCCCTTTGTCATCACGCATCGTAATACGTGGACGCAGATTAGCAGAACGGCCAGATTGTTTTGTCTCAATAACCTCACGGCTGATAATACCCGTTGCTTCATCAGCAACCTCGCGTACCGTTACGCCGTCGGTTAAGTCCACATAGTTTGCGATACCTTCCAATTCGGTAATAATTGGAATGGTGTAGGGATCCCATTCGACCAAAACATCACCCGGATTAACCGCATCACCATTTTCAAAGAACAGCTTACCACCATAAGGTAGGCGGTAGCGTGCCCGCTCCGCACCCTGCTCATTAGCGATAATCAGTTCAGCAGAACGGCTCATCACAATAGCTTTACCATCTGAGCCACGCACCAAACTAACATCCTCTAGCTGGACATTACCGGCAACGGTTGTTTCGATATTATTGGCTTCGGCGCCACGCTGGGCAGCACCCCCCACATGGAAGGTTCGCATGGTCAGCTGTGTGCCCGGCTCCCCGATAGACTGGGCAGCAATAACGCCAACTGCTTCACCAATATTCACGGTTGTACCACGCGCTAGGTCACGGCCATAACATGCCCCGCAAACACCTGTAGTGGCTTCGCAAACCAGCACAGAGCGGATACGTGCTTGGTCTAAACCTGAATCGTCGATCTCTTCCAAGTGATCTTCGGTCACCATTTCACCAGCTTTGACAATAATTTCGCCAGTTTTTGGATTTTCCAGATTATCGGCCAAGAAACGACCCAAAATACGTTCCGCTAGGCTATCTACAATTTCAGACCCGTTCATCGCATGGCGAATAGTGATGCCATTTGTTGTTCCGCAATCATGCTGTGTGATAATGCAATCTTGCGCCACATCAACAAGACGACGGGTTAGATAACCAGAGTTAGCTGTCTTAAGAGCCGTATCCGCCAGACCTTTACGTGCACCGTGTGTTGAGTTGAAATATTCCAACACATCCAGACCTTCTTTAAAAGAAGACTTAATCGGTGTTTCAATAATCTCACCAGAAGGCTTAGCCATCAGACCACGCATGCCCGCCAGCTGTTTAATCTGTGCAGCAGAACCACGCGCACCTGAATGCGCCATCATCCAAACTGAATTTACAGGCTCACCTGCTTTTTCAGTAGAGATACCCTTCATCATCTCATCTGCCACTTGGTCAGAACAACGTGACCATACATCGACCACCTTGTTATATTTCTCACCTTGCGTGATGAAACCATCCAGATATTGCTGTTCAAACTCCTTAACTTGCACTTCGGCATCATTAACGAATTTTGCCTTCAATTCAGGCGTAGTCAGGTCAGCAATACCAAAGGAGATGCCAGACTTACAAGCCTGTGTGAAACCAAGATTCATCAGACGGTCACAGAAGATAACCGTGTCTTTCTGGCCACAATGGCGATAAATAAAGTCGATGACGTTTGATACTTCTTTCTTGGTCATCAGCTTATTTACAAGCTCAAAATTAATATTTGAGTTGCGCGGCAGCAAATCTGCCAGACGCGCCCGTCCGGGGGTAGTTTCCACCACCTTTGTTACAGGCTCACCATTCTCATCATACGTGTCGATACGTGCCTTAATCTTGGCGTGCAAGCTAACAGACCCACTATCCAATGCCATCAGGATTTCCTGAACACCGGTAAAGGCCATGCCCTCGCCCACTTCATTTTCGCGCTCAAGCGAGAGATAATAAAGGCCAAGAATAATATCCTGTGAAGGCACAATAATTGGCTTACCATTAGCGGGGCTGAGGATGTTGTTGGTAGACATCATTAAAACCCGAGCTTCAAGCTGGGCTTCAAGAGATAGCGGTACATGCACCGCCATCTGGTCACCATCAAAATCAGCATTAAAGGCCGTACATACTAGCGGGTGTAGCTGGATAGCTTTACCTTCTACCAATACTGGCTCAAATGCCTGAATGCCAAGCCTGTGTAGCGTCGGTGCCCGGTTAAGCATAACAGGATGCTCACGGATAACCTGTTCAAGAATATCCCATACTTCTGGGCGTTCTTTTTCAACCATTCGCTTGGCAGCTTTAATCGTGCTGGCAAGGCCGTATAATTCCAGCTTGGAATAGATAAATGGCTTGAATAGCTCTAGCGCCATTTTCTTTGGCAGGCCACATTGATGTAGCTTTAGCTCTGGGCCAACCACAATTACCGAACGACCTGAGTAATCAACACGCTTACCAAGCAGGTTTTGCCGGAAACGCCCCTGCTTACCCTTTAGCATATCAGAAAGTGATTTCAGCGGGCGCTTATTTACCCCTGAGATAATCCGTCCACGACGACCATTATCAAACAGCGCATCAACAGATTCCTGTAGCATCCGCTTTTCGTTGCGCACAATAATATCTGGTGCACGCAATTCGATCAGGCGCTTTAAACGGTTGTTACGGTTAATAACACGGCGATATAAATCATTTAGATCAGACGTGGCGAAGCGGCCACCATCTAGCGGTACCAGCGGGCGCAGTTCTGGCGGAATAACCGGCACCACGTCCAGTATCATCCATTCCGGACGACACCCTGATTCGCGGAAAGCATCAACCAGCTTCAGGCGCTTTACCAACTTCTTACGCTTGGCCTCAGAACCTGTCTCGCGCAGATCTTCACGGATAATTTCGCGCTCTGCATCCAAATCCAAAGCAGATAAAATGGTCTTGATTGCTTCAGCGCCGATAGCTGCTTCAAACGCATCATCACCAAATTCGTCAACCGCGTCATAATAATCTTCTTCAGATAGAAGCTGGCCTTTATCCAAAGATGTCAGGCCCGGCTCAATCACGACGAAGTTTTCAAAATACAGAACCCGCTCAAGATCCTTCAAGGTCATATCAACCAGCAGGCCGATCCGGCTTGGCAAAGACTTAAGGAACCAGATATGTGCCACTGGCGCTGCAAGCTCAATATGGCCCATACGCTCTCGGCGCACCTTTGATAGGGTAACTTCAACACCGCATTTCTCGCAGATAATACCGCGATACTTCATCCGCTTATATTTGCCACACAGACATTCATAGTCCCGTACAGGCCCGAAAATACGCGCACAAAACAAACCATCTTTTTCAGGTTTGAACGTCCGGTAATTGATGGTTTCCGGCTTTTTAATCTCGCCAAAAGACCAAGACCTGATCCGCTCTGGTGAGGCAATGGAAATCTGAATTTTGTCAAAGCTTTGGGCAGATTTAGGCTGGCCAAATGGATTCATCAGATCATTCATAGCATGCGGCTCCCTGCATTTTAAATTTCAATAACTTGTGGTGATGGCCAGCCGCATAAAAAAGGTAACTGGCGCATCATTTTTAAGTGTTTTTATTCACAGACAAACCTAGTTGTCTGTATCGTGCAATTCTACGTTTAGCCCAAGTGACCTTAGCTCTTTAATCAGCACGTTAAAGCTCTCTGGGATACCCGCTTCGAAATCATCATCACCGCGCACAATCGCTTCATAGACTTTCGTACGACCAGACACGTCATCTGACTTTACGGTCAGCATTTCTTGCAAGGTATAGGCAGCGCCATAGGCCTCAAGTGCCCATACTTCCATTTCCCCGAAACGCTGGCCACCAAACTGCGCTTTACCACCCAGCGGCTGCTGTGTGACAAGACTGTATGGGCCAATAGAGCGTGCGTGAATTTTTTCATCCACCAGATGGTGCAATTTCAGCATATAGATATAACCAACGGTTACCGCACGATCGAAATACTCGCCTGTGCGGCCGTCGATAAGCCGTTCTTGCCCGGTGTTGGAAAGCCCTGCCATTTCTAGCAATTCTGTGACATCAGCTTCACGCGCCCCATCAAAGACAGGCGTTGCCATAGGCACGCCTCTGGCCAGCAAATTAGCCTGTTCGATAACTTGGTTATCATCCATCGCTTCCAGATTATCTTTGTACTGATCGGCGGGGAATACCTGCTTTAGCTGTTTATGGAGGTCTTTTACATCTCCGCGTGCATGTGCCGCCTCTGCTGCTGCGCCTATTTGCTCACCCAAGCCACGTGCGGCCCAGCCTAGATGGGTTTCTAGGATCTGCCCCACATTCATACGCGATGGCACACCAAGCGGGTTCAACACGATATCAACAGGCGTGCCATCTTCAAGATATGGCATATCTTCAGAAGGCATAATGCGTGAGATGACCCCTTTGTTGCCATGACGGCCAGCCATCTTGTCTCCGGGCTGAAGCTTACGCTTAACCGCAACAAACACTTTCACCATCTTCATGACGCCCGGCATTAATTCATCACCGCGCTGCAGCTTGTCAACCTTGTCGCTAAAGCGCCCATCAAGCGACTTGATAGCCTGCTCAAAATTGGCATTCTGCGCTTCAATTTTCTTTTGTACCGAATCATCTTTCACAGCGATTTGGCTAACCTGATAACGCGATAGATTGTCTAGCGTTTCAGGGGTCAGGCGTGTATCTGTTGGCACGTCTTTAGGCCCTGATGCCACATCCTGACCATTCAGCAACGACATCATGCGGCCTAAATACCCGCCTTCTAGGATGTTTTGTTCATCATCACGGTCTTTGGCCAGACGTTCGATTTCGGCACGCTCAATCGCCCGGGCACGTTCATCTTTTTCCAACCCACGACGAGAGAAAACCCGCACCTCAACCACAGTACCAGCACCGCCCGGAGGCACGCGCAATGACGTATCGCGAACATCTGATGCTTTTTCACCGAAGATAGCCCGCAACAGCTTTTCCTCTGGGGTCATCGGCGACTCGCCCTTTGGCGTCACCTTACCTACCAGAATATCGCTAGCATTTACCTCAGCACCGACATAAACAATACCAGCTTCATCAAGGTTTTTCAGCGCTTCTTCGCCAACATTTGGGATATCACGAGAAATCTCTTCCTGACCTAACTTGGTATCACGCGCCATCACTTCATATTCTTCAATATGAATAGAGGTAAAGACGTCATCGCGAACGATACGCTCGTTAATCAGAATGGAATCCTCAAAATTATAGCCATTCCAAGGCATGAATGCGACCAGAACGTTTCTGCCAAGGGCTAGCTCACCATCTTCGGTCGAAGGCCCATCTGCGATGATCTCCCCTTTTGTGACATGATCGCCAACCTTTACCAGCGGGCGCTGGTTAACGGTTGTGTTCTGGTTTGAACGCTGGAACTTCAGCAGGGTATAGATATCCACTGGGCTATCTGCACCATCACCAACATCATCAGCGCGTACCACCATGCGCGTCGCATCTACTTGGTCAACCACACCATCACGGCTGGCAACAATGGTCACACCGCTATCACGGGCAACACGGCTTTCCATGCCTGTGCCAACAATCGGGGCTTCTGCCTTTAATAGCGGCACCGCCTGACGTTGCATGTTAGAGCCCATCAATGCACGGTTCGCATCATCATTCTCAAGGAAAGGAATAAGCGCTGCTGCAACCGATACCAGCTGTTTTGGCGATACATCGACATATTCAATGTCGGTTGGACGTGCCAAACCAATTTCACCAGCGCGGCGCACTGGAATAAGCTCGCCCACAAACGCACCATCCGCATCTAGCTCTGCATTGGCCTGCGCAATCGTATAGCGCCCTTCTTCCATGGCTGAGATATAGCGATATTCATCTGTTACCTTGCCCTCAACCACCTTGCGATACGGCGTTTCGATAAAGCCATAACGGTTAATCTGGGCATAGGTTGCCAGGGAGTTAATCAGACCAATATTTGGCCCTTCAGGCGTTTCAATCGGGCAAATACGGCCATAATGTGTTGGATGCACATCTCGTACTTCAAAACCAGCACGTTCGCGTGTCAGACCGCCCGGCCCAAGCGCAGAAACACGTCTTTTATGCGTAATCTCTGAAAGGGGGTTTGTTTGGTCCATAAACTGCGAGAGCTGCGATGAGCCGAAGAATTCACGTACCGCTGCGGCTGCTGGCTTCGCATTGATAAGATCAGCTGGCATGACTGTGTCAATTTCAACAGACCCCATACGTTCGCGAATAGCACGCTCCATACGAAGCAAGCCCACACGATACTGATTTTCCATCAGCTCACCCACCGAACGCACACGGCGGTTGCCCAGATGGTCAATATCATCCACATCACCATGCCCGTCTTTCAGGTCTACCAGTACCTTTAGAACGGACAAAATATCTTCTTTGCGTAAAACACGCATATCATCAGGGGTATCTAAATCCAGACGCCCGTTCATCTTTACCCGGCCAACTGCGGATAAATCATATTTTTCATCATCAAAGAACAGAGAGGTGAAAAGCTCATGTGCGCTTTCCAATGTTGGCGGCTCACCCGGGCGCATAACACGGTAGATATCCACCAACGCTTCTGCCCGGCTGTTATTGCGGTCAGACGCCAGCGTATTACGCAAATGCGGGCCTGAATTGACGTTATCGATACCCAGCACATCAAAGCTGTTAATATCGTTCGAAGCCAGCAGGTTCAACATTTCTTCAGTGATTTCGTCACCAGCTTCTGCCAACACCACACCAGAGCTCATATCAACAATATCATTAGCAATGAAGCGGCCAATAACATCGCTATCTTCGGCAACGATAAAGGAAAGGCCAGCTTCTTCGAGCTTGCGCAGGGTACGAGGGGTCAGTTTTGTGCCTGTTTCAGCGGCAACTTCGCCTGTTTCTGCATTTACCAAATCGCGGGTGATGGTCATACCGCGATAGCTCTCAGCAACAAAGCCACAACGCCAATTATCGCCATCTTTTTCGTAGGGTACGGTATCATAAAAAACATTCAGAATTTCTTCACGGCTCATGCCATAAATCTCTGAAGCTTCTACCTCTTCTTCCGCAGCCTTAGCGGCTTCCATCCGAGCCAGACTTTCCGTATCTGGCAATGCCATCAAGAAGGTGGTAGCCGGCAATTTACGCTTGCGGTCAATACGCACATTCAAGATATCCTTGGCATCATATTCAAAATCGAGCCATGAGCCGCGATACGGGATAATCCGCGCCGCAAACAGGAATTTACCAGAAGAATGGGTCTTGCCTTTATCATGGTCGAAAAACACACCGGGTGAGCGATGCATTTGTGAGACAATCACACGCTCTGTGCCATTAATGATAAAGGTACCATTGCTGGTCATAAGCGGCATATCGCCCATGTAAACATCTTGTTCTTTGATATCGCGGATAGATTTCGCGCCTGTTTCTTCGTCGATCTCCCATACCACCAAACGCAAGGTAACTTTCAAAGGAGACGCAAAGGTAAGGCCGCGTTGCTGACATTCTTCAACATCATATTTCGGGGCTTCAAGCTCATAGGAATGGAATTCCAAAATAGCGCGCCCAGCAAAATCATGAATAGGGAAAACCGAAGCAAAGCTTTCCTGCAAGCCGGTATTCTGGCGATCTTCTTTTAAGACGCCAAGTTGCAAGAACTGATCATAGCTTGACCGTTGTACTTCAATCAGATTTGGCATCTGCGCCACTTCTGATAGATGACCAAAAAACCGTCTTACGCGTTTCCGACTATTGAGACTGCTCACACGCTTTGCCATCTGCTATACCTCATTATTTTTGCCGACATCAATGATGCATCAACATCAATTTAGTCTTAATTTTCATAAGCCTGTATGATCAAGATACAGGTGGGTGTTTTAAACGCCCTGCACCGGGCTCTCCAAAAATGGAAAGTCCGGTGCAAGGTTTTAGTCTTTTTTTGATCCAGACAAACTCAATTACTTGAGTTCAACTGTTGCGCCAGCTTCTTCAAGCTTCGCCTTAATACCCTCAGCTTCGTCTTTTGCTACGCCTTCTTTAACAGGCTTAGGTGCACCTTCAACAAGATCCTTTGCTTCTTTCAGACCCAGACCAGTAATGGTGCGGACTTCCTTAATCACATTGATCTTTGATGCGCCTGCTGCGGTCAGAACCACATCAAACTCAGTCTTCTCTTCAGCAGCTGCGCCGCCAGCATCGCCGCCAGCAACTGCAGCAACAGCTACAGGTGCTGCTGCGGCAGAAACGCCCCACTTGTCTTCTAGTAACTTGGCTAGCTCAGCAGCTTCAAGTACTGTCAAGTTAGATAGGTCTTCTGCAATTTTTTCAATATCAGCCATCATTAACTCCTTTTGGCTTAAACTTTCTGATCAGTTAAGGCAACATGCCTACTGCAATTGATCTGCCCGTGCTTGTATCACGCGTGCCAGTTTGGCAGCTGGTGCTTGCGCAACCCTTGCTACCTTTGTGGCTGGTGCGTTCAACAACCCGACTAGCGATGCGCGAAGCTCGTCCAGCGAAGGTAATTTCGCCAAAGCTTCAACACCGGCCTTGTCCAGCACTTTGCCGTCCAATGCGCCGCCAACGATGGTTAGCTTGTCGTTTTCCTTTGCAAAGGCAACAAGGGTCTTTGCCGCAGACACTGGATCAGCAGATGTTCCCATCGCTGTTGGCCCAGTGAACAAATCGGTAATATCCTCATATTTTGTACCTTGCAAAGCAATCTTGGTCAGCCTGTTCTTGGTTACCTTAAATCCAGCACCAGCCTCACGCATGCGGCCGCGTAAATCGCTACTTTCGGCCACAGTCAGACCAGTCTGGTGGGTAACAACAACAGCTGTTGCCTCAGACAGAGTTGATTGCAGTGTTTCGATCAGTTCGGCTTTTTCGTTCCGGTTCACCTGATCATCTCCACTTCAGTTTTGAACAGGGGCTGAAAACCAGCCTTTCTGTTCGGTTTCACCTCAACAAACCTATCAGCGATGCTAATCGGTCTGTCATTGGCCTGCCCACAGAAAGCTTAAGCATAAATGCTCAATGCTACTTGTCTATGCAGGGGATTAAGGAAGCTTATGCCTCCTCCTGCAGTCTTGGACAGGATGGAAACAGTTGGGGTTAAGCAGATGTGCTTTTCCTTTGCTGTTTCCGTGCATTTGTCTGGATACCAAAATTAACGGCGCACCAGACAAAATTCGTCTTTGGGGTTTGTATGACAGCCCCTGCCTTAAAAATTAGGCAGCGCTATCTTCCACAAACACACCGGGGCCCATTGTTGAGCTCATGGTAATTTTCTTGATGAATGTACCTTTTGCACCAGATGGGCGCGCTTTACGGATAGCGTCGATAAAGGCATCAGCATTCTCTGCGATTTTATCTGCATCAAAGCTTGCCTTGGCAATCCCAGCATGAACGACACCAGCTTTTTCAACACGGAACTGAACTTCACCAGCCTTGGCTGCTTTCACGGCAGCGGCTACATCTGGTGTTACAGTACCCAGCTTTGGATTTGGCATCAGACCACGTGGCCCCAAAACCTTACCTAACCGGCCAACAACGCCCATCATGTCAGGGCTAGCAATGACACGGTCAAAACCATCTTCGCCATTTTGAATAGCTTCGGCTAATTCTTCTGCGCCCACCAATTCAGCGCCAGCTTCTTTTGCTTCATCCGCCTTAGCGTCTCTTGCAAATACCGCCACACGAACATCTTTGCCAGTACCGTTTGGCATAGCCACAGAACCGCGAACCATCTGGTCAGCATGGCGCGGGTCAACGCCCAAATTAATCGCTACTTCGATGGTTTCATCAAACTTGGATGTCGCGCCGTCTTTTATCAGACGGGCAGCATCTGCCACAGAGTAGTTGATGTTGCGGTCAAGGTTTGCGGTTGCCGCTTGCATTCTTTTATTCGTCTTCGCCATCTTATCTCTCCACAACTTCCAGACCCATGGCCCGTGCTGAACCGCTTATCATGGCAACAGCGCCATCCATATCTACCGCGTTCAGGTCTTTCATTTTCTGTTCCGCAATTTCGCGCACTTGCGACAGCGTTACCTTGCCAGCTACTGTCCGGCCCGGCTCTTGCCCGCCTTTTGGCAGGCCAGCTGCCTTTTTCAAGAAATAGCTAACCGGTGCAGTCTTAGTCGTAAAGGTAAAGGACTTATCCTGAAAGATAGTGATAACCACTGGCACGGGCATATTTTTTTCTAAGCTTTCTGTAGCCGCATTAAAGGCTTTACAGAATTCCATGATATTCACACCACGCTGGCCAAGAGCTGGGCCAACAGGCGGTGATGGGTTTGCCCCCCCTGCTGGAATATTCAGCTTTAAATAGCCTTCGATTTTCTTTGCCATCTTATCAACCCTTCTTGTGCGTCACCTTCAGGTGACTATTTTATATCTCGATGTTTGGCGCGCCTAAATCTTGCTCAAGGCTGCGCAAAATTCTTTACGCTGTTTTTTCAACCTGACTATATTCAAGCTCAACCGGTGTTGCGCGCCCGAAGATAGAAACGGCCACTTTCAAGCGTTCTTTCTCGTCATCTGCTTCCTCGACAATACCGTTGAAGCTCTCAAACGGGCCTTCTGTAACCCGGACTTCCTCGCCAATATCGAAGGTTATTGTGCTGCGCGGCCGCTCAACGCCCTCATCCACTTGCTTGATAAGACGCTCTGCCTCAGCAGCCGTAATCGGCACAGGCTTGCCCTTGCCGCCTAAAAAGCCCGTGACGCGCGGCTGGTTCTGCACCAATGACCATGCAGCGTCTGAAAGCTCCATATTTACCAATATATAACCGGGGAAGAATTTGCGCTCGGACTGCACTTTTGCACCGCGCCGTACCTCAACCACTTCTTCGGTCGGCACCATGACTTCATCAATTTGGTCGTCGAGTCCATGGCTTGCAGCCTGTTCCATTATAGACTGCGCCATTTTCTTCTCGGAACCTGAGAAGACATGGACTACATACCAGCGCTTCGCCATAACTTAAGACATCCTCAAAAAAACCAAAAATCCAGTCCCACTCTCTTTTTAAGACCCAAGTCCGAGAACAAACTGAACAACGTTCGAAAGCACCAAATCAACAAGCAGAAAAAATACCGCCGCTATGGTAGCCATAATAAAAACAGTCAATGTAGCAAGACCAGTATCACGACGATTCGCCCAAGAAATGCGCGAAACCTCTTGCCTAACTTGCCGAACAAACTGTGCGGGCGACACTTTAGCCATAAATGCCAAACCTTTTCAAGTGTAAAAACGGGCGCAGACCATACGATAACGCCGCGCTTTGCATAACTTGCCTATATGAACAAGTGCAATGCGCGGAAAACTGTTCGGCTATGTAGCATAGCTCCGCGCAATGAAGCAAGGGTAAAGAGGGTATTTTTATGATGTTTTTTTAAAAAATTTTAATGACAGCCCCCCTTTCTCCTCGCCAATATAAAAAAAAGAGCATCGAACGTGACAGGCAGGATACACATGAAAATAGGGTTTATCGGTCTTGGCAAAATGGGCAGTGTGATGGCCCCGCACCTTGTCGACCACACAACACACATCATTGGCTATGACCTGAACTGGCAACTCCCTGCCGAGAGCCCTATTAAACGCGCCGCTAGCCTGCTGGAGGTTAGCGATTGCGATATTATTTTCACCATGCTTCCAGACGGAACGATTGTAAAAGAGATCATCGCAGCGTTATTAGGTTTCGGCACACAGGCCTTGTTTGTGGATATGTCTTCGTGCCATCCGGAAACCAGCACGCAACTAGCAGAACTGCTAGCCCCAACAGGCCATAGCGCTATAGATGCCCCTGTATCTGGCGGTGTCGCCAAAGCGCGGGATGGTCGTTTGATGATCATGACTGGCGGCGCACAAGCTGATTTTGACCGCGCCAGACCATTGCTAGAGGCGATGGGTAAGCCTGTTCACATTGGCCCTGCCGGGGCTGGATATGCGATGAAGGCCTTGAATAACTATGTTTCTGCAGCTGGGCTTGTTACCAGCTTTCAAGCCCTAGCAACCGCCCAAAAATTTGGCATCGCCCCAGAGAGTTTTCAAACGATCATCAATGCCTCAACAGGACGCAACAACACCACAGAAGTTAAAATTGACAAATTTGTTCTAACCGAAGCCTTTGATTCAGGTTTTGCCCTTAATTTAATGGCAAAGGATGTAGCTATAGCCAGCGACATAATAGCTGAAAATGGCTATATGCTTCCCTTGACAGGCGATTTAGCTGATTATCTAAAGGAAGCTTTAGAGGCGCTGGGGGGCGATCCTGACCATACAGAAATTTATCGCCATTTAGAACATTTGGCAGCAAAATAAGTATATCCGCTAAAGCCGAGGCAGAACATCGCAGAACTGAGCAAATAAAAGATGAAACAGCGTGAAGATTACGGCCATTTTGATTATGTGATTGTGGGGGCAGGTACAGCAGGTTGTGCGCTGGCGAACCGGCTATCGGCTGATCCGCGGAATCGCGTTTTGCTCGTAGAAGCAGGTGGGTCTGACAATTATATCTGGACAAAAATCCCTGTTGGATACCTCTATTGTATGGGAAACCCGCGAACAGATTGGGGGTTTAAGACAGCCCCTGCGGCAGGGCTGAACGGGCGCGCGCTAAACTATCCGCGTGGCCGAATTTTGGGGGGATGCTCTTCTATCAACGGCATGATTTATATGCGGGGTCAGGCACGTGACTATGACCAGTGGGCACAAATGGGTAATGTTGGGTGGAGCTGGGAGGAAGTCCTGCCCTATTTCAAAAAGTCAGAAGATTATTTTGCTGGCGATGATGAGATGCATGGCAGTGGCGGCGAATGGCGCGTTGAAGAGCAGCGCCTGTCATGGGACATTCTGGATTATTTCAAGCAAGCCTGTGTGCAAGCAGGCATACCAGAGACAAAAGATTTCAATCGCGGAAATAATGAAGGGGTGGGATATTTCCACGTTAATCAGCGTAAAGGCTGGCGCTGGAGCAGTTCCAGAGCCTTTCTTACGCCCATAAAATCGCGCAAAAACCTGCATCTACTCACAGGGGCGCAAGCAGAGCATTTGACTTTTTCTGGGCGCAAGGTAAGCGGCCTTGCTTTTTTCCATCACAATCAGCGTTGCAGGGTTCATGCTGATAAAGAAGTAATTTTATGTAGCGGGGCAATCGGCACGCCACATCTGCTGCAACTCTCCGGTGTTGGCGCAGGAAATATGCTAAAATCACATGGCATTGCGGTTCACCACGAACTAGATGGGGTAGGAAAAAATCTGCAAGATCACTTGCAGATCAGAACAATTTTCAAAGTAAAAGATATCACTACATTGAACAGCTATGCCCATAAGCTAAGCGGCAAGATGCGCATTGCGCTAGAATATCTTTTTAAACGTTCAGGGCCAATGTCCATGGCGCCCAGCCAGCTAGGGGCGTTTGTGAAGTCGGACAAACGGCTGGAGACACCAGATCTGCAATATCACGTGCAACCGCTTTCGCTAAATGCGTTTGGCGACCCGTTGCACCCCTTCCCTGCCTTTACGGCCTCAGTATGTAATTTGCGCCCGCAATCACGCGGTCAGGTCAGCTTGGCCTCTGCCAACCCCTTTGATAGCCCAGAGATAGCGCCAAACTATCTGGCAGACCCGCATGACCGTGACATTGCCGCCCAATCTATTCGGGTAACGCGCCAAATCGTCTCGCAAGCAGCGCTAGCCCCTTTTGTTACAGAAGAATTTTTGCCCGGTGCGGAATTTGAAACCACCGAAGAGCTAGCCAAAAAAGCAGGCGATATCAGCACGACGATTTTTCACCCTGTAGGCACAGCCAAAATGGGCCAAGATAAAACAGCAGTGGTGGATGAAAAATTACGCGTCCACGGGCTTAGCGGTTTGCGCATAGCAGACGCCTCTGTGATGCCAGCTATCACCTCAGGCAACACAAACTCGCCGACCTTAATGATAGCTGAAAAAGCGGCTGATTTGATCTTAACTGCGCATCGCCGATAGATATTAAAGCCGATCAGCTAGAAACTTGGCGACATGCTCTGCTGTTCGCCCGCTGCCATCAGCGATTTGGCAACGACAAGATGTTCCGTCCGCAATGATGGGCGCATCTGCTTCTGCTGCACGCAATTTAGGCAGCAGGTTAGCTTCGGCCATTTTCATCGAAATATCATAGGTGTCTGTTCCATAGCCAAACGCGCCGGCCATACCGCAACAGCTGGTTTCAACAGGTTCAATTTGCTGGCCTGCCTTTTCCTGCAACAAGCGGTGGACAGGGGTCAGCACATCAAACGCTTTTTGATGGCAATGCCCATGCACATAAATTTTCTGCGCCTCACCGCTTAGCGAAAATTCAGCCTCACTAGCGAGCAGAAACTCTTCAAAGGTTTGCACCTGTTCAGCCACAATTCGGGACTTCTCATCGCCCAATAGGGCCGGCACCTCATCACGCAACGCAAGGGTGCAAGATGGCTCTAATCCAACAATAGCTATGCCCTGTTTAGCAAAGGGATAAAACACGTCCACCAAATGCCGCGCCTCTTCTCTTGCCTTATCCACTAAACCCGTAGAAAGATAGGTGCGCCCACAACAGACAGGGCGGTCACGAAGGCTAGCCGGAATAAAGACCTGCTTGCCTGTATGGCTCAGCACCTTCTGGGCAGCGCGCAAATTCTCAGGCTCAAAATAGCGGTTAAAACTATCTGCAAACAAGATCACCGCATCCGCGCTGTCAGCGGTTTGGCTTGCTTCGCTGTCACGGAAGGGCTTATTCGACCAGCGCGGCAAATCACGCTTAGCCGTAAAGCCGGTAATCCGCTCTAGAAGAGGGGCGATTATCGGCACATGGCGGCGCAGGGATTGCGCCAGATTAACAAGCCCCGAAAAGCGGCTTAAAATCGGTGCATAGGCTGGCAAATAGGCAACCAGCCTATCATGCAAAGACAAGCCATTTTTGGCCGCTTGCAGAGCGGTAACCTCCACCTTCATACGCGCCATATCTACGCCTGTCGGGCATTCACGCTTACACGCCTTGCAAGACACGCAAAGCTTCATCGTATCCGCCATCTCATCACTGGCCAGCGCTTCAGCACCTAACTGGCCAGACAGCGCCAAGCGTAGACTGTTCGCCCGCCCGCGCGTGCTGTCTTTTTCATCTCCAGTCGCACGAAAAGATGGGCACATCACCCCGCCTGAAAGCTTGCGGCATGCACCGTTATTATTGCACATTTCCACCGCACCTTGCAGGCCGCCAGCCTTGCCCGGCCATGCCGACCAGTCTAGCTGGGTTGGAAAATCATTTACGCTATAGCCTGGTGCAAAGCGGAATAAGGCCCGGTCATCCATTTTTGGGGCATCTACGATCTTACCGGGATTAAACATCCCATCAGCATCAAAAAGCTGCTTTACCCGCCGGAATAAGTTGGTCATTTCCGAACCAAACATTACCTCGTTAAATTCAGAACGAACAATACCATCGCCATGCTCGCCAGAGTGCGAACCCCCATAACGCTTTACCAGCTCAAATGCCTCATCTGCGATATTGCGCATGGTTTGTACATCATCTGCCTTTTTCATATCCAGCACAGGACGCACATGCAAACAGCCCACGGATGCATGCGCATACCATGTTCCTTTGGTACCGTAGCGGGTGAAAATATCGGTTAATCCTGCGGTATATTCTGCTAAATGTTCTAGCCCAACTGCACAATCTTCCACAAAAGAGACAGGTTTAGCTGCCTGTTTCATGCTCATCATAATATTCAGACCAGATTTGCGCATTTCCGCAACGCGCCCTTGCAAGCCTGTATCGACGGCATCCACTACGCCGCCTTGCCATTCACTATCCTTATCCCAGCCAAAGCCAAGCTCTGCCATCATTTCATGCAGGCGCTTCAAACGCTTTAGATTTTCCACCCCATCATCCTCGGCAAATTCCACTACCAATAAAGCTGCTGGATTGCCGCGCACAACCTCTTCAACAATGGGTTTAAAAATCGCTATGGAACGCGCAAGCTCAAGCATTGTGTCATCAATCAGCTCAACCGCGATAGGGTCTAGCTTTACCAGATGCTGGGCAGCGTCCATGGCCTTATAGAAAGTTGGAAAATGACAAATCCCCATAATCTTTTTTGCTGGCAACGGAGAGAGTTTCAGCTCAATCTCTGTAGAAAAGGCAAGCGTGCCTTCAGAACCAACTAAAAGGTGGCTTAAATTAATCCCGTCCCCTGCCTTGCCATGCGGACGCGCAGCCATAGCATCATTGATAAGCGCATCTATGTTATAGCCGCCAACACGGCGCAGCACTTTCGGGAATTTATCTTGAATAAGGGCTTCATTATCCTGCCCCATTGCCTTTAACTCTGGCCAGATTTCGCCTAATTTACCCGTTAAAGTACTTTCATCTAGCGGGCCAAAAATAGCCTCCGTCCCATCACTTAATATAGCTTTAATTGAATGGACATTATCACGCATAATGCCATAACGTAGCGAGCGACCACCGCATGAATTATTGCCTGCCATCCCGCCAATAGTTGCGCGGCTAGAGGTGGAAACATCCACTGGGAACCACAAACCATGCGGCTTTAGCTGGCGATTTAAATCATCGAGAACAATGCCCGGCTCGACCACGCAGTGCCTGTTTTCCACATCCAAAGAAAGTATTTTGTTTAAATGCTTGGTTTGGTCTAATACCAGCGCATGATTTACGGTCTGGCCACATTGCGATGTACCCCCACCGCGCGGCAAAACAGCTAGTCCGTTCTGGCGGGCAAAATCAAGACTGACGCGCACATCCTCAAGCGTTTCAGGCACCACAACTGCATGCGGTACCATTTGGTAGATAGACGCATCTGTTGCGTAGCGACCACGCGAAAAGCGATCCTCTAGTAATTTTGTTCCAAGGTGTTTTTTAAGGCCGCTTAGGTCAACAGTTTGCATAGGCGTGGTGATAGCGGAAAGTTTTTTAATATCATCTGGCATAGGATTACTTCAAATATTTACATAAATAACGTCAATAGTTTATGGAAAACGATTCCACGAAGAGGAAAAGGTGCAAATTTTAATGTTACAAGGAAACGCTCCCCACTTGGAATACCGAATATCGTATGCCAATATAAAAATTGGAAGGACGCTTTCCGCAATACGCATTTCACCCCTTTATTTATAACAGTCTGCTGTCACAGCAAGACGGTGTATGAACAAAACTTTAAAACAAGGACTTTAAAAATGGTGAAGACAGGTTACAAGGCTGGCAAACATTTTCTGCAAATCCCCGGCCCAAGCAATGTTCCAGACAGAATTTTGCGCGCGATGGATTATCCAACCATCGACCATCGTGGCCCTGATTTTGCTGAAATAGGTGCAGAATGCTTATCTGGCATCAAAACCATTTTTAAAACCGATAGCCATGTGGTGATTTACCCAGCCTCTGGAACAGGCGCATGGGAAGCTGCCCTTGTAAATGTCTTGCAGGAAGGCGATTTGGTGCTGATGGTAGAGACAGGCCATTTTGCGACTTTGTGGAATGTAATGGCAACGCGCCTTGGCCTTGAGACAGAATTTTTGGCAACAGATTGGCGGCGCGGGGCTGATGCGAACGCCATCGAAGCGCGGTTGCGCAAAGACACAGAAAATAAAATTAAAGCTGTCTGTGTTGTGCATAATGAGACCTCAACCGGCGCCACTAGTCGCATTGATGAGGTGCGCGCGGCAATGAACGTTGCTGGACATGATGGTTTGTTAATGGTCGATACGATATCTTCCCTTGCCTCTATGGATTATCGTCATGATGAATGGGGCGTAGATGTGACCGTGTCAGGCTCGCAAAAAGGCCTGATGCTGCCGCCTGGCTTATCTTTCAACGCCCTATCTGAACGGGCCATAGAGGTAGCTGCCAAGGGCGGGATGCGCCGTTCTTACTGGGATTGGCAGGAACAGATAGAAGCGAACAAGTCTGGCGCGTTTCCGTACACCCCTGCTACGAACCTGCTCTATGGACTAAAAGAAGCTATTAATATGCTTCATGAAGAAGGGCTGGATAATGTTTTTGCCCGCCATGATCGCCATGCGGAAGCCACCCGTAAGGCTGTTCAGGCATGGGGATTAGAGGTCTTGTGTGAGGATCCTAAATATTATTCCAGCGTGCTAACCGCGGTGCTGTTGCCAGATGGGCAGGACGCTGACGCATTACGGGCGACTATCCTGAAAAACTTTGATATGTCCCTTGGTAACGGGTTATCAAAGGTTGCTGGCAAGGTGTTTAGAATAGGGCATCTAGGCGATTTCAACGATTTGATGCTTTTGGGAACGCTTAGCGGGGTTGAAATGGGATTATCGCTATCTGGTATTCCGCATCAGACAGGCGGACTTGCCACTGCGATGAGCTATCTGCAAGAAACCAGTAATTGAGCTATTAGCCAGTGATTGTGCTACAAGATAGCCCCTGCATATGAGGCCGCATTAAAAGGTAAAAAGGAAATCCAAATGTCAGATAAAACCCAAACCCCAGAGGAAGAACTGCTGTTTGAGGTTGCAGATGGCATTGGCATCATTACCTTAAACCGCCCCCATCGGCGTAATGCGCTAACCTTTGCGATGTATGACCGTATCAAGGAAATCTGCATGCGTGCTGGTGGCAGTGATGATGCGGACAAGCTTCGCGTGCTAATCTTCAAAGGCGGCGGCGATGCCGCCTTTGCCGCTGGCACGGACATATCGCAATTTAAATCCTTTTCGCGCCCGGAAGATGCGATTAATTATGAGGCAATGATAGAGGCCGTTCTGCAAGGGATTGAGCAATGTAAGATACCAACCATTGCTGCCTTGAATGGTTTCGTAACAGGCGGGGGTGCGGCTATTGCTGCGGCTTGTTCTATCCGTATTGGTAGCCGTTCTATTAAGCTAGGCGTGCCGATTGCCAAGACACTTGGGAACTGTCTTGCCATTGCTAACTTACGGCGTTTTGTCCAGCTTGTTGGGCCAGCTAGAACCGCCCATATTTTGCTAACCTCGCAATTGATAGACGCAGAAGCTGCTTTGCAAGCTGGCTTTATTACCGAATTACATGAAGATCAAGAAACGGTTGAAAGCCGCGCAGA
>JAKMFL010000035.1 GCA_022425485.1 Alphaproteobacteria bacterium | reverse complement strand
GATTAAGCGATGTTTAGGAAGAAAAATACCATGCGGCTTCAAGTTTCACGTTCACTACTCGCAAGGCTGGTACTGGCTAGCGCACTCCTATTGCCGCTTACAATCGGCTTAAATCCCAACATAGCTGCAGCCCAATCCTCTGCTGATCAGAGCGGGTTATCTGCCCTTGTGTCGCGCCAGCAACAACGTATGGATATGCTGGAAGAAGGCCTTAAGGATGTACGCGGCACTATTGAGATGGAATTGCGTAATATTCGCACAGAGCTTGAGAACATCGCTGCTGCTTCTGTTGTTAATCAGTCTGGCGCATCAAGTGATTTTAAATCTTTCCAAGGCGAGCTTGCTAAGCTAGCGGATAATATTGGCATTGTTGGCCAGCGCATCAATAATACGCTGGATCTTTATTCCGATATCGAATTTCGTATTTTGCGTCTGGAAAAGCGTCTAAATACCCTGCTTTCCCTCTCTGGAGATGATATCGCTGAGAAGTTGGCACAAACAGAGGTTGCTGGTGCTGGCGCTGGGCCATCTGTTTCTATGAGCCGCGATGCCAGCACAGGTCAGACTGTATGGACGATTGAGCAAGATAAGCTGGATGAACAGCTGGAAAGCGACAATACTAGCTCGGCAGCACCCGATAATGCGCCTGAGGCTTCGATAACAGAAGCAAACAGCGACACCCCCCGGAAAAATAATACCACTGAGGATAATGCCACTGAGGATAATGCCAGTGCCAATAATACTAGTGCCAATAATACCAGTGCCGATAATACCAGCATTGGGGCTAGCCCAGCCACACCCGGTGCGCAAGCATTAGCAGAATCCCAAGGTGATGTGGCTATAGCCGAGCCTACCCCTAGCATACTGCCAGATGCGAGCACCGAGGATCAGTTCCGGTTTGCGTTGACCAGCGCCTTGCAGAATGATTTGGAAACAGCAGAGCAGGCCTTTACAGAGTTTTCTGATTTATATCCCGAACATGAGCGGTCTTCGGACGCGTTATTCTGGCTAGGCCGGGTGCAGTTTATTCAAGGACAGTTTGAGAAATCTGCTACTACTTTTTCCAAGTTTAATGCCCTTTACTCAACCGACCCACGCTTGCCGGATACAACCTTATGGATTGCTGAATCAGTCTCTAAATTTGCCTCTCCAGAACAGGCATGTGATATCTATGACAATCTGGGCAAATTCCTCGACCAGCCGCCAGAGAGTTTTCTGGCGCGCTTGAAGGAGCTTTCTGACGGTGCTGATTGCAGCAGCTGAGGCTGCGTTTGACGATTTCCTTAACCGATGTGCGGCAACTGGATTTTGGCGGCCAGACTCTGATCCCCTGATTACGGCATTGTCAGGCGGGCCAGATTCGACGGCGCTGGCGCTGATTGCAGACAAGCGCGCTAGGGCAAGGAATATTCCGCATCGTGCGTTGATTATCGACCATGGTTTGCGTGATAATTCTAGCCAAGAGGCCCAGCAAGTCGCTGTGCTTATGCGCGAAAAATCTATCGCCACAGATGTCTTGAAAATTGGTTTGCCTAGGCCAGTTAGCGGGCATCAGGAATGGGCGCGTGAGCATCGTTTGAAATTGTTAGCAGAGGCAGCTTACCAGCAAAATTCACTGGTGCTGTTTGGCCATCATGGCGATGACCAAAACGAAACAGTGGCAATGCGTCTTAGTCGCCATTCGGGGCTGCGTGGGCTGAGAGGCATTGCGCCGCTTCGCTTTTATAAGGGCGCTCTTTTTGCACGGCCCTTTTTATCATACACAAAGGCAGATCTATCTGATTTATGTACCCGTTTTGGCGTTAATTTTATCTCAGACCCTTCTAATCAGAATAGGATGTTTCAACGGGTTCGGTGGCGAAGCCTATTAGCAGCAGACCCCGATTTAGCTCGGCAGCTTGGCCAGTTATCACGCGCTGCCAGTAGCCTTAGCGCCCAGTTGGATGGGCAAATAAAAGCATGGATTAATGCCCATGTCAGGGTGATTGCGCGCCTCAGGGCGAGCTGCCCTTACGCCGTGTTTTCGGCTCAGCCAGAAGCACACCGCCATCACATTTTGGCCGCTTTGCTTGCGATTTGTGGACATTCTTCTTTCCCGCCATCTATGGATGCCATCGCGGAGCTTGATAACAGGTTGGCATCAGGACAGCCAGCAACCCTAGCTTCATGCAAGGTGAGATATGATAAGGAATGGCTGGTTGTTGAGGCTGAATTTGGCCGCAAACCAGCGAATGAAGAGCCTCTTGCGCCCGGCGGGATAGGCTTTTTCGACGGACGCTGGATGGTTTGGGCAGGATGTGCTGGCAAGGTGCGACGATTAGGTTCTTTTGCCCTTTCGGATAAGGATATTAGCCAGATAGCCTTGCCAGAAGAGCTGTTTCGCCTGCCTAAAAAGCTTCAAGATATGATTCCTATCCTCCAGACACTTGACGATAGGCTACTTCCCCCCCATTTTAAATCCAACAGCTTGTTAATGGGCAACTCAAAGCTTGGTTTTGGGGACAGCGCAGCAGACAAGCACCCCTTTATCATTTGGCCAGCCCCAATGGACAGGCCAGTCAGGCTGTGATGACCACAGCGAAACCCTGAATAAAAGGTAGTTAAGACCGTGAATAATCTTGGACGCAATATTGCAATTTGGCTGGTTATCGGTGTCGCGCTGATGGCGCTTTTCAATCTGTTTCAAACGCCGGGAAGTACCCAGAGCGCAAACAAGATTGCCTATTCTGATTTCATTGCGTCTGCGCGTAATGGCGGCATTACCGATGTTCTGATTGAGGGTAAAAATCTGAAGGGGCGCACGCGTGAAAACACAACAGTGGTTAGCTATATGCCAGATGGTGCAGATGTCGTCTCGCAGCTAGCGGGTGCAGATGTGCGTATCGATGCGCGTCCTGATGAAAGTAATATGCCCGGCTTTTTATCCGTGCTGATTTCTTGGTTTCCAATGCTGTTATTCATTGGCGTTTGGATTTTCTTCATGCGCCAAATGCAAGGTGGCGGAAAAGGTGGCGCGATGGGCTTTGGCAAAAGCCGCGCAAAGATGCTGACCGAGCATCATGGCCGCGTTACGTTTGAAGATGTGGCGGGTATTGATGAAGCCAAAACCGAATTAGAGGAAGTTGTTGAGTTTCTAAAAGACCCCGGAAAGTTTCAGCGACTGGGCGGCAAAATTCCTAAAGGTGTTTTGTTAGTTGGCCCTCCGGGTACAGGTAAAACCCTGCTTGCGCGGGCCATCGCCGGCGAAGCTAACGTGCCTTTCTTTACCATTTCGGGTTCTGATTTTGTTGAAATGTTTGTTGGTGTTGGTGCTAGCCGAGTGCGCGATATGTTCGAACAGGGCAAGAAAAACGCGCCTTGTATCATCTTTATTGATGAGATTGATGCGGTTGGCCGGCATCGTGGTGCAGGCCTTGGCGGTGGTAATGATGAACGTGAGCAAACATTGAACCAGATGCTGGTGGAGATGGATGGCTTTGAAGCGAATGAAGGGGTTATTTTGATCGCGGCAACTAACCGTCCAGACGTTCTCGACCCTGCGTTGTTGCGTCCGGGCCGTTTTGACAGGCAGGTTGTGGTGCCCAATCCAGATGTGGTTGGACGTGAGAAAATCTTGCGCGTGCACATGCGTAAAAGCCCGCTGGCAAATGATGTTGAGCCGCGCGTTATTGCCCGTGGCACCCCCGGTTTTTCAGGTGCTGATTTAGCTAATCTGGTGAACGAAGCAGCTTTGCTAGCGGCACGTAAAGGGCGGCGCACCGTATCAATGGCTGAATTTGAAGAAGCTAAGGATAAGGTGATGATGGGCTCTGAGCGTCGGTCAATGGTAATGACAGATGATGAGAAGAAGCTTACCGCTTATCATGAAGCTGGTCATGCGGTAGTTGCACTCCACAACCCTGCTTCCGACCCTATCCATAAGGCTACAATTATCCCTCGTGGTAGAGCGCTGGGAATGGTGATGCGCTTGCCAGAAGGCGATAGAATATCCATGGCTGTGGACAAGCTAACAGCTGATTTGCAGGTGGCATGTGGTGGCCGTATTGCCGAAGAACAAATATTCGGTGCAGAAAAAGTGACCACAGGGGCGTCATCTGATATCCGCATGGTTACCGATGTGGCCCGCCGCATGGTTACCGAATGGGGGATGTCCGATAAGCTTGGGTTCCTTGCCTATAGCGGCGATGAGCAGGAAGTCTTTTTAGGGCGTTCTGTTACCCAGCAGAAGAACGTTTCGGAAAAAACAGCGGACACCATAGACACAGAAGTGCGCCGTATTGTCGATAGTGCCTATGATAGCGCAGCGAAAATACTGAAAAAACATGCCAAAGAGTTAGAACGCCTAGCGCAAGGCTTGCTGGAATATGAAACGCTGAACGGTGAGGAAATCCGTATTATCGTCGAAGGCGGTACCCTATCTCGCGCCGATGATAATGATGATGAGCCTACCACGCCACGGGCGAAAAAATCACGCTCTGGTCTGCCAACAGGTGGACGTGCCCATACTCGCCCAGACCCAGATAGCCCGGGCTCTGAGCCTGTTTAGCGCCGTCTTCTAACGAAGGGCTAAGCGCAAGGCTAGTAGGTACAAAAAATGCCAGAGGCCAACCTTGTTTATGTTAACAGCCCCGCACAGCTGGATACTCAGCCAGATGCGGGGCCAACTTGGCTAAGGGCTGTCGCCTGTCAGCCTCTATCTGTATTAAAAGAAACACATCTTGGGGATGCCTATCTGGCGCTAGCTGGCGGTTGGACGGGATTTACGCATCTAGATGTCGTGACTTGTAAAAAAACTGGTGCTGGCTATCATGCTTGGCGCACCGATATTGCGGGCTATTTAGCCGCAAGTCAGGATGCAAAAAGCGCGAAGGCGGCCCTATTGCGCCTTAGTCAGCCGCGTGCGCCCTTTGCTGGGCTTGATATGACGCGCCCCCACATTATGGGTGTGGTGAATGTTACCCCAGATAGTTTCTCGGATGGTGGCCAGTTTAGCCATACTGATCAGGCGCTGACCCATGCACGCCGAATGCTGGCAGATGGGGCCAGTTTGCTAGATATAGGCGGGGAGTCTACCCGCCCGAATGCGCCGATAATTGGCAGCGAGACAGAGCGCGCGCGGATATTACCGGTAATTACGGCACTGGTGCGAGAGGGGGTTCTGGTTTCTTGTGATACCCGTCATAGCGATGTAATGCGTATCGCACTGGATGCGGGCGCGCGCATTATTAATGACGTTTCTGGCTTCACCAGTGAAGGTGCAGAAAAAATAATGGCAGAGGCCTATAAAGTTGCGCCAAAGGATGCTTTTGCAATCGCTATGCATATGCAAGGCACGCCGCAGACCATGCAGGATAGACCGTCCTATAATTTTGCGCCCATAGATATTTATGAAGTCCTAAAATCGCACATTGCCCGTCTGGTCGCTGCTGGCCTACCGCCTACACAGATAGCGATAGATCCGGGATTTGGATTTGGTAAAACCCCGCTCCACAACCAGCAGATAATCGACTGGACGTCGCTATTTCATGGTCTAGGGGTGGCTGTGCTTATCGGCGTATCGCGCAAATCCTCGCTCCCTATTCTTGCCGCAGAAGGTCTAGGCGCGCCCGCTTCTGGTTTTGGCGCGGATGCGGGG
>JAKMFL010000018.1 GCA_022425485.1 Alphaproteobacteria bacterium | reverse complement strand
TTTCTGGTCAAATGAAGGCCACTGATCTGGAAAACGCACAGTTAACTTATCGCATTACTCGGGAGCCTATACATGGAACTTTAACGGTAGTTGGTAACGGACCCGACTATATCTACTTACCAGATCCTCATTATTATGGGCCAGACAGCTTCGTTTTTGAGGCTTCCGATGGAACATTAACCGATACTGGGGAAGTAAACATTGATGTGACACCAGAAAATGACCGCCCAGTTCAGCGCTTTGTAATTCAAGATGTTTCTCTTATGGAAGGACAAAAGGCCAAAATTTTTATAACCCAAGCATTTGCGGAGATTGACGCTCTTGATTCATCACTTTCAGGCTTCAATAACGCCATTGAAAAATTATTTGAGGATGGCCGATTCAGAGACGCTGATCAGCTAATTAACCTTCCGGCCAGGGCACAGCTGACCTATTCGGCAACAGGTTTGCCAGACGGCCTGGAACTCAACAGCAGCAACCGAATTAGTGGCAAAAGTAATGAACTCGGGACGTTTCCAATAGCTGTGAGGGCAACTGACGGCGAAGGGCAATATCGCGAGATCAGCTTCAAGATTATGGTTTCGAAACCTGTCATCAATAGCCTCCCCGAGAGAAAAGTTGACACCCCACCTGGGCCCAAATTGGACCTAGTTCAGGAGAAAACCCCTGAATTGAGCGACCACGATATGCCGCCAGTTTTAAAAGTTAAACCGAAGCGTGACGGGGTGACGCCAGATCGCTCGACTGACCCGAACGAAACTAGCCCACTAACTGCTTTAAATAAAAACAGTTCGTCCGATGAAAACAGTCTAATACAAGGCGACTGGCTCGATACCCGGGTGAGCTCACAGCAGGATTTATCAGGTAACATTCGCGTGGTTGGCATGGACGTAAAAGACACCGAAATCTCGGTTCAAATTACCGACCAAGCTGTGGACGCCGCGGAACGTTTTAAAGGCGAGATGTCAGACGGCACTCGCCTTCCCGACTGGATTACGGTAGATGCAGCGACTGGCCTCACCAAAGCAGAACCACCTCAGGGCGCAGGCCCAATTGAAATGCGTGTGGTGGCTGAAGACAACGCCGGTAACGAGCGCTCAATTGACATTATTCTTGACACAAGTGTACTCGAGAAAAATGATGAAAAGGTTGAAAAAACTCCACGCGAGATAAGACGCGAAGCACGCCAGGCGGCTCGCGAAGCAAGACAGGAAGAACGCCAAAGAACGCGAGAAACTCGTCAGAATGACCGGATCGCAGCGCGCAATGCTAAAGAATTAACGGGCTCCAGAACCAATGTTGAAGCCTTGATAGACGGCAGGGTTGCGTTCACCAATGAACAATCTGCTCTGGGTAATGGCGGCATGCGATTGTTAAGCATGGCGAGCGAGGAAACATTATTAAAAATTCAGATCGATGACGTTCAACGGGTTGACGAGACACGATATGAAGTACGAATGACTAATGGCTCAACAACGCCGGACTGGTTAAGTGTTAATCCTTTAACCGGTGAATTGACGATCGATGCCCCAGAAGATATCGATACTCTTGAATTGCAACTCATTGCCGTCCAAGGGAACCTGCAACGCAGCATCCAACTGCAATTGACACCAAAAGAATTGTTGCAAAGTGGGACGGACGATGCTGAAAAAACATCTAATGCTATCCCAGAGGAAATGCAGGCCCAAGATGAAGTTGAAAACGTTGAGCAGCCGACCGAAATCTTGCCAGATATATCAAGAGCAACTGGAACAGGTCACTTTGTACCCCTTGATGCACAAATTGAAGACGCCCTTGCTGAGAGCCAATACGGCCGCGATATTCAATATGCTTTTCAAGATTATACATAATAACCCCCAAACCCGCCTCGTTCTAGGCCTTATTGGGTGCTTAACTCTATTGCTGCTGCAGCCAACACCGGCATCGGCTCAAGAAGTTTCGGCTCGCGGTCTGGTCAAGGCCAAGTCGCGCGCTGTATTAGCCAGCGAAATCGGCGCGGTAGTTAGTCAAACGCCCTTTCGCGCTGGAGAAGCTTTCAAAAAAGGGGACGTGCTTATTGGCTTCGATTGCCGCTTGCTTAAAAGTCAGAAGGACAAAGTCGAGGCACAGGAAAAAGCGTCAAAAGCGCAACTAATTAATGCGAGAGACCTCGAAAAGATGCGTTCGATTGGTAGGCTTGAAGTCACCATGGCAATAGCCGAAAATGAAAAAGTCAAAGCGGAATTAAATATTGCCAAGCTAAATGTAGAACGCTGTCTTATCAAAGCCCCTTACGACGGAACGGTAGTGCAACTTCTCGTCAATCAGTATGAAAGTGTTGATTTACGTCGCAATCTAATTGAAATTGTTTCGTCTTCGGAATTGGAAGTAGAAGTTCTAGCGCCAGCCAATTGGTTAACACGCGTGTCAAAAGGCCAGACAGCCAAAATGCACATTGATGAATTAGATAAAAGCGCGAAGGTTGAGGTGTTGGCTATCAGCGGTGCAGTGGACCCTGTAAGCCAGACCGTACTCATTCGTGGACGTATTATCGAAAAACCCGACGGACTGCTGCCCGGCATGAGCGGGGCCTTCAAGCCATGATAAACACGAAGGCGGCAGACCTAGGTAAATTGCTCACCTTCGAGCAAGATATTCGCCTATCCGCCAATCTTACTGAGTTGACGCATTTAATCTGCAATCGCAGCCGAGAGATTGTCGATTTCACCCAAGCCGCTTTGGCCATCCAGGCACCGAGCGGACAAATGCGGATAAGTGGCTTTTCGGATATTGCCGTGGTTGACCGCACGGCACCGTTGGTTACTTGGCTGGAGCAGCAATTAATGGGGCTGGCGCGCGAACCGGCTTTTATAACCCCGTCTGCTCAGGCACGCGAGACAGTGGTCGATTTAGTGCCGGAACATATTCTCTTTTTGCCGCTTTATGCACCGGCCAAAGGGCTTTTGGGCGCATTTACCGTCACTCGCATGCAAGCTTTCTCGGATGATGAGAAATCTCTCCTGAGCCATATGGCAGCGGTTTTCGCGCATGCCATTGCCGCCCATCGCAACGTTCCGCTATTGGTGCGTGCCAAAGCCGCCATTAGCGGGCGGCGCAAATGGGCGATTACGGTGGTGACTGTTCTAGCGATGCTGTTTCCAGTTCACCTGACCGCCATTGCACCAGCAGAGATTACCGCGGCAGATCCATTTATTGTTGCCGCGCCGATGAATGGCGCGGTTGAGCGCGTTTTGGTTAAACCCAATCAACAGGTGACATCCGGTTTGGCAATTATTCAACTAGTGGATATTGACCTTAAAAATGATCTTGAAATAGCGCGCCGTGGCTATCGCATTGCTGAGGCTGAATTGCTCCGGGCCCGCCAACTGGCCTTTTCAAGCAATGAAGATAAAGCGCTATTGGGCGCACTCGCCGCAGAAGTTGAATTGAAGCGCGCGGAAATGATTTTTGCTGAAAACCAATTGGCACGCGCAACGATTCGCGCACCTCATGACGGCATTGCTATTATTGATGACCCTCGTAAATGGCAAGGCCGCCCAGTCACCACAGGCGAACAGATTTTGAAGCTGGCCAAAGCCGATAATGTGGAAGTGCAAGTGTCCCTTCCCGTTGCCGATGCCATCACGCTGGCGCAAGGCAGCGATGCCAATGTTTTTCTTGATATTGACCCGTTCACCAAATACCGAGCCAGCGTCATTAGCGTGCCCTATCAATCCAGCCTGACCGAAAGCGGTATTCTCGCCTATTACGTCAAAGCGCGGCTAACTAACGACCAAGAGCGGCCGCGTATCGGCTTGCGCGGATCGGCGCGACTTTATGGGCCACGCACAACACTTTTTTATTATCTCTTTCGACGCCCGATAACGGCGCTTCGTCAAATCATCGGGGTCTAAGCCATGGATATCCCCGTCTTGCGTCAGGATTTGCGGCTCTTGCCCGGCAGTCGTGATGAGGCGGGCGAAAGTGGCTGGTTGCTTTATGACCCTCTGCGCCACCAATATTTTGCGCTGACCCGCAGCGCGCTTCTGCTATTGCGGCTGCTACCAAAAATCACCTCGCTCGATGATTTGAAAACGCAACTGGCCAGCGACCAAGCACAGGTTGATGACCATGATATTGAACAATTTTTGGGCTTTTTGAACGATAATTTCCTATCGGTGGGCAGTGACGCAGCCCATGTAACCAGAATCGCTCAGGCCCATAAAAAGCGGCAAAGCCATTGGTTCATGTGGCTAGTGCATAATTATCTATTTATCAAAATCCCACTAATACGCCCGGACAACATGCTCGATAAATTATTGCGCATGACGCGCCCACTGGCTTCTCGCCCGGCACGCCTGGCAACTTATGCGCTAGGGCTATACGGGGTTTTCGCGCTTATCTGGCAATGGGAACAATTCGTCACAACCTTTGACCATTTTTTTAATTGGCAGGGTTTGAGCTATTATTTGCTGGCCTTGATTGGCGTTAAAATCGCTCATGAAATGGGTCACGCGTTGGTTGCCAAACATCACAACTTGCGGGTTAGCTCGATGGGCGTTGCCTTGCTTGTACTGTTTCCGGTGCTCTATACGGATAATACTGATGCGTGGCGCTTAACCGACCAACGTAAGAAACTGCAAATCGTGTTGGCCGGTCTAACAGTCGAACTGCATATCGCCCTATTGGCTTTATTTAGTTGGGGTATTCTTGATGATGGGCCGGCCAAAAGCGCCGCTTTTTTCCTGGCCACCACCAGTATTGCGGGGTCGCTTCTAGTCAACCTCAGCCCATTTATGCGGTTTGACGGCTATTATGCACTGGCTGATTTCCTCGGCATGCAAAACTTACAACCTCGCGCCTTTGAGTTGGCTCGATGGCAACTGCGCCAATGGCTGTTCGGCTTACCCGAAAATGCCCCGGAACCGTTTCTCCCGGGCAAACATTTTTTCCTCGTTATCTATAGCTTCGCCACTTGGATTTATCGGTTTTTTTTGTTCATCGGCATCGCGTTGCTAGTTTATTTCATGGCTTTCAAATTGCTAGGGCTGTTTTTATTCATTGTCGAAATCATCTGGTTTATTTTGCGTCCAA
>JAKMFL010000007.1 GCA_022425485.1 Alphaproteobacteria bacterium | reverse complement strand
CGTTTAAGTCCGAACATGCCAAAGACGCGGACGAAAAAGACTTAAAAGAATTTTTTCATGTCTATCCTTGGGGCCAAGTGCCAGAGAATTTAGCGACAGAAACCAGAGCCTTCTATAAAGATTTAGTGGGCTTGGGTGTGGAACTGCTTGGCTGGTTGGACAGCCAGTTGCCAGCAGATATTTCAGATAAATTAAGTGCACCATTGCGGGAAATGATGACTAGAAGCGAGCAAAGCTTGCTGCGTATCTTGCACTATCCGCCCGTTGCAGTGGAGGAGCGTTCTGCTGCGATTCGCGCAGCCGCACATGAGGATATTAACCTCATTACCTTGCTGGTGGCGGGATCTCAGCCCGGATTGCAAGCGAAGGATAATCAGGGCAGATGGCATGAGGTGCCGTGCGATCCTGGTATGATTACAATTAATAATGGGGATATGCTGGCATTGGCGAGTGATAATTATTTTCCCTCCACAACGCACCGTGTTGTGAATCCAGGTGAAAATCCAAATCAATCACGCTATTCTATGCCCATGTTTTTACATCCACGTCCGGATGTAGAGTTGAAGCCAGCTTTTAGTGCAGATCAGTTTTTACAGGAGCGGCTCAAAGAAATTGGGCTAAAATAAAATCAGGGAGAATGATGATGAAGTTCGTCAAGACATTAGCTATCGCTGCCGTCTCTGCGGTTGGTTTTGCTACCATGGTTCAGGCAGCAGATATCAAGCCTGCGGTGATTTACGACATGGGGGGAAAGTTTGATAAATCCTTCAATGAAGGGGTGTATAACGGGGTAAAGAAATTTACCGATGAAACCGGTATTGACGTGATGGAATTTGAAGTCACGAATGAAACCCAGCGTGAACAAGCTATGCGCCGGATGGCTGAGCGCGGCGCGACCGTTATTCTTGGCGTTGGCTTTGCACAGGCAGATGCTATTTCCAAAGTGGCGGCTGAATATCCAGATAAGCAATTCTCCATTATTGATGTGAGCTGGCTAGATGCCCCAAATCTGCGTCAATATTCTTTTAAAGAGCATGAAGGCAGCTATCTGGTTGGGGTTGCAGCGGCACTCGCTAGTGAAACAGGCAAGGTCGGCTTTGTAGGCGGCATGGATATTCCCCTTATCCGGAAATTTGCCTGTGGTTATGTGGGCGGGGTGAAGGCTGCAAATGGGAATGCGGATGTCTATCAAAATATGACGGGCACCACCCCATCTGCATGGAATGATCCTGGCAAAGGCGCAGAGCTTGCCAAGAGCCAAATCGATAGAGGTGCAGATGTGGTATATCATGCAGCTGGCGGAACAGGCCTTGGTGTTATTCAGGCTGCCGCTGATGCAGGCAAGTTGGCAATTGGTGTAGATTCAAACCAGAATGGTCTGGCGCCCGGTTCTGTTCTAACCTCGATGCTAAAGCGGGTAGATGTTGCTGCTTATGAAACCTTCAAAGACGCGATGGAGGGTAAATTTACCTCTGGTCTGCAAGCGCTAGGCATAGCTGAAGGCGGTGTCGACTGGGCATTAGATGAAAATAACGCCTCACTTATCACCGCTGATATCAAGGCTGCTGTTGAGAAAGCACGCAAAGATATTCTAAGCGGTGCGGTCACTGTTCATAACTATGAAAGCACATCAAGCTGCCCTTACTAATGGCATCTTTTTAACCTTTCATAGAGATGCATAAAAAAACCGATCTAGATACAGGTGGCGCTGGCAAAGCGCCGCCTGCTATTTATCTTAAAAACATTTATAAAAGCTTTGGTGCTGTTCAGGCTAACCGGGATATCGACTTGCACGTAAATGCAGGTACTATTCATGGGATTGTCGGCGAAAATGGCGCTGGAAAATCCACCCTTGTTTCTATTTTATATGGTTTCTATACCGCTGACCGTGGCAAGACAGAAATATTTGGCGCACCCGTAAAGCTGCGCTCGACGGCAGATGCAATAGCTGCAGGCATTGGTATGGTGCATCAGCATTTCATGTTGGTGCCAAGTTTTTCGGTGTTAGAAAATGTTATTTTGGGTCATGAAGGGCGCGGTAGTCTGCAAACTGGCTTGGAAAAAGCAACTAGTGAGTTACAAAATATTGCTGAAAAATATGGTCTGCAGGTTGATTTGCATGCGCTTGTAAAAGACCTGCCAGTGGGCTTGCAACAACGGGTTGAGATCTTAAAGGCGTTATATCGCGGCGCGCGGGTGCTGATCTTGGACGAGCCAACAGGTGTTCTGACCCCGCAAGAAACCCAGCAACTATTTGAGATATTGCGGTCCCTTCGTGCGCAAGGGGTAACTATTTTGCTCATTACCCACAAATTGAAAGAAATTATGGCCGTTACAGATAATGTATCGGTAATGCGTAACGGGGAAATGGTAGCCCATCTTGAAACGCAAAAAACCTCACCAGAACAGCTCGCAGAGTTAATGGTTGGCCGCCCTGTTTTACTAACCATAGGCTATGATAGCGCACAGGCAGGGGATATCTGTTTGCAAGTTGAGCATCTGTCTATGCGCGATGATAGCGGCAAAAACTGTTTGCGGGATGTCAGTTTTACTGTTCGGCGTGGCGAGATTTTTGGGATTGCTGGTGTGTCTGGGAACGGGCAGTCAGAATTACTGGAAGTGCTGGCTGGCATATCCGTAATTGATGCTGGCAGGGTTGTCATTGGCACAACTGAAATGAATGCAGATAATCCTGCAACGCCAGCTGAGGTAAAAGAATTGGGGCTAGCCCATATCCCTGAAGATCGGCATGCGGTAGGGCTTATTCTTCCCTTTACGGCAGCGGAAACAGCGATGCTTGGATATGAAGAACGCGGCGCGACACGCAATGGCGGGACGTTTCTATCTCCAGATAAAATTACCCGTCACTGTGAAAAACTGATGACAGATTTTGATATTCGCCCCGCCGATCCAAATCTGAAAAGCAGCCTATTTTCAGGCGGCAATCAGCAAAAAATTGTAGTGGCAAGAGAGATATCTGCGCGTCCAAATATTCTGCTGGTCGGCCAGCCGACTAGAGGGGTGGATATTGGCGCTATTGAGTTTATTCATAAACAGCTGCTTGCCCTGCGTGATGCTGGATGCGCAATTATCTTAGTATCTGTAGAGTTGGATGAAATTTTAAATCTGTCCGATAGAATAATGGTAATGAATGCCGGCCAAAATATGGGTATTCTTGCCCGTGAAGATGCTGATGTGCAGAAAATTGGTCTAATGATGGCGGGGCTTGAAAATGCTGGTGAAATGGCGGCTTCAGTAGCGTCCGAGCAAGAAGGGGGCAGGCATGAATAAAGATGCTTTGCCTAGATGGATAGATATTGGCCTGCTGCCCTTGATTAATTTGGCCGCCGCTCTTGTTGTATCTGGCATCATTATCGCCATTATCGGTGAGAACCCGTTTGTTGCGATGGGGGTGATGCTAAAAGGGGCTTTTGTGTATAAGGGCGCCCTTGGCTATACCTTGTTTTACACAACAAATTTTATTTTTACAGGCCTTGCCGTTGCCGTTGCCTTTCATGCGATGCTGTTTAATATTGGCGGCGAGGGACAGGCAATGATAGGCGGGCTTGGGGTTGGGCTTGTTTGTCTTGCTCTTGATAGTCTGCTGCCCCCTTTATTGGTGGTAACGGTTGCAATCTTTGCTGCGGCTTTGTTTGGGGCGGTATGGGGTGTCATTCCGGGTTGGCTGCAAGCACGGCGCGGTAGCCATATTGTGATCACCACTATCATGTTTAATTTTATTGCGGCATCGGTAATGGTCTGGCTACTCGCAGGGATGCTGATGGCGCCTGGGCAAATGTCGCCTGAAACGCGCAGTTTTGCAGAAGGGATTGGTCTGCCGCAAATTCATGATGTTTTGAATGCTATCGGATTTTCGGTGGCTAAGTCGCCATTGAATTTTTCCTTTGTTGTGGCGTTATTGGCCAGCTTTGGTGTTTGGGTGCTTATTTGGCGCACCCGTCTGGGCTATGTTATCAGAGCCACTGGCCATAGCGAGCGTGCGGCCATTTATGCAGGTCATAACCCTGCTCATATTATTATGATTGCGATGGCCATTTCTGGCGGGCTGGCTGGATTGATGTCCTTGAACGAGATTTTAGGCGTGCAAGAGCGGGTAATTTTAAACTTTACCTCAGGCTATGGGTTTACCGGTATCGCTGTTGCCTTGATGGGGCGCAACCATCCCGTTGGCATCCTGTTTGCTAGCCTCTTATTTGGCGCCCTTTATCAAGGTGGTGCAGAGTTAGATTTTGAATTTCAGACCATTACCCGCGAGATGGTATTGATGATCCAAGGTCTGATAATTTTGTTTTCAGGGGCGCTTGCGTATCTATTTGCCCCGCTTGTTGCACGCATATATTTCCGGCTGAAAGCGCCTTCTGGAGGCGGGAATGGCTGATCTCTGGATGCAATTTTTGCTTACGCTGGACGCCACTTTGCGCGTTGCTACCCCGCTGATTTTGTGCGCGATGGCTGGGTTATTTTCAGAACGCTCAGGCATTATTGATATCTCGCTTGAAGGCAAGATGCTTATGGCTGCTTTTGCTGCAGGAACGCTTGCTGCGCTCACAGGATCGGCGATAGCTGGGCTGGCTGGGGCTATTCTGGTTTCGGTTATGTTTAGCCTTATTCATGGCTTTGCCTGTATTACGCATAAAGGTAATCAGGTTATCTCCGGCTTGGCGATTAATATATTAGCCTCTGGTTTAACGGTTACCTTAGGGATTGCGATTTTCGCCAAAGGGGGGCAAACCCCGATGCTATCGCGCGAGGCACGATTTAGTTCTATAGAGTTGCCTTTTGCCGAAGCGGCAGGCGCTATTCCGGTTATTGGGCCAATCTATAAAGAGATTATCTCAGGGCATAATATTCTGGTCTGGTGTGCGCTGATAGCGGTATGGATAACCAGCTTTATCATTTTCAAAACAGCCTTTGGTTTGCGTCTGCGGGCGGTTGGCGAAAAGCCCGAAGCCGTGGATACGGCCGGTATTAGCGTGTCTGGCTTGCGTTATCGTGCGGTAATTATTGCTGGTATATTATGCGGTATTGCAGGGGCGTATCTGTCTGTTGCGCATGGGGCAGGCTTTGGGCGTGAAATGACGGCTGGCAAAGGGTATATTGCGCTTGCGGCGCTTATATTTGGTAATTGGCGGCCTGTACCAGCGCTGGCCGCCTGTTTGATGTTTGGTTTTCTGGATGCAGTCGCTGCCCGCCTGCAAGGGGTTGAAGTGCCTGTGATTGGACAGATTCCAACCGATTTAATCTTGGTTTTGCCTTATGTGCTGACGGTAATATTACTCGCTGGTTTTATTGGCAAAGCGACGCCCCCTCATGCGATAGGCCGGCCATATGTTAAGGAGCGATAAGATGGCAGATGTACTAGTAAAGGCCGCGATAGATGTTCTGCCTATGGCCTATGCCCCTTATAGCCAATTTCAAGTTGGCGCGGCTATTCAGGATGAAAAGGGGCATATCCATCTGGGCGTCAATGTTGAAAATGCTGCCTATCCGGTTGGCAGTTGTGCAGAGGCAGGTGCCATAGCCGCCATGATAGCTGCTGGCGGTAAACAGATTTCCCGTATTGCGGTTGCTGGGCGCGGGGCTGAATTATGCACCCCTTGCGGGGGATGTCGTCAGCGTCTTCGCGAATTTGCCGCGCCAGATATGGAAATTCTAGTTTGCGATGATAAGGGTTTGCGCAAAATTTTCACGCTGGAGACACTGCTACCCCACAGCTTTGGACCCGATAATTTAGACTAGATAATCTAGACTAGGTAATTTGGGTCAAATCATTAGGGCCGATTTATATGAACCCATGAATAGGTAGGGGTGTATTTTCAGTAACGCAGCGTGTTTACGTGTTGTAAATCCTGTCACCTGCATCCCCCAGCCCGGGCAAAATATAGCAACTTTCATTTAGCTCGCGGTCAAGGGCTGCTGTAATAATCGGAATATCTGGATGGGCAATTGTGAAAGCCTGCACCCCTTCTGGGGCAGCCACCAGACAACAAAAGACAATATCTGTTACCCCTCGTGACTTTAGCCTGTCTGCTGTCAGTATTGCAGACCCACCAGTGGCCAGCATCGGATCCGTCATAATCACCTGCCGAGCTTCAATTTCAGGGGGTAGTTTTTCATAATAATATTCAGGGTTATGTGTATCTGGGTCACGTTGCAGGCCCATATGGCCGATGGCAGCCTCAGGCAGAAGGGCGCTAAGTGCATCTGCCATGCCATTGCCAGCGCGCAAAATCGAAACAATGCACGGCACCTTGTCCGGCAGGGCAACCGCTGATGCTGGCTCTAACGGTGTTTCGATTTCTATCGGAACGGTTTTGATGTGGCGGAAAACAGATGCACTCATCAACCCAGCTAATTCAAATAGAATACGACGAAAATCCTGTGACGGGGTATCTCTATCGCGCAATTTTGCCATTTTAACGTCAATAACGGGATGGCGAAGAACCTCAAGCATTTCAAATTCGGCGGCGCGTGTCATCGTGCTATCCTTGTAATATGGGCATGATTAGAGAGGTAAGTTTAGCGTGCTTCTAGCGTCAGTTCAATGTGATGCTTTGCCGAGCTGTGGTGTGTTTTTAACTGGACATTTTTGCATAGCTGATTTAGCCAAAGAGCAGATAGACAAACGAGGCGCTAGCAAGGTTTTTTACAAGCGCCCAAAAAGAGATAACTCAGGTATATAAAGTTAGTGGCAAAGCTCTATTTTTCTTACTCAGCAATGAATGCTGGCAAGACAACAATATTGCTGCAAGCATCGCATAATTATCACGAGCGAGGCATGCAAACGATGTTGCTGACAGCTGCATTAGATGACCGCGCAGGGCCTGGCAAAATAGCCTCGCGCATAGGTCTGTCAGCAGAGGCACATATTTTTGACAGAGACAGTAATTTGCTGGAACAGGTGCTGCCTGCCCATCAGGCATCTCCACTTGCCTGCCTGCTGGTAGATGAAGCGCAATTTCTAACCCCAGAGCAAGTCTGGCAACTTTCAGTCCTCGCCGATGCATATAATTTGCCCGTAATGTGTTATGGTTTGCGAACTGATTTTCAAGGTAAGCTATTTCCGGGTTCTGCTGAATTGCTCGCCATAGCTGATGTTTTGCGCGAAATTCGCACTATCTGCCATTGTGGTCGCAAGGCAACGATGGTTATTCGCCAATCTGCTGATGGAACAATTCTGACAGATGGTGTTCAAATCGAAATTGGCGGCAATGACAAATATGTCTCTCTATGCCGCAAACATTGGAAGGATGCGACTGGAAATGCGTAAACAAAATGACGCAAATCTTGGCGCTTCTAACACCGCATTGCTGGTGATAGATGTGCAAAATGATTTCTGCCCGGGCGGTCATCTTGCTGTAGAGGCTGGCGATATTGTTGTTGGCCCTATTAATCAGATGATAGCGGGCGCGCAAAATGTGGTGGCAACCCAAGATTGGCACCCGCACGGCCATTCAAGCTTTGCATCCAGCCATCCAGATAAAGCCCCGTTTGACGCCATAGAGATGCCTTATGGTACCCAAACGCTGTGGCCAGACCATTGTATACAAGGAACAAAGGGGGCAGCCTTTCATAAATCCTTGCAAGCAGATGCCTTTCAGATGATTGTGCGTAAAGGTTTTCGCCAAGCTATTGATAGCTATTCCGCATTTTTTGAAAATGACCACAAAACCATTACCGGTCTGGATGGGTATTTGCGTAATCGGCAAATTGATAGGCTGGTACTGGCTGGCCTTGCAACAGATTATTGCGTGGCGTTTTCTGCTTTAGATGCCGCATCGCTGGGGTATAAGGTGGCGGTCGTCCTGCCTGCCTGCCGCGCAATAGACCTTGAAGGATCGCTGGCAGCACAAATTACGGCGATGGGGAATGCTGGCATAGAATTACTAGAGTATGTGCCCAATTGAGGCGCGCCTTGAAACAGAATAAGTAACCGAGTTTTAGCTAGAAAGAAATTTGAATGCGTGAAGATCTCCGCAATATTGCGATTATTGCCCATGTTGACCATGGCAAGACAACCCTGATTGACTCGATCATGAAACAAAGCGGAATGTTCCGTGAAAATCAGCAGGTCGATGAACGGATTATGGATTCTGGCGACCTAGAAAAAGAGCGCGGCATCACCATTTTGGCCAAGCCTACCTCGGTGCGTTGGCGCGATATGCGCATCAATATTATAGATACCCCCGGCCATGCCGATTTTGGCGGTGAGGTAGAGCGCGTATTGCATATGGCAGATGGGGTTATATTGCTGACGGATGCTGCCGAAGGGCCAATGCCACAAACTAAATTTGTGCTAGGTAAGGCGCTGGCACTTGGTCTGCGCCCAATGGTTATTATCAATAAAGTGGATAAACCAGATGGCCGACCAGAAGAGGTGGTCGATGAGGTTTTTGATTTATTTGTGGCCCTTGATGCTGATGATGCGCAGCTTGATTTCCCTATCCTTTATGCTTCTGGCCGTGATGGCTGGTGCGTAAAAGAGCTCGCAGATGCCCGCACCTCTCTTGACCCACTTCTAGAGACCATCACCCAGCATGTGCCGCCGCCGCAAGCGCCAGTTGATGCGCCTTTTGCGATGTTGGCCACCTTGCTTGATTCAGATCAGTTCCTAGGGCGCTGTCTTACAGGGCGGGTGATGCAAGGGCGTATTTCGGTAAATGACAGCGTGCGTGCGCTTAATTTGGATAGCAAGGTCGTGGAAAGTGGCCGCCTGACCAAACTGCTTCGTTTTGAAGGAACGGAACGGGTGCCAACAGATGAGGTTAGTGCCGGGGATATCGTCTGTATTGCAGGTCTCTCGAAAGCCTCTGTTTCGGATACCATTGCCAGTCCCGAGGTGCGTGAGCCGCTTGCCTCAACCCCGATAGACCCGCCTACTATGTCGGTAACCATCTCGGTAAATGACAGCCCGCTTGCCGGCACTGAAGGCAAAAAAGTTACCTCTACCATGATAAGAGAGCGGCTATTAGCAGAAGCGGAAGTGAATGTTGCGATAACGTTTTCTGAAAGTGAAAACCGGGATGCATTTGAGATCGGTGGGCGCGGCGAATTACAGCTCGGCGTATTAATAGAAACAATGCGCCGTGAAGGGTTTGAGCTAACCGTCTCGCGGCCCAAAGTGTTGTTCCGAATGATTGATGGCCAGCGTCATGAGCCTATGGAAGAGATTATTATTGATGTGGATGCAGACTATGCTAGCCCCGTTATTGATACGCTTAACCAGCGCAAGGCGGAAATGGTAGATATGCGTAATGCGGGTTCTGGCAAAACACGGCTGGTCTTTTTGGCGCCGTCGCGCGGCCTGATAGGGTATCAAGGACGGTTTTTAACCGAAACCCGTGGCACAGGCGTTCTGAACCGCGTATTCCATAGCTATGCGCCGTATAAGGGTGATATTAGTGGGCGGCGAAATGGGGCGCTGGTATCTACTGAAACTGGCCAAGTCGTTGCCTATGCCTTGTTTAATCTGCAAGATAGGGGGATGATGTTTGTGTCCCCGCAAGATAAAGTCTATGAGGGTATGGTTGTCGGCGAGCATAACCGTGAGAATGATTTGGGCGTAAATGTGCTAAAGGGCAAGAAGCTAACGAATGTCCGCGCTTCTGGATCGGACGATGCTATTTTGCTGACCCCGCCTCGCCGTCTAACGCTTGAAGATATGATGGCATATATTAATCCAGATGAATTAGTGGAAGTAACGCCGGTAAGCTTGCGCTTACGCAAGCGCTATCTGGATCCGCATGAGCGCAAAAGAGCAGCTAGAACGGGCACAGAGTAAACAAAAAAACCTCCGCATTTAAGCGCTCAAGCTCGATGGCGGCTTTTGCTAGACAATTTGCATAGATTTCGCCCATGATAGGCAATGGGGTAGATAAGTTTCTTACCAATTTGGACGGAGGCGGGGATGCAGACCCTTACCTGTCAGAAATGCGGGACACAATTCAAGTGCGGCTCTATTGAGGGGCGTTCTTGTTGGTGTATGAACTTGCCTAATATGACAGGTGGTTTTGATTTGGCCGATGACTGTTTATGTCCAGATTGCCTAACCGCAGGGCAGGCTAAGGCGATTACCCGCCAGCGCCGAATGCAGAAGGTGCAGCGCCAAGCTGAGCGGGCAATGCGGGGCACGTCTTAAACGCCCTGCGCTTGCTATTTTTCTTAAATGACAGCTAGGCACTTCTGCTTACATTTACATCTTAATACAATATATAGATAAAATTTGTTTGCAATATACATTATATAGTAGTATCTTTTGCTATAAGCCTATTTTTCTGCTGGTTAGCATAGAGCAGAGGCGCTTGGGTTTAGTGATGTGTGGTGCGTCTGTTTAGCTGGCAGGCCCGTTATCCATAGGTTTAGCTTGAATTGCGCATTTGATAGCAACTTCATCGTTCCTCCACGCTTGTCGTTCTCATCTATGCTGGGTGCGGCAAGCGCCTTAAAAAGCTGTTTTGTCTCATAATTTGCATATGGTCTGCGTTCCTTGCTAGGCTCTAAGGGTGACATCTTTTGAGAGTGCCAGTTTGGCAGAGGTTTGTGCAAATGATAGAAGACCCGCCCTTATTGAAAGTCAAAAAAACAAGACGCCGACCAACAGCTGCGCAAATTAACGCTTTCCAAAATATACCAACAGGCCAGATTGTCGATGCAAGAGGCGGCAGAGGGGCGCTAAATATGGGGGTTAGCCAGCAAACCATTTTGCCCGCTAGCGGTGTTTCTATCGCCGGGCCAGCGCTTACAGCGGAAAATGCCTCAGCGGATGTACTGGCCTCTTTTGCAGCTATTCATTATGCCGAGGCTGGCGATATTTTGGTCGCAGGGTTTTCTGGCAATCAGAGCTGTGCCGGCGCTGGGGATAGGCTATGTGGGATGCTGATTAATGTTGGCGCGGTGGGCATGATCATGGATTGTCCCGTGCGCGATATTCATGGCATTAACGAGACGGGGTTTCCAGTTTGGGCGACCGGCATCACCCCTGCAACACCCTTTATGACTGGACCCGGGAGAGTAGGGTTTGCTCTGGAGTTTGCTGGCCAGCAAATTTGCCATGGCGATATGGTCATAGCAGATGCAGATGGGGTGGTTATTGTACCGTTTGAGGAAATAGACCATGTTATTACGGCACTTGAAAAAGTAAAAGGTCTGGAAAAAGCGCTGGATGCACGTGTGGCAGACGGGCTGGTTACACATGATAAAATTGCCGCTATGATCGAAAACGGTACGCTCTTGGTTACAGATGACTAAAAATAGGCCGATAACTAAAAATAGGAAGGCGATTAAAAATAGGCAGATGATAAAAAAACCTTGCCGCAGCCCATTGCCGGATTAAATAATAGGGTATCTATAGCAGGTTGATTGCAACCTCTGGTTTGTCTGTTCTAGACAGCTGTAATTTTACTAAAATTATTAACATTTATTTTAGCATGGGTTTTGAAATGACGATTAAATCTTTACTTAATGTCGGTGAGGATCAGGCGGTCGCACTGAGTGCGCCGGGCCGTCCGTCTTTGTCTTATCAGGGCTTGCGCGCCCATATCGAAGCAATTGGTAGCCAGCTTGCTGGCAAAGGGCTGACAAGCGGGGACAGGGTTGCGATTGTGCTTCCTAACGGCCCGGAGATGGCCTCAGCCTTCCTAGCGGTAGCTAGCTATATGTCAGCGGCGCCCCTAAACCCGGCCTATAAGAAGTCTGAATATGCATTCTATCTTGAAGATTTGGGCCCAAAACTTGTAATTGTTGATGAGGCTAGCCAAAACCCGGTTGTAGAAGCAGCAGCAGAGCTTGGTATTGAAGTCGTAGAAGCAAAGATTGCAGAAAATGCGCCCGCTGGCAGCTTTACTTTATTTGATGCTACCGCGACGCCCATCCCCGCTTCCGCAGAGGATGAAGCCTTGGTCTTGCATACTTCTGGCACCACTTCGCGCCCGAAAGTCGTTCCGCTTTTGCAGAAAAATATTTTGGCCTCGGCGCGCAATATCGCGGCTAGTCTTGAGCTAACCCATACCGATCATTGTTTAAATATTATGCCGCTATTCCATATTCACGGGCTGATAGCTGTTCTGTCTGCCTCTATCGGCAAGGGCGCTTCGATATGCTGCTCGGCAGGGTTCAATGCTTTGCAGTTTTTCGATCTGGCTAGGTCAGAGAAAATCAGCTGGTATTCTGGTGTGCCAACGATGCATCAGGCTATTTTGCTTCGGGCACAGCGCAACCCCGAGGCCGCAAAATCGCTTGGGTTGCGCTTTATTCGCTCTTCCTCTGCATCTTTGCCACCAGCAGTATTTGAGGCGCTGAATGCGACCTTTGGCTGCCCCGTAATAGAGGCCTATGGCATGACAGAGGCGGCGCACCAAATGACCTCTAATCCGCTTGGGCAAGGCACACAAAAAGCAGGTTTTGTGGGTATTGTTACCAGCCCTGAGGTCTGTATTTTGGATGCAGGCGGGGTTGTCCAGCCGCAAGGAAGCGAGGGTGAGGTATGTATCAGGGGCGAGAATGTCACGCCGGGATATGAAAATAATGATGCCGCAAATGCAAGCAGCTTTACCAATGGCTGGTTCAGAACTGGTGATCAGGGCTATTTTGATACAGAAGGCTATTTGAAGATCACTGGCCGCTTGAAAGAAATTATTAATCGCGGCGGCGAAAAAATCTCACCGTTAGAGGTAGATAATATATTGATGGAACATCCCGCCATCCAACAGGTTGTAACCTTTGCAGTGGCGGATAAAATGCTAGGCGAAGATATTGCCGCCGCCGTGGTATTAGCCGGAGGGGCTAGCCTCAGCGAAGCAGAACTAAAAGAATATGCCAATGCCCATTTAGCTAAATTTAAAGTACCAAAACATATTAAGTTTTTGGATGAAATTCCAAAAGGGGCAACAGGCAAGCTACAGCGTATTGGATTGGCTGAAAAGTTAGGGCTGTAAAGATTGTTTTGCGCTCACAAACCGAACAGCGCAGACCGTCTAAAGCAGCTACACGGAAGCCGTTATGTAGGCAAAAGAGCTAAAAAAAGGGGCTGTCATGGCTAAAATATGTATCTATGGCGCCGGTGCAATTGGCGGTTATCTAGCAGCTTGCCTTGATAGGGCAGGTGCAGAGGTTAGCTTGGTTGCCCGTGGCCCGCACCTAGCTGCTATCCAAAAAAATGGTTTGCGTCTGAACAAGGATGGCGAGGTATCTGTTCATCCGCTAAAGGCAAGCGATGACCCCAGAGAGCTTGGCGAGCAAGATTATGTAATTTTGGCGCTAAAGGCACATGGCATCCCCAAAATTATAGATCAGATGGCCCCACTTTTAGGCCCAGACACAGCGGTGGTATCAGCTGTAAATGGCTTGCCTTGGTGGTATTTCCATCAGGCAAATACCGGCACGATGCTGGATAATCAGCCCTTGCAGGCAGTAGATCCAGCTGGCCGCATCTATTCAGAGATTGGTGCGCACCGTGCTATTGGCTGTGTGGTATACCCAGCTTGCGAGATTGCAGAGCCGGGCCTTGTTCAACATATTGACGGGGAGCGCTTTAGCCTTGGGGAGCCTTCGGGTGAGCCAAGCGACCGGGTAAAAACCCTCAGCCAGCTGATGATAGCGGGCGGGCTAAAAGCGCCGCAAAAGAAGCGCATCCGTGATGAAATCTGGGTAAAATTGTGGGGCAATTGTTCCTTTAATCCGGTGTCGGCACTCACAGGTGCAAGCCTTGATAAAATAGGAAGCGATGCAGCTTGCCGACATTTGGTCGCTGAGATCATGGCAGAATGTCAGCAAATTGGCGAAGCGATAGGTGTGCGCTTTAATGTAAGTATCGAAGATAGGATAGAAGGCGCGGCGCGCATTGTTGGTCACAAGCCTTCTACGCGCCAAGATATCGAGGCGGGCCGACCGCTAGAGATAGACCCGCTTGTCACAGCCGTTCTGGAGTTAGCTGAACGTCTGGAAATACCCGCCCCCACGCTGTCGCATGTTACGGGTCTGCTGAAATTACAGGCACGCACGCTTGGCCTTTATGGCGATTAGCGGCTAAACTACAAAGACAGTCGGTGTAGGGAGGAAGGCGATATGTCTGAGAAGCTGTTTGATGTAAGGGGCAGAAACGCCCTTATTACAGGCGCCTCCCGCGGCATTGGTTTTGCGCTGGCACGCGGCCTTGGCAGGGCGGGTGCAAGGCCTGTCCTAAATGGCCGCAATGAAGAGACGCTAGATGCAGCGGTTGCAGCGCTCGCAAAAGAAGGAATAGCTGCAAAAACCTGCGCGTTTGATGTAACCTCTCATACCCAAGCAAGTGCGTCGATAGCTGAGCTAGAAGCGACAGGCACACAAATAGATATTCTGATTAATAATGCCGGCATGCAGACCCGCGCCCCCTTGCAGGATTTTGAGGTAGATAAGTTCGACCAGCTTATCGCTACCAATCTACGCTCTGTTTTCAGTGTTAGTCAGGCCGTCGCAAAGCCTATGATAGAACGCAAAGCTGGCAAGATTATAAATATTGCGTCCGTAATGAGCCTGCTGGCACGCCCTTCTATTGCCCCCTACACCGCATCCAAAGGGGCCGTCAGCAGCTTAACCAAAGCTATGGCAGCCGACTGGGCGCAATATGGGCTGAACTGCAATGCCATTGCGCCGGGTTATTTCAAAACAGAGCTTAATGAAGCGTTAGAAGCTGATGCTGACTTTAATAGCTGGTTAATTTCCCGCACACCAGCAGGGCGTTGGGGCGAGGTAGAAGAGTTGGTTGGGGTTTGTTTGTTTCTCGCCTCAAACGCCTCTGATTTTGTCAATGGCCAGACCATCTTTGTTGATGGCGG
>JAKMFL010000086.1 GCA_022425485.1 Alphaproteobacteria bacterium | reverse complement strand
ACAAACATGACAATCGATAAGACGCGAACAAAATGCTGAACCGTCAGGATACGCATATCAGCGCCAGCTTTCTCGCCAAGCAACACCGCTTCAATTAACCCGCCCGGCATACCTGCAAAATAGGCATCTACCGCACGATAGCCGCCGATGCGCCGCAAAATAGTATAATTGCCCATATGCGCAAACAAAACAAAGGGCAGCACCATCAACGCAGATATCCATAATTCAGACAAGGTATCGAATAAGGTTGGCGGCACGCGGCTGCCGATCATCGCCCCGGTCATGGCAATGGCACATAAACGGATATAGGGGGACATTTTTGGAACGAGCCTGTTTGGCGTTTCATAAGACCAGACAAACAAAGCGGCGCCGATAATCCCGCCGATTAAAAAAGGCATAGGCGCGCCCAATATAAACAGCACGCCGCCACCTATGACTGTAGCGCCAAATAAACCTGTTAGGGCAAGGAGCGAATAGGCATTAAATCTAATTTTTGCCACCCTTAATTTTGCGCGCCTGTCCAAAACTGCGAAACAAAACCATGCCAAGACCAATAGCAAGGAAGCTCGCAGAAACAGGCTCAGTAACAAACCCCCATAGCCCATTATCAGATATCATCATTGCTTGACGGAAGGATTCTTCCATATTGCCAGCAAGGACAAAGGCAATGATAAAGGCCGCTGCCGAGAAGTTTGTTCGTCGCATCCCATAGCCAATTATTCCAAACAAGATAGCAAAGCCGACATCCGCAATGGAGGAACGGCTCGAATAGCTTGCGGCAACAGCAGTCGCGAAAATAAACGGATAAAGGTAGTTTTGCGGGACAAGCGCAATAATGCGCCCAATAAGAGGACCGGCCCAAAATCCAATAATACCGTAAGCAGCAATACCAACAAGCCCAGCAGCAAACAGCCCAAAGATAAATTCCCGGCTGGTCATAACTTGCGTGCCAATGATGATTTGGTTTTGGTCATCAAAAATCTGCGGGCCAACCTGCAAGCCATGCACAATAAACACCCCAATAAGCACCGCAGCAATGGTCGAGCCAGGAATACCAAGCGTTAAGAGTGGTATCATGGACGGGCCAGATACCGCATTATTTGCACTTTCAGGTGCAGCGATACCTTCAACGATACCCGTTCCCCATTTTTCTGGCGTTTTCGAGCGGCGCTTTTCCTCGCCATAAGCCACGAAACACGCCACGCTTGACCCTAGTCCCGGCATCATCCCAATGAATGAGCCGATAAGGGATGAGCGACACATAATCGGAAAGCATCGCTTAAATTCAGGCCATGTGAAATGCCCATCACCGGGGCTGCTGACCAAATCAGGATCTGATTTCTGGACGGAGAATTTAGCTGCTTTTTCAGCCTGCACAATTACTTCAGAGATTACAAATACACCGATAAGCAGCGGCACCAACGCCATGCCGCTTTCCAGTTCTGGGATTCCCATCGTCATGCGCAACTGCCCAGAAATAATATCCTCGCCGACTAATCCGACAATACCGCCAAAAACAGTAGATAAAATACCTTTTAAAATCGAGTTGCCTACGACCGAACCAATAACCACAAAGGCCATGACATAAATAGAAAAATATTGGGCAGGACCAAAAGTTTTTGTAAAGCTAGCGATATAAACAGCGCCGAATATCAGCATAAATTCCCCAAAATAATCACCGAAAACAGAGGCAACCGTAGCTGTGCGTAAGGCCTTACCAGATCGCCCAGATTGCGACATCGGAAAGCCATCTTGCATCGTTGCCGCAGAAGCAGCCGTGCCAGGGGTGTTAAATAAAATCGCTGCTATTGACCCTCCATAGCGACCAGATTTTCCAATAACATATAGAAAGGCTAGCGCCTGAAGTGCGCCCATATGGAAGGATAAGGGCAGCAGCATCGCTATAGCTGCGGAGGCAGTCAGCCCCGGCAGAGCGCCAAATACAATCCCTACAATCGCCGCTAAAATAACAAATCCAACAGTTGTTGGGTCGCCAAAAAGGGTTACAAAGCCCCCTATTAAATCTGCAAACACCTTATTGTACCCCAATAATCCAGTTCGTATAATCTCGGAAATCTATCACTTTACCAGCCGGGTCATAAAGACCCATCATGCCCATAAAAATAAATTGATAAACAATACCTGCAAATAACGAAAATAACAGAATTTTCCAAATTTTCCTGTGGCCAAACGAAACTGCGATGAGACCGACCGCAACACATGTTGATACAAAATATCCAAATGCCCAGAAGGTTACCACATAAACAGCACCGCTAGCGATCACAGCAAAAATACGTTTGATGTCGCTTGTCTGAAAACCATATTCTTCTTGAATTTTGCCTTCATAACCTAATAGGGCGCGCGCCAAAATAGACAAAGAACCCACCAGCAGTAAAACCGCTAAGGTCAGCGGCAGTGCTCTTGGTCCAACTACATCATGCAGGGCTGGGCCAATTTTTGATGCCTGATACAAGAAAAAAACGCCTATTAGAAAAATACAGGCTGCTACATATAATTCTAATTTGGCTTTGTACCCGAATTTCATTCCCCGCTCCGTTGGTGCAAAAAGGGCGAGCCAGATAGCTCGCCCTATTAATTAAGCTAGATAAGCAACTTTTTAGTTTTTAAGCGCTTGGTCAACCAGTGGCTTAAAGGTCGTGTACATAGAAGCCATCTTTACTTCTGCTTCTGCACGCGGAATATGGAATGCAGCAAGATTGTTCTTCTTCATATATTTTGCATAGCCTTTTTTACCTGCAACATCTTTAACCGCAGCTTCCAGAGCGGCAATCGCATCATCTGGTGTACCTGTTGGCGCGAATAGGCACATAGGGCCTGTAATCGGCACATCACCTAGACCAGCTTCACCAAATGTTGGAATGTCAGGATTTGCTGGGTCACGCTCTGCGCCAGCAACCGCTAAAACTTTGATGTCATCTTCAAAGCCAGCCATGATATGGACACCGTTAAAGCCGTATTTCAGCTTTTCGGATACAATTGCGGCACGCGCTTTAGACCCACCTTTAAAAGGTACCGGCTGATGCGGAATACCCATCTTGTCCAGCATTAGGGTTCCAATTAGTGAGTGCATCGAAGTTGCACCTGATGATGCCCATTTAACTGTCTCACCAGAAGATTTAATACGGTCGATCCACTCCTGCGCAGTGTTCGCAGGGTCATTTCTGTGAACCATCAACGAAGAAACCAGCTGTGTCATACAGCCCACTACAACAAAATCTTCTGCTGCATTGAATGGTGCAGCATCGCCCTTCGCTAATTCTCCCGCAGCAAGCGTACCCATGTTAATCATATACAGGGTATAACCATCCTTGTCGCCGTCTGCGACAATTTTTGCACCTTTCTGACCAGAAGCACCTGGAATGTTAGTAATGACTGCAGGCATACCGTTCATGCTTGGCGCTTCATGCATGTAGGATGCAAAACCGCGGGCTGTCGTATCTGTGCCACCGCCTGCTGAAAATCCTACAACAATTTTAACTGGCTTTTCAGGATAGGCTGCAAGGGCGCCGCCCATGCTCATCGCCACACCGACCGCTGCTGCGGCTGTAATTTTTAAGAATTTCATTATTATTCTCCCTTAGATTTTTCTTATTGTTTCGTACTCAAATTTTTATAATCCATGAGAGCCAGAATGTAGCTATTGTAAAGCGATGTCTAGTATTATTTAGCCATTTTTATAAAAAATCGAAAGCGCTTTCGGTAACTCTCGCCTTAGGTGGACAAACTATTCCGTTGGCATCTTCCAAGTTGCGCTGGCAACAGCTGCCAGCTTTTTGTCACTGCCCCAAATTTTGCTTTCCATGAAAGATAGGCTGCGGCCTTTTTTGATAAAGCGTCCTTCACAAATCGCGCTACCTTGATGCACCGGGCGCAAATATTGCGTTTTCAACTCCACTGTTGCGCCAGCCCCAATGGTTTTATGCAACAAATGCCCCATGGAAATATCCATCACAACAGCCATGATACCGCCATGCAAACTGCCTTGGGGATTCATAACCATCTCATTAACATCAAAAGCGATGCGCAAAACCTCCTCTCCAGTAGCAGCCTCACCACCAATATTCAGATATTCAAAGTGAAGGCCTAAAAATTTAGACAGAAAAAAATTTTCAAAAACCTGGTCATAATTTGCCAGCACTGTTTCAAAATGTGCTCTTGCAAGCGCCTCATCAATAACGCGTTCTCTAGACAAATTTTTTTCTCCTTTATTATTTTCTTTATTAATTCTTTAATAGCTTCTGGCCATTGTCGGCTCAGATGCTCTCTAGCGCCTCACTCCGCAATCGTCTAGAAACAATAATTAACATAGCAATGTTGTAATGATGCTACCCTTTTGTCACCCTTCCTAATTTATCTCAACTAGAAAGCCGTATGTTTAATGGATATCTCGTGGATAGCCTTTGCCCTAGCCGCTAGCGCTGCTTTATTTTCCTCCACCTTCCAGTCCATTTCTGGTTTCGCAGGAGCGCTGATGCTCGCAGTGCTCATAGCGCCAATTTTTGGTGTGAAGGAAAGCGTGCCATTAACCGCAGCCGCGATGATGATGTCGAGCTGCGTGCGTGTTTGGGTATTTAAAAAATTTCTGCCTATAAAGCCATTTTTGGTGATTATGACTGTAGCACTTCCACTAATTATCATAAGTGCCAATTTCTATTTAACCCTTGATACAAAGATGGCTGCCCTCGTCCTTGGCGGATTTTTATTCGTGTCTACCCCTTTGCGCATCATTCTAAATAAGCTGAAGGTAAAGGTGTCCTTAAAAGGGCTTGCACTTGCAGCTATTCCTTACGGCCTGTTATCTGGCTCTACCTTTGGGGCAGGTTTGATACTTGCCCCCTTTACATTGGGGGCGGGGATAACCAAAGAACGGCTTGTTGCGTTAGTGGGCGCACTTGCTTTGGGCCTAAATCTAAGCAAAACAATTGTTTTTGGAAACTCCCCCTTGCTTGGTCAGGAATTGCTGATCCTCGGGCTTGCCATCGGCTGTTTCACCCTACCTGGGCCGTTCATTGGACGTTGGATATTGAAACATACAGATGTTTCCATCCATAATCGATTTATGGACGTGTTTGTTTTTCTTGCTAGCCTGTATTTTCTATATGAAGGGCTAATAGGAAATTAAAGCTATTTGTTTTGCAGGCTTGGATAATATGAAGCGCAAGAACAAACTGGTTCAAAATTATGGCCAAAAATTAAACCATTTAGCAAAAGATTACTATTGTTGCCAATATGACTGAAAAGAAAAGCTGCTGTGCGCCTCAGCGTCCAGATAGGGCCAAGCCAGATAAGGCTAAAAACCTGCTTCCCCGTGGGGCTAGAGAAGATAGCACGCTCGCAGATGCGCAAAATATCATTGCCGTCCTAGAGACCAAGGGGTTTATTGGCACCGACAGGCCGGTTTTTGAAGTGGATGAAGAAGCGCCCTATCGGGGGATAAAACTTAAACCTTTCTGGATAGATGCTACCACCGTTACCAATGCCCAATTTGCTGAGTTTGTGGCACAAACTGGCTATAAGACCGAGGCGGAGACCTTAGGCAACTCATTTGTCTTTGCTGCCTTTTTAGCTGACCACACAGATACCGGAAATGCTGTTTCCGCAGCGCCATGGTGGCGCCTGACAGACGGGGCATGTTGGCACCGGCCAGCTGGCCATAATAGCGATATAACCGCCCTTCCTGATCATCCTGTGGTGCATATCTCATGGAATGATGCACAAGGTTTTGCAAGTTGGGCAGGGGGCAGACTGCCTACTGAGGCTGAGTGGGAGCACGCTGCGCGAGGCGGGTTAGACGATGCTGCCTACCCATGGGGAGATGAAGCCCCTAATGATACAGATTTCTTTCCCTGTAATATCTGGCAAGGCCAATTCCCTGAAAATAATTTATGCAAAGATGGATTTAGCGGCACAGCCCCTGCCCATTCTTTCCAGCCAAATGGATATGGGCTGTATAATATGGTTGGCAATGTGTGGGAATGGACACAGCAAAGCTTTAAGCTCCGCTCGCTAAAAAAAGCATTACGCCAAATTCACCGCGATAAGGCGGGCTTTAAGATTTGCAAGGGTGGTTCGTATTTATGCCATGCCAGCTATTGTCATCGCTATCGCATAGCGGCACGTACCGCTAATTCACCAGACAGCTCCACCGGTCATACAGGTTTCAGGCTAGTTTATGATACGCCCCCGAAAGACAGCCCCGCAAAACCGGGGCGCATAGCTTAAATAGCCGGCTCTTTTCAGGCTATAATGCTTTTGCCCTTTTCAGGCCATGCCTACTTGTTTTTGTATCTCACGCCTATCCTCGGGCCGGCTCTTAATCATGGCCATTAATTCTGCCTTCAGTTCTGTATAATCTGGATTATCAAACTGGTTTACCAACTCATCAGGGTCTTCGCTTAAGGCATAAAGCTCGCCAGCACCAGACAATGCATCTATTGTCATTTTCGCTGATTTGGTTCGCACTGTTTGCAAAGATAAAGCAACCCCGGCACGCGTGGGCAAAAGCTCCCATTCATTTAAGGCAAACACGCGCGTCTCCCCATTTTCCAGAACAGGCCGCAACGAACTGCCATGCTGATCAAGTTGGGGAGAAGTGGCAGCGTAATCCATAAAGGTTGCTGATAAATCCAATGTAGAAACAGGCTCTTCACAAACTCTGCCAGTATCAATATTTGGCCCGCGCATAATCAACGGCACCCGCAGCAACCCGTCATAATGCATCGGCCCTTTTAGCACCAAGCCATGATCGCCAAGCCAATCCCCATGATCAGAGCTATAAATAATGATGGTATTCTCTGCCAGCCCACGGTCTTCCAGCGCCTCTAGGATGCGTCCTACCTGATGGTCTATAAGCGCAATTTGGCCATAAGTGTTCGCGATAATCTCGCGCAATTGCGCATCTGATTGCTCTGCTATACGGCTATAGGCCTTTCTGGTTTCAGCGTTCTTTTTCGTTCCGGTTGGTTCTGCTGTCAGCACCTGTTCATGCCACCATGGCCGGCCATCAAATTTGCGTTTTCGGTGCGCAGGCAAATCTACCTCCGCAGGGTCATGTAAATAAGACCAAGGCTCTGGGGCATCAAAGGGATGATGAGGGTCTGGAAAACTTATCCATGTGCAGAAAGGCGTTTCTGCGCGTGCGGCCTCAGCCAGCCAGGATATCGCCCGGTCAGCTGTCCATGTGGAATTGTGCAAAGCTACAGGTAATTTTGAGTGCCAAGTTTGCGCGGCACCTTTGGTATCCTTGCCATTTTCCAGATAAAGCGCATTCAACGCCTCACCCCGCCCGTTTTTATGATACCAGCGCTCATAATGCTGACCATGTGGCGGCTTTTCGGGCAGAAACCAATTATGACCCACCAGCATCATCTCTGCATGCTCAAACCCCATATATGGCCCGTTCCAGCCCTCTGGATAGTTAGCAGAGCTTTTCAGACATTCTGGTGTGCCTGTGCCCTCTTCTGCGAAGGTGTGATAGGTTGAAAAATGTGCCTTACCAAAATAGGCCGTATCATAGCCTGCCTTAGCTAGCGTGCCCGCAAAGCCAGCCTCGCCAATTTCAGGTACCAAATCGATGCCATTATCATGCACGCCATGCGTACGCGGCAGCTGCCCAGTTAAAATAGAAGCACGCGCTGGTTGGCAAATTACGCAAGGGGTTATTGCCGCATTAAAACGTGTACCCTGACGGGCAAGCTGGTCCAGATGCGGTGTCTTAATCTTGCGCCCTTCAATCCCCAGACAATCAGCCCTATGTTGGTCAGCCGTAATAAATAGAATATTTGGACGAGTCATTTTTTGTGCCTTTTCCATGTGAAAATACAGATAATTAAAACTGCTGACAGCATCAATAGAATAGATGTCGGGCTAGAAAATAGGAAATAGGGGTCTGCCCCGGTGGACGAAAATGCCTGCCGTGCGGTGCGCTCTAAAATATTACCAAGAATATACGCGATAACAAAAGGCAGAATAGGTATAGATGTTAGCCGCATAAACAAGCCAAACAAACCAAAGCCAAGCAGGCAAATAAGGGCATAGAGCGAGGTTTCTTGTGCATAAACAGAAGTTATGGTGACCAGCAAAACGGTTGGCATTAAAATCTGCCGCGGCACGCGTGCCATGATAGACATTAATTGCATAACCTGCCCACCTACCAGCCAATTAACCAAATTTGCCAAAATCATCAGCGAAAACAACCCAAAAGCCATCACCATTTCACTATTAATGCCCTCGCTAGGCACCCGGAATACAGAAGGGCCGGGGTTAAGTCCATCCACGGTTTCCATCGCCAAAATTAAAAAAATTGCCGCGGCATTACCGGGGATGCCAAGCGATAATACAGGTATCAGATTTGCACCAGAAACGGCAGAATTGGCAGCCTCTGTGGAGGCAACCCCCTGCACGGCTCCTTGACCGAACGCTGGCTCCCCTTCTTTGCGCCTTAAGTGATGCCGGCGTTTGCCGTTCGAATAGCCAAGTGTGGCCGCAAGGGTCGAGCCAATCCCGGGCAGGGCGCCAATGACCGTGCCTATAAACGCAGAAGGCAAGATATAGGCAAGCAAAGATAGCCTATCTTTGAGGGTCAGCTTGCCAGCCACCTTCAGGACGATCTGCTTTATCTTGCCTTGCTGCTGCGTCTGGCTTCTAGCCTCCAGCATCGCAAATAACACCTCACCAATGATTAAACTACCTAACACCACCGCAGCGATAGGAAAGCCACCTGCGATGGCATCCACGCCCAAAGACAGGCGCGGGTAGAAATCTTCACCACTGCCGATAAAAGCCACAAATAACCCTAGCCCAATAGCCACAAGCCCTTTGGAAATGGACGTGCCCATGACGGCGGCGATAAAGGTTAAAGACAGGATAATGAGCGCTGATTTTTCAGGTAAATCTAAATAAGCCTCGACAAACACCGCCAGAAAAGGCGCACATAAAATCAGCACAATATCAGAAATTGTATCCCCAGAGACAGACGCAAAATGAGCAGCCTTTAACGCCTTTCTCGCCTCTCCTTTTTGCGTCATCGGATAGCCATCATAGGTGGTCATCAGCGCATCTGGCGTCCCCGGCGTGTTAAACAAAATAGCCGGCACCGCACCGCCTAATGTCGCGCCCTTCATAATCCCCAGCAAAAACCCAACTATCGGAAGCAGTGCAGAGGCTTCATAACCAAAAATAGAAATCAGAATAGGGAGCGCAATCGCCATTGCCATTGGCCCAGCAAGCCCGGGTGTCGCGCCAATAAAGATACCAAAAAACAGCCCGCCAATGACCATCAGAATATTTAACGGTATGCCTAGCACAGCAGGGCCAGCAAAAATTGCCTGAATACCTAGTAGGATATGTTCAGCCATTCCCATCAAACATCCCCATTTGGCGGCAGCAGAATATCTTCAAAAGGCAGGTCGAAAAATAGCGCAATCATAAATGTAATCAAAAAGAATAAAGCTACGCGCCTGCGGCTCAACCCATTATCCATAAAATGACTTAGCACAGAGAGCAAAAACGTGCCGCCAACCACATAACCTAGATATTTCAGCGGCCAGATATTACGCAAATTCCGGTAGTTTAGCTCTGCTGCACTTGTCTCATTCACAAGGCTGATAAAAAGCGGGCCCAAATAACGCATAACCATAAGCGTTACTGTAAAGACAGAAATAAAATAGCCAAAAATGCGCAGCCCGCTAGAAAAGCTAGCTACAGGCTGAGAGTGGCTTCGAGAGAGTATTAAACTCCCACTGGCGAGAATTATAAGAATTATGGCAGCAGTTGGCGCTAGCGTATCGCCAATCACGTTGCGGCGACGCACCCGCTCTACAAGCCCGGTATCAATGTCCAGCGGTATCCAGACAAACAGCGCACCCAAAGCCAATGCCAGCAAAAAGGCGCCAAGAAACATATCAGATTTAAGAGAGGTGAATTTTGCCATGGGTAGATTTCCGTCTGCCCCCTCAGGGAAGGCCCCCTCAGGGAAGGATGGCAGACGGCTAAATTTTAATCCCTTACTGTGCAGCTTTAATCAGCTCTTTTGCTGCTTTTACATCTGCTTCGAGCAAGGCTTCAACATCTGATCCCTTGATGATAGAGGTGCCACCAAAGGCTTTCTTAATGATACCGCCTGCCTTTGTGCTAGGGTCGGAAACAACCTCAATAATCGCATCTGTCAGAGCTTTACGTGCTGCGGGATCCAAACCCGGAGGGGCGGCAAACAAGAAATATCCATCTGCACCAAACGGCACCCCTCTATCCATCATTAGCGGGGCTTCTGGTGTCTGGGCAAGCGGCACTGTCAAAGCTGAAGCCAAATTAACCAAATCACCTGAGGCAACACCTTTTGCCTGAATACCAGCCATAAAGCCTAAATCCAGATCGCCAGCATTGACGCCGTTCATGACAGCCTTACCGCCTTTAACTTCAACAATATTCAGGTTCAGATTATTTGCATCTGACAGCAGGAAAGCAAGATCAGATAATTTCGGGGTCATCGTGCCAAACCGAAGGGTCTCACCTGCTTTGGCAGCGGCGATAACATCATCAATGGTTTTCCAGCCTTTGGATGTTTTCGCAACTACCCCCATCTGAAACCCCGCAACCGTAGTCAAAGGCGTAACGTCTGCTAGCGTGATACCAGCCCCCGGATTAGCAACCATATTATAGCCATAGCTTTCTGTAATCGCCATGCCGATAGTGGTTCCATCACTTGGCTCACTCTTCATGGCCGCAGCTAGCTTCAACCCGCCACCGCCAGTGACCTGCTGAGGCTGAATTTCCCAGCCGTGACGCTTTTGCAACTCATCACCAACGGCCCGTGCAATCGTATCTGCCCCGCCGCCAGCAGCAAAGGCAATCATCAACTTAATCGGCCCATTAGGTTTCCATTCTGCTAACGCGCCTGTTGCTGTTCCTAACATCGTAACCGCTGCAATAGCCGCAGATAAAACAAAGCTTTTCATAAGATCCTCCCAGATTCATTCGCTAAACTATGAAAAACATAATTAGTTGATATGTCAACTAATTATGTTGACCAGACAAGTTTTTCACTTCTACACTAGTTCCAGATGAGTTTTTTAAGGTTCAATATAGATGGATAAAATGGTGTATAATTTAAGCCGGCATGTGACCTATCGCATTGCGCGGCTGCATGCAAGGCTAGATGCTCAGGCCACTGAAATCCTAAAAACACATGCTAAGATTTCACTCAGCGAATGGCGCGTTCTGGCGGTACTTACCAACCCGAGCGTTGAAACACAAAAAGATGTGTTAGAAGCAATGGGGCTAGATAAAGGGCAAATTTCGCGTACACTAAAACGACTGGAAGCTAACAGATTTATCAATCTTGCCCTGTCAGAGCATGACCATAGACAGCGTCAAATTAGCCTGACAGGCACAGGTGATCAGCTTGTAAAAAAGATGTTTCCAATTATGATGGAACGTCAGGCACATTTACAAAGTGGGCTAGAGGCTGGCGAAACAGATAAGCTTTTTGAACTTATAGAAAAGCTGGAACAGAAATCTGGGCATTTAACAATTTCAGACGGAAAGACATATAAGTGATGGGCAAAAACCTTATTGTTATTATATCAGACGAACATCTGGCACCGGCGCTTGGCTGTGCCGGTCATGAATTTATCCAGACACCGCATCTCGACAAATTAGCGGCGCGCGGCAAACGCTTTGAGACCGCTTACACCCCGTCGCCTATTTGTGTGCCTGCAAGAGCCGCTTTTGCCAGCGGCCAATATGTCCACCAAACTGGCCATTGGGACAATGCCAGCCCCTATACCGGTACGCCAAAAGGCTGGGGTCATCAATTGCAAGCTAACGGCACGCAAGTTGAGTCTATTGGCAAGCTACATTACCGCCATGTTGAAGATGACAGCGGCTTTGATAAGCTGCATATCCCGATGCTGGTTAAGGATGGCATTGGCATGGTTTGGGGCTCTATCCGTAATTTAGAGGAAAGATTATTGCGCACAGAACGGATGCTAGGCGACACTATAGGCGCCGGTGATAGCAGCTATACCAATTATGACCGTAATGTTACTAACCGCACTATGGACTGGCTTCGTGAACATAAAGATACGAACGAGGGATGGTGTTTATATGTTGGGCTCGTTGCCCCTCATTTTCCGCTTGTGGTACCGCAAGAATTTTACGATTTATATAAAGATAGAGATTTTACAGCTGTTAAAGCCCATCCAGATGACGGGTATATGCGCCACCCCTGGATAGAACAACAAAATGGGGTAATGAATGCCGACACCCAGTTCAAAGATGATGCAGAACGGCATGCCGCCCATGTGGCCTATTATGGCCTGATAAGCTGGCTTGACCATAATATTGGCCAGATAATGGGTACGCTAGATGAAACAGGCCTAACCGAAAATACCACGGTCATTTATAGCTCTGACCACGGGGATAATGTCGGTGCAAGGGGGCTGTGGGGTAAATCAAATATGTATGAAGAAGCCGCTGCTATTCCAATGATTATGGCAGGCCCTGACATTAGCCCGGGCATTTGTAAGACGCCTGTCTCGCTACTGGATATATCGGCCAC
>JAKMFL010000074.1 GCA_022425485.1 Alphaproteobacteria bacterium | reverse complement strand
AGAATATTACCAAGATTGCCAAGACGTGTCCGCAAGGTCATCACATGGCGTTCCCGCAAACTATCAATAGGCGGGTTGGTTACTTGCGAGAAATTCTGCCGGAAGAAATGATGCAGACCGCGATATTTACCAGACAGTACCGCGAGAGGCGCATCATCACCCATAGAGCCAACAGCTTCTTTACCTGTGCTGGCCATCGGCGCTAGGATAAGCTCCATATCTTCCATCGACCAGCCAGACATCAGCTGCCGGCGGCGGCGTACTTCATCATCAGGACGGTCATCTTGCTGGGTGCGCGCATTAGCCAACAACGCATTGATAGACTTAGCGCGGGTAGTCCAGCCTGCCCAATTCTGTTGATCTGCAAGGGCTGTTTTCAACTCGGTATCATGTATAACCCGGCCTTCTTTCAGATTAACCGCGATCATTTCACCCGGCCCCAAGCGGCCACATTCGGCAATTTTGGTTTCATCTACATGCACCATGCCCGTCTCAGAACCCGCTATCAGCAAGCCATCTGTTGTATGGGTATACCGCATTGGCCGCAGACCGTTACGGTCTGTCCCGCCAATGACCCAATCCCCGAAATGTGCGGCGATTGCAGCGGGGCCATCCCATGGCTCCATCACTGAATTGCAATAGGCGTAAAGCTTGGCAAGTTTGCTATCGCCGCTTACATCCATCGCCTCTGGGATCATCATGGTTTTTACCATCGGCAGGCTACGTCCGCCTTGCAATAGCAGCTCAAACACAGAATCCAGCGCCGCAGAATCAGATGCACCCTTTTCGATAACTGGCTTGATGTCATTGATGCTATCAGCAAAAACTTCATGTTCCATCCTGTCTTCATGGCAGGACATCCAATTGCTATTGCCGCGCAGGGTATTAATCTCGCCATTATGGGCAAGAATACGGAAAGGCTGTGCCAGCTTCCAAGTTGGAAAAGTGTTGGTTGAATAACGCTGATGATAGACGGCAAAGTTTGATACAAATTGCTGATCCAGCAAATCTGGGTAAAAAGCGGTTACCTGTTCTGCTAAGAACATGCCTTTATAAATGATTGAACGGGTAGAGAGCGAGCAAATATAAAAATCGGTGATCAGCTCCGCCAGAACCGCTTTTTCAATGCGCCTGCGAATTTTGTAAAGCTGTCTTTCTGCCTCTTCCTCATCAAGGGATTCTGGCATGGAAAACATAATTTGTTCTATCTCTGGGCGCGTCGCTAGGGCTTTATCACCAAGCGCGCCTGTATCTACCGGCACTTGACGCCAGCCATAAACAAAATGCCCAAGGCGCAATACTTCTTGTTCAACGATACAGCGGCACTGCTCTTGTGCGCCAATATCATTACGCGGCAGAAAAACCATGCCAACCGCCAATCGGCCCCCATCATCACTATGGCCTGTGCGGGCGATATGTTTGATAAAGAAATCGCGCGGGATAGATAGATGGATGCCGGCGCCATCGCCTGTCATGCCATCAGCGTCAACAGCGCCGCGATGCCAGATAGATTGCAACGCTTCGATAGCCGCATCCACAACCGAGCGGCGCGGCGAGCCATCAATAGAGGCAACAAACCCAACCCCACACGCATCATGCTCCATCTCCGGGCTATACGCGCCAGCTTCGATAAGCCGTGCTTCCGCTTCTTTGCGTGACTTCACATAAGCTATTGGATCAAATTTCTGGTTGCTGGTCATTATATCAAACCCTCTTTATCGTAAATTTTATCAGCCCTGCTGCGCCATAATGCCTTTATTTACTGCGCGTTAGCCTGCCTTCATTTCGTTCGCTGTTTCATTAGCCAACTTGGCGCGTTTCCCCGCGAAGCTCTGCTTCGATAAAGGCATCTATTTGCTCTGCGGCATCCCGTCCATCACGAATGCCCCACACCACGAGCGAGGCGCCGCGCACAATATCGCCTGCGGCAAAAACACCCGGAATTTGCGTCATCATCGTCTTCCAATCGATTTGCACAGTGCCCCAGCGGCTGACGCCCAGATCTTTCTGCTCAAACAAGCTTGGCAAGTCTTCTGGATCAAAGCCAAGCGCCTTAACCACCAGATCGGCGTCAATATCAAAGTCGGAGCCGTCGATAATTTGTGGCACCTGACGCCCGGTTTCATCTGGCTGACCTAGATGAATGCGCCGCGCACGCACCGCACCAACAGTCTCATCGCCTAGCAAAGCATGCGGGGCGGATAGCCACTGGAAGTTCACGCCTTCCTCTTCAGCATTTTCAACCTCACGCTGGCTACCGGGCATATTTGCGCGGTCACGGCGATAGAGGCAGGTAACAGACTTTGCCTCTTGGCGGATAGCGGTCCGCACACAATCCATTGCCGTGTCACCGCCGCCAATTACCACCACATTCTTGCCTTCAGCGTTCAGCATACCACTATCAAATTCAGCAACATCATCTCCCAATGATTTGCGATTTGAAGCCGTCAGATAGTCCAAAGCTGGCACCACCCCTTGCAGACCAATGCCCGGTACTTTGATATCGCGTGCTTTATAAACGCCTGTTGCAATAAGAACAGCATTATGACGTTCGCGGAGCCCACCAAAGGTAATATCGCGGCCTATTTCGCAATTAAGCTCAAACTTAATGCCGCCCTTTTCCAGCAATTCTGCGCGGCGCTCAACGATATCTTTTTCCAGCTTAAAGCCGGGAATACCATAGACCATCAAGCCGCCGACACGGTCATAGCGGTCATAAACAACGACCTGATACCCCTTGCGGCGAAGCAGGTCAGCAGCAGCAAGGCCAGCAGGCCCCGCACCAATAATACCAACCGATTGCTCACGCTCAGCATTGACCTTAATCGGCTCTACCCAGCCTTCATCAAAGGCTGTTTCGGTAACATATTTCTCAACCGCACCAATGGTAACAGACTCAAAGCCCTTTTCGATAACGCAATTGCCTTCGCACAACCTGTCTTGCGGGCAAATACGGCCACAAATTTCAGGAAAAGTGTTGGTTGCAGAAGATAGCTCATACGCCTCTTGCAAGCGGTTTTCTGCTGTCAGCATCAGCCAGTCTGGAATATTGTTATGCAGCGGGCAGTTCACCTGACAAAAAGGTACACCGCATTGCGAGCAACGGCTAGCTTGCCCCTCAGCCTCTTGCAAATTGAAGTCTGCATAAATCTCGTCAAAATCCGCAACCCGGTCTGTAGCCTGACGCTTGTCTGGCATGGCTTTTTCCTGTGAGATAAATTTTAGCATTTTCTCTGCCATAGGCTGGCTCCTTACTATTCCTAATCTTTGCGGGCTTTTTAAAGGCACCCATCCCTTAAAGGTCAACTACTATTACCCATTTACGTATAAAATGCAAGTTTAACTCCTTTCGACGCACAAAATTCCAGCCAACGGCATAAATATAGTACCATTTCGGAACTATATTTATGGACTTGTTTTCCAAAGCGTGCCAGAATAGGCTGACGCCATGCTTGATATACCAGCCTTATTTCTTGTTGCCATTGTTCAGGGAATTACAGAATTCCTGCCTGTTTCGTCTTCTGGGCATCTGGTTTTGCTGCCGCAACTGACACATTTTGATGATCAGGGACAAACCATAGATGTTGCCGCCCATATTGGAACGCTTGCGGCGGTAATGGTTTATGTACGCCGGGATATTTTTAATATGCTACCAAGCTTAACCAGACCCGTATCTAGCGCAGCCCCGCATCGCCGCCTGATAGCGTTGCTGGTGGTCGCCAGTTTGCCAGTTATTATAGCAGGGTTTCTGCTAGAGATGGCCGGGCCAGAGTTCCTACGCGCGGCACTGATCGTTGCCATTGCCAATCTGATCTTTGCCCTATGGCTCTGGCAAGCTGACAAATGCGAGATTAGCCGTGATTTGACAGCACAGGATAGCACACAGCCAGACTGGCAGAAAATGCCCTTCAAGCATGCTGTCTACATTGGCCTTGCCCAAATATTTGCGCTAATCCCCGGGGCATCTCGCAGCGGGGTTACCATGACTATGGCGCGTCAACTTGGCTATGACAGATTATCCGCAGCGCGATTTTCCCTTTTATTATCCCTGCCCGTTATCGCCGGCGCAGGCTTACTGAAAGCCATCTCTATTTACAAAGGAGATACATCTGTTGATATGGCGGCAATTGTCCTTGTTGCAGGCCTATCTTTTATCTTCGCGTTATTGGCTATTCGCTGGATGATGGGGTGGCTGGCGCATGCCAATTTCCGTATCTTTGTTATCTACCGGATTATACTCGGCATTGTGCTCATTGGCCTTATCGCTACGGGCAGCCTTTAGACTTTTATTTAACCACGAAATTTAACGACCCGTGAGTTAACGATAGGTAAATCGACCACCCGGCCGAAAAGCAGCTAGATATTCTGGTACAATTGCCTCAATAGCGGTTGGCGTAATGCCTAATTCAGCAAGACCCGGCGCAGATTTGACACAAATATTATCTGTCTTTAACAGCTTTAGCTGGTCACGGGTTACCGGAGGGTTAGGCAGTAAGCCCGCAAAAAAGGCAGGGATAGCCATCACTGCAAATGGCACAGAAACCAGCATTCGGCGCCGTTCAGTAGCCTTTAGAATAAAGCGCATCAAATCTGCAAAACTGTAGATATGCGGGCCGCCAAGTTGATAAATCTGGCCATGCGTTGCCTTGCCTGTTAACGCCGCAACAACGCTATCAGCGACATCGCCAACATAAACAGGCTGCATGCGATTGCGGCCACCGCCAACAAGCGGCAGAGCAGGGGCAAGCATCGCCATCTGACCAAAGCGCGCAAATAATCCGTCACCCGGCCCGAAAATGACAGAAGGACGCAACACAACCGCAGATGGGAATTGGCGTAGTAGCGCGCGCTCTCCTTCTGCTTTGGTTCGGGCATATAAGCTAGGCGATTTCAGGGAGGCGCCAATGGCAGAGATATGGACAATATTCTCTACCCCCTTTTGGGCTGCCATCTTGCCAATCCGGCCCGGTAATTCAGCTTGTAATGTCTCAAACTTCTGGCGCCCAGATGGGGCTAAAATACCGATAAGATTCACCACCATATCGGCAGGCTCTATAATCGCGGCTAAATCATCATCATTGAGCGCGTTACCAGCAACCGCGCTAATTTGGCCAACCGCGCCAAAAACTTTCAGGCTCTTCGCACGTTCCGTGTTACGCGCCAGAATTAAAATGCGTGCACCGGTCGCTGCTAGCTTTTCCACGATTGCCCGGCCAACAAAACCTGTTCCGCCAATAACCGCTATTGTTTTTTGTGATAGATCCAAACCCATTTAACCCCCCATCATGCCGCGCCCTGACATTAGCCAATTCCGCTGATGTATTTGTCTTATCAGGAACACAAAGCCAAGAAAAGAGGCTAAATTGTCTCAAAACAAGCAGTAGCCCCCTACCCAGCTTTAGGGGCGCAGAAGCAAAGCGTGCGACAAAGGGATTGACAGCCAGACGTTTATCCGTATTTTCAGCCCTGATTGCGGCAACGGTGCATTTACCATTTCAGCACCGCATTTTCAGCGCAAGCCCAGGTGGCGGAATTGGTAGACGCGCTGGCTTCAGGTGCCAGTGGCCATTATGGTCGTGGAAGTTCGAGTCTTCTCCTGGGCACCACCTCTTTATGTACATGACTGATATGTAGGCATTAATCGTGCTAACAGGTCAGGTGGCGTACAGAATGACGTACAATCAATCCTCATATATCCGTGTTCGTTTTGGCATTTATCACTTTATTAGGCGTGTTCCTGCTGATGTTAAACAGCATTACCGAAGTGACAGAGTCACTATCAGCCTTCGCACTAAGTCAGCTAAGGCAGCTATTCGTTCTGCCCAGTCCATTAGCCAGCGATTAGATGATTACTGGCATGGGCTTAGATTGCAGAAGATGGATGTGCCAGCTTTACATCTAGTCATTGGTGATAATGATGATGCTATAGATAATAGCCCAACAATGATGGAAGCTGTCGATATCTACCTTCGCCTAAAAGCTAACAATGATAGTCAGACCTTTATCCGTGCTGCAAAACGTAATGGACGATATGTGTCAGAGGCTTTGGGCAATAGACCCATCACTTCATATTCATCATCTGACGCAGCTGCCTTTCGTGATTACCTGTTTGGTAAAGGTCTTGCTCTTGGCAGTGTTAAACGCATCTTTGGGTCAGTCAGGTCAATCATTAATCTTGTGATGCTAGAACATGGCATTGAAGGTACTAATGGGTTTGCCAAGACCTATATGCCAGAGAGAGATGATAGCCAAGACAGGCAACCAATCCCCCAAGACAAACTAATCACATTGCAGCAAGCCTGTATCAGAGAAGATGATGAGATGCGCTGGTTGCTGGCCCTTATCAGTGACACTGGTATGAGATTATCAGAGGCTGCAGGGCTTCATAAATATGATATCGTGTTAGATGCTGACATACCCCATGTAATTGTGCAGCCATACCCTTGGCGCAGGTTAAAGACCAAAGGAAGTGCAAGGCATATACCTTTGATTGGAGTATCTCTGTGGGCTGCTAGACGTATCCAACAGCATGATAGTAGCTATGCCTTCCCACGCTACTGTGATGGTAAAATATGTAACGCTAACTCAGCTAGTGCCGCTTTGAATAAATGGATGAAGACTGCCATCGGCAATGGCTACGTCATGCATGGATTAAGGCATAGCCTCAGAGACCGTTTAAGGGCAGTAGAGTGTCCATCAGACATCATTGATGCCGTTGGTGGATGGACTACAACAGGCATTGGTCATGCCTATGGAAAAGGCTATACCGTGGAGATAATGGCTAAGTGGATGGGGAAGATTGAAAGCTGTGGTCTAGTCAAACCAACGAAATGCTTCAAACATGGCTAACCCAAAAACAGAATGTCTGGCTAGAAGTATTAGCGAGGTCAAATAAGGTATTTGAGTTTTCCTTGCGAGGATACCTTGGCCAGTAAAAGGCATGAAAATAAATAATGGAGCAAGCGTTGTTATTGCCCCAAATATAATTCCGTTTTGATAAGACAATTCAAATAATGAATACTCAATAAACAATTGATGAAAAATGGCAGCCCAGATGACAGCGATAAAATAATGGAAAGCCCATCCAATCTTTACTTCATGGGCAATTGGCATTGTGTTTGAGATTTGTGGATTAAAAAATATCCCCTTCATCACCATGTAATAAGCCCAACGTCCGACAACATCCCACGCAGGTTCGGGTATCTTAAATAAGATCAGTAAGACACGGCCAAAAAAGTCTAGAGCAATACAGGAAAAAAACCCTGCAATAACAATAATCAAAAAATCACTCATTGCGCATATGTCATTCTGTACGCCACCTGACCTGTTAGCACGATTAATGCCTACATATCAGTCATGTACATAAAGTGGTGGTGCCCAGGAGATATATTGTATTCCTCCGCTAGGCACTTTCATGAACAGCTACATAAGCATTACTGCCAGTTTACGTATCAGTGACTCACAGTCAACAGGCACATTCTGTGCGTCAGTTTGTACGTCAGTTTAGAAATCTTCGGGTAATGGAATAAGCCTATATATCCTTACCGTTATCAGTACAGGGTATGTGCCTACAGAGTTCCTACTGAGTATAGGGAAAGTGAGGCATGGTAAGTGTATTTATACCTACCTCTATAATATCACTTACATGCTTCACTTAACTGTGCATTTACCATGATTACACATCATGTGACCCACCCCAAGAGTGGAGTATGGAGTTTAGTTCCAGTTGCCAGATTTCATTTTGCCTGGCTTCACTTACCTGTGCATTTAACATGATTGCATATCATGGGAGGATAGCCCCTACAGGATTACGTGGGGGGCTGCTATACCTATGCCTAGGACGTTAAATGGATGTGGTGTGGGGAGTTTTAATGGAACAACTCACGGCTGATTCACCATCTATATAAACAACAATCTCATCCCCATCTTTTACAGGGTATAGACCCAATGTAGTTCCGGCTAAGACAATGTCACCAGGCACTAATTCAATACCATATTCTATCAAATTATTTTTTAGCCAAATTAGTGATTCCTCTGACCCACCATCATTTGGCCAAAGTCCAGCATTGCCAATATCAGAACCATTAATACTCAATGTTAAAACACCACTATCTTTAATATATTTTGTTGATTCTTGCCATATTGTTTCTGGCAATACTATTCCTGCGTTTATTCCGTTATTCGCAATCAACTCAGATAAAGTTTTTTTGTCAGAACGAAATATAAAATTATGTAATTCAATGACAGGAAAAGCAGCTTCAATCTCGTAGTTTTCACCGACACTAACCGCCATTTCACCTTCAATCGCAAGCTGACAAAACTCATTTGGGTTTATGCTGGCTTTATCTAACTGTGCCTCTCCCGCAAATAAAGTTCCTCTTATTGGTCCGTCCATACCAAACTGGGTTCTAGTCCCAGGGCCAGTGCACCCAACCTTATATCCAATAACACGTTCACCAGATTCAATACGAATTTTAGTTATTGTGTCTTGCAAAGCATAAGCAGACGACACACCAATATTGAAATTAGGCTCTGAAAAGCAGGTGCCAGGGTTAGCGGCCCGATAGTCAGCAAGTTGACGGATTGCTAGCTGTTCAATTGCACGTTCTGATAAAACTTTATTCACAAAAACTTATCACCTCCTAGATATCAGCAGCCTATTCAACCGCCACAATCCTCAAAACAGGATTACCTTAACGAAGGGGTTTTGCAATAGCCGTTGGGGATTTATTAACCAAATTCACTTACCCACTAAACCACAAGCATGGGTTACCAACATAGCACTATAGGCAGCATCATAAACATGCCGTGTATGGCTCTGTGAGTCCTGCTGAGAGCCTTTAATATTCATCTGAATCACAGGTACACTATGCTGCTCTGAGGACACTATGTGAGGCTACTGTGAAGCATCATAGAAATCTTCGGGCAATGGAATGAAGGTGAATATGATAGGGCATAAATATTCCTAATTGATAAGAATATTGAATCCTCATGGCAGATAGACATTACCAACATTCAAGACCTTTAGATGCTCACTATTAGTCTGAACATAAAGAAGCGAATAAGTTTGTAAATTATATCTTCGACACTGCTAATGCAGACGTTAAGGCCTGCCTTTTTTTTTAGCATTTGGGATGACTTAGATGGCGTCTTTATTGACACATCATCGTCCTCTCTTAAGGTGATTATAGGAGTATGTGTTCAACCTTTAAAAGGAACGTTGCGATGTCTTTGCACGATAAATTAAATCAATCAATGTCTGATAGAAACGTTGATGACTATCTTGACCTATTACACAAAGATTTTGAAGTGACATTTCATAAATCTGGCGATACTTTTTCTAAAACGGAATGGGCGTCTATGGTTACCGGGATGATGGGAAATGAAAAATTTATCCAAGAATCTTCCCGATGTATTTATGAAAATGACGATGTCTTAGTAAGGCATGCGTTTATGTCCTACCCAGATGATAGCAGAGAAGCTGTCATGATGGTCGCCATGCTAAAAGACGGCAAAATAATCAGCATGGAAACGGGCGCTACTGCTTTAGATTAATAAACTCTGAGACTGATGAGTACAGGAGTTGGACTGATAGGAATCCGCTTTAAGCGACAGTAAGGAGATAGAGAAATGGCTATAATTGTTAAAGGTGAAATAACCATCACCAAAGGATTCGACACTTGGAAATCAATGGTAAAACAAAACAAACACCGCATGGATGAAATGGGAATGGTGATGCTCTTTGCAGGAGTGCAAAAAGATGACCCAACTAAACTTCACGCCATCATGAAATTTCCTGATATGGAAGCATTTCAAGCGTTTGGTTCTAATGAAGAACTGACAGAAGAACGGAAGAAAGCAGGTGCTGTAGTTGAATCAGGTGTAATGACAATGATTTCTGAGGATGACTTCTTTACCAACTTCCCAGAGCCTTTCCTTAGCGATTAACACCCATCTGTGACACACCCCATGTGTATAATACGTACACACCCCCTATGGCCCATGCACGGGGTGGGTCACATGATATGTAATCACTGTCAATGTGCAGTTAATTGAAGTAGCTTAGTGATATTATAGAGGTAGGTATAAAGACACTTACCCCACCTCACTTACCCTATACTCAGTAGGAACTCTGTAGGCACATCATACTGTGAAACAAACTGAGAAACATTTATGCGTGTTGACAGCACAAGTGCTTCACATAAACTGGCAGTATAGCTGTAGTTCAATTGGAAATGGTGCTTCAGTGTAGCGCAGACCTACTCTCCACCAGCACCATTCTTCCCTACATATCACGTGTTAACACATTGTAATTGAAGCATATTGCGTGTTTCAATTGGAGTGTGGGTAGACCATATGGTAGACCATTTTAGTAACTATCTGTATCAGAAGCGTGGCTTCTATTACTTCTCAAAACGTGTTCCCAAAGAATTGCATCACTGTCATGCCAAGCATCGCATCGTGCTTGCACTCAATACCAGAAGCCGTGCAAAGGCTCTGAAGTATGCACAAGTGATATGTCAAAGACTTGATGAGCGTTGGCTTCCTATGAGGCTGGATGTGATGGGATTCGGCAATGTGATAGCAAATGATGTGAGGGTGGTAGCTGCCCCTACCCTGTCAGAGGCTACGCAGCAATATCTGCAGCTTAAGGGTATAGGTAAGGCTAAGACATTCCATCAGGCTGCCTTACGTAATGCCGGAACGGTCATTGAG
>JAKMFL010000059.1 GCA_022425485.1 Alphaproteobacteria bacterium | reverse complement strand
TTGCTAAACATTCTTTAACCAATAGGTTTTATTGTCATGCTGACTTTTGCCTTAGCAGTCTTTTTGCTTATAGCCACCCCGGGTCCGGGCGTTTTGTCGACCGCAGGGGTAGGCTCAGCCTTTGGCTGGCGGCCAGGCTTGTCTTATGTTACGGGGCTGTGGGCTGGCACTAATCTTGTATCTTTGGCGATTATTACTGGCCTTGCTGCGATAATTTTTTCAGTACCAATTGTGCGCACAATTTTGCTGTTCGCCTCATCTGGATATCTAGGGTACTTGGCTTTGCGTATTGCGCTAGCGGGAAGTAAGATAAGCTTTATTACGGCTAATAAACCGCCCGGTTTTCTGTCAGGCCTATTTTTGCAGTTTATTAACCCAAAGGCCTATGCGGTTAATACAGCTTTATTTACCAGCTTTGCTTTCTACCCCCAGAATATTGCTTTTGAGCTGACCGCAAAGCTAATTATTATGAATATTATTTGGCTGCCTTTGCATCTGCTTTGGCTGTGGGCTGGGGTTAAGCTGCATTCGCTTAATCTGGCGCCAAAAACACAGAAAATGGTAAATATCATCATGGCCTTATCACTAACGGCTGTCGTCGGCCTGTCTCTTTACTCAGTTCTTGGCCAGAATATCTAACAGAATAGGGCAATGTAAGCGCAATGTGGGGCAATCTTTCAAATCCTGTTAAGGCTGGTTTTTGGATGCTAGGGGCGATGATTTCTTTCACGCTTATGGCGATATCTGGACGCTCGCTTGCTGAAAAGCTCGATACGTTTGAGATAATGACCTACCGTTCATTTATTGGGATCGCTATTGTTCTGTTTTTTGCTTACCGTGCTGGAACTCTAGGCCAGATTAGGACGCGCTATCTTAAGCTACATATCGTCCGCAATATATTTCATTTTACCGGCCAGAATCTGTGGTTTTTTGCTATCCTTTATGTCCCATTATCGCAAATGTTTGTGTTTGAGTTTTCAACACCTTTGTGGGTTGCGGTATGCGCGCCACTGGTTTTAGGGGAACGGTTAACGCTGGTGCGTTTTATGGCTGCCGCAATGGGTTTCTTTGGCATATTGGTTGTAGCGCGTCCTGATTTCTCTGATGTGAATCCGGCAATCATTGCAGCAGCATTATGTGCTGTCGGGTTCGCGGGGGCAACGCTAGCAACCAAGATTCTAACGCGCACCGAGACCATCACCGCGATTTTGTTCTGGTTAACAGTCCTGCAAGCTGTCTTTGGAGTTGTTTGTGCAGGCTATGACGGCATTATGGATATTCCGCGTGGCAGTGAATGGCTATGGGTGGTTGTTATTGGAATTTGCGGACTTTGCGCACATTTTTGCATTACGACTGCCTTACAGCTTGCCCCTGCAACGATTGTGACGCCATTTGAGTTCTTGCGGCTGCCTCTTATTACCTTTGTTGGGGTAGTATTATATGGCGAAGCGCTAGAATGGCTGGTATTTTTAGGTGCGTTTATCGTGTTGTTGGCAAATATTATGAATATTCGTGCCGAAATGCGCGGCTCAAAATCAGCATTGGCCAAATGAATCTGCTGTTATATCGGCAGAAAATTTACAAAATTGACCTTTTTTGAGCGGATTATCTTTAGTCCTTTGTGCTAGCTAAAAAAATAGCTGTTTTTTGCATAGATAATTTGACCTGAATTGCTTGCAAAATTAATGTAATAATTCAAACATGCCTCAATTATGAGTATCTCTTATTCGGTGAAGTAGCCAACATGACCCAGCATAAAATTAACACCTCTCAGAAAGTATCCGATGAGGTGAAAAAAACCACCTGTTATATGTGCGCCTGTAGATGCGGCATCAATGTGCATATGCGCGATGGCAAGGTTCGTTATATCGAAGGTAACCGCGATCATCCCGTTAATCAGGGCGTGTTATGTGCCAAGGGCAGCGCGGGTATTATGCAGCATTATGCACCTTCGCGCCTGAACACCCCGATGCGTCGTGTCGGAGAGCGCGGGGAAGGGAAGTTTGAGCCCATAAGCTGGGAAGAAGCTCTAAGCACAGCAACTGAATGGTTAGCACCTATTCGAAAAGATGACCCATCTCGCCTAGCCTTTTTTACTGGCCGCGATCAATCACAAGGTCTAACGGGTTGGTGGGCACAGCAATTTGGCACACAAAATTTTGCTGCCCATGGCGGCTTCTGTTCAGTCAATATGGCTGCCGCTGGTATTTATACAATGGGCGGCGCGTTCTGGGAGTTTGGCTCTCCTGACTGGGAACGTACTAAATTATTTATGATTTTCGGTGTCGCAGAAGATCATGATAGCAACCCGATTAAAATGGGGCTGTCCCGATTGAAGGAAAGAGAAGCAAAAATTGTTGCCGTGAATCCTGTGCGCACTGGCTATAATGCGATTGCTGATGAATGGGTAGGCATTACCCCCGGAACAGATGGGTTGTTTGTATTGGCGCTAATCCATGAGTTGATGGGCGCTGGTAAGGTCGATATTGATTATCTCTGTCGTTATACCAACGCGCCTTGGCTGGTTATCGATAATCCGGGCGGCGCAGATGATGGCTTGTTTGCCCGTAATGAAGCTGGTGAGGCGCTTATTTGGGATAAAAAAGCAGATAAGCCATGTGCATATAGCGAAAAAGGCATCACACCAGAAATGGCAGCATCTGTAAGCTTGGCAGATGGACGGCGCGCACGCCCTGTCTTTGCGCTGATGGCAGATAAATATTTGGATGATAAATACAGCCCAGAAGCTGTGGCAGAGGCAACCGGCATTCCAGCTAGCCAGATTAAATCTATCGCCTATCAGCTAGCTAAAACTGCCTTTGAAGAAGAAATTGTCATCAAGCAGAAATGGACAGACTGGAAAGGCGAGACGCATAGCGAGATGCGAGGTCGTCCGGTGAGCTTTCATGCGATGCGCGGTATTTCGGCTCATTCAAACGGATTTCAGACTTGCCGTTCCATTCATTTACTGCAAATTTTATTAGGCTCAGTGGAATGTCCGGGTGGTTTCCGCTTCAAGCCGCCTTATCCAAAGCCGTCTAGCGCACATCCTGCACCTGGTCGACCAAAGGGGCCTGAAACGCCTCTGTCTGGGCCACCACTGGGCTATATTCATGGGCCTGAAGATCTGTTGGTAGAGGCGGATGGCAGTCCACAGCGTATTGATAAAGCCTATAGCTGGGATGCGCCGTTTTCAGCACATGGCATGATGCATATGGTAATATCCAATGCCTATGCAGGCGATCCTTATCCAGTAGATGTGCTGTTTATGTATATGGCTAATATGTCGTGGAATTCATCTATGAATTCTGGCGGTGTGATGGAAATGCTAAAAGCCAAAAATGAAGATGGGGAATATGTGATTCCGAAAATTATTTACTCGGATGCATATGAATCAGAAATGGTGGCCTTTGCCGATCTTATTTTGCCAGACACCACCTATTTAGAGCGCCATGACTGTATTTCTTTACTCGATAGGCCAATTTGTGAACCTGATGCGGTCGCAGATTCTATCCGCTGGCCAGTTGTAGAACCAGACCGTGATGTGCGCGGCTTTCAGTCGGTTTTGTTGGAGCTAGGCGGCAGGTTAGGTCTAAACGGCATGACAGGGGAGGATGGCAAGCCCCTATATAAAGATTACGCTGATTATATCATCAATCACCAGCGCAAACCCGGTATTGGTCCACTTGCAGGGTTTAGAGGAGAAGATGGCAGCCAGTCTGGGCGCGGTGATCCTAATCCTGGCCAGCTAGATGCTTATATTGATAATGGCGGCTTTTGGTCTGAAGAGTTGCCTGAGGCAGCGCGTTTTTATAAACACGCTAATCAAGATTATCAGGATTGGGCAGTCAAAATGGGCTTTTTTGATGCCCCGCAGCCTGTTACCTTCCAACTTTGGCTTGAACCTTTGGCAAAATTCCAGCTAGCGGCAAATGGGCATGGGGAACATATTCCCCCAGAGCATATCAAAGAACAGATCAAAGCCTGTTTTGACCCGTTGCCTGATTGGTATGCGCCGTTTGAAGGGGAGCGTCTAGATAACGTGAATGATTATCCCTATCATGCAATCACCCAACGTCCGGCAGCGATGTACCATAGCTGGGGATCGCAAAATAGCTGGCTTCGCCAAATTCACACGAAAAATCCCCTTTATGTGCCTGGTCCCATCTGTGATGAAGCAGGGCTGGTAGATGATGATTGGGCATGGGTTTCTTCCCATCACGGCAGAATAAAGGTGCAAATTAAGCGCATGGAGGCGGTGAATAACAAAACCATGTGGACTTGGAATGCTATTGGCAAGCGCCGCGGGGCATGGGCGTTGTCCCCAGATGCACCAGAAGCCAAGAAAGGCTTTTTGCTGAACCACCTAATTCATGAGTTACTGCCGGGTAAGGGAGATGGGCTTCGTTGGTCAAATTCTGACCCTATAACTGGACAGGCCGCATGGTATGATTTGCGGGTAAATATTGAAAAAGCTGAAGTAGGTGAGGGGGTCTCTGAGCCTGCGGTACCAGCCCAAGAGCCGTTGAAAGAAAACGGCCAAACCGAGCTTCGCTATGGACAGGAGTGGACATCATGACAAACCTACCCCAAGAGCCAACCAAAAAGCTGGGTTTGGTTATCGATCTTGATATTTGTGTTGGTTGCCACGCTTGTGCCGTGAATTGTAAAGAATGGAATACAGGCGGATATGGTAATGCGCTATCTGATCAGGATGCTTATGGTGCATCGCCTAGCGGCACGTGGTTAAACCGTATTCACAGCTTTGAGGCAATTCCCCAAGATGCACAAGGCCAGCCTGTACCGTCTGATGCGCGGATTGTGCATTTTCCTAAATCTTGTTTGCATTGTGATGATGCGCCTTGTGTTACAGTTTGCCCAACAGGGGCATCTTATAAACGGGCTGAGGACGGCATTGTACTGGTGAATGAGGACCATTGCATTGGGTGCGGGCTATGTGCATGGGCATGCGCCTATGGGGCACGCGAAATGGATGAAGCTGCCGGTGTTATGAAGAAATGCACCTTATGTGTTGACCGTATCTATAATGATAATTTGCCGGAAGAAGATCGCGAGCCTGCCTGTGTGCGAAGCTGTCCTGCTAATGCACGTCATTTTGGCGATCTAGCAGACCCGCAGTCTGATGTATCTGTGATGGTAGCGGCGCGTGGCGGGGTTGATTTGATGCCAGAACAGGGTAATCGGCCAGTAAATAAGTATCTGCCGCCACGTCCAAAAACTTCTTCTTGTGCAAGCTCTAATGAGCAAGAAGCACCAAATTTGGTGAAATTGGCACAGGAAAACACACGCGGTGGTGCCGCGCAATCTGGCTTTTTGGGCTGGCTTGATAATGCGCTCTCGCGTATGTAATCGGTCTTAAAAAGCATTTTTCAATAGCGGAAAATTTTATTATGCATCCAGCTAAATCGGTCATTTTCTTTACCACTATTTCAGGCGCAGGCTTCGGGTTTATAGCGCTTTTATCGCTGGCAATATGTTTCGGGGTTGCCGCTTTTGATACCCCATTTTTTACCAGCGCGATTATTGCTGTGGGTCTCAGTAGTGCGGGATTGATATCTTCAACCTTTCATTTGGGAAACCCGCAACGGGCATGGCGCGCTCTTAGCCAGTATCAAAGCTCGTGGCTATCACGCGAAGGGGTGTTATCGGTCATTACCCTCG
>JAKMFL010000054.1 GCA_022425485.1 Alphaproteobacteria bacterium | reverse complement strand
GGGTAGGGGCCAAGCCCCATTTCACGCTTTTTGCCGAGTCTCTGATAGCGGAAGCTCCATTTACCCCTCTCAGGGCCGGTTCTGGTGAAATAGAGGTTGGCGCCATCGCAAACGGATTTGTCGAGGGGAAGGGTCTTTAATCTTGCGTTATTAAGCTTCATTTCGGGTTTCACTCCAGCCCATTACTCAGCCCATTACCTGAACTGAAATATGCTGACTTACAGTGAAACGCTCTGACACGGACAAATCAACAGAACCCAAGGCTAGCCTTAAGTTTTGACATGATTTGACATAATTTGGTTAAGCTGGATGGCGGAGAGGGTGGGATTCGAACCCACGATGGGCTTTCACCCATGCCGGTTTTCAAGACCGGTGCATTCAACCGCTCTGCCACCTCTCCGTCTCAATCGGGCGCAATATACGGTTCTGCCTGAGTGTGATTAAAATATACTTAAAGCGGTGTCAATGGGAAGTTCACTTTTCTTCTCTTGTCTGCTTGTCCAGCGTCCAGATGAGGGGATAATCTTTGCCTTTGCGCTGATTGCCTGTTGCTCTATTGCCTTGGCGCAGATAGGCTGTTGACGGGAATTTTTGGCAATTATTTATGCCACCAAAAATAGGTCTGATAAAAAGGGGCAGGCGCATGATGAAAATCATTTCAACCTTCTATTCTAATTTTCGTAGCGCCTGTATTAGAAGTGCTATTGGTCTGTTTTCTATCACCTTTCTTTTCCATGCCAACACAGCCCTTGCGGATAGTCATCAGAGCTTTACCGCGTGGCAGGCAGAATTGCGTACCGAAGCCCTTTCCAAAGGCATTTCAGCGGACACTTTCGATACCGCCTTTGTCGGCGTTGCACCTATTGCGCGCGTATTAGAGCTAGACCGAAGCCAGCCTGAATTTACCCTGACGCTAGATAGCTATCTGAATAAGGTGGTATCGGCCACGCGGGTGAAGCGAGCGCGGCAAAAGCTGGCAGAGCATCGCGCCATTTTAAAAGAGGTTTCAGAAAAATTTGGCGTTCAGCCGCGCTTTATCGTGGCCTTGTGGGGAATTGAGACAAATTTTGGCCAACATACAGGCGGTTTTTCGGTTATCGCGGCCTTATCCACGCTTGCTTATGATGGGCGGCGATCTGCCTATTTCCGGAAAGAGTTGCTGAATGCCCTGCAGATTATCGAAGAAGGGCACATTAACTCAGGCGATATGAAAGGTTCTTGGGCAGGGGCAATGGGGCAAAGCCAGTTTATGCCGTCCAGCTTTCTGAGCTATGCCTATGATTATAATGGGGATGGGCGGCGTGATATATGGCAGACCCAGAAGGATGTTTTTGCCTCTATCGCCAATTACCTCTCTTCGGTTGGCTGGCGCGATGATTTAACGTGGGGCCGGCAGGTATCACTTCCAGACACGCTAAATGGGGAAAAGCTGTCAGACGCTAAGACAAAAAAGACCATGAATGAATGGCGCACGCTAGGGGTTAAAAATGCAGATGGCGGGGCATTGCCCAAACGTAATCTAACCTCGCGGCTTGTGGTGCCTTCCCGCAGTAATGGCAAGGCATATATTGCCTATGCTAATTATGACAATATCTTGAAATGGAATCGGTCTAACTTTTTTGCTATTGCTGTTGGCACATTGGCCGATATGATAGAGCAAGCAGAATAAATAATGAGCGCGCCTTCGCGGTGGGAAGTAAAGTTTTAAAAGATTTTTAAGGATAATATTTGTGACTAAGAACAAGCTGATACCCATTATCAAAGCTAGCATAACCGCATTGGTGTTGCTGGGGGTGAGCGGCTGCACCACCGCTGAATTGGCTGTCGATCTTGCCAAGAAAAGTAAGCTCAAGGAAGAACAGGCTGAGGCGTCGCAAATTGTCGCCAATCCGCATTACAAGATAGGAAACCCCTATCAGATAGATGGCATTTGGTATTATCCAGACCGAGACCTAACCTATGATAAGACGGGTATTGCTTCTTGGTATGGAGATGAATTTGGCGGAAAGATGACAGCTAATGGGGAAATTTTTGACCCAGCGTTAGTTTCAGCAGCACATAAAACCTTGCCCATGCCGTCCGTAGTACGGGTAACTAATCTAGATAATGGAAAATCGCTCGTAGTAAGAGTAAATGACAGAGGCCCTTATGTAAGTGGGCGTATTATTGATATGTCACGTGAAGGCGCGCGTTTGCTTGGTTTCAAGGATCAGGGAATAGCGCGGGTGCGGGTTAAATTATTGGTAGAGCAGAGCTTGCGCCTAGAAGAGTTAGCACGCAATGGTGAGTTTCCGTTGCTTTCAGACGCCTCTGGACCTTTGCCCGAAACTACCGCGGCTGGCAAACCGTCCGTTAGCCTATCGGCGCGAACAACAAGGGCAAATCCGCAAAAGAAAAAATCTAGCTCGTCTGCGCTAGACCTGCTGTCGCACTCCAGAAGCGGGAATGTTATAAATACAGAGCCACAGGTTACCGATATCTGGATACAGGTAGGTTCCTTTAATTCCGAAGATAATGCCAAAAACCTGGTGACTAAATTTGCCGATTTGAAGGATGGAACAGTGCTGGAGACCATAAAAGATGGCCGGGTTCTATATCGCGCACGTTTAGGGCCAATACAAACGGTAGCGCAAGCGGATAGTCTTTTAAAACAAATATACTCGCGTGGGTTTGATGGCGCAGATATAGTCGTCGATTAGGCTTTGAAATTACCGATAGATTGCCGATAGATTACTGGGGAATTACTGGGAAAAGGAACAGTAAAAGGCAGAAAAATATAAAGTAAATGCCTTTTTTCTGTCGCTTTAGTTGCTTAAAACGAAATCTGGCACAAAACAGGCACCCCAGATGAGTAAATAGTTTAAATAAACATATTAGATAAATAGTTTAAAATTAAAGAAATTAACGAGACACGTATGAAGCTGGCATCTTATTTTCTATCCTCCATTTTTATCAAACTAAGCCGGATAATGACGGCTGCGGTGTTATATCTTTTTCTTGGGATTGGCGCCCTGCACGCGCAATCCAATATCCCCACCACCGCAGAATATGTATTGGTGACTGAATTTGAAACTGGCCGCATCCTGATGGAAAAGCAAAAGCAGGCCCCAATGAAACCTGCCTCTATGGCCAAGATTATGACCAGCTATGTCGTGTTTTCACGTATCAAAGATGGCTCTTTGGCGCTTGATGATCAGATTGTGGTTTCGGAAAAGGCTTGGAAAATGGGCGGCTCACGTTCTTTTCTGAAACCCGGCACACGCTACAGCATTAAAGAGTTGCTATATGGGGTGATCGTGCAATCTGGAAATGATGCCGCAGTTGTATTAGCAGAAGGGCTGGCCGGTACAGAAGAGAATTTTGCAATTGAGATGAATTTAACCGCCCAAAAACTGGGAATGAAAAATTCTAATTTTACCAATGCAACAGGCTGGCCAGATACGGAATTAACCACGACAGCAGAAGATTTGAATATTCTGGCAACTGCCCTGATACGGGATTTTCCGCCAGAGAGCTATCCTGAACTTTATCCGATTTTTAAGGTGAAGTCCTATACACTGAACGATATCAAGCAAGGCAACCGCAACCCACTTCTATATGGTAAGAGCGCGGCTGAAAATGGTGTAGATGGTCTGAAAACAGGGTATACAGATGAATCTGGCTATGGGCTAACCGCATCTGCGGAAAAAAACGGCCTGCGAGTGGTAATGGTATTAAATGGCATGAAATCGAAAAAGGAGCGTTCGAGCGAATCTGCGCGTTTAATGGATTTTATTTTGCGCGAATTTAAAAATTACAAATTTTTTGCTAGCGGTACCAAAGTGGATGAAGCAGATGTCTGGCTAGGACGTGCAGGTAAGGTAGGTCTGGTGGCTGAAGGTGATGTTAGCCGTGTATTATCGCGTGCAGAGCGGATGAAAACCGAAATTGTGGTGAGTTGGATGAACCCTGTATCTGCCCCCATTCAGAAAGGCCAAAAAATTGGTGAGTTAGCCGTTCGTATGGATGGCAAAATTGTGGATAAAATTGCGCTAGCCGCCGACCGTGATGTAGAGCAGTTGGGTATGTTTGACAGGCTAGGCGCAGCGTTAAGCTATCTTATTTTAGGGGCCTCTAGCGTACCTGATAGCCAAGGTGAATAAAGGCAAGAGGCGCACTTATGTCTGGACTTTTTATTACATTTGAAGGCGGTGAGGGGTCGGGGAAATCAACTCAGATCCAGCTGCTGATAAATTGGTTTTCAGCCCACTATCCGGGCCGTGAAATCCTGACGACGCGCGAGCCCGGCGGCACTGCTGAGGCAGAACGTATCCGCAATATTTTGGTTACTGGTTCTGCTGAAAAATTATCGGTTGAGGCTGAGGCCCTGTTGATGATTGCTTCGCGTACGGAACATGTCCAAAAAGTTATAGTTCCTGCTTTGAGGCGTGGCGCCATTATTCTCTGTGATAGGTTTTCGGACTCTACTCTTGTATATCAAGGGCTAGCACATGATTTATCCATCGATAAACTTGTGGCCATACATGAATTTGGTTTTGATGATCTACGGCCTGATTTAACCTTTTTGATGGATGTGCCAGCTGAATTGGGCCTGCAACGCGCTGGCCAGCGTCAAATGGCAGAACCGGGCAAGCCATCCGCAGCAGAAAGCCGTTTTGAAGATAAAGGGATAGAATTTCACCAGCGCGTAAGAGCAGGTTTTTTAGCCCTCGCAGACAGATATAAAGAGCGAATAATTATCATTGATGCTAGCCAGAGTGCTGAACATTCTGATCTTCAGGTAAAAGAACATCTTATCAATAAATTACCAGATGACCTTTAAAATATATCTAAGCTTTAGGGACGGGTAGGGCATGTCAGCAGACGCTGAAATTCAGACAATTAACACGCCGTCACCGCTATTTGGCCACCGTGATATCTTAGATAGGATGTTTAACAGCTATCAGCAAAACCGATTGCATCATGGCTGGCTTCTAGCTGGCGATGAAGGTATTGGAAAATTCCGTCTTGCCCAGCAAATTGCCGCATGGATTTTATCTATTAAAGACACAGCCGCTCAGCCGCTATTTGAAGATGGTGATGCGCCGCCACATCCCCTCCATATAGAGGTTGAAAGTGAGGAAGCACGCCTTGTTTTTGGTAATGCTCACCCGGATTTATTGCTTCTGCAACCAGAACAAGATGAAAAGAATAAATCTGGCTTGATAAAAGCTGAGCAATTACGGAAATTACCTGCTTTTTTTGCCCATCATGCCGCGCGTTCCAAATGGCGGGTAGCTATTATTGATAGCCTTGATGTGGTGAACCGTGCGGGTATGAATGCGATGCTAAAAACACTGGAAGAGCCGCCGGCAAATTGTTTGTTATTGCTGCTGTCCTCGCGCCCGGGGCAAATCTTGCCAACCATTCGATCGCGCTGTATGACGGCTCATTTAAGCCCGCTTTCAGCTGTGGATACATCTGGGGTTTTAGCGACAATCTGGCCAGATGCAGATAAAGAAGCGTTAGACCTGCTTGCAGCGCTTAGCAAAGGGGCGCCGGGTAGGGCGGTGCAACTAGCAGATGCAAATGTTTTGGATATGTTTGAAGCCAGCTGCAGTTTGTTATCTGATGAAAGAGCTAAGCCAGCTGATTTAATTGCGTTGGCAGAAAAATGGGCAGCAGGGGGAGCACGTGGCCGGCCCCTACGCCAAGCCGCCAGTTATTTGTTTCCCGAATTATTACTATTAGCTAGCTTCTATCAAATGGGCAGCAATGCTATAGAGCAAAATAGTATGGCGCAGATTGGGTTTATTGAACGGGCGGCCCGCTTTCTAGCTATACGCCATTCGCCAGAGCAGCTAGCCGATTTGCACCGTGAATTTGGTAAGTCTTATCAGATGAATGAGCGGCTTTATCTTGATTTTGCGCCAATAATGACAAAGTTTTTTTTCGATTTGAAACGCGATTTACATAGCCAAAGCGCCAATAGATAAGGTATGAACATGGCAGATTTGCGTAGTTTTTTCGCATTTGATTAATGATTATATGAGTTTTGAAATTCAAAAATGACCATGACGAAGCCCTATTATTTAACAACCCCGATTTATTACGTGAATGACAAGCCGCATATCGGCCATGCTTACACAACGCTCGCCTGTGATTTGCTGGCACGGTTTAAACGGCTGGATGGCTTTGATGTAATGTTTCTAACGGGCACGGATGAGCATGGTCAGAAAGTTCAGGAAGCTGCCGATAAAGCAGGTATTGACCCGCGTAGCTTTACCGACAGCGTTTCCCAGAATTTCCGTCATTTGCTAGGGGTTATGAATTTCTCTAATGACCAATTTATCCGCACTACCGAAGCGCGTCATTATGCCTCTACACAAGCGCTGTGGACACGTTTGCAAGAGCGGGGGCATATCCGCCTTGATAAATATGCAGGTTGGTATTCGGTGCGTGATGAAGCCTTCTTTACCGAAACTGAGCTGGTAGATGGCAAAGCGCCTACAGGTGCGCCAGTGGAATGGGTGGAAGAGCCTTCCTACTTCTTTGATTTATCAAAATGGCAACAGCCCTTGCTTGATTTTTACGAAGCAAACCCGGATTTCATTGCCCCTGAAGGACGTAAGAAGGAAGTTATCAGCTTTGTTTCTGGGGGCTTGAAGGATTTATCTGTTAGCCGCACCACTTTTGACTGGGGCGTACCTGTGCCAGGCGATGACGGCCATGTGATGTATGTATGGCTAGATGCGCTTACCAATTATCTAACCGCTCTTGACTGGCATGAAGATGGCGAGAATTTCCATAAATTTTGGCCCGCTAATTTGCATGTGGTAGGCAAAGATATTTTGCGCTTTCATGCGGTTTACTGGCCAGCCTTTTTGATGGCCGCTGAATTGCCCTTACCCGCAAGGGTCTTTGCGCATGGCTGGTGGACAAATGAAGGCGAGAAGATATCCAAATCTCTTGGTAATGTTATCGATCCCCTAAAGCTGGTGGAGCAATATGGGCTTGATCAAACGCGCTATTTTTTGATGCGTGAGGTGCCTTTTGGCCGAGATGGTGATTTTGTGCCTGACCAGATGATCCAGCGCATCAATAGTGATTTAGCGAACGATATTGGTAATCTGGCACAGCGCACCTTATCCTTGGTATTTAAAAACCTTGATGGCCAGATACCCACTTTTCCAAAAGAGCTACAGCCAGAAGATGTGGCCTTGATAGAGGCGGCAGATAATTTGTTGGATGCGGTTCGTCAGGAGATGGACAAACAAGCCTTTCATGAAGTTTTGCGCCTAATATGGGACGTGATTACTAAGGCAAACAGATATATCGATCAAGCTGCCCCTTGGGCGTTGAAAAAGACAGACCCGCCGCGTATGGCAGATGTGCTGGCGATATTGCTTGAAACTATTCGGCAAGTTGCCATCCTTATTCAGCCCGTGATGCCTGCCTCTGCTGCACGTTTGCTAGACCAGCTCCAGATAGAAGAGGGTCTACGCGATTTTACTAGCCTTGGCAGTGCAGGGCGTATGCAAAGCAACAAAGATACTGCGCCGAAAACTATTGCTAAGCCAGAAGGGGTGTTCCCGCGTTATGTAGAGGAAAGCGGAGAGGGGGCATGACAGAAGCTTTGTCGATAATTGATTCCCACGCGCATTTAGATTATGCGCAATTTGCAGACCAGCTGCCCGAGGTTATAGAGCGTGCCGCCGTGCTAGGGGTTACTGAAATGATATCCATTGGGGTAAGACTGGATACCGCAGATAAACCGCGCCAAATAGCTGAAAAATATGAAAATATCTGGTTTAGTGTGGGTATTCACCCGCATGAAGCTGCAAAAGATCCGCAAGCTTGCGATTATGAAGCTATTATCGCTTTGGCTAGCCATAAGAAATGTGTGGCCATTGGTGAGGCAGGCTTGGATTATTTTTATGATTTTGCACCGCGTGATGCGCAAGCGGCAAGCTTTCGTACTCAAATTCATGCTGCCCGCGCGTTAGATTTGCCGATAATTGTCCATGCACGCGACGCGGATAAGGATATGGCTGATATTTTAGAAGATGAAATGCAAAGGGGTAAATTTAAAGGTGTTCTGCATTGTTTTAGCTCTGGCGCGGAATTAGCGCAGCGGGCGCTCAATATCGGCTTTTATATTAGCTTTTCTGGCATTTTGACATTCAACAGATCTGAAGATTTACGCGAAATTGCGAAAGATGTACCCCTAGACCGGCTATTGGTAGAAACAGATTCGCCCTATCTAGCCCCGCCGCCGCATCGCGGTAAAACGAACGAGCCGGGCTTCACCCGCTATGTGCTTAACCGTCTGGCTGAAATTAAGGGGGTAAGCGAAGGCGATATGGCTAGCCAAACACGCGCAAATACGCTTGCTTTGTTTGACCAAATGAAACCACAGCAAAGAGCAGGGGTATGATAGCAGATAAGCTGAAAATCACCTTGCTAGGATGCGGCACTTCGGTTGGCGTGCCATGCCTTGGGCGTGCTGGCTGGGGCTTATGCGATCCAAATGAGCCTAAAAACCGGCGTCAACGCTGCGCTTTATTAGTGCAATCAGAAACCACGACTGTGCTGGTAGATGCAGGCCCTGATATTCGCAATCAGTTACTGCCCTTGGATATCCCTAGGCTAGATGGGCTTCTTATTACGCATACGCATTCAGACCATGTTGCGGGGTTAGATGATTTGCGGGTCTATTACTGGCCAGATAAAAAAGAGATTGATATGTATGCCACGCAAACGCATGGCAGCGATGTTATCGCCCGGATGCCTTATATGTTTCAGAAAAAGAAGGAAAGCCCTAGTTATTTTGTGCCGCCTTTGAAGCATCATGAAATTGCCGCAGGGCAGAGCTTGAATATTGGCGATATAAAAATTGATGTTTTGCATCAGGATCATGGCACAACCTTCTCATTAGGCTTTATTTTTAATAATTTGTGTGGCTATTCAACTGACGTTAAAGACATGCCAGAGGAGAATTTCAGCAAGCTAGCTGGTCTGCCACTTTGGATTGTTGAAACCTTGCGCGAAACAGAGCATCAAGCGCATGCGCATTATGCGTTAACCTTTTCGTGGATTGAACGGGTTAAGCCAAAGCAGGCAGTGCTGACCCATCTAGGGCTAGAGGCAGATTATCAAACTTTATTAGCGCGTTGCCCTGAGGGTGTTGAGCCGGGCTATGACGGCATGGTGTTTGAGCTAAACCGCTAAACCTAGCTAGAAACCCTGTGATAGTGAACACTTTGATAGTAGACCCTGCGATTTCTCCATTTTTAAACAAATAAAAAAATACATAATATACATTATGCGACATTTACATAAATATAGATAGATGGGTTGCCAGATGTTTTACCAGATGTTTTTCTAGATTTTTTTCTGGCTATTCTGCCAGATGTTCTGCTGGCTATTTATGCCTCTACCCTCAATGCGGCGTGAACATCAAAGCATATTCATTAAGGGGTATCGAAACGTTTAAAGGCAAGCTTGATCCAGATTGTTATCAGCCCGTAAAGGCTCATTGACATAAAGCCAAGGGTAAATAGTGCGGCAAACATCAGGTCTGTTTTTACCCGGCCATTCGCTAGGAGCATCAAATAGCCCAAACCTTGTGATGAGCCTACCCATTCGCCTATCACCGCCCCTATTGGCGCGTACACCGCCGCTAGTCTTATTCCCGATAATAGGTTTGGCACGGCAGCCGGTAGCTTTATCAAGAATAAAAGGCGTAAGGGCTTGGCTTGCATTACTTTGGACAAATCTAGTAACCCCTGCGGCGTGCGTGTTAAGCCATCATGAAAAGCAGAGGTAACCGGAAAATAGATTATCAAAACCGCCATCGTAACTTTTGAGATCATCCCATAGCCTAGCCAAAGGGTTAATACAGGGGCTAGCGCGAATACGGGTATTGCTTGGCTAAAAATCAAAACTGGTTTTAAAAAGAATTTCGCGGTTGGGGATATTTCAAACTGTAAAGCGGTTATCATGCCCAGAGCGATACCGATGATGAGGCCAAAAATCACTTCTGTCAGGGTGACAAGCATATGTTCGAAAATAAGGCCTCTATTTTCGATAAAAGACACCCCTACCAAATAAGGTGAAGGAAGAATAAAGCGTGGTACACCGGTTAGGCTGACGATGATTTGCCACAGGATAATCAGTCCTAACATGGCGGCGATACCGCTTCGAATGGCGCTATTCATGCCCCTGCCCTTATCTGTATCAGCAATTTTGCTTGTAAGGCCAATGCCTTACTATCATCTAACTTCTTTGGAAAAGGCGGCTCTAACGGCTGGGCTTTAACAAGCTTTTCATTTTGTAACAGATAAATATTTTGGCATAGGCGCACCGCTTCCCCCGGATCATGTGTAACCAGAAGTACGGTTCGGCCAGCAAGTTGGCTGGCAGCCAGATCTTGCATATCTGCTCTGGTACGGGCATCTAACGCAGAAAAAGGCTCATCAAGCAAAATAACAGGTTTGTCCTCTAATAAGGTGCGGGCCAATGCAACACGTTGCCGCTGACCACCAGATAGCTCACTTGGAAGCTTATCTGCTTTATCGCTCAAGCCAACAGCCCTGATAATTTTATCGCATTTTTCAGACGGGTTTGCGGCGCCGCGTAGCCGGCTACCTAAAATTATATTATCGCTTATTTTTGCCCATTCCAGCAATAAATCCTGTTGTGCCATATAGCCGATACGCCCCATCAGGCTCTGCGCATCATCTGTCTGTATCTGTCCGTCAAATTCAACCGCTGTTGCAAGACCAGCAATCAGCCGCAATAAGGTGGATTTGCCAGAACCAGATGGGCCTAAAAGGGCAGTCCACTCCCCTGCTTTAACCCGTAATTCTAGATGTTCGAACAGCTTTTTACCGCCTAGATGGGCGTGGCCTTTTACGAGAATTTCAGGGGATTTGGACATTACTTCTCTTGCCTATCTTCCTTATTTGGCGGTGACATCTATCGCAATTTTGTCTATCGGTATCGCCTCTGACAGCAAGCCTGATTCTATCAGGAAACTTTGAAAGCGCTGATATCGACCGGCATCAAAAGCAGCAGGGCGTAAAGCAAACCGCGGTAGTGTATCTGCCCATGCACGCTCATTCAGCTCATTTTGCAGCTCTTTAGCAGTGCCTGAAAATATCTTCCAGCTTTCGCGTGGATTATTAATAATAAATTGCGTTGCAAGCTCGGTTGCGCCAATAAAACGAGCCATTTTATCTGCATCCATATTCGCAGGATTAGCAACATAAATCAGCTCATCATAAGATGGGATCCCCTCTTCTTCTAGATAAAAACAGCGCCCTTTAACCCCTTCTATATCCATCTGATTAAGCTCAAAATTACGAAAAGCGCCAATCACCGCATCCACCTGTCCAGACATTAATGCGGGCGATAAGGAAAAGTTTACATTTATCAGCTCTATATCAGATGGTGTTACGTTATGCGGTGCAAGCATACCTGTCAGCAAGGCTTCTTCAACGCCAGCGACAGAATAGCCTACTTTGCGTCCTTTAAGATCGGCAAGGCTCTTCACTGGCCCCTCTTCCAGCACCAAAAGACAGTTTAACGGGGTTGCAACTAGCGTTCCCACGCGAACCAAGGGCAGGCCTTCGGCAATTTGCAAGTGCAGTTGCGGCTGATAGCTGATAGCGATATCCGCTTGCCCGGCGGCTACCAATTTTGGGGGTGCGGAAGGGTCTGCCGGGGCAACTATTTCAACTTCTAAGCCAGCATCTGCAAAATATCCCTTTTCTTGTGCGATAATCAGCGGCCCATGATCAGGATTAACAAACCAGTCAAGTAAAACGGTCATTTTGTCATTTGCCATTGCCTGTGTGCTTATCAGAAAAGACAGGCTTAAAAGGGTTAGAAAAGCGCGCTTAAACATTTTGATTTCTCCATTATAGTACGTATCTGCGTCTTTGGTGCTGCAATTTAGTGATGAGCCTTATGCGTGAAATGATAGACAGGCCCATGCCCCTGCCCGACCTCTAGCTGGTCTGCTGCTGAAATCGCATTTGTGATATATTTCTTTGCGGCCTCTGCAGCTTCAGTTTCAGAAGCACCGCAAGCTCTATTTGCGGCAATCGCAGCAGACAGGCTGCACCCGGTTCCATGCGTATTTTTGGTATCTATACGGGGCGCGTCAAGCCAGGTTTCACTTGCGGCTGTGAGCACCAAATCCGGGCTTTCTGCGCCAGTAAAATGCCCACCTTTCAGATAAATATTGCGCGGGCCAAGGGTCAGCAGCCTTTTGGCTTGGGCTGTCATATCCTCGCGGGTCTGCGCTTCTGCCTCGCCAAGCAAAGCTGCTGCCTCTGGTAAGTTCGGGGTAATAATATCTGCAAGGGGCAATAAATTATCACGCAAGCAATCCATAGCATCTTCAGCAAGAAGCGGTGCACCGCCTTTGGCAATCATTACAGGGTCTAGAACAATATGTTGGGCTTCAACCTCAATAAGGGTGGTTGCGACTGCCTTGGCTATTTCTGCGTTCGCTATCATGCCAATTTTTACCGCATCTACCCGCACATCTGAAAAGACCATTCGGATCTGTTCAGCAACAAATTCAGGAGGCGGCGTGTGGATTGCTGATACGCCGGTTGTATTTTGCGCTGTCAGCGCCGTTATCGCTGCCATACCATATACATTATGGGCTGAAAACACCTTCAGATCTGCTTGAATGCCTGCACCGCCAGAGGGATCAGAGCCCGCAATAGATAACGCATTATAAATCATTTTAGCCTCCCATAATTATTTAAGAATTTAAACTATCCAAAGCAACGCGCAAACCAACTGCAGCAGCGTAAGGGTCGTCTTGCCCACAAATCGCAGACACAACAGCCATACCGTTCACCCCTGTTGCCATCACACGGGCGCAATCCGCAATTTTCAGCCCGCCAATCGCCACCGTATAAACAGGAGAAGCAGTGCAAATTTCAGCCAAGCCGTCAAAACCAATAGGCGGCTTGTGGTCGCTTTTGGTTGGGGTAGCATAAATAGGGCTAATACCTACATAATCCACTATGTCGCTTGGCGTCTGCTTTGCTGCCTCTATTGTTTCAACAGACAGGCCTAAAATTCTGTTTTTACCTAATTTTTCACGTGCAAGGCTTGCTGCCATATCTCCTTGCCCAACATGCACCCCATCCACATCACTTTGCAAGGCTGCTTCCACATCATCATTGATAACAAGCGGAATTTTATATTGGGCACAAATAGGCTTAAGGCGCGTGGCAAGCGCGGCCCGCTCAGCTGTGGAAGCGTCCTTATCTCGCAATTGCACCATGGAGACGCCGCCACGCGCAGCCGCTTCAACTGTATTTTCAACACCTAGCTGTGCGCATAAATGCGGGTCGGTTACCAAATATAGCCTTAAGCTCTCGGCCTTTATTGCCATGTGATACGGCCTGCCTTCTCTAGCGTCTCAGGCGTAGTGTTATGCAATGCATCTAGGAAATGCGGCTGAAAACTGCCCGGGCCAGTTGCCTGCTTTTCCGCTTGAACACCAGCCTCTGCAAACAGTGCCAGCGCCGTTGCAGCAGCTTCCATTGGCGGCGCAACTGCAGCAAAACCGCCCATCAGGCAGGTAAGCGAACAGCCTAGCGCGGTAATCATCGGCATAATTTCTGACCCGCCAGAAACACGCGCAACACGGCTACCATCTGTAACAAAATCTGTCTCGCCTGTGATAACAACAACTGAGCCATGCTTTTTTGCCAGCATCATCGCACCCGCTTCTGCAGCCTCAACCGGATCAGTGGCATCCACACCTTTCGCTTCAGATGCCTGCCCCCCTAGACCCATAATTTCTGAGGCATTACCCCGTAATATAGTTGGATTAAGGGCAAGTAATTCCTGAGCGGCTTGGGCGCGATAGGGCGTAGCGAAATGCGCAACGGGATCAAATACCCATGGCACAGCTGCCTCATTAGCTGCCTCTGCCGCTAATTTCATACCCTTCACCCAAGAAGGGGATAGCGTGCCGATATTCACGGTAAGCGCCCCAACAATTTTTGCAAAATCAGCTGTTTCTTCGGGGGTATGTATCATCGCAGGAGATGCCCCTGCTGCCAGTACAACATTGGCAGATATATTCATCGCCACATAGTTTGTAATGCAATGGACAAGTGGATTTTTGGCTCTTAGATCAGCTAGAAATTGGCTCACGATCAAACTCTCCTTCGAACTGACGGTAGGGAAATCTGATGAAGGCCGTTTATTCTAAATACTCTAATCTTAAAAAACTTTATTAGAGAAACTTAACGGTATCGACTTCCTACGCCAGCATTATCTGGTTCAGGTTATAAGGGTCTGTCTCAGCCTTCGCATCAGGCACCCCTGTCATGGTTTAAGTTAGACGATAAAGGCGCATTTTTGTCAAGCCAGATAAGCCGCAATTACCAGTGCCACCTAGGGGTTTTTACCCTACTAGTGCTTAGCCTTCTAGCTAATGAAATTTTTGTGAGAATGTTCTTTACTTTGATGCCTTATTTGCGCCACTTTGCGACATCAGAACGGTCACTTTAAGGAATAGATAGATAACCAATGCTTAGTCCTGAATTCGGTCATTTCTGCTTAGTGCTGGCGCTGGTGGTCAGTGGTGCGCAAATTATTTTGCCTATGGTTGGGTTATTGCGGGATGATGCCCGTCTTATTCGTTTTGCAGAACCTTTGCAGCACCTTGCCTCGATGGCTATATTTATCAGTTTTGCAAGCCTTGTTTACGCCTTTATTGTGTCCGATTTTTCGGTGCAGCTTGTAGCGAGCCATTCGCACTCCTTAAAACCGATGATTTATAAGATTACGGGCAGTTGGGGTAATCATGAGGGATCGCTCTTGCTATGGATTGTCATCTTGGGTTTGTTTGGCATGTTATTTGTGGTTCGCGAGACCGCTTCACGGCTAAAAACGCTTACCTTGATGGTTATGGGCGGTATTACCCTAGCCTTTCTGGCCTTTAGCTTATTCACCTCCAACCCATTTACGCGGCTTAGCCCTGCCCCGCCAGATGGTAGAGGCTTGAACCCGGTATTGCAGGATATCGGCCTTGCTCTGCATCCGCCAATGCTTTATCTGGGCTATGTTGGGCTCTCGGTTGCGTTTGCGCTAGCCATTGCGGGGCTTATCACTGGTGAAGTTTCAAAGAACTGGGCGCGTATTACCCGCTTTTGGGTGGTAATTGCATGGAGTGCGTTAACCGCAGGTATCGCGCTTGGCAGTTGGTGGGCTTATTATGAGCTTGGCTGGGGGGGATGGTGGTTTTGGGACCCTGTTGAAAATGCCTCGTTAATGCCATGGCTAGCGGCAACGGCGCTGCTGCATTCTGTTATTGTGGTGGAAAAACGTCAGCAGATGGTTAGCTGGACATTACTGATGGCCATTACCGCCTTTTCCCTATCTCTGGTGGGTACCTTTATTGTGCGTTCTGGCTTGCTAACTTCTGTGCATTCTTTTGCGTCTGACCCTGCTCGCGGTATCTTTATTTTGTTCATTTTGCTTGGCGCGGTTGGACTGCCACTATTTTTATATGCTTTTCGGGCTGGCAGCCTTACCAAAGGTTCGGACTATGCATTGCTAAGCCGAGAAACTGGTTTAATTATTAATAATTATATCCTTGTTGTTTCTACCTTTATTGTTCTTATAGGAACATTCTATCCCCTTGCATTAGAGCTGTTTACAGGCGCAAAAATCACCGTTGGCGCCCCTTATTTTGACGCGACATTTAACCCTGTTATGGGGATCGGTATCCTCTTTATGGCGATAGGGCCCTTACTGGTTTGGCGGCGCGGCATGGTCGGTTCTGCACGCCCTGCTTTGTTGTTATCAGCTGCTGTCACTGGTATCGCGGCCATCATCTTAATGGCTTCGTCTGGAATAAGTGTTGCTGGAATTGCGGGTATCGCGCTCACCTTATGGCTGGCGTTATCGATTGGCGGCGATATGTTGTTTCGGCTTCGTCCATGGCAGGCCGGGATGGGCGCACGCTTGCGTTTGCCAGCAACGCAGTGGGGAATGTGGCTGGCCCATTTTGGGATGGTAATTTTCTTAATAGGCGCGCTTGCCAGTGCGCTTTTTGAGCAGGAAAATGTGGTGCGCGTGAATAAGGGAACTGAAATAGCGCTTGGCAATGAAACCGTGATTTTCGATGGTGTGGAGGAACGTATTGGCCCGAATTATGTTACCGAAACAGCCCTTTTGCGCCTGTTTGACAGAGACGGGAAGTTAATAGACGGGCTATATCCAGAAAAACGGTTCTATCCTGCAGAACGCCAAACTACAACAGAGGCCGCTATTCGTACCCGCCTGTCTGGCGATCATTACGCGGTGCTAGGGGATGGCAGTGCTGAAAGCGGATATACATTGCGTCTATATCATAAGCCCTTAGTGAGCTGGATTTGGTTCGGGGCTGTGATGATGGCTATGGGCGGTCTGGTAGCGCTTTATCGCCGGCCACAAAGGGCACAAAAAGCCTCCCTCCAGGCTGAGCAAGGGCTTAGGGAGGCAGAATAATGGCGCGTTCCTTCACTCACTTTTTGCCGCTACTTTTATTTGCCTGCTTTGCTGTAATTGCCAGCATAGCGCTGGTTATGACCTTGTCTGGTGAGCGTAAGCCCTCTGAGCTTCCTTCTGCGCTTATTGGCAAGCCTGTGCCGCCAACCGAACTGCCGTCCTTATATAACCCGCAAGCCTTTGTGAACATAGAGGCGGCAACATCCCAACCCTATCTTGTAAACTTTTTTGCAAGCTGGTGCGCCCCATGTAGAGCTGAGGCTCCTGCCCTTGCTATCCTTGCTAAAAAAATCGATATAATCGGCATTGCCTATAAAGATAAGCCTCAAGATAGCCAGAGATTTTTAACCGATTATGGCAATCCTTATACCGCGATTGGTAGTGATAATGAAGGGTCAGCAGGCCTTAATTGGGGCGTTTATGGTGTACCTGAAACCTATCTTATATCCGCAGATGGCCTTATCATAAAACGTCATGCTGGGCCGATAGATGGCGATATCTTGCGCGAAGAGTTACTCCCCCTTATTCGCTCTTTGCAGAAACAGGGATAAAGCTAATGCGCTTCTTTCAGGCTCTGATTCTGGTCTTGCTTGCAAATATCTCAGTGCAAACCCTGCCTATTCCGCAAGCCTTTGCGATTACAGCAGAAGAACAACTCACCGACCCGGCATTAGAAGCGCGTGCCAGAGACTTATCGAAACAATTGCGCTGTTTGGTATGTCAGAATCAGTCTATTGATGATTCAGACGCAGATTTAGCAAAAGATTTGCGTGCCGAGGTGCGTAAACAATTGCTAGGCGGTGCAGATGACAAGACGATATTGAGCAATCTTCAGGAAAAATATGGTGATTATGTTCTTCTAAACCCTCCTGTTAGCCTTGCCACAATAGGGTTATGGGCAACCCCTATTCTAGCCTTACTATTGGGGGGTGGTTTGATAGTCTATAGCCGCAAGCGGGGGCTGCGCACGCCCGCACCCTCTGTTCCTCTGCCATCAGCGTCTACAGATAAAGAGCTGGCATCTGAAAAAGCGATACATATGCGCCCTATCGGGGCCACTAGTCTGGCTGTTACCGCTAGCTTTTGCATCCTCATTGCTGGGGCAATTTACTGGTTTGGTTTAGGCTCCCCTTCCCTGCCATCTCAGCCTCTATCTCAGCGTGCCTCTGAAATAAATCTAGAGGCTCGTCAGGTAGAAGCACAGCTTGCCGAAAAGCAACAAGCCTTTGCAGCAGCAAAGGATGCCACGATGGGCACGCCTGAAAATATCGGAAATTGGCTGGAATTAGCCCTTGCTGCTGCCGAATTGGGGCGTGTAGAGGAGGAGCTGAACGCGCTCCGCACGGCTCTATCCTTAACAGATGAAGATATTGGCATAAAATCTATGTTAGCTGAAGCGCTGACTCGCTCAGCAGATGGACAGGTTATACCAGAAGCACGCCAACTTATAGCCGAAATATTAGCCGAAAATGGAGGCGAGCCGCGTGCCCTTTTCTTGTCTGGCCTCGCAGCGATGGAAGATGGCGCCTATAATCGCGCAGTAGATAATTGGCGATATCTTATTGAAATATCGCCTAAAGACGCGCCTTGGGTGAGTGTGGTTCGTGAAAATTTAACCGAAGCCGCAGAAAGAGCCGGAATAGCTTTAGAGGCAGCCGGGATAGCTTTAGAGGAAGATAGCGAGACCTCGCCCCTTCCAGCTCTATCACAGGAAAGCCTTTCCGCTGCTGCCGAAATGAGTGAGGCAGAGCGTTTGGAAATGATAGAAGGCATGGTTGCAAACCTTCGCCAGCGCCTAGACGAAAATCCAAAAGATAGCGAAGGCTGGCAGAGATTGGCGCGTGCCTATAGGGTGCTTAACCGCCCAGAAGAAGCACTAGAAGCGCTAGGCAGGGCATCTGCGGCGGCATTGAATGACTTTGAATTGCAGCTTGCTGTGCTGGAACAATTGATGATGGCAGGCAAAGATAGGGATACCGCGCCATCACAGGATAAAGCAAAAGAGGTGAGCGTGGCGAATATTGTCTTGGAACGGGCGATGGCGCTGAATGCTGAGCATCCTGAGTTATTATTCTTTGCTGGTCATTTTGCCCGCCGCGACGGCGATAAGGATAAGGCACGTTTCTATTGGACAAAACTGCTGGATAAAATACCGGCGAGTAGCGAGACTGCCCGTCTTTTGCGATTAGAGCTTGATAAGCTCGCCCGCTAATATTTTTTTCCTAAACATTATTTTCTTCTTTGATGAGCTCTGTTTTTTATAGAGTTTTTTTTGTCGTTTTGCAGATTTTTTCCCTCCTCACGCGAATGTGATTTAGATTAAACGAAAATATAATATATCTATGTCTTAATAAGAATTATCGAATAAACAAAAAGGGTAAGACATGGCACTTAATAATGAACAAGAATTGGTTACTGTTACCTTCTTTCAATCTCGTTCCTATGATAGTTGGATATCCCAGCGTCAGTTCTGTTCAGCGCCTATGCATGACCTTATTAATAAGATTAAAGACACGATGAAAGCTCCTGAAAATTATGCCTGTTTTTGTTTAAATAATGGCAAGGTTATCGCGCTAGATCGTGTTGGACAGTTTGTAATGATGTAATCATCCGTTCTCCCTCCTCTCCTCCCAAAAGATTACATCGTTGCAGCAAAAGGGCCTTCGAATTCTAACCAGAATTCGGAGGTCTTTTTATGTCAAAAACAGATTTTTAACCGATAATAAAATAGACATAAGCGGCTCTATGATGCTTGATTAAAACAGGTAAAAGAGGGGCACGCGCGTGACATGAGGCCATTAGAACGAGCGCATAAATTTTGCTGTGATGATGGGCTGGAAATCCCTATTCTTATGGCGCCGATGAAACAGCTTGGCATTAAATGGTTTGCTACAGTTACTTCTGTTTCAGAGGCGCTGAAGGCTGAGGAAGTTGGGGCAGATGCGCTGGTTGTGCAAGGTGCAGAGGCAGGCGGTCACAGAGGTAATTTTATCTCAGACCGTGATCACGCTTCAGGATTAATAGCCTTGTTGCCGATTGTGTGTGATGCCCGTTGCCGTGCCGGTTATCGCAACGGGCGGAATTTCAGATAGCCGCGGCGTTTCCGCTGCCTTAATGCTTGGGGCATCAGCTGTTCAAATGGCCACATCACAATAAAAAAGTCGCTGAAACCAAATGATTCCAGCGACTTAAATGGTGAGCGGTACAGGATTCGAACCTGTGACCCAGTGATTAAAAGTCACTTGCTCTACCAACTGAGCTAACCGCCCGCAAAAGGCTTGCCTCTAGCGTTAAAGAAAGTGGCAAACTGCGTCAGGTTATAGAGTTCTTGCAGAACTGTGTAAACCCCAAAACTGCATAAAGTTTTTACATCTCGAAACTGCTGCAAATGCAGATAAACAAAGCAGATAAAAAGCGCTGAAGAGGGGTTATTTGCTGGAAAAATACAGATTTATCCGTGCTTCAACTTCTGGAGGCACGAAAGAGGAAATATCGCCGCCAAATTTGGCGATTTCCTTTACCAAGGATGAGGCGACAAAATGCTGGTTTTCGGAAGCGGTTAGAAAAATTGTCTCAAGATTACCTTTCAGGCGGCGATTAG
>JAKMFL010000053.1 GCA_022425485.1 Alphaproteobacteria bacterium | reverse complement strand
CAAGAAGCATGAATAGTATCCCCCTGAAAGCAGCGCAGATATTCAGCCATCGCTGTTTTTGTATGGACTTCGCCTGAAGCGCCCCAAGAGCCTATTTTCCGGCGTAGATAAAATTCTGGATCAGCCCCTATCAGGGTTTCTGGCAGGGGGGCTGGCTGGATTAGGAAAAACCAATGATAATAGGCTTTGGCAAAACGCATATCGGTGTTTTCATACATGCTTAGCGTGGGTGCAATATCCAGAACAGCTAATCCTGTTAACCGCGCTTCATAATCACGTGCGAGCCTATGCGCAACACGCCCGCCCCTGTCATGTCCCATTACAGCGAATTTCTGATGCCCCAAATAGGTCATTAGCGCGGCCATATCCGCTGCCATTTCACGTTTTGAGTAGGGGCTATGCTGGGCATCTGTTTGCGGCTTGCCGCTGTCGCCGTAACCGCGCAAATCCGCTAAAACAAGGGTAAATTTCTCCGCTAACTTAGCGGCCACAAGATGCCACATATACATGGTTTGCGGATAGCCATGCAACAGTAATAAGGCAGGCCCACTTCCGGCTATACGATAGGCAATATGGGTTCCGCCAACCGCAAACTTTTCAGGCTCACCGTCAAAAATTTTTGCAAATCTTTCCGACATTATTGATTATCTTCCTTGATCATATCTGCGGCCTTTTCTGCTATCATAATCGTTGGTGCATTGGTGTTGCCAGAAATGAGCGTCGGCATGATAGAGGCATCAACAACCCGCAACCCTGCCAGCCCATAAACACGCAAACGGCTATCTACCACATCACCATTTCGGGGGTTGTCCCCCATTCGGCAGGTAGAGACAGGATGATATAAGGTAACACCGGTTTCGCGCGCATATTCTAAAATTTCTGCATCGCTTTGAATATTAATGCCGGGTTTTGTCTCAGAAACAACCTCATCCCGCATGACATCGCAGCTCATAATATCTCTGGCGATGCGCATCCCAGCTATCAGGACTTGCTGGTCAATTTCAGCATCGAGATAGTTGGGTTGAATAACCGGGTGGGCAAGTGGATCGGCAGAGGTGATATGGATATAGCCGGTGGAATGGGGGCGCAATTGGCACGCCCCAAACGTCAGGCCGGGAAACTTATGAAACGCTCTTTTTGCGGGGTTTTCAAAACTGGCATGGGCGATATGATATTGAATGTCTGGTGTATCCAAAGCCGAGCTTGAACGCACAAATCCGCCCAAGACCCCCGCAGGTAGCGCAAGAATGCCGCGCTGACGAAAGCCATAATTCAGTAATTCTTTAATGAAATTCAGCCCATGCGCCCGGTTATTTAACGACACATTGCGGCGCAAGCGCCAAGATAGCCGTGAGATATAATGATCTGAAAAATTCTCGCCAACCCCTTGCAGATTATGCACAACATCAAGGCCTAGCTGTTGTAAGCGGTCTGCCTGTCCAACACCAGATAGCTCTAGGATTTGCGGCGATTGAATAGCCCCTGCGGCAAGAATTATCTCGCGGTGGGCCGTTAATTTCACTGTTTTGCCTTTGTAATTTACGCTGACCGCGGTGGCACGCTTGCCTGCGGCATCAAAATGTAGCTTTGTGACATGGGCATGGGTCAAAACCGTCAGGTTTTGGCGGTTTTCAGTAGGGCTTAAATAGGCGCGGCGGCTAGACCAGCGTTTGCCCCCTTTTTGGGTTACCTGATAATAGCCAAACCCCTCTTGAGAAGCGCCATTAAAATCAGAATTACGCGGATAGCCGCAACTTTCCGCTGCTTCTGTCAGTTTGTCTAGAATTTCATAAGTGTTTCGTAAATCAGAAACATGCAGAGGCCCGTCTGTACCATGATAAGCTTCTTCTAGCTGATCGGCCTTGCTGCGCTGACTTTTATCGTTCAGCACTTCTGAGGATTCAGATTTCAGAAAATAGGGCAGTACTTCATCATAAGACCAGCCCTTATTGCCGCGTTGTGCCCAGAGATTATAATCATCTGCCTGACCTCTGATATAAAGCATGGCATTGATGGAAGAAGAGCCGCCTAGAACCTTGCCACGCGGCATATCTATCTGCCTGTTTTTAACCCCTTCAACAGCTTCGTTTTTAAACATCCAATTCATCTTAGAATTATTCATCAGCTTGATATAGCCAGCTGGAATATGGATGAAGGGGTGGCTGTCATTGCCGCCCGCTTCGAGTAAGATAACCCGTTTATTGCTGTCTTCACTCAAGCGGGAAGCTAGCACACATCCAGCAGATCCAGCCCCTGCGATTATATAATCTGCCTCTAATATTCCTTCTGGCATTTTTTCTTACTTTCCCTCTACTTCCCTACCTCTAAGCTATATCATCACGCTGCTGCTTGACCAGTTCTGCGGCATGTTGGGATGCCAGCATTTCTGCCTCGCTCTGGGTAACCGTGATTAAGCGAATTTTTTTATGGGCATGCAAGCGCGCAAGTTTGCCTAAATCTGCAGATATTACGCAAGCGATTTTAGTATAGCCGCCAGTAGTTTGGTGATCTGCCATCATAATAATGGGCTGGCCATCGCCGGGAACTTGTATTGCCCCTTTCACAATCCCGTCTGACAAGATATCGGCTGAATTTTTATGCGCAATAGAAGGTCCGTTAAGGCGAATACCCATCCTGTCCATTTTTGGGCTAAGCGTCCATTCATGGGCTAAAAGCTTTTCTATTTCATTGGCTGCAAAGGCATAGTCTTGCGGCCCTAATACCACAGACAGGCTATCAGCTGGGGCAAAGAGGTGCGCATTATCATAAAGGGCTCGCGGCTGATAAGGCGCGTTTTGTGGGATTATTTTTATCCTATCCCCAGCGGCAAGCCGTCTGCCCTCTAGCCCGCCAAGCTGGGCATTTAAAGAGGTGCTAAGCGAGCCATAGACAAAAGGAAGGTCAAACCCGCCAGAAAGGGCAATAAAGGCCAGATTGCTGCCGCGCATTGGCGGCAGAAACACCCTATCCCCGCTATCTAGCTGATGCGCATATCCAGCTTCTATTATCCGCTCAACTCCGTTTTCACCAGTGATATGTAACTGGTCTGAGGGGGTGCCTGTTAGGGCTATGATAAGAGGCGCATCAACGGTGAATTGCAGCCCGCCAATATAAACCTCTAGCCCAGCTGCCTGCGGCGAATTACCCACCAGCCAATTGCCGCAAATGCGCGCATCATCATCCATTGTTCCGCCTTCAGGTACGCCAAATGCCTGATAGCCAGTGCGGCCAGCATCCTGAATAGTCGTGTAAGGTCCTGCGGCGATAATCGAGAGATTTACCATCAATTTGCCTCACTCGGGGCGATAGGAAGCTGGCCATCTCTGCAGGCTTCTTGCAGCTCTCTATATTCGCTAGCCTGAATAGGCTTAAAAGATATATGCTCGCCTGCCTTTAGTAAAACAGGCTCATGCCGCCGCGCATCAAAAAGCGGTATGGGCATCAAACCGATAAGATTCCAGCCGCCCGGGCTATCTAGCGGGTAGATAACGGTTTGATCCATTGCAATCGCAACAGACCCCCCTGCCACATGGGTGCGGGGCTCGGCGCGGCGCGGCAGATGCAGCGAAGGATGCAATCCGGTCATATAAGCAAGGCCCGGCAAAAAGCCCATTATACCTACCTCAAGCAAAGTCGCGGCGTGAAGGTCAATGATTTGTGCTTCGCTCATGTTGCAGCGGCTGGCAACTTCAGCTAAATCAGGGCCAGCTTCTGCGCCATATAGAACGGGTAATTGCCATGTGCGTGCTGGTGTATGGGCTAAATCATCAGGGGCTTCCAGAATAATCGAAACAGCTTTTTTTACCTCTACAGCACTAATCTGAAGCGGGTCATAATGCACAAGTAAGCTTGCCAGTCCCGGCACTAAATCAGTAATGCCGTCGAGCTGGCCTGCGGTTTGCAATTTCTTGATGCGCTGGCTTAGGGCTCTGGCAAAACGGGTTAAGGCTTGCCGGTCTTCTGCCGGGGGCAAGCCGCCAAGCTGTGCGCCATAGCCTGTTAAATCCAGCAACAAGCCTCTATCGCCTGCGGGAAACCAGACAGGTTTCATCCTCGCTGCTGTTTTTTCAGCCCTTTTCATCTGCTCAATTTCCTAGATGGTTGACGCTGCGCTTATGATAATCTCAGATAGAGACTATAGAAACAAGCATCTGGCAAATAAAAGAGACAAAATAAATGAGTAGTCTCTCGTTTAATTTTTTGGGCCAATATTATCGAGGAGCAGGAATATGGCAAAGCGCTTCAATTTAAACGCAGATATGGCAGAAGGCTATGGCCCATGGAAAATGGGCGATGATGAAGGGCTGTTATCGCTTATTGGTTCTGCAAATATAGCCTGCGGCTTTCATGGCGGTGATTATAATATAATGGGACAGGTTATGCGTATGGCTGCCGATAATCAGGTGTCTATTGGCGCCCATCCCGGGTTTTATGATCTGCATGGGTTTGGTAGACGCCAAATGCAGCTGCCGCTAGATGAGGTAGAGCGGCTTATTTCTTATCAGGTTGGCGCGGCATTAGGCGTTGCGGCCAGCCAAGGGGTTAGCGTTACGCATGTTAAACCCCATGGCGCGATTAATAATATGGCTTGCGCGGATGCTGAACTTGCTGCGGCTATCATGCGGGCTATCAAGGCGGTAGATAAAAATCTGATTGTATTGGCGCCTGTTTTGAGCGCATTAGTGCGCGAAGGGCAAAAAGCGGGTTTGCGGGTCGCAGCAGAAGTATTCGCTGACAGAGCCTATATGCCAGATGGCCAGCTGGTGCCGCGTAGTCGGCCAGATGCAATGATACATGACGCACAAGATAGTTTAGAGCATTGCCTGCGCATGTTTGAAGA
>JAKMFL010000015.1 GCA_022425485.1 Alphaproteobacteria bacterium | reverse complement strand
ACGCCATCCTTTAGTTCTAGATGGCGTGCGGTTACTTTCTCGCCTTGTTTCGTCTCGGTCAGCTTAAATTTGTCTATTTTTGTGGGAACACTTGAAAAGTGATAATCCGTCAAGTCACCAGCCTTCTGACCCGCATCAATAATTTTAATGGGGGAGAAGGCTTCATCACCATCGCGCTCTCTTTTGGCCAGAGAAAGGCTAATATCTTCACCTTCTTTCAGCACTTTGTCGGTGATCTCTACCTTTAGGATTTGCTTTTGCCCGCCCCCAGAAATGATTAACTCAAAGCTAGGTTTGCTTTCAAAATCAAATTTGGTTTTGTCTTTTTCTGGCGCCCCTTCTTTGATATAAATTTGACCTTTTTTCAGGATAAATAGGTTGTCATCTTCATTATCATTGCCCTCACTTAAGCTTATATCAGCGACAGGTACAGTGCTGCCATCGCTATTGGTGATAGTTACCTTAATGCCAGTGGCGATATCCTTCCCCTCACTGCCATGATTACCCTCAGCGAGGATAAGCACATTCGGCGTGTCACTGGCAGTTGCTGGTTCATTATCGAGTGTAGCAATTTTTATCTTCGGGTCGCTTGAAATATCAATACCGGCTAGATTTGCACGGCCAGAACCGCCTCCGCCTCCGCCTGCTAGCCCAAGCAGCAAGCCTAGCCCGCCCGCAAGGAAACCAGCGATAGAGCTGCTATCACCATCATCTTCGCGGATGCGGTTAACAAAGGCGGACACAGGATCGCTCGCCACGCAAAATTCAGAAAGCTCTGATACGGTAATGGGCGCATAGGAGACAAGTTGTAGATGCAAGCCTACCTCGTCAGCCGAGAGCGTTGATAGTGCACGAATAGCGGCAATATTTTCGTCGCTAAGCTTGCGTATCATCACCAAATTACACCCATCTTCAATCAGATATAAAACACCATCCTTTATTAATAGCTGGCTGGCGGTTCCAAATTGGTTCTGGGCAGTAACCGCAATGTCATTAAGAGGGGTTTCTTGCTGGGCATGTGCCGGCCGGCTAGCTAGGCTACCTGCAAGCATCAATAATAGCGGTAAGGATAGGTCATTTAACCAGCTTCTTTGCTGAAAAACCTTTGCAGCCCTATTTTCAAGAGAGGGAGTTAAAGAGAGCGTTTTCGAATTTTGATAGCGTGATTTAGACACAAGTATACCCGTCATTACATTCAATCCTGTTAATACAAAATTAATACAAAAAGATGCATAATATATTGCCTAAAACAATTAAGAATTGTGACAAAAGGAAAATTGAGTTTAACAAGATATTTGTCGTAAATCTTTAGGATTTGTTCATAATTTCGCTGAAATTAGCCCTTAAACATTATCAAATGTTAATATAAGAAGAGCCATCACTCTGCTGCAATAAAGTAAACAGATCGCGGTGACGCAGGGCAAGACAGCCTTTTGTGTGTTTAGTGGCGGCATCAGCGCAATGCAGGAAAATCGCACTGCCCTTGCCAGCTTGGGGCGGTGCATCATTATAGCCCAAGGGTAGAATCACATCATATAAGCCATCGCCGCGCCATAATTTTTCATGGCTTCCAGCAAAGGGTAGGCGCACAAGCTGGTTATAATAGGGTGCGTTTGCATCATCACACCAGCCATCATCTGTCCTAATGGCGCGCGATGGTATGGACATCTTGCTGGGAAATTGGCGCCTATCTATCTTATCGCTGCGGTAAAGCAGGGCGCGTAAGGGCCAGCATCCTTTTGGTGTAGCCCCATCGCCTTCCCGCTTTTCTGCTGCGTCTATAAGCCCGTTTTTACCAATCAGGCAGGGATATTCTGTTTGCCCAGAGGTCAGCACATATCCATTTTCTTGTTTGCGCAAATGCCATATTTTGCTCATTGCCTGTCTCTTGCCATCTGCTATCTACTCGCCCTAGAATATTTGTCCTAGAATATTTGTCCTAGACTAGTCGCTCTAGACTAGTCGAACTAGACTACTCGCTCTAGACTGAGGCTAGCTTTTACGCGAAGATAGCGCAAATATCTTAATGGCTGTGGTGTTAAGGCTAGAAGATGGGGGGGATTATGGAAGCATCATCAAAGGGGCTTGGTTTATTTCTGGACGTCCGCATGCGGCGTATTTTCTTGCTAGGCATTATCAGCGGCTTTCCATGGGTTATAATTGGTAGCGCCCTTTCGCTTTGGTTAAAAGAAGATGGGTTATCGCGCAGCGCGGTTGGCTGGGCAGGGCTGATATTCTCTGTCTATTCGATAAATTTTTTGTGGGCACCTTTGATTGACCGTTTGCGGGTTCCGTTTTTAACCGACAAGCTAGGACATCGCAAAGCATGGATTTTGACGATGCAGGTCATCATCCTAGCTGGGTTGTTATTATGGGCTACCACAGCGCCATCTGCCAATATTGTCTTAGTAATGGCGATAGGGCTTGCGATTGCCGCCTGTTCGGCAACACAAGATATTACCATTGATGCCTTGCGTATCGAGCAGATAGACCGCGCTGAAACTGGTGCGATGGCGGCTGGTGCGTCTATGGCGGTAATAGGGTGGTGGACTGGTTTTAAGCTGGGCGGCATGGTTGCGCTGCTGCTGGCCGACAAGTTTGAGACAATGGGCATCGAAAATTATTGGCAGATGACGTTCCTTGTTTTGGGCGGGGTGGTCGTGCTGACTAATCTGGGTCTTTTGCTGATACCTGAAACAGGCACAAAAGAGCGGATAATGGCACAAAATGCAGCGCAAGATGCGCTTCAGGAAACATTGGGAGGGAAAAGTGCGCTAACCCTTATGCTTAGCTTTTTAGGCTCGACAGTCGTTACCCCTCTGCTGAGCTTTTTCCGTAATAATGGCCTTAAAATAGGCTTGATGCTGCTCTGCTTTATTTTCCTGTTCAAGATAGGTGAGGCTTTTATGGGTAAAATGTCGATCATCTTCTATAAGGAAGTCGGCTTTTCAAAATCAGATATTGCCATTTATTCCAAAGGATTGGGTTGGGTGGTTACGGTGGTATCCTCTTTGCTTGGCGCCTATGTTGCGGTGCGCTCAGGGGTGGTACGTGCCTTATTGCTCGCGGGCTTATTCATGGCTGGAACCAATTTATTGTTCTCTGTGCTGGCATGGAGTGGCAAGGTTGAATGGTTATTTGCATTAGCGGTAGTGATAGATGACTTAGCCGCCGCAATCGCAACCGTGGTATTTGTGGCCTTTATCTCGCTCTTGGTCGACAGAAATTATACGGCAACACAATATGCCTTGCTGGCCTCTATAGGCACGCTGGGGCGCACCTTTTTAGCCTCGTCTTCTGGGGCGTTAGTTGATTGGCTGAACGGGGATTGGGGGACGTTCTTTATCATTACCGCAGTAATGGTAGGCCCATCTTTAGCGCTTTTGTGGTGGATGCGCGGTACCTTAACCAGCTTGGACAGAAAAAAGGGCTAAAGAAAGCAACTAGTTAACGGGCTGGCAGCCTAGCAATTGGAGAATCAACGCCCCGTCAATATGCTCAGTTGGTTCACCAAAATGCCTCTTTATGCGGTTAATAGCCTGTTCTATCGGCTCTATCGTAACGCTGGCATGATAGGCATTGGCATGCAACAGCAGTTCCTTGCTTACGCATA
>JAKMFL010000087.1 GCA_022425485.1 Alphaproteobacteria bacterium | reverse complement strand
GCTTGCTCGCCAGCTTCATGCTTGTGGTTTTGCAACGGCCCAACAGCCTTATTATCAACGCCCCAATAAAATAGCATGGCGGGCAGAGTTCAATCATTTCAGCGAAATATGCACGAACAAAGCTGCGAAAATTGTTAAGAATTTTCAGTTTCAGGCCTATCGAGGCACATTGCCCCACCATGGCGGCCGCACGGATATTGTTCGCGCCGAGCCTAACTCCTATCTAGCAAGCCTTTGCGCATCTGAAATTCTAAGGCTTCTTTGTCCAGCCACGCTTGAGTTCAAAATTGCAGAAAGACCGCCAGACATAAACATCATTAAAACAGCTATTGAGGTGCAGCAGATTAAACTAGGCAGCGTTGATGTGCACAAGGAATTAAGCTTGAACTGGCAACATTATCAGGCATAGAACCTGAATGTCTTTGCTGATGATGTTGAAATTGTAATGCAATTCACATGGCCAGAGCGCAGGCAAAAGCAGAAACAGTTTCGCATCAATGCAGGCGCTTATGCAAGCCAGCCACCAGCCCCGCAATCTGCCTATCATACGCAACGTGTGGGCGCTAATTTTACACAAACCTATCAGCTAGCACGCACAGGTTGGGGCCCAGAATTAAATAAAGTGCTCCCCGATAAGTGGGGCTGGCAGGTCGCGCTCGATCAGCATTTACGATCCGCCGGCAGTCTTTCTATCTGGTCTGTTAGGAGTTTTGAAAGCTGGAATTTAGAGGCTGGCTCGCTCATTTTTAGTTTGGGAAGCGAGCGCCTTGATTATCCGGCATCGGCGCTTGCAGGGGATGCGCGCTCAAATAGCTGGCAACTTGATTTTCAACATCAGTTTGCAGCGGGTTTTGCAGGCGACCTTTTGGATAATACGGTGCTTAGCTATGGTACAACCACCCTTCAATATTCGCGTAGCCTGCCATGGCTGCAACATCCGCATCAGTTAAAACGTGCGACCACCCGCCTTAGCTTCACCTTTGCAGAAGTTGGATTTTTGGGTCAGCCCACTATTGGCTTGGAGCAGATTAGTAGCCGTTCAGCTAATCAGGCAGATCATTTTAAAGACACAAAATTTCTTTTCACGCTTTCCAAGAAATTTAAAAAAACTCAACTTTCCAGCCCAGAATTTCTAATTACTGCAACTATCAATATCTTTTTAAAGATGTTTATTTGAGTAAGATAACACTCATTAGATGTATAAAAGGTCATGTTTATGTTGGAAATTAGCCAATTATTACCATCTTTAGAAGGAGTAAAAAGGTGAAAATCTTACTCGGATACGAAAATTCACTATGTCGTGATTTCATTAATGATCATCTCACCCATTTGGATGCAGATGTAAGCCTTATTGTTGCAGGTACGTTGCGAGAATCTATGCAGATTGTTGCGGAAACGCCGCAATTATCGGTGATTGCTTTAGATACTGAAATGCCAGATATGAACGGCGTAATTGGGCTTCGGCAAATGATTGCACAATGTTCTGGACTGATTCCAGTAGCCCTAATTGGCTCGATGCGTCGTAGCAACGAAATACGCGATTATTTAACCGCTGGTGCAGCAGGATATTTAACCTATTCCCTTAGCGCTAAGGCTTTATTAGCGGGCTTGCGTATGATTAATGTGGGCGAGGTTCATGTGCCAGCAGAAATATTAGCACAAGAGGAGCAAGTCACCCGAACAGGCCGACATTGGCTAACTGGCAGAGAACGCGATGTATTGAACGGGCTGCTATCTGGGCAATCTAACAAAGAAATTGCCCGCACCCATGGTTTGAGTGAAGTAACGATAAAACATCACTTGAAAAGCCTTCGCTCAAAACTTGGCGCTCGGAATCGCACCCATGCAGTATGCCGCGCCATTGAGCTGGGCATTGCCGAAGACGCAGGATCGGTTATGTCCTATTCAACGGCGTAGCGGAAATGGTGCCAGAAAGGTACGAAATGAAACAGGCAAGATACGAAATGAAATAGGCAAGATACGAAATGAAACAGGTAAAATCAGGATAAAAAACGAGCGTGTATGTTACCCCCTCTTTTCGCTGTTTATATGCGACGGTCATATGCGCTTGCTTGATTTCAGCTTTCGCGGTTCTGGCGATTCTCGATGAGGTCATCTACCACAGATGGGTCGGCAAGCGTTGATGTGTCACCTAATTCTGCATAATCATCAGCGGCAATTTTGCGTAAAATACGGCGCATGATTTTCCCCGACCGTGTTTTTGGCAGGCCAGGGGCCCATTGCAATAAATCGGGGCTCGCAATCGGCCCTATCTCACCGCGTACCCATTGCCGTAATTCTGTATGCAAGGCTTCATCTGGGCTCTCACCAACATTCAAAGTGACATAAGCATAAATACCCTGTCCCTTAATGTCGTGCGGATAGCCTACAATCGCTGCTTCGGCAACTTTCGGATGCGCAACCAATGCAGATTCAATTTCAGCTGTACCCATACGGTGGCCGGAAACATTCAGCACATCATCAACACGCCCGGTTATCCAATAATAGCCATCTTCGTCGCGGCGGGCGCCGTCACCAGAAAAATAGCGCCCCTCAAAGGTAGAAAAATAGGTGTCAATAAACCGTTGATGATCGCCGTAAACGCTGCGCATCTGGCCGGGCCAAGATCGGTCAATACATAAATTACCTTCACCAGCCCCTTCGATAATGTTGTTGTCCCCATCAACCAATACAGGCGCAATGCCAAAAAAGGGCAAAGTTGCAGAGCCCGGCTTTGTTGTGGTTGCCCCCGGTAGCGGGGTGATTAAAATACCGCCTGTTTCGGTTTGCCACCACGTATCCACAATCGGGCATCTTTCTTCGCCTACGACATTATGATACCACATCCATGCTTCTGGATTAATCGGCTCACCAACCGAACCTAGTAGGCGCAGCGAGCTTTTATCCCATTTCTTTACAGGCGCATCCCCTTCCCGCATGAGGGCGCGAATAGCGGTTGGTGCGGTATAAAAAATCGACACTTTATGTTTTTCAACGACTTGCCAGAAACGTCCTGAATCAGGATAGGTTGGCACCCCTTCAAACATTAGCGTGGTCGCCCCATTTGCCAGCGGCCCATATAAAATATAGCTATGGCCGGTGACCCAGCCCACATCAGCGGTGCACCAATAAATATCCCCATCATGGTAATCAAATACATATTGGTGGGTTATAGAGGCATAGACCATATAACCACCCGTACTGTGCAAAACCCCTTTAGGTTTGCCTGTAGAGCCAGAGGTATAGAGAATGAACATAGGATCTTCTGCGTTCATCTCCTCAGGCGGGCAGTCAGCAGAAGCCGCCGCCACCGCATCATGATACCAGATGTCGCGCCCTTCTTGCCAAGCTACTTCCACGCCGGTGCGCTGGACAACAAAACAAGTGGTGCAATCTGGGCAGCTTTCCAGAGCCTTATCTGTATTTGCTTTTAGCGGTATCGTGCGTCCGCCTCGCACCCCTTCATCTGCGGTAATTACACAGTTTGAGCCGCAATCTTGTATGCGTCCGGCTAGCGCGTCTGGGGAAAAGCCACCAAACACAACCGAATGGATAGCGCCAACCCGTGTGCAAGCAAGCATCGCAACGGCTGCCTCTGGAACCATGGGCATATAAATGGTCACCCTGTCCCCTTTTTTGATGCCCCTAGATTTTAGCGCATTTGCAAAGCGGCATACCTGCTCATGCAGCTCTTTATAGGTAATATGCTTGGCGGTATCTGGTTCATCCCCTTCCCAGATAATGGCCGTTTGGTCGCCGCGACTAGCCAGATGCCTGTCCAGACAATTAGCAGAAGCGTTTAGCGTGCCATCTTCAAACCATTTGATATGCACATCTGGCTTGTCATAGCTGACATCAGAAATTTTGCTATAGGGTTTTATCCAATTGATGCGCTTACCATGTTCTGCCCAAAAAGCATCATTATCTGCCAGAGATTGCGCATAGCTCACCTCATAGTCCGATTTATCTATATGCGCGTTGGCGGCTACTTCTTTTGCAGGCGCAAACTCTTTATATTCAATCATGGTTTAAAACTCCCCCCAAAGAATATCAAAACCCCCAAAGAATATCAAAAAAGGATAAACGCCATACCTTACTTCTGCCTTTGAAAGAGTATTCTTTTTTAATTGTATGGTATATGCAAGCCAAAAATTTCTGCCTCTTTTGTAGCTAGAATTACGCAAAATGAAAAGAGGTATTAAGTAAGCTTCTAGGCTTTAAAAGGACTACTCACATTGATATTGCGCTTCTAATTCTTCTGCTTCTTCTATGCTGTTCAGGGCAAGAATGCTCTTGATGATATCTAATGAGAAGCCAGCGCGAGCTAATTTTGCCATCTGTTTTTGGAAGAGAGCCTGTGCATCATCAGCCTGTTTGGTATAGGGGCCCAGACGTTTTTTTCGGATGTGGATAAGGGCAGCTAGGCGTTCGGCATCACCGCTCTCAGCACGATGCGCTTTCAGGCTTTCGCTAGCGCTATCGCGGTCTATGCCTGCTTGTTGCAATTTATTCAAAATCTGCCGTTCGGATTGCCCCGCCTTTCGCCCTGTTCGAATACGCATCTGGATAAAGGCATCATCATCAACATACCCAAATTTTTGGCAGTCAGCTATCACCGCATCAATTGCTGGGGCAATCGTTTCAGCTGGAACGGTCTCTAACTTACGAGCCGCAAATTTCTGCAGAACTTGGCGTAGACGCGAGGTGGTGCTGGCATACCGGCCCAGATAATGCATGGCCTTATTGGTCAGGCGTTTTTTTATCTTTGCATCTGAAGGTATTGTTTGCGTCATAAAGGGGGCTATGCTCCTAGCTACATTATTTAGCACATTTTTGGGATAAAACGCTATTTTGATACTGGCCTGATGGTGATTTGATAATGGCATATTGCCAACTTAAATCCAATTTTTTGAATGTTGCCGCCGCGTTGTTTTTTGATTTGCCAGAGGCTTGCACAGCCTTGCCCTTGCGTTTTGGCGCTTACCCCTCTATCTCAGAGCAGATACAATTAAAAACCCGTTCATCCCTTTTTCAATTTTAGGCATATCGCCATGTCTGCAAAACCCAAAACATCTATTGAGACTCCCTCGCTTGTGGTGCGCCCAATTAGCGTTGGCGCGGTTAACTGGATTGGCATTAGCACACTCTATGTTAAAGAGGTGATGCGATTTTTAAAGGTGCCGGTGCAGACGCTGTTTGGCCCGGCTATGACCGCAACTTTGTTTATGATGGTGTTTGCGGTTGCGGTGGGTGAGCGGATTTCGCTTGGTAATTTTGATAATTTTATCCAATTTTTGGCACCCGGCTTAATTATGATGGCCGTTTTACAAAATGCCTTTGCCAACACCTCATCCTCTCTAACCAGTGCCAAGGTGCAGGGTAATATTGTTGATTTGCTGATGCCGCCCCTAGGGCCAAACGAGATTATTTGCGCCCTGCTAGGGGGCACGGTCACCAGAGGCGTGTTGACCGCCCTGATTTGTGTGGTGACTTTTAGCTTTTTTTCGGCGATCATTATGCCGCCACATTTTCTGATTGCCTGTGGATTTTTAATTGCGGGCTCTCTTGCAATGGGCTTTGCTGGTATCATTGCGGGCATCTGGGCGCGTAAATTTGATCAGCTTTCAGCGATAACCAGCTTTGTTATCCAGCCACTCGCCTTTTTATCAGGCACTTTTTATTCTGTGCATCGTTTGCCAGAACCTTTCGATCTAATTGCCCAGATAAACCCAGTTTTTATGGTCATAGATGGGTTTCGTTATGGGATGACAGGTGTAGCAGATGGGAATATTTTGGTGAGCGCAGCGGTACTGACAATCCTCAATATATTGCTCTTCATCTGCTGTTATATCATACTGGCGACAGGGTTCAGGCTGAAAAGCTAAATTCCAGCGGGGATTATTTCAAGTGAGCAAGAAACATACTTCTTTGACAATAGCTGATGGAATATTGCCAGAAAGCCAGCTTTTGAACGCGGTTGAAAATGGCCATATTCTGCCTTGCGAAACCTTGTTTGATGGTCAGATACAACCGGCTAGTTTGGATCTGCGTCTTGGCATGCGTGCATGGCGAATTCAGGCCTCTTTCTTGCCTGGACACGGCCAAACAGTGATGGACAAGATTGAAAAATTTTCGATGTATGAGCTGGATTTAAGTGAAGGGGCAGTGCTGGAAACAGGCTGTGTTTACATCGTTGAGCTGATGGAATCATTGGCCTTGCCGCAGGATATTAGCGCTTCTGCTAATCCGAAAAGCTCCACCGGTAGGCTGGATGTATTTACCCGCTTAATAACAGACGGTGCGGTTGAATTTGAATCTGTCTCTTCTGGCTATAAAGGCCCGCTTTATGCTGAAATATCACCGCGCACCTTTTCGGTGATGGTGCGTAAGGGTAGCCGCCTATCCCAGCTTCGCCTTCGTCGTGGCCAGCAAATTCTGGATGATGCTGGTCATGCAGAACTTCAAGCCCAGCACCAGCTGGTTCGTTTTGATGATGAAACAATTGTCTCTATTCAAGATGGCATCGGGCTATCTGTTAATCTGATGCCGCAGCCAGAAACAGGCCTTGTTGGCTGGCGTGCACGCAAACATGCTGGGCTGATAGATGTGGATAAATCTGCTAGTCAGCCAGCTTCGCGCTTTTGGGAAGCGGTGACAGAGGCCGATCTTCAAAGAGGGGGGCTGGTGCTAAACCCAGATGAGTTTTATATTCTGGCTAGCCAAGAATATGTGATTGTACCTGCCTCTCATGCTGCAGAAATGCGTGCCTATGATACACGGGTCGGCGAGTTTCGTGCCCATTATGCTGGATTTTTTGACCCCGGTTTTGGCATGTCTGAAATTGGCGCTCAGCCTACACGAGCCGTATTGGAAGTACGCTCGCATGATGTGCCTTTTTTGATAGAGCAAGGGCAGACAGTTTGCCGTCTTGTTTATGAGCCGATGTCTGCACCGCCAAAACAGCTTTACGGGGCCGCAGGTTCTGGTTCAAACTATCAATCGCAAGGCCTGAAGCTTGCCAAGCATTTCATTTAAGTTAGCATAAGCGTTCTATCGGGTGGTTATACTTGACATTGCAAGGGGTTTTGCGCGATACAATGCGCCTTTCTCCTTTGTTTACGGGACAAGAAAATGAACACGGAAATAGATGCCAGACAAGCTGCGGTGATGCCGACTTATGGGCGTGCGGACATCTCGTTCGTGCGGGGCAAGGGCAGTTGGCTCTATACTAGCGATGATACCGCCTATCTTGATTGTGCAACAGGCATTGCGGTAAATGTGTTTGGGCATGGAGATGCACGTTTGGTTGCGGCATTAATGAGCCAAGCCGACAAATTGTGGCATACCTCGAATTTATACCGGATTGATGAGCAGGAAAAGCTAGCGCATAGGCTGGCTGTTCATGCTGGCCTTGATCAGGCGTTTTTTTGCAATTCTGGTGTTGAAGCAAACGAAGCGGCGGTAAAAATGGCGCGTCGTTTCCAATTTAGGCAAGGCTTCGAGAAACGGTTTAAAATACTGTGTGCTGGCGGCGCCTTCCACGGCCGGACGCTAGCAATGCTAGCCGCAACAGATAAGCCTTTATTCAGAGAAGGCTTTGGCCCAATGCCAGAGGGGTTTGTGCATGTACCGTTTGGCAATCTAAATCATTTGCGGGACGCGATGGATGCGGATGTAGCGGCCATTATGGTTGAACCTGTACAAGGCGAAGGCGGTGCGATTGCAGCTCCAGAAGGGTATCTGGAAGGGGTGCGGAAAGCCGCAGATGATTTTGGGGCGCTGGTTATCGCTGATGAGGTGCAGACAGGGATGGGCAGAACAGGATATTTATTTGCCTATCAAAAAACCAACATTCAGCCAGATTTGGTAGTGCTAGCCAAGGGGCTTGGTGGCGGCTTTCCGGTTGGTGCGGTTATTGCCAGAAAGGCGATTGGCGAGGCGATGGGCCCCGGCAGTCACGGCTCTACATTTGGCGGCAATCCTTTGGCGATGGCAGTTGCTAATGCAGTGCTGGATGGGTTGGAAGAAGATGGGTTTTTAGAAGATGTACGCCGCCGCGCCGCCTTGCTGGATGACAAGCTGAACAAGCTAGCCGATGCGTATCCAAGTTTGATTGTTGAGCGCAGGGGCGCTGGTTTCCTGCGTGGTCTCAAGCTTTCTGATAGCCTCGCGGTTGGCGATATGACAACGGCTTTGCGGGCTGAAAAGCTATTATGTGTGCCGGCTGGGGAAAATGTTTTGCGCCTATTGCCGCCGCTAACCTTGTCCGAGCCGGAGATTGAGCAGGCCTATTCAATATTGGATAAGGTATTTTCACGGTTTGCGTCATCTTAAGCAAATTATCCTCAGATGTAAGAAATAGCTTTTTTTAGCGGAGTGCGCGATGCGCCATTTTATTGATTTAAAAGATTTTGATAGCGACCGGTTAGAAGCGATGCTGGCAAGTGCAGCACAGATGAAGTCTGGCAAGGATGTTAGTCAGCCTCTGGCAGGTAAATATATTGGTATGATCTTTGAAAAACCCTCAACACGTACACGGGTTTCTTTTGAGGTGGGTATTTCCCAGCTAGGCGGCACGCCAGTGGTGTTGTCAGCAAGTGATTTGCAACTTGGACGCGGTGAGACTGTTGCGGATACGGGGCGTGTGCTTTCACGGTATTTAGATGGGGTGATGATAAGAGCTTTGCAGCATGAAACCGTTACCGAGCTAGCTGCAAATGCAGATATTCCAGTGATTAACGGGCTGACCAACCTTTCCCATCCCTGCCAGATTATGGCAGATCTACAGACGATTATTGAATATCATGGCAGTTTGAAAGATGCGAAAGTTTGCTGGTTTGGCGATGGGAATAATATTGCAAATAGCTGGATAGAGGCGGCGGCCCTTTTCGGGTTTGAATTGCGGCTTGCTGGCCCAGAGGCATATCGCCCACCTGCGGCCTTGCTAGCTTGGGCGCGTGCGAGGGGCGCGGAAATTATTTTAACCGAAGACCCGATTGCCGCCGCCATTGATGCGAGTGTTATCGCAACAGATGTTTGGGTTTCGATGGGAGATGAAGCAGGTTCGCGGGAGCGCGATATGCGACCCTTCCAAGTCACCACTGCGCTCATGGATAGGGCTCAGCCAGATGCAATTTTTATGCATTGCCTGCCTGCTGTTAGAGGCCAAGAAGTGACAGCAGAGGTCATAGATGGCACGCAATCAGTGGTATTTGATGAGGCTGAAAACAGATTACATGCCCAGAAAGCAATTATGGCGCATATCCTTAGTGAGAATTTTTAACGCATAATCCAGCGTTGTGAAAAAGAGTGTATCATGTCTGTTGACGCAAAGCCTGAAATGCCAATTTTTGAAACGTCTGAAGGGTTTGTTCAGCCTTTCTATTTAACCGGCGAGCGCGATGGCAATCAAACGCCCTTGGTGCGGGGGCGGTTTGCCAGATTAACCAGCCCGTGCCAGTCTATTCTGGGGCGGCATGATTACCCAGCTTGCATCAATGAGCTATGTGCCGAAGCGATGAGCCTTGCAGCCTGTCTTTCCACTACCCTAAAATTTGAGGGTGTTTTTACCTTGCAAGCTAGGGGCGATGGCATTGTGCGTACCCTATTTGCCGATGTTACCTCTGCTGGGGCGATGCGTTCTTATGCGGCCTTTGATGCAGAAAAGGCAAAAGCGATTGCGCCAGCTGGCCCCGCAATATTGCCCCGTCTGATGGGCGGTGGTTATATGGCATTTACCGTAGATCAGGATGCTGCTCATGGGGATGAAGCGCGCCGTTATCAGGGTATTGTCGAGCTGGAAGGTAGTCATTTAGGCGACTGTGCGGTTAGCTGGTTTAAAAATTCAGAACAGCTTGCAGCGCAGGTAATAACCGCGGCGACCAAGACAGAAGATGGCTGGCATAGCGCCGCACTCTTCTTGCAACAAGTCGCTGGTGAGGGCGGACATGATACGCGCCTGAGCGAAGATGAGCTGGCAGATGAATGGCATACCGCGATGGTGATGATGTCTTCTGTGACCAGAGACGAGCTATTAAGCCCATCCCTTGAGGTGCCAGATCTACTCTTCCGGCTGTTTCATGCGCAAAATGTGCATTTGCAAGCCCCGCGCCCAATAACCGATACCTGTCGATGTTCTGCTGAAAAAGTGGAGCAGGTTTTGGGCGGGCTGGCTGCAGAGGCGTTGCGTGATATGAGCGATGAGAACGGCCAGCTTCATGTTTCTTGTGAATTTTGCAAAATAACGCGTTCCTATTCTATGGCAGAGTTTTTGTCTGCTTAATCTTGTCGCCCTTTTAAAAAAATCACACAAAGATAGAAGATGCAGTTTTTACTTCATTTTTTGCTTAACTGCGCTATCATTAAGCTCAGAATATGACCAAGTGGCCAGATTTTAGGAAAGGTGTCTTAGATGACGAGTAAATTATTCAGGTTTTCCAAATCCCTTCCTATCGTCCTGCTGGTATCGCTGTTAGGCCTTAGTAGCTGTTCAACACCTGCTAAACAGACCATTTTACCTGAATATGAAACGGGTGGTTTTCAATCTTTGCGGCTAGATGCGCGGGTTTTGAATATCAGTGAAGAATGGGTGATGCCGATGGAGCCGCCCTATATCGAGCATACCTTATCTCCTGATTTATCTAGTATGCTAGTCGATTGGGCAACACGGGTATTGGTTCCGGTTGGGGGTTCTGGTGAAGTTGTTCTGAATATTACACAAGCAAGCGTAAAAATGACTGCCCTGCCGAGAAGCGAAAGGCTGGTCGATTTGTTTAGCGATAAACAAGAATTTATGGTGCGTGCGGATATTAAGGCCAAGCTGTTATGGATACAGCCTGTTGGCGGTAAGCAGGTAATTATTGACCTAAGCGCTACAGCCTCTAACACAGTAAAAGAAACCGCTACACCAAATGAACGCGATCTTATTATCCGCGAAGTAATGATAGACACAATTGACTTAATTGATGAGCAGGCCGCGCGCGAAATTACAGCAAATAAAGATTTAAACCGCTCTTAGCGTCGCCAAAATACCGGATTTAAGATAACCAGCACGGTAAACAGCTCTAACCGGCCAAGAAGCATGCCAAAACACATGGCCCATTTGGCTGCGGCTGGCAAGCTGCTAAAATCGCCAGCAGGGCCAATAACATTGCCAAGTCCAGGCCCGACATTTGAAATGGATGTTGCCGCACCAGATAGGGCGGTTTCAAAATCCAGCCCAAACATACCTAGCAGTAATGCCAGCACTACAAAACACAGAATATAGAGATAGAAAAAGCCCATAACGGCGTCCATGACATTCTCTGGCACTGGGCGTTTGTTGTAATAGGCCAGTACCACCGCATGCGGACGCAATAAGCGGGCAAGCTGAACTTTGATAGTGGCGGCCAATACTTGCAAGCGGAACATTTTAATCCCGCAAGTGGTAGAACCGGCACAACCGCCAATAAACATACAAATTAGCAAGATTGTTGTGGCTGAGCTGCCCCAAACAGCGAAATTAGCAGTGCCATATCCAGTGCCGGTAATCACCGATACAGCATTAAAAGCAGATAGCCGCAAAGCAGAAGGCCAGCTTTCACCATTTTGATTCAAATTAAAGGTGATCGCTATAATTACCAGCATGATAAGAAGGATGAACCAGCGCACTTGCGGGTCTTCGGACAGCGCTTTCCAGCCGCCTCTCGTAAGCGATAAGTAATGCACAAAAGGCAAACTGCCAGTGATCATGCCAGCGATAATAATAAGCTCTATGGTTTGCGAATCAAACGCGCCGATAGACGCAGTTTTAGTAGAATAGCCGCCAGTGGCCAGCGTCGTCATCGCATGGGCTAGCGCATCAAACCCCGGCATACCAGCAAGGGTTAACATAAACGTCCATAACAGGGTCAGGCCTGTATAAACAGCAAAAATACCGCCTGCCAATTGGGTAGCTCGCGGAATCACCTTGTCCGCGGCTTCAAAGGATTCGGTTTTAAATAGCTGCATTCCGCCAACAGACAGCATGGGCAAAACCGCTAGCGCCATCACAATAATACCAACCCCGCCCAGCCATTGCAGCAAGGCACGCCAGATAAGCACCCCTTTTGAGGCGGCCTCAATAGAAGGCAGGATGGTGGAGCCTGTTGTGGTAATGCCAGACATGGATTCAAAAACCGCATCTGCAACACTCAAAGACAGAGAAGAAAAATAAAGAGGCAGAGCGCCAAATAGCGCAATAAACACCCACGCGCCATTGGTCAGTAAAAAGGCCTCTTTCAGCCCTAAATCGCCTGTATTTGTGTGCCGATTGCCAAGCCAAAGAGACCCGCCAATAAAGCCGGTCATCAAGGCTGCACCGCCAAAAGCTTGCCAGTTCGGATCGCCATAATACAAATCGATACCCATCGGTATCAGCATCGTGCCGGCCAATAGACCAAGAAGTAGGCCCAATATATTTAAAACAGGAGTTGCCTGCATGTATACGCTGCAGCCTCAATCATTTAACGCTAGCCATCAAACTAGCCATCTGTGGCCATCTGCGGCAATACTGACCTGATTTATAGGCTGAGAAAGGCTAGTCTGTCCAGTTTTCAAAAACCAGAGACGTCCTTATCCCTAGCGCAGATTGATCTGTTGATAAAAGCGTTCGCGCAGGTCACCCTGTTCTTTAAACACGCCGGTAAAGCGCGTGGTTACCATCGAAACATCTGTTTTTTTAACGCCTCTGGTTGTCATGCATTGATGCTGTGCATCCACCAATATCGCAACGCCAAGTGGTTTCAGGGCATTTTGAATAGCGCTGGCTACCTGTGCGGTCATTGTTTCTTGTGTTTGCAGGCGGCGCCCAAAACTATCTAGCACCCGCGCCAGCTTTGAGATACCAACCACGCGTCGGTCTGGCAGGTAAGCAATATGTGCCTTGCCTAAAATCGGTACCATATGATGTTCGCAATGTGACTGGAGCGAGATATCCCGCAACATCACCATGTCATCATAGCCATCTACCTCCTCAAAGGTGCGGGCCAACATCTCTTCAGGATTATCTTCATAACCAGAGAAAAACTCTTCATACGCACGGGCCACACGCGCCGGCGTATCCATAAGTCCTTCACGGCTAGGGTCGTCACCTGCCCATTTTAGCAAGGTTTCTACCGCGGCTTCTGCTTCTGCACGCGACGGCTTGGCGGGCAATGTGCCTTTGTCAGAGTTTAGTTTTTCTTCTTCATGCGCGTTATCATAAGGTGTCATAGCCTGGTACCGATCCTAGTTATTATCTTAAACTCATTTTCATGTCTTAACTGTGGTGATAGCTCTCGCGCATCGCCTATCGGCGCGTCACTTCAACAGTTTTCTATACGCTTGGCTTATCTTATGAGATCATGCTAGCAAAGCAAGGTAGCTATCAAAACAGCGCATTATGCTGAGTTATCCCGCTTAACTCTTGACAGAAATGTCGGTGAAAGCCTAGCTTGAAATGACGTTTTTGCGGGTGTAGCTCAGTTGGTAGAGCGCAAGCTTCCCAAGCTTGAGGTCGCGGGTTCGAACCCCGTCGCCCGCTCCATTTCCTCAAGTTTCAAACTTTCTAAAAAGTTTCAAACTCTGGAAATTATTCTTATTGGGATTATGCGTATTAAAATTATGCTTATTAAAATTATTCTGGCGTTATGGCTGGTGGCCTATGGCAAGGCCCGTTAGATGCGCGCGCTCATCTTTAACGCCGAATAACAGGCCAGCATTTTGCCCATCTGGCCCAAAAATGCCGCCACGAATAGCCAATTCCTGTATGGCCAACTGGCGCCCATCAATGGTTATTTCTGCATTGCTGCCGAGCTTATATTGAAGCTGGTTTTTTTGCGTGAATATCAGGGATGTGGAAAGCTTGAAATCTGGGCTATCTAGGCTGAATTGTGCTTGGCTATTGGCAATATCAAGTACCAGTCTGCCGGTACCGCTACCAACCGCGTTTTGGCATCCCGTGCAGCGCCAATTGGCCTGCATGTCATAGCCAAAGGCTTTGTTTACAGGCAAATTTTCAGTAGAATAGCCCCAGAGAAAATATTTTCCGCTCGCTAAACTATCCATGTTGTTATCTAACAGGGGTGCGGCGCTCTCCCCGCCATTAATCCAAGCACCGCTAACATAATCTGTTTGGTCAGCTAGTTGAATAAATTCTGAAAGAGGTGGTTGTTTGGCTAGAAAATTACGTAACGCTGTCTGTCCAGAATAGCTGGTAATGACAGGACTATCTGTATCTATTACAAAACCGGCACGCAGATTATTTCCATTAGTCTCGAAACCAGAGAAGAGCTGTTCGGTTTTGCGATCAGCCTCCCCTGTACCAAAATTCAAGGTGGACGTTTGTGAGGTTCCGCCGCCCACGCATCCAAGCAAGAACATTCCTGTCAGCCCATATAGGGTCAACCAAACATAAGCGCGCACAAAAATATTCCTTCGCAAGAGATAATCATACTCAGCTTCTATGGTGAAAACACTATTGCCCGCTTGATTTGCGCGCTATCACCTAGACGAATAGCTCGCCTGTGCAAAGGATTGACCAGAAAGGGCAACCAGCTTTTAACTTGTCAAAAATTTAGGCAATTTTTTTGCATATAGCCGTAGCAGAGAGATAAGACACTTGAAATTCACGTCAATAAGCGGTATCCACGCGGAACGAGAGAGTTTTGCCAGTTATTTTATCGTGACATCACACATTTCACTTTAATCCTTATTCTACCGCCTAGAACGGCATTTTGCGCAACTGCGTTTTGATGCTATGGGGCGACTTTAACAATGAGGATGGCATGCCACGCTGTATTTTCGCCCACACTGCATTTTCGCAGTTGAACGGGGATAACAGGTAACAAAGATTAGGTATAAAATAGGAGCCAGATCCAAATGACCACTACTACACTTTCAGATAAGAAAATCGCAATCATGGTTGCTAATGGTTTTGATGAAGCCCGTTTTGTTGAGGTTCAAAAAATGCTGCTGGCGATTAACGCGCGTTTGAAAGTGATTGCACCTGGCCCTGGACTTGCGCATGGCCGTAATGGGGATCAAGCGGGAATGTCTTATCCGGTAGATGCCCAGCTGTCAGAAACGCTTGCGGTTGATTATGATGGTCTGGTCATCCCATCTGGGGATCAGCATATATCTGTGCTTTCTGAAGAATTGCATGCTTCGCGTATTATTCGTGCATTTATGCGCGAGAAAATGCCCGTTTTGGCACAAGGCAATGCGCTTGATTTGATAACAGAAATTGATAACAGCATCGATTCAGAGAGCCTGAAGGCAGCAGGTGGTTCAGCAAATCATGAAAATTTGCTATGGGTTGCAGATGATTTCCCTATGGGGGAGGCGGCCCGTAAATTCGTTGCTAATTGTCTTGCAGCCGTTTCTGAATCAGCAGAAGATGATGGGGATAGTGCGGCCGCTTAGGATTGGGTATCCACTCGAAAATTTCCCAGCTTAAGCATCTTAATTTCTAGCTTAAGCTTTTGATATAGGTATCGTTTAAATTTGATAGGTGCTGAACTATGGAAAAAATACCCTCGCCTTGCATCAGCATTTGCCAAATGGATCCAGTGAAAGAAGTTTGTAAAGGCTGTTACCGCACCCGTAAAGAAATTGCCCAATGGCCCTCTATGGACGGGGCGGCACAGCGCCAATTACTTGAAGCCTTGAAACAGCGACGTGCCGAGCTGACAGGTATTGCTCCCAAACAGAACGCCAGACAAAACGCCAGACAAAATGCCAGATAAAACGCCAGACAGACTATTAGACGAAGCGGCCAATAAACTACTAGTTACAGCAGCAAAAAAGATTGTGAATTAATTGCAAGGGAATTAATCACAAGGTTGGTGGCCGGGTCGCACAAATAGCTTTTAAAAAAAGATAGAGCCATGAAAACAACCTTAGAAGAATTAGCACCTGCGCGCGGTGTTTTGCTGGCAGATGGTGCAACCGGTACAAACCTCTTTAAAGCAGGTCTTGAAACAGGCTATCCACCTGAATTATGGAATGTGGAACAGGCCAATAAGATTATCGCTCTTTATCAAGAATTCGTTGATGCTGGTAGTGATATGATTTTGACCAATTCTTTTGGCGGCACGTCTTTTCGGTTAAAATTACACGCGAGTGAAACGCGGGTCGAAGAACTCAATCTGGCAGCTGCCCGCCTTGCAAGGCAGGTCGCAGATAAAGCTGACCGACCGGTTCTGGTAGCGGGCTCTATAGGGCCAACAGGAGAGCTGTTTTCACCGCTGGGCATGCTTACGCCCGAAGCTGCCGAAGCCGCCTTTACAGAACAAGCAGAAGCGCTGGCACAAGGCGGGGTAGATGTCATCTGGATTGAAACCATGTCCGCACTTGAAGAGGTGCGCGCTGCGACAATTGCCGCGCAAAAGACAGGATTGCCTGTAATGGCTACGATGACTTTTGATACTGCTGGACGTTCTATGATGGGGATTAAGCCAGCAGATTATAAAGATTTCGCTGCTGAGGTTGGATTACAGGGGTTTGGCGCTAATTGTGGTATCGGTCCTGCTGAATTAATTGATTCACTTTCCCATTTTGATGCGTTGAACCAGCCTTCTTTTGTTATCGCCAAAGGTAATTGCGGTATTCCAGCTTATATGGATGGCGAAATTCACTATCACGGCACGCCTGAATTGATGGCTGAATATGCGCTTATCGCGCGTGACTTAGGCGCACGTATTATTGGCGGGTGCTGCGGGACAAGTGCTGAACATATACAGGCGATGCGCGCTGCCTTAGATGCAACACCAAAGGGCAATCCGCCAACTGCCGAAGATATTGCAAACAGGCTTGGTATCGCTTGGAAAGATCTGGCTGATGCGCCGTCATCTGATGCCAGTGAGGAGCGTGCGCGCCGCCGCCGCCGCAGACCTAAGGCGCGGTGATTTTTAGCGAAAATTATCCAGACTTGAAGTTTCATCATTTTGGTGCATACTGCCGCCTGTTACACGCTGGTTAGCTTATGTTTTTAAGGAGTTTATCTGATGCATCTTTATCGAACCCATAATTGTGGCGCGTTGAGCCATGCGGATATCGGAAAAGAAGTAAAACTCTCTGGCTGGGTGCATCGTAAACGCGATCACGGCGGTGTGGTTTTCATCGATTTGCGTGACCATTATGGGCTAACGCAATGTGTTGTTGACAGCACCGATAACGCGTTTAGCGCGGCCGAGCAATTGCGCAATGAATCTGTAATAACCATTACGGGGGCGGTGCGTGCCAGAAGCGAAGATACTGTCAATAAAGCGCTATCCACGGGTGAGATTGAGGTGCAAATTGCGGCGCTTGAGCTGCAATCTGCGGCAGATACATTGCCCTTACAAGTAAATTCAGACGAGGATTCAGGTGAAGAGGTGCGCTTGCGCTATCGGTATCTGGATCTCCGCCGCCAGCGTCCACATGCCAATATCCTGTTACGTGCAAACATAATCCAATCGATTCGCCAGCGCATGGTTGGGCTAGGCTTTACAGAATTTCAGACACCTATCCTTACGGCTTCTTCGCCTGAAGGTGCGCGTGATTTCCTTGTGCCTGCTAGGTTGCATCCGGGTAAATTTTATGCCCTGCCACAAGCACCGCAACAGTTTAAGCAGCTGATCATGGTTTCTGGCTTTGATAAATATTTTCAGATTGCGCCTTGTTTCCGTGATGAAGATAGCCGCGCTGACCGCAGCCCCGGCGAGTTTTATCAGCTTGATCTGGAAATGAGCTTTGTTGAACAGGCAGATGTGTTTGCTGCTGTAGAACCTGTGGTCAAAGGCGTGTTTGAAGAGTTCTCCGACAAGAAAATTGATCCAGATTTTGTGCATATTCCATTTGATGAAGCCATGCTTAAATATGGTAGTGATAAGCCTGATCTGCGTATTCCGCTTGAAATTTGCGATGTAACAGATATTTTCCGCGACTCTGATTTCTCTATTTTCGCGAAAAATATTGATAAAGGCGCTGTGGTTCGCGCAGTGCCCGGGCCAAAATGTGGGAGCCGTGCTATCGCTGACCGCATGAATAGCTGGGCACAAGGTGAAGGTGCGCCGGGTATGGGCTATATCATCTATGGGGAAGGTGAGGCGAGAGGCCCAGTAGCGAAAGCGCTGGGCGCAGATAAATCTGACGAGATCAAACAGCGTCTTGGCGTGAGTGATGGCGATGCGGTGTTTTTCGCCTGCGCACCAGCTTCTGAGGCAGCAAATCTTGCTGGTAAGGCACGGGTGCGCATCGGAACAGAGCAAGGTCTTATCGATGATAATTTGTTCAAATTCTGTTGGATTGTTGATTTTCCAATGTATGAGCTGGATGAAAAAACAGGTAAGATCGAGTTTTCGCACAACCCATTTTCAATGCCGCAAGGCGGTATGGATGCCTTGAATAATCAAGATCCGCTGACCATCAAAGCATGGCAGTATGATCTGGTCTGTAATGGGGTTGAGCTTTCTAGCGGCGCTATAAGAAACCATTTGCCAGAGGTTATGTACCGCGCCTTTGAAATCGCTGGATATGACGCGCATGTGGTGGATGAACAATTTGCCGGTATGATCAGTGCGTTTAAATTTGGGGCACCGCCACATGGCGGCATCGCTCCCGGCATTGACCGGATGGTTATGCTGATAGCTGATGAGCCTAATATTCGCGAAGTTATTTTGTTCCCGATGAATGGCAAGGCTGAAGATTTGATGATGAATGCGCCATCCGAGGTAGATGAAACAGCGCTTCGTGAATTGCATATCCGCAAGCAGCTGCCCAAATCCTAAACATCCAAAAAGCTCAGTCAGCGCGATATCGGCTAGCGGCTTAGTCTGTGTATGGCTAACAGCGTCGCTGCCAGCAGGGCAACAGCCCCTGCTTGATGCATTGCACCTGCCCAAACGGGCACGCCTAGTAATAAGGTGGTTAGCCCAAGAGCAAACTGCAAAAAGATTATCGTGCCAAGCATCATCGCTAATGGGCGGTGGCCTTGACGATATAATTTAGCGACCACACCGATAACAGCAAGAACCGCAAATACCGCTATCCAGCGATGATGAAATTGCGCAGAGGCTGGGTTTTCAAAGGCATCCCATAACCCCTCTTCGCCATATTCATACGGGACGAGCCCGTCTCCCATCAGGGGGTATTCATTATATAGAAGTCCAGCATCCATTCCGGCTACAAAAGCGCCCGCTAAAATGGTTGCCGCTACCAGCAGCAAGGTGGCTAGATTATGCTTGCTTGGCCAGTTGGTGCGTCCATAGGCCAGATTTGCCGCTGTCCAGACAAGACCTGAAAAAATGATCAGTGCTACACTTAAATGACTGGCAAGGCGATATTGGGAGACGGTAGGGTCATCTACCAGTCCTGAGGTGACCATCCACCAGCCAACGACGCCTTGAAAGCCGCCTAGAAATAATAGCCCAATTAAAGGCAGCTTATAGCTGGCTGGAATACGCCCACGCAGCCAAAAATAGACCAGCGGAATAAAGAAGCAAAACCCTAGCAACCGGCCCCAGAGCCGGTGGAAATATTCCCAGAAAAAAATCCACTTAAATCCGGCTATATCCATATCAGAATTGATTTCCTGAAATTCAGGAGAGGCTTGATAGAGGGTGAAAACCCGTAGCCATTCCCCCTCATTCAAAGGCGGCAAGGTGCCCATTATAGGCCGCCATTCCACCATGGACAGCCCACTACCTGTTAGCCGTGTTACGCCGCCTATCACAACCATAAGCGCGACCATAACAGCCATGAATACCAGCCAGCGTATGATGGCAGTATGGTCAGCAGATGGATAAAGCGGCGAGGTGTTCGGGCTCATAGTAAAAAAGCAATCTGTCTGTAACGAATATGCGGTCTTTTAAAAAATAAGTGATGTTCATATTCAGATACAGGCTGGCCTGAAAAAGAAAAGGAAAAATAGCGTGAAAGCGCTAATTTGCCGCATCAAACTGTCTATGTTTCTGCTTCTTTTGATGAGGCAGGCAGATAATTTTTTTTGTTTTTTCTTATAGATACCTTGACAGGAGGCAAGAAACATCCCACGTAATGCGCAAGGTATTCTGGCACTCCTTTAATTTGAGTGCCAGAGACGAGGAACGAAACTTTATCAAACTTACTTTTTGGAGGCTATGGCATGAAATTTCGGCCGCTTCATGATCGCGTTCTAGTACAGCGCGAAGAATCAGAAGAGAAAACTGCAGGTGGGATCATTATCCCGGATACTGCCAAGGAAAAGCCAATGCAAGGCAAAGTCATTTCTGTTGGCTCAGGCGCACGTGATGAGCAGGGCAAACTGACACCGCTGGATGTAAAAGAAGGCGACACCATTTTGTTTGGCAAATGGTCAGGTACAGAGATTAAGCTAGATGGCGCCGATTATCTGATTATGAAAGAATCAGACATTATGGGCATTATTGGCTAATTACGCTGTTAAATAGATATAAAATTTACCGAAACGAAGGAAAATAAAATGGCTGCTAAAGATGTAAAATTTGGCTCAGATGCCAGAGCGCGCATGATGGAAGGGGTAGATACCCTAGCCAACGCTGTGAAGGTGACACTGGGTCCAAAAGGCCGCAACGTAGTTCTAGATAAAGCGTTTGGCGCGCCAAGAATTACGAAAGATGGTGTGACAGTTGCAAAGGATATTGAGCTATCTGACAAGTTCCAGAATATGGGCGCACAGATGGTTCGTGAAGTTGCATCAAAAGCGAACGACACCGCTGGTGATGGAACCACTACAGCGACCGTTTTGGCACAGGCTATCGCACAAGAAGGTGCAAAGGCTGTGGCTGCTGGCATGAACCCAATGGATCTGAAGCGCGGTATTGACCATGCAGTAGAAGCGGTTGTTAAATCACTGGAAGCTCAGTCACAGAAGATTACAACTTCTGACGAAGTGGCACAGGTTGGCACCATCTCTGCTAATGGCGAAAGCGATATTGGCAAGATGATCGCAGAAGCGATGGAAAAAGTTGGCAATGAAGGTGTTATCACCGTTGAAGAAGCAAAGAGCCTAGAGACAGAATTAGATGTTGTTGAAGGCATGCAGTTCGACCGCGGTTATTTGTCTCCATATTTCGTTACCGATGCAGAGAAAATGCGGGCAACTTTGGAAGACCCATATATTCTGTTGCATGAAAAGAAGTTATCAAACCTTCAGGACATGCTGCCCATTCTGGAAAAGGTCGTACAGTCTGGCCGTCCATTGCTGATCATTGCCGAAGATATTGAAGGCGAAGCTTTGGCAACCTTGGTGGTTAACCGTCTGCGTGGCGGTCTGAAAGTTGCGGCTGTCAAAGCACCTGGCTTCGGCGATCGCCGCAAAGCCATGCTGGAAGATATCGCTATCCTGACAAACGGTACCGTTATTTCTGAAGAGATCGGCATCAAGCTGGATACCGTAACCTTAGAAATGCTGGGCACAGCCAAGCGTGTGGAAATCACCAAAGAAGATACCACTATCGTTGATGGTGCTGGCAGCAAGGACGATATCGAAGCTCGTTGCAACCAAATCCGTGCACAAGCTGAGGAAACTACCTCAGATTATGACAAGGAAAAGCTGCATGAGCGTCTAGCAAAGCTTGCTGGCGGTGTTGCGGTCATCCGTGTTGGCGGGGCAACAGAGGTTGAAGTTAAAGAGCGTAAAGACCGTGTGGATGATGCGATGCACGCGACGCGCGCCGCGGTTCAGGAAGGTATTGTGCCCGGCGGTGGTTCAGCTCTGGTTAAATCAATTGCAAGCCTAGATAAGGTGGAGTCTGAAAATAATGACCAAAGTGTTGGGGTAAACATTATCCGTCAGGCACTACAAGCACCTGCACGTCAGATTGCATCAAACGCTGGTGCAGAGGGCGCTGTTGTGGTTGGCAAGCTGATGGAAAGCACAGATGCCAAGCTTGGCTATAACGCACAGACAGATGAGTTCACAGACCTTATCAAGGCCGGCGTTATCGACCCAACAAAGGTTGTGCGTTCTGCCCTGCAAAACGCTGCTTCAGTTGCAGGCTTACTGATCACCACAGAAGCGATGGTATCAGAAAAAGACGAGCCAAAATCAGCAGCCCCAGCAGCCCCAGATATGGGCGGCATGGGCGGCATGGGTGGTATGGGCGGAATGATGTAAGAATCGCTCAAGCTTACCTAAGTTTGATAAAAACCCCGCATACTGATGCGGGGTTTTTTATTTTTTGCATTATTAAGTCATAAAAGTTAGTTTTTATTGGCTGAGCTATTGATCTTTGCTAGCCTATAAAGAACAATTGGACAGTTAGTATTTAATGCCTATTTGGGGCAAAACATCAAAGGGGAACAGGTATGACAATGGAATTTATTAATTTTCTTGCGCGTTGGAGTCATGGTTTATTCGGTATTACTTGGATAGGTATGCTCTATTATTTTAATTTTATTCAGGGTGCTTACTTTAAAGAAGCTACGCCTGAAGGATTAGCTGATGCCAAGGCAAAGCTAGCACCAAGAGCGTTATGGTGGTTCCGCTGGGGTGCAATGTTCACCTTTATTACCGGTATCATTTTGTTTTCCGGTGTTTATCATAATGCGCAAATGAACAACTACATTATTATCGGTGTGGTAATGGGCACGCTAATGGCTGCCAATGTATGGATGGTGATTTGGCCTGCTCAGAAAGTTGCTCTTGGCTTAGTTGAAGGTGGTGATAAAGCGGCTGCAGCAGGAAAAGCGTTGCTTGCCTCTAGAACCAATACGCTATTCTCTGCACCTATGTTGTGGGGTATGTTTGCTGGACCGCATTACTCGGGTTACGGCTATGGTACTGCGGTAGGTGGTACTGGTTTGATTTTAGCTTTAGTTATAATTGCTGCCATTGAGATCAATGGTCTTAAAGGCAAGATGGGTCCAATTACAACGGTCAGTGGTGTGATTAAATCAAGTCTTGTTTTAACAGCAGCATTAGCATTGATAATTAATCTACTTTAAGCGAGCTTTTACAATAAAAAAACCGGCGTTTAAAGCGCCGGTTTTTTTATGTATAAAATTCAACTCACTGGTCTGGTTATGCTTATGGATCAGAGTATAATCAAAGCAAACAAACCCGAAGTTTAGGTGTAATTTCAAGAATGGATAAACAGCAGAAAAGCCCTATAGTTGCGGAACGCGACGGCCCAATTAGCAATTCCTCAGATGGTGTAAAGAAAGAGCCCTATAAGGCGAAAAAGCCTATTTCTAAGGTTCAAGGTTTATCCTCGGGGTGGAAAGCGGTTGCTCTAATATCCCTATTGGGTTTGTTAGTGGTTTCGTGGGTTGGCTGGCAGCAGTATCAGGCTTTCACTCAGCTACATGAACGATTTGAGATCTTGGATTCTAGACTTAATAATACTGACGAGTCGGTCAATCAGTCGGGCGCTGCTATGCAGATTAATATTGGCAAGCACAGTGAACAGTTAAAAAAGCACTGGAGTGAAATAAGAAAACTCTGGGGTGTTGCCAACGATAAAAATAAAGAAAAAATTGCCAGTAATGCAAAGGATATTGCTTTTTTAGCGGCAAAACGCAAAGAAGTTGAAAATTCCCTTAATAATTTGAAATCTCAGCTGGATAAGGATCGCGCCTCAGCAGAGGTAGTGGGTGAAAATTTCTTTGGCTTATCGGCTGATATGGATAAGTTAACCGATTCATTAGATGTATATTTTAAAGCTCTTGAAAAGGTCGAATTGTCTATCGGTCAGCAGAATTTAAAAATACAAAATAACCTGGAAGCTATGGCATCAGTGGATGCATTTCGTCGTCAGGTAAATCAGAAAATTCTTAAACTCGAGCAAGCAGTTGCCAAGCAACAAAAAGAAGAGGTCAGACAGCCTCATACTAAAGGCGAGTCAGCGCCATAGTAATTCAATAGGGTTAAAATTTATGACTGTTATTCGTCAACAAGATGTCACTCAAAGTATTGCCGATGCATTGCAGTACATTTCTTACTATCATCCGGTAGATTTTATTCAGGCCGTTAAAAATGCCTATGATCGCGAGGAGTCAAAATCTGCGAAGGATGCTATGGCTCAGATCCTGATTAATTCAAGACTTTGCGCCACTGGGAAGCGCCCGATCTGTCAGGACACTGGCATAGTGACTATTTTTGTGAAGGTGGGCATGCAGGTTCAGTGGGATGCTGAAGATAGCCTGACCGACATAATTAATGAAGGTGTAAGGCAAGCCTACCTGCATCCTGATAATATTCTGCGCGCTTCTATACTCTCTGACCCTGATGGTGAGCGAAAAAACACCGGCGATAACACACCTGCAGTTATTCATTACGAGATTGTTCCCGGAGATAAGGTTGAAATTGATGTGGCCGCAAAAGGCGGTGGCTCTGAGGCTAAGTCAAAATTTGCTATGCTAAATCCATCGGACTCTGTGGTGGATTGGGTCTTGAATATGGTGCCGACTATGGGTGCTGGTTGGTGTCCTCCAGGCGTTTTGGGTATAGGTTTGGGTGGTACAGCAGAAAAAGCCATGCTAATGGCGAAAGAGGCGCTATTAGATCATATTGATATTCAGCAACTGCAGGCTAAGGGTGCTGAAAACCGCAATGAAGAGTTGCGTTTGGAGCTTTTTGAAAAAGTTAATGCCTTGGGTATTGGCGCTCAGGGCCTGGGCGGATTAACAACTGTATTAGATGTCAAAATAAAAGACTACCCCTCCCATGCTGCCAATAAGGCCATTGCAATTATTCCAAACTGTGCGGCTACAAGGCATATGCATTT
>JAKMFL010000075.1 GCA_022425485.1 Alphaproteobacteria bacterium | reverse complement strand
CTTGGATGAACCGCCTTGTTTATCATATTGCTTGTTTTATGATTATCCGTAATCCGGTCACTTGGCGCTGGAGCCACGCGCGGCACCACACAGATACATTACTGGTTGGGCGTGATGCTGAAATTGCAGTGATGGCACCACCTGCTGCAATGCGGGTCATCTTAAATTTTATTGGCTTGCCAGATATTTATGACAGCTTTAGGCGAATGGCTGGCCATATATTTGGTCAGATGCAACCAGACGAAGCGTTATATACGCCTGTGCATGAGCAGAAAAAAGTCTTTCGCATCGCTCGTATTTGGGGGCTTATTTATGTTTTGGTAGCCAGTGCGGCTCTTTATTATCAGAGCATCATTCCGCTGCTTCTCATTGGCGGGCCACGACTTTATGGCTCTTGGCATTTCAATATGACTGGCATTTTGCAACATGCGGGTCTGCGGGAAAATGTAACAGACCACCGCCTGAATACCAGAACAGTGATGATAAACCCTATCAGCAGGTTTTTATACCTGAATATGAATTATCATATTGAGCATCATATGTTTCCAATGGTGCCTTATTATCATCTGCCAGCCTTGCATAGCCTTATTAAACATGATCTTCCGCCGCCCAGCCCATCTATATTTGCGGCTTATGCAGAAATCTTGCCTATCTTGCGGCGGCAACTGCGCGGCGAGAATGTTTATCTGGAACGCAAAGTGCCGCAATAAATTACACGGCTTTCTAGCCGCATCAGATGGCTAATTATTGTGCAATTTTGGCTGTTAAGTAAAATTCATGTGACTCTTCATCTTAACCGCTTTATATTTGTGCGTGTTCCAGTCGAATTCTGGGAGAGACTGCGGCAGCATCCTTTGATAGTTAGTGGGGGGAGCTGCACCGCAGCGCCGAAGGAGCAGATGCCTCTAAATCTCTCAGGCAAAAGGGCCAGAATTCGTGAACAGTCTGGAGAGTGGCTTGCCCCTATTAGATATAGGGCTAGCCCACCGACGGGGATAACCGCTCACTTGCGGGAAACTCTCAGGTTCCAAAGACAGACGAGGTAAAATTGCGGGCTGAAACCTCTCAGCATTGCCTTTCATTGTCTGTCTAAGGAGCTAAATCATGAAACATTTTGCCGTTATTGGTGCCGGGATTACGGGTGTTACTACCGCGTGGGTGCTACGCCAGCGCGGGTATGATGTCACGGTGTTTGACCGTCATCGTTATCCAGCTATGGAAACCTCTTTTGCGAATGGTGGCCAGCTTTCTGCCAGCAATGCAGAAGTGTGGACGAATATCAATACGATCTTAAAAGGGCTGAAATGGCTGTTTAAGTCAGATGCACCCTTATCTATGAATTTGCGCCCTTCTTGGCATAAATATAGCTGGCTTGCTTCTTTTGCTAGCCAGTGCGGGAATTACGAAAAAAATACAGTTGCGACAGCTAAGATGGCGATTGAATCGCGCCGCTATATGGAGGCGTTCGCACAAAACGCTGGGGTAGAATTCGACCGTGAAGATAAAGGTATTTTGCATATCTATAAAAGGGAGGCTGATTTTGCTCATGCCCATAATGTTACAGAGATGCTAGCGAAGGCTGGCTTGACGCGGCGCAAGCTCAGCCCTGATGAAGTGTATGATATCGAACCTGCTTTGCAGGCAGACGTTCTTGGCGGCTATTACACCGATAGTGACTTTACGGGCGATATTCATAAATTTGCCAATGGTCTGGCTGAGGCTGCAGAGCGTGCAGGCGTCAATTTTGCCATGAATACACAGATAACAGATATCCAGCATAGTGGGGATCAACCGCAGCTATTTTGGCAGGATCTAGATGGCGAGGCAGATGAAGGCAGCTTTGATGGGGTGGTGATAACAGCGGGCGTTATGAGCCGTAAACTTGCTTCCGCCCTTGGTGATAATGTGAATGTGTATCCTGTTAAGGGCTATTCTATCACGGTTGATTTAAAAGATGCCGCCTCACAAAAAGCAGCCCCCACAGTGAGCTTGCTAGATGATGCCGCTAAAATTGTAACCGCCAGATTAGGCCTTGAGAGGTTCCGCGTCGCGGGCACTGCTGAAATCAATGGTATCAATTATGATATTCGCGCCGATAGGATAGCGCCGCTTACCAGATGGGTGCAGGATAATTTCCCAGATATCTGTACCAAAGCGGTTACCCCATGGGCTGGCCTGCGCCCGATGATGCCCTCCATGATGCCGCATATTGGCGCTGGACGTAAAAAAGGCGTTTTCTATAACACAGGTCACGGGCATCTAGGCTGGACGCTATCTTGTATTTCTGCCCAGATGATAGGTGATATCGTGCATGCCAAGGGAAATCATATCTAAACAGGGCATATCTAGATAGCTAGCCTATATGGCTTTCTAGCCAGTGTTGCAGGGCAGGCCGCAAGGGCTCAATCGCCTTATAGCCTAGCATATCGCTGCCGAGCTTTTCTATCTGGTCAAGCAGGGCAGCGATAGGTTCTGGCCTCTTTTGCCAAAAATTTAGCGGGGCAAGGGAGGTGCGAATAGCAAAGATGACAGCCTCACTCTTTGGCAATTTATAAAAATGCTGGGTCTCAATGCGAATATGGATCTGCTGGCCAGCCTCTTGCGGTGTAAGGCTGGTTTCAAGGCCCGCCTCTCGCATGGGGGCAAACAGACGGCTATCTCTCTGCACAGACCAGTTTTGCCGCCAGCTAATCGCGCCGATGTGCATATTTGCAAAAAACCTATCCAGATGGGCGCTTAGCTTTTCTTGAAACTCTGGCACGGGCGCGTGAATAGCGGCTAGGTTTTTGCCCATTTTATCGGCTAGGCGCCAATGGCCGGGAAAGGCCAGAAGCCCTGCTTGCAGCCGCCATTCCTTGCCGCCCTTAGATGATGTATTTGGCACGAGTATCAAGATGTCCTCTGGGATAAGGCGGCTAGCCGAAACAAAGGGGGTGGTTGCATCTATTTGCCCTGACTGGTCTTTTATCTGGCCTTTCATTTGGCTTTTCATTTGGCCATTCATTTGGATAATCAGCCTAGCAGCCTCAAGCGCAGCAGCCTCTCCAGCTGGGCGAAGGGCAAATATATCGCCAAGCTGGTTTGTCATCAGCTGGTGTTTTTCATCCATCTGCCGGGCATAAAGACCCGCAATACCAAGCGGGTCAGAACCGCCTAGCCAGTCTGTGTCGCGCTTGCTGCGCAATCCCATCGACAAAGTTGGGCTTGGCTTAAAATGGGGCTGGGGCGGGGCGCCGGAAATGTCACTATCCTCTGTCATCTTCTAAAGCCTAGGGGCAGAGCGATAAAAGATAAAGAGGCACCCGCGCTAGACAGGAAAAAGGAGAGGCTCAGGCGGCCGCTAATGTCATAAAAGCTGGCCATGCCGAAGGGTCAAGCACCGTCTTA
>JAKMFL010000070.1 GCA_022425485.1 Alphaproteobacteria bacterium | reverse complement strand
GATTTTGTCCCTGTTCTTTTTTATCTCGCGAGCTGGACTGCGCTACACCAAGAACCCAACAAAGATTATGTAAAATTATTAAGACCCTTTTTGGATAATGAGCATGGCCGGATCGATATATTGCTGAAAGGCTTGCATGACATTCATATAAATCATCAGCCAAGAGAGGCGCTCTGGTGGGCAAAGATGCCGGATGCTAGCAATAGGCCTGTGTCTAATAACCATTCCTCTGGTGGGCATTCCTCTGGCGGGCATTCCTCTGGCCCCCTTACCAGATAGAGGCGTTACAGAACTTCTTTTCGGCGCCTTCATTTAACAGCGATCCGTTTAAAATACATGGAGACGAAAATGCGTATAGTTGGATTAATTATTTGCTTAGCACTGGTTGGTGGTGCGCTCTGGATTATTGGCCCGGCACTATATCTCGATATTAACAGCCTGCTGATTGTCGTTGGCGGCGGCATTGGATATGCGCTTCTGAAAGGTGGCAGGGAGCCGTTCATAAAATTGTTTGGTGATGGTGCGGTATATTTTGGCTGGATAGGCAGCCTTATCGGGCTAATCGCTATCACTGGCGGGCGATTTGATATATGGGGGGATGTTGAAAAGATGGGGCCCGCATTAGCGGTGACTATGCTAACTCTTTTTTACGGCTATATGGCGCGCCTGATCGCCCTGACCTTTACGCCATTAACCTCATTACCAGACTAAAAATAATCGCGTCGGCAGACTGGGGATAATCCCGTCGGCAGACTGGGAATAATCGCGTCGGCAGACTGCGAAGAACACATAAAAAATAGCTAAACCCAATCGGCGCAGAATATTTATAAATATATTTATAAATTTTTGTCCTCTATTAGGGCTATATTTTGGGGGTATTCGAACAGATTAACCAGAAAATGAAAGAAAAAAGTGGAAATTTCGGTGTAGTCATGACATATGAGTAGTGTATTCTCAAAAACTTAGAATACAGCTTAACAATTTTTGACATTTATAAGATGCGAGTTGTCAGGCTTAAACGATACTTTAGGAGACGAAGATGGCAACTGGCACTGTCAAATGGTTTAACACCACAAAAGGCTACGGTTTTATTGCACCTGAGGATGGCGCAACAGATGTGTTTGTGCATATTTCAGCTGTGCAGAATTCTGGCATGACAGACCTGCAAGAAGGTCAGCAAGTTGAATATGAACTTGAAGCTGGCAAAAACGGCAAAACAGCAGCTGTAAATCTAAAAGCTGTATAAATAAAAATTACCTCAGACTAAGCTGGTCTTATACTGGCTTAGTCTGGCTCGCCTAAAGCGGCACATCTCTTCCCCCCCCATAATATAATCAATGTTTAGATTTTGTGTGTAGCAACCCTGTTGCGCAAGCAATCGCGGTTTCGCGTGTTACCTTGCAATACCCTTAATCGGCAAGGCTATTAGATAACACCTGTAAGCACGGCTTTCACTAGAAACATATGCAGACAAAAAATGCAGCCGAATAGATTTAATGAGGTGACACTATGGTTTCAAGTAAGTAGACTATCTTAAATTGATATATGGGAGTTTTCGATGAAAAAAATTGTTTCTGTTTGCCTGATTGCTTTTGCACTAGCCGGCCTTTCTGCTTGTTCAAGCTACCCAACTTGGGTTCCAGAATGGGCGCAGGTAGGCGCCGATAGCTAATTTAAAATAGCTGTTTTTAATATACCTAGCTTTAAAATACCGAGTTTAAAAATACCGGCACTTTATGTTACCGGCTTTTAGAATATTGGGGGTTTTTTAAACAGGCATCGTTTTTTACAAAATGCGGTGCCCGTTTTTTTTACTTCCCCGTTTTTTTCTACCTCTTAGCTAAACGCCCCAAGTGGAGAGTTAAGTGGAAGATTAAGTCGAAGGTAAACTGGCCAAATGCGCGAAAAATTTGACGACAATCTGACCGCTCTGATTATCGGGTCTGGCCCAGATGCTAAACGTGCTACAAGCCTGCCCCTCGAAAAATTCACCTATATTATCACGATCAATAATGCATGGCAGGTCAGCGATGTATGGACGCATCTTGTCTATCCGTATGACTTTCCGCCAGAGCGCATGCCGCCCTTAGTCCGCACAGAACAGACCTTAATAGATGAAACTGCCTTTGTTCCAGCCCAGAATCGGTTTGGTGGCTTTGTTTATGCAGGCGGCACTATGGCCTATACAACCGCCTATTGGTGTCTAGACGCCTTACGCCCCAAACATATAGTGCATCTAGGGTGTGATATGCATTATCCAAAAACTGGGGCAACACATTTTTATGGTACAGGCACGCCAGACCCGCTGCGGGATGATATTTCATTAACCTCGCTTGAGGCGTGTTCGGCACGCTTTTATTGTCTAGCCTATTTGCAGGGCAGCTCTGTTTGGAATTTCTCAAAAGGGCCCTCACGCTTATTATATCCGCGCACGCAGCTAGAAGATTTCCCCCCTTCTGATGAAAAACAGCAGCCTGCCCCTGATAGACAAAAAATAGAAGCTTGCTTGGAGATGGAGGCGAGGCTTAATTATGTGGTCGAAGATGGCCGCTACTGGAAACACGCCGATAAATTTGACCCTGAAAAGCTACACGAACTTGACCAGAAATGGCTAGAGGCGGCATCCCTTATTTCTCTTGAGTGAAAAGCTGTCTGTTTGATAAGAACAGGTCTTGCCATAACGAAAAGTTTGATGGACACTTAGATCATAAAAAGAAACCTGGCCAGTGAAGCTGAGGTTCTGAGGGAAAAAATTGGGGAGGATAGCGTGGGCGAAAGCATTTCGGACAAGGGCCAGTGTGATACACTTCCGGCCTTACTGGCCTATAATGTTAAAAATTTTGGTAACCAGCCTGCATATCGTGAAAAAGAATATGGTATCTGGCAAAGCTGGACATGGGCAGAAGCTGGCGCGGAAATACGCAACCTTTCCCTTGGCCTGTTGAGCATTGGTGTCAAAACAGGTGACTATATCGCCATTATTGGGCGTAATCGTCCGCATCTTTACTGGGCTATGCTTGCGGCACAAGAAGTTCGCGCTATTCCAGTCCCCGTCTATCAAGATTCGGTAGCAGATGAAATCGCCTATGTTTTGGAACATTGCGAAGCTAGGTTTGTGTTTGCTGAGAATCAGGAACAGGTAGATAAAGTCCTTGATATTAAGGACAAACTTCCAAATCTGGAAGCCATCCTTTTCCTTGACCCTCGCGGTATGCGCAAATATGACCGCGCGCATCTGCATGATTACCGCGAAATCCAGCTAGAGGGTCAGAAAGCGCCAGCCAAACTGGTGAAGGAGCGCGACAAACGCTTGCAAGAACAATCTGGCAAAGATAGCTGCGCGATGCTTTACACCTCTGGTACGACAGGCCGTCCCAAAGGCGTGGTGCTATCAAATGACAATATTATCAAAACCTCGCAGGCATCATGCGAATTTGATGGGCTGAAATCCACTGATTCGGTGCTGGCCTATTTGCCGATGGCATGGGTGGGCGATTTTATCTTTTCTATCGGACAGGCAACATGGACAGGGTTTTGCGTATGTTGTCCTGAAAATACCGAAACCATGCAGCATGACTTAAAGGAAATTGGGCCTAGCTATTTCTTTGCGCCGCCGCGCTATTTTGAAGGGGTGCTAACAGATGTAATGATCCGCATGGAAGATGCCGGATTTGTTCAGCGCCACTTGTTTAACAGCTTTATGGGGCATGCGCAGAAAGTTGGGGGGGCTATTTTAGATGGCCAAGCTGTTAGCCCGATGGATAAGCTGAAATATCAGCTAGGCAAAATTTTTGTTTATGGCCCGCTATTAAATACACTTGGGATGAGCAATATCCGTGTCGGCTATACGGCAGGGGAAGCAATTGGCCCAGAGATTTTCAATTTCTATCGCTCTCTAGGCATCAATTTAAAACAGCTTTATGGGCAAACAGAAGCCAGTGTTTTCATCACCCAGCAACCAGATGGTCAGGTGCGCAGCGATACTGTTGGTGTGCCCTCACCCGGTGTTGAGCTACGAATTGATGATAAGGGGGAGGTTTTTTATCGCTCGCCCGGCGTTTTTGTTGAATATTTCAAAAACCCTGAGAGCACAAAAGACACGAAGGATAAAGAGGGCTGGGTTGCGACAGGTGACGCAGGCTTTATTGAAAATGAAAGCGGGCATTTACGGATTATTGACCGTGCTAAAGATGTCGGCAAAATGAAAGATGGCCGCTTATTTGCCCCAAAATATGTAGAAAACAAGCTGAAATTTTTTCCAACTATCCTAGAAGCGGTTCTTTTTGGTGCGGGTATGGACAGATGCACCGCCTTTATCAATATCGATTTACAAGCGGTAGGCAATTGGGCAGAACGCCATAATATCGCCTATTCCTCCTATCAGGAATTAGCTGGTCATCCAGAAGTCTATGGAATGGTGAAAGACCATATTGATGAGGTAAACCGCTCGCTAGCCGATGATGAAATGCTGTCAGGCTGTCAGGTGCACCGCTTTTTGATTCTGCATAAAGAGCTGGATGCCGATGATGGTGAGCTAACCCGCACACGCAAAGTGCGCCGCCGCGTTATCGAGGAAAAGTTCAAAGAACTTATAGATGCGCTTTATGGCGGCAAGGGTGAAATTTTTACCAAAACTGAGGTCACCTATGAAGATGGCTCTAAGGGGGCAATCTCTGCCACCTTGCGAATTGAAGATGCCGTTATCGCAAAAGCGGGCGCTAGCCAAGGAGAGGCCGCATGAGCATGCAGAGCGCACAGAGCGCACAGGGTTATGTAACCGCTGATGGCCGCAAAATTGGTGGCCCAGTTATGGAAATGGAAAATATCACGCTTCGCTTTGGCGGGGTCACCGCCATTCAAGATATCTCCTTTGATATTCTAGAAGGCGAAATTAGAGCGATTATTGGCCCAAACGGTGCTGGCAAATCTTCTATGCTGAATGTGATTAACGGGTTTTATCATCCGCAAGAAGGGCGGATTTTATATCACGGTGAGGAGCGCAAACCGCTAAAGCCTTATCAGATTGCCTATCAGGGCATCGCCAGAACCTTTCAGAACATTGCCCTGTTTAAGGGGATGACGACGTTAGATAATATAATGACTGGCCGCCTGACGCATATGAAAACAAACCTACTCTCACAAGCTTTATGGTGGGGACGCGCGGAAAAAGAAGAAGTTGAAAACCGCGAAATTGTTGAAAAAATCATTGATTTCCTTGAAATTCAGACGATTCGAAAAACGCCTGTTGGCCGCCTGCCCTATGGGTTGCAAAAGCGTGTGGAATTAGGACGTGCGCTTGCAGCAGAGCCATCCTTACTGCTTCTTGATGAGCCGATGGCCGGCATGAATGTCGAAGAAAAAGAAGATATGTCGCGTTTTATTTTGGATGTAAATGACGAGTTTGGCACCACTATCGCGCTTATCGAACATGATATGGGCGTGGTTATGGATATCGCTGACCGTGTCGTGGTCATGGATTATGGCAAAAAAATTGGCGATGGCACGCCAGCTGAGGTTCGAAGTAATCAAGCAGTTATTGATGCCTATTTGGGGGTCTCGCATGATTAGACAAAGCAAGGGAATGCGAGTTGAGATGGCGGGAGTAAGCTGATGCCAGCAGAATTCTATTATGGGGTGGAAGTATTTCTGAACGGGCTCATGGCGGGGGTAATGTATTCGCTTGTTGCGCTTGGCTTTGTGTTGATTTTCAAAGCTTCAGGTATCTTTAACTATGCACAAGGGATTATGGCGCTATTTGCCGCGCTAACGCTGGTCGGGTTTCAAGAAGGGCAAATACCGTTCTCGCATCTCATCAATGCTATCTTTGGCACAGAGCTGCATCACTTTGGATGGCATATGCCGGCCTTTTTCGCGATTTTAGCCGCGCTGGTGATAATGATTATCTTTGCATGGCTGGTGGAAAAACTGATCCTGCAACATCTGGTTAATCAAGAACCTATCATTTTATTTATGGCGACAATTGGACTGGCCTATTTTATGGAAGGTTTTGGCGATTTGATGTGGGGCTCTAACGTCAAAAAGCTAGATATTGGTATTCCGCAGGGCGGTAATTTCTGGATTGAGGAAAGCACAGCCTTTCTGGGCGGCCCCGACTTTTACGGCTTCTATCTTGATACGCTTGATATCTATGCGACCTTTATCGCTGCCGCACTGGTCATCGCACTGGTTATCTTCTCGCAATATACAAAGACTGGACGCGCCCTAAGGGCGGTTGCGGATGACCATCAGGCCGCGTTGTCAGTAGGCATTTCTTTGCGGGCAATATGGGTAATTGTTTGGGCTATTGCTGGGTTTGTTGCTCTGGTTGCTGGGATTATGTGGGGCGCGAAGTCAGGCGTTCAATTCTCGCTATCGCTGATCGCGCTAAAGGCGCTGCCTGTACTGATGCTAGGGGGTTTTACCTCTATTCCCGGCGCGATTATAGGCGGGCTTATAATTGGGGTTGGTGAGAAGATGTTTGAATTTTTAATAGGCGCGCCTTTACTAGGCGGTGCTACTGAAAACTGGTTTGCCTATATGGTCGCCCTTGTGTTTCTGGTGTTCCGGCCACAAGGACTGTTTGGCGAGAAAATTATCGAAAGGGTCTAGTCCGTGTTTTACCGTGAAGCAGGCGAATTTAAAACATCCTATCGTGCAGATCAGCAGACCTTTCCTATTGGTCTAGACAAGCTTGGGTTCTATACAAGTTTGCTTATTGCCTTTGTCGTTATTCCGCTAACCATGTCCGAATATTGGGCACAGGCAGTTTTCCTGCCCTTTTTGATTTTTGGTATCGCGGCAATCGGGCTAAACATCCTCACCGGCTATTGCGGTCAGGTATCGCTTGGTTCAGGGGGCTTCATGGCAGTGGGCGCATATGCCTGCTATAAATTAATGACCGCTTTTCCAGATATGAATATCTTGATATGCGTGTTGCTATCAGGCGGTGTAACCGCGTTTGTTGGGCTTATTTTTGGCCTTCCTAGCCTGCGCATTAAAGGCTTCTATCTAGCAGTGGCCACGCTTGCCGCCCAATTCTTTTTGGTTTGGCTGTTTAACAAGGTTGGCTGGTTTTATAACTATTCTGCTTCTGGGCAAATCACCGCCCCAGAGCGCACGTTATTTGGCTATGTGATAACAGGCGCAAAAGCAGAAACCTTGCCCATTTATTTTGTTTGTCTTGGCTTGCTTGTCTTTCTAGCTGTGATTGCCCGCAATCTAACCAGAGGGGCAATGGGGCGCAAATGGATGGCCATACGCGATATGGATATTGCGGCTGAAATTATTGGCGTTAACCCGCTTATGGCTAAATTGACAGCCTTTGCGATTAGTTCTTTTTATGTGGGGATTTCAGGGGCATTATTATTTGCTCTTTATCTCGGCGCGGTAGAGGTAGGTGAGGCCTTCTCTATCCAGAAATCCTTTTTAATTTTGTTTATGATCATCATTGGTGGCTTAGGCTCAATATTTGGCTCGCTGGTAGGCGCGGCCTTTATGATTGCTATGCCAGTGATACTGAAAAACCTGCTGGTCACCTCTTTGGGATGGCCCGGTGATATTGCCGCGCATTTGGAATTTATGATTGTTGGCTTAATGATCATTGTCTTTTTGATATTAGAGCCTCATGGGCTGGCGATGTTATGGCGGATAATTAAAGAGAAATTAAGAATTTGGCCGTTTTCACATTAAGAAGAGGCTAAAGAAAGAGCACAATGATGCTCAAAATCAAACGGAGGAAAAAATGAAACTCAGAAATGCATTGATTGCTGCGTTTACGGGTGTCTGTGTTGCCACACCAGTTTTAGCAGACCTCGTTTTCCCAGCCCTTACCTATAGAACCGGTGCGTATGCTGTCAGCGGCATTCCGCAAGCTGATGGGTATAGTGACTATTTCACTATGCTAAATGAGCGTGATGGCGGCATTGGCGGTGAACCTATCAAGGTTGTTGAGTGTGAAACACAATACAACACCGAAAAAGGCGTGGAGTGTTATGAGAAGACAAAAGGTCTTGGCGCGCTTGTATATCAGCCAATGTCAACAGGTATCACCTATCAGCTGATCCCGAAAGCTTCAGCAGACGGTATCCCCATTCACTCTATGGGCTATGGCCGGACATCCGCTGCTAATGGCAAGGTTTTTCCATATGTGTTTAACTATCCAGCAAACTACTGGAATGGCGCATCTGCGGTTGTAAACCATATCCTTGAATTGAATGGCGGCAATATCAAAGGCAAGAAAATTGCCCTTGTTTATCACAACTCAGGTTATGGTAAAGAGCCTATCCGCACCCTTGAAGAACTCTCTGCAAAGCATGGGTTTGATTTGACCCTATTGCCCGTAGACCATCCGGGTCAGGAGCAGAAATCACAGTGGCTGCAAATCAGACGCGAGCGTCCTGATTATGTGACCATGTGGGGTTGGGGTGTTATGAACCAGGTGGCTATTCAGGAAGCTGCAAATATCCGCTACCCAATGGAAAACTTCATTGGCATTTGGTGGTCTGGTTCAGAAAATGACGTCATCCCAGCGGGTGATGCGGCAGATGGCTATAAAGCGCTGGCATTGCATGCACCGGGTATGGATTTCCCCCTATTCGATGACATGAAAAAGCATGTCTATGATAAGGGCATGGCAGCTGGTGCAGGTGACCAGATTGGTACCATCTTGTATAATCGCGGGATGTTCCAAGCTATTCTGGCAGCAGAAGCGGTGAAAGTTGCGCAAAAGATGTCTGGCAAAGCAGATATTACGGCTGCAGAAATGCGTGTTGGCATGGAAAACCTAAAAGTTGACCAAGCCATGTTCAGTAATCTTGGCTTGCCAAACTTTGCACCGAACCTCTCTGTTTCCTGTGATAATCACGGTGGGGCTGGTCTTGTTGCTGTTCAGCAATGGGATGCCAAAGCCAAAACTTGGAGCTTGGTATCTGACTTCAAGCCGACAGATATGGATGTGATTAATAAGCTAATCACTGAAGATTCTAGTGCCTATGCAAAAGAAAACAACATCACACCTAAGTGTCTCTAACCTATAAATTTAGCGCCCATTCCCCTAAAATCGGGGGTGTGGGCGTGCATTATTTAATGAATTTAACCAATTGGTGATGCCATGACGACGAGCCAAGAAGCTGAAAAACTGCTGGACGTAAATAATATTGAGGTGATTTATAATCATGTCATTTTGGTTCTAAAAGGGGTCTCTCTGTCCGTACCAAAGGGCGGGATCACAGCTCTTTTAGGCGGCAACGGTGCTGGCAAAACCACAACTTTAAAGGCTATTTCAAACCTGCTACATTCAGAGCGCGGCGAAGTTACCAAAGGGTCAATTTTATATAAAAATAGGCCTGTTGCAGACTTAAACCCAGCTGCTTTGGTGAAATCAGGTGTTATTCAGGTTATGGAAGGCCGGCACTGTTTCGAGCATCTAACCGTGGAAGAAAATTTGCTAACGGGCGCGTTTACCCGCAAAGCCTCACGCGCAGATATTCAGTCAGCACTTGAGCTTGTCTATACCTATTTTCCGCGCCTAAAGCAGCGTCGCAAATCACAAGCCGGCTATACCTCAGGTGGCGAGCAGCAAATGTGTGCTATCGGGCGCGCTTTAATGTCTTCACCAGAAACAGTCCTGCTAGATGAGCCCTCTATGGGCCTCGCACCGCAACTGGTAGAAGAGATATTTGGCATTGTAAAAGCCTTGAATGAAAAAGAAGGTGTCTCCTTCTTGCTGGCGGAGCAGAATACTAATGTTGCGCTGCGCTTTGCCCATTATGGCTATATTCTGGAAAATGGCCGCGTGGTGATGGATGGCCCAGCCGCAGAGTTACGCGAAAATCCGGATGTGAAAGAATTCTATCTTGGAATGTCTGAAGAGGGGCGCAAATCTTTCCGCGATGTGCGCTCTTATCGTCGGCGCAAAAGATGGCTTAGCTGATGTCCTATCACCTAGACGCACTAGAAACCAGATCAAGCGAGGAGCGTGCCACCGCCCTTGCAAGGGATCTGCCGCGTCTGATAGCGCATGCCAAAAAAAACTCTGCGCATTATCAAAATATTCTAGCCGATATTGACGCCCATTCCATCAGTGATGCACAAGCGTTAGCTACACTCCCAATAACCCGCAAAAGCGATTTATTGCAGGAGACAGGCAGCAAGCTTCGCCTAGCAGATATGGTAGCCAAACCGTTGGCGCAATCTGATCTTATTTTCCAGTCCCCGGGGCCAATTTATGAGATCGGTATGCGAAATGGCGATTGGTGGCGATTTGGCCGAGCCCTAGCGGCGCTAGGCATTGGCAAGGGCGACATTGTTCAGAACTGTTTTTCCTATCATTTCACGCCAGCCGGCATGATGTTTGATAGTGCCGCAAAAGCAGTGGGGGCGGTAGTGGTTCCAGCAGGCGGCGGGCAAACAGAATTACAGGCAAGCGCCATGTCACAACTTCGCGTTACTGCCTATGCTGGCACGCCAGATTACCTTAAAACAATTTTGGAAAAGGCAGATGAGCTTGGCCTTGATTGTTCCAGCTTACGCTTTGCCATAGCAAGTGCGGGGCCATTATTTCCAGCTTTGCGCGATTATTATGAGGGGCGCGGTATTCGCTGCCGGCAAACCTATGGTACAGCAGATGTTGGTCATATCGCGTACGAAGCAGACGCGATAGACGGGCTTATTCTGGATGAAGGCGTGTTTGTTGAAATTGTGCGCCCCGGAAGCGGCCTGCCCGTAAAAGAAGGTGAAATTGGAGAGGTTGTTGTGACTTGCTTCAACGACGACATGCCGATGATACGCTTTGCAACGGGCGATCTGTCTGCCTTTATGTCTGGAGAGAGCAGCTGTGGGCGCACCAACCGCCGCATTGTTGGCTGGCGCGGGCGGGCTGACCAAGCCGCAAAGGTGAAGGGGATGTTTATTCGCCCTGAGCAAGTTGCGGTACTAACTGAACGCTTTCCTGAAATTGAACGGGCGCGGGTGACGGTAAGTCATGATGGCTCAAATGATCAAATGCTTGTCCAGATAGAAACAGAGAATAAAGACCCCTCTTCTTATGAAGAGGCCGTGCGCGATATCATGAAATTGCGGGCGACGATTGAAATTGTGGCACCAGATAACCTGCCAAATGATGGCAAGGTCATTGATGATATCCGCGAAATTGGCTAATCTTAAAAGCCACATTTTGAGAGGCCTGCACTGGTAATGCAGAGCGTTCTAACAACACAGTATTTTTGAAATCAGGTGGGGTTATGGATTTTTCACTATCAGAAGAACAACAAGCTATATTGGATATGGCGGTTGATTTTGGGGCGGAGGCCATTGCCCCTCATGCGCTAAAGTGGGATGAAGAAGAGCAGATGCCGCGTGAGATGCTGCAAGCGGCGGCAGAGCTTGGACTAGCTGCAATTTACGTGCCTGAAGAAGATGGCGGCTCTGGCCTGACACGGCTAGATGCAACATTGGTATTTGAAGGGCTAGCAATGGCTTGTCCGACGATATCTTCGTTTTTATCTATTCATAATATGGTTGCGTGGATGGTTTCTAGCTTTGGCAGTGAAACGCTAAAAGACCGCCACCTTGCCCAGCTTTGCTCGATGCAGAAAATCGCTTCTTATTGTCTGACAGAACCGGGTTCTGGCTCCGATGCTGCAGCCTTGCAGACAAAAGCAAACCGCACAAATGAGGGCTATAATCTAAACGGCACCAAGAGTTTTATATCTGGTGCTGGATTTTCAGATTTATATGTGGTGATGGCGCGTACAGGTGATGAAAGCCCGGGCGGCATTTCGGCGCTTATGGTTGAAAATGGGATAGATGGGCTATCCTTTGGGGCGCAGGAAAAAAAGATGGGGTGGCGAGCCCAGCCAACTGCGCAAGTGATATTGGATAATTGTGCCATAGATGCCGATAGCCTGATGGGGGCTGAGGGTGAAGGATTTCGCTATGCCATGATGGGGCTAGATGGCGGGCGGCTAAATATTGCTGCGGCGGCGCTTGGTGGGGCGCAATTTGCTTATGAAAAAGCGCTTGCCTATGCCAAAGACAGACAAGCCTTTGGCCGTTCTATCGACCGTTTTCAGTCGCTGCAATTCAAGCTGGCAGATATGCATACGAGCCTAGATGTGGCGCGCAGCTATTTACGACAAGCGGCATGGAAGCTGGATAATCAGACCCCAGATGCCACACGCGCCTGTGCAATGGCCAAACGCTATGTCACGGATAGCTGTTTTCAGGTAGCGAATGAGGCGTTGCAGATACATGGCGGTTATGGCTATCTAACCGATTATGGGATTGAAAAAATTGTGCGTGATTTGCGCGTCCATCAAATTCTGGAAGGTACCAACGAAATTATGCGGGTGATTATCAGCCGTTCGATATTGGCGGAACGCGATCAATGAGTGACATAAAGATTTATGCTGAGGGCGCTACAGGCCGGATTACGCTGACCCGTCCTGAGGCTTTAAACGCGCTAAGCTATGCGATGTGTGAAGCGATGGAAGAAGCCTTATTGGCATGGCGTGATGATGCAGGCATTACCCAAGTCATCATTGATGCACAAGGAGATCGTGCCTTTTGCGCTGGCGGCGATATTGCTAAATTATATGAACATGGCCTGAAAGGTGATTTTGATTATGCCCGCAAATTTTGGCGTGATGAATATCGTTTAAATGCGCTTATAGCAAATTATCCAAAACCCTATATAGCGTTTTTGCATGGCTTTGTGATGGGCGGCGGTGTGGGCATTGCCTGTCATGGCAGTCATCGTATTGTGTGTGAAAATGTAAAAATCGCCATGCCGGAATGCGCTATCGGCCTGATACCTGATGTTGGTGGCACAGCTTTATTATCACGTGTTCCGGGAAAAATGGGACTATATTTAGGACTGACAGGCTACCGTATGAACGCTGCTGACAGCCTTTATGCTGGCTTTGCAGATTATTTTGTTTCCGAGACCGATTATGACGCCCTAAAAGATGCCTTGATCAAAGCTGGCAATACCAGCCCTATTGAGGCATTTGCAAGCCGCCCTTCGGATGCAAGTGTTATAGCTGACTGGCAGCAGGAATGTGACAGATTTTTCGGCAGCGACAATTTATCGGCGCTAGCTAAAGCCCATCCAGCCCATGCAGATATGGATAAATTCTGGGGTAAGGCTATGGCACATAATGCGCCACTCTCGATGCTCTGCACAGCAGAAATACTAAAGCGCCTAAACCCAGAAGATGATATCGAAACAGCCCTTGAGCTTGAATATCGCTTTACCTATCGTTCTATGAATGAAGGCGAGTTTCTAGAAGGCACACGCGCTGCGGTTATTGATAAGGATCGCAATCCCAACTGGCAGATGAAATCTATGATGGATATTAGCGATACGAAAATAGAAAATATGCTGGCAGAAGTGCCACGTTAAAATCAGCCTAAAATTAGGGGAGCTAAGGGCATGAAAATCGGATTTATCGGATTAGGGAATATGGGCTTGCCAATGGCTATTAATCTGGCCAAGGCCGGCCATCAGGTAACTGGCTTTGACACGGCGGATACCACCCTTCCAGAAATCATTGAAAAGGCTAGCGATGCTGGCAGCTGTGCCACGGGACAAGATGTGGTTATCACCATGCTACCAAATGGCGCGATTCTGCAACAAGTTGCGAGCGTGATTATTCCGGTGATGCAAAAGGGCGCTGTTTTATGTGACTGTTCTACCGTGGATGTACGCGCCGCAAAACAAGTTGCCGAACGCGCGGAAGAAGCAGGATTAATGGCGTTGGATGCGCCTGTATCGGGGGGCATTAGCGGCGCAGAAGCAGGCACGCTAACCTTTATGACCGGGGGAAGCGAAGCTGGTTACGCCATTGTCGCCCCGCTATTTGAAATTATGGGCAATAAAGCGGTCTTGTGCGGCGAGGCTGGCGCGGGTCAATCGGTAAAAATCTGTAATAACATGATTTTGGGCGTTACCATGATTGCCACCTGTGAGAGCATCGCCCTTGGCGATAAACTTGGCCTAGACAGGGAAAAACTATTTGAAGTTTTAAGCACTTCTTCTGGGGCAAGTTGGACGGTTAATACCTATTTTCCAGCGCCAGATGTAGGGCCAAAATCCCCTGCGGATAATAACTATGAGCCGGGGTTTGCAGCAGAGCTTATGGTCAAGGATTTAGGGCTCTCGCAAGAAGCAGCTGAAGATGTGGATGCCGACACGCCAATGGGCGCCGCCGCTTTGGCACTTTATAAAAAATTTGTTGAAGATGAAGATGGTTTGGGGCGCGATTTTTCAGCCATGTTACCTCGTTTTTCATCCCGCAACCGCAGCTAAATTCTGCCTGAAAAAAAGGGAAATAAGAAGATGCCCATCGAAGCGTATCAGACGATTGAAGTTACCCAGCATGAAAATGTTGTGCTGGTAACATTAAGCCGCGAGAGTGCCTTAAATGCGCTCAACATGCAGCTAACTGATGAGGTAATAGATGCCCTAACAGACTTTGACAGAGACCCAGAGATTGGCTGTTTTGTTCTTACCGGCAAAGGCAAGGCTTTTGCCGCTGGTGCAGATATAAAAGAGATGGCAGAAAAATCATACGACCAGACATTTTATGAAAATATGTTTGCTAAATGGGATCTCTTTGCGCAGATGCGCACGCCTAAGATTGCTGCGGTAAATGGCTTTGCGCTTGGCGGTGGATGCGAGTTGGCAATGATGTGCGATATTATTTTTGCTGGCGAAGCGGCAAAATTTGGCCAGCCTGAGATTAAGCTTGGCGTCATACCGGGTATGGGCGGCTCGCAACGTCTAGCAAGGCTAATAGGCCGCGCTAAGGCTATGGATATGGTTCTTACCGGCCGCATGATGGATGCTGAAGAGGCAGAGCGTTCTGGGCTTGTTGCGCGTATTTTTGAAAATGATAATTTGCTGAGTGAAAGTTTAAAAGTAGCCACAGAAATTGCCGGATTTGGACGCATGGCTGCAATGGCAGCTATTGAAGCTGTCGATCGTGCAGAACAAACCAGCCTATCTGAAGGTATTTTGTTTGAGCGCCGCCTGTTCCATTCCCTATTCGCTACAGCAGATCAAAAAGAAGGCATGGCGGCTTTTATGGCCAAACGGCTAGCTGATTTTAAAAACAAATAAGGCACTTGATAAAATTAGGGGCATAAGAGCATGCAAGACGAGATAGTCATTACAGGCGCTGGCCGCACCGCGATAGGTGGATTTCAAGGCACATTGAGCAGCAAAGCGGCCCCAGAACTTGGTGGCCATGCTATCCAAGCGGCACTGGCAAATGCTGATCATATTGCCCCGCTTATTGATGAGGTCATTATGGGGTGCGTACTGCCCGCAGGGCTTGGGCAAGCGCCCGCACGTCAAGCAAGCTTTCATGGCGGACTAAGCGAGGCTATACCGGCGACAACGGTGAATAAAATGTGCGGCTCTGGGATGAAAGCGGTGATGTTAGGCATTGACCAATTGCGATGTGGTGAGGCTGATTTCATTGTTGCAGGCGGCATGGAAAGCATGACCAATGCCCCCTATTTAAGTGATGGCGCACGCGGCGGGGCTAGGCTTGGCCATCAGGCTATGCGCGATCATATGTTCCTTGACGGGCTAGAGGATGCTTATGATAAAGGCACCCTTATGGGCAGTTTTGCAGAGGATTGCGCTACGCATTACCAATTCTCACGCGCAGCGCAAGATGATTTCGCGCTCGCCTCCCTTGCTAGGGCGCAAAAAACACAAAATGATGGTGTGTTCGAGGCGGAAATTATTCCGGTTACCGTAAAGATTAAAAGACAGGAACATATCATTGCCATAGACGAGCAACCCCAAACCGCACGGCCTGATAAAATCCCGCATCTAAAGCCAGCCTTTCGCGCGGATGGCAGTGTTACAGCAGCAAATTCTTCTTCTATCTCAGATGGGGCAGCAGCTTGTTTATTGGCGCGTAAGACAGCTGCTGAAAAAAATGGCTTGCCTATCAAGGCACGTATTTTGGGACATGCAAGTTTTGCGCATGCGCCGGGCTGGTTTACAACCGCGCCGGTAACAGCGGCAAAAAAGCTTCTAGATAAAATTGGCTGGCAGATAAGTGATGTTGATATCTGGGAAGTAAATGAAGCTTTCGCCGTCGTGCCGATGGCCTTTATGCGTGAGCTGGATATCCGCCACGACATCGTTAATGTTCATGGCGGGGCGTGTGCTTTGGGCCATCCCATAGGGGCCTCTGGTGCGCGGATTATCGTAACCTTATTGAACGCGCTGGAAGTGCGCGGCAAGAAGCGCGGCCTCGCCGCCATTTGCCTTGGCGGGGGCGAAGGTATTGCGGTTGCGCTTGAGCGTCCATAATTCTGTTATTATCAGCCCTATTCAAAGCTAGGGTTTAGCCACCTGGCTTCCAGTCAGGGGGCACTTCAACATGCGCAAGAGAAGAGGTCATTGCCGCAATAAGGCGCCTTTCCTCTGCCTCTGCATTCGCTTCATAGGCTTTAGCCTCGCAAAAGCTAACGCGCCTGCCAGATTTTAAAACCACCCCTTCGATGAATATTTCTTGCCCGCGGGCAGGTGCCATGAAAGAGGTTTTAAACTCGATAGATAAAACTTCCGTTCCTGTGGCGGATAGAGATAAAGCTGCAAAACCACATGCGCTATCTAGCGCTGAGGTTATCACACCGCCATGAATAAAGCCCTGCTGTTGTAAGAAATCTGGGCTGCGGTTCAGGCGCATCACAATCTTTCCTGGCGCAAGCGATAGAAGGGATATCTGCATAGATGACATCGCTGTTTGCGCCGCAAAGCTGGCGCTGACGCGTGCCTGATAATCCGGGTCTCTTGGTGTATAAACTGTCAATTTTTTCATACCCCCTATATTGCTTTCACATGCAAGCTTACACATTATATTTTGCAGGCTTGCCCCCTTGCGGGTTAGGCTTGCTATGAATGCTAGTATAGCCATGGAGATAAGAAGATGACCAGCCCTGCCATTAGCCGTTTTGACGTGCCTGAATTCCAGAGCTTGCCTGAGGATATTCAAAACCGCATGACTGAGATTCAGGAAAAGGCTGGCTTTATTCCCAATGTATTTTTAGCCCTCGCCTATCGTCCAGACGAGCTACGCGCTTTCATGGCTTATCATGATGCTCTGATTTTACGTGATAGCGGTCTGAGCAAAGCAGAAAAAGAGATGATTATTGTTGCAACATCAGCAAAAAATGACTGCTTGTATTGTGTTGTGGCGCATGGTGCAATTTTGCGTATTTATGCTAAGGACAGCAAAATATCTGACCAGATAGCTACCGATTACACCAAAGCAGATATTACAGAGAAACAAAAAGTGATGCTAGATTTTGCCGTTAAGACAGCCACAAATGCGGCAAAAATATCTGCAACAGATCTAGAACAGCTCCGCACCTATGGCTTTAGCGAAAATGACATCTGGGATATTGGCGCAATAACGGCTCTGTTTGCCCTTTCCAACCGGATGGCAAGCCTAGCCGCAATGCGTCCAAATGATGAATTTTATACGATGGGGCGCAATTTCTGATCTGGCACGCAACAGCGAAGTTAAGAGCCTAGTTTAATAAGCTGCTGCTCGCGGTAATCTTCAAGTAAGGTTAACTCACGGCCAAGGTAGGAGCGCAGGCCCTGTGGGCCGGCATCCCGCCAAACACGGCGCACTGTATCATGAAACATTCCATCCGAAATTTCATCTGTTGCCAGAATAAACTGGAACAGGCTGGATGAAAATCTGGTCTGTAGCTCTGTGTCAAAATCATAGAGAATTTTTGATACAAGGGCTTCATTCAGATCCAGTACATTTTTTTTCATGATAATAACTTCCTAAGAAACTAGGGCAACAATGCCAACGTGATTTGCGCCATTGGTTACAAGAACCATACCAGTTTGGGAAAGTTTGCCTGCGGAAGGCGAAAAAAAAATTGAATTATTTTTCAGGCGGGGCGACGGCTTCTCTAACTTTCTTCTAGAATTTGAGATATGGCGTCAAAAACAACAGATTGAAATTTGTAATCTACAATCTCATAAAAAGCTTTGTCTTTTAACATTTGCCGCACCAGTTCTGGAAAAGGACACATACGCAGCTTCTTACCCTCTACCACCTGCATCCATTTCCCGGCCATATCCATTTTACAATGCCCCCCTCTTTCTGTTTTGACCTCGGACAGGCTAACCACAGATGGGCGAATACCGATACGACTTAGAACGGCAGCGGCTGTTTGATAGTCAAACCCAGAAATTCCATAAATATCTGCCTCAGATGTCAGCAAAATTGTCTCTTGGTCAATGGGTAAGCCGCCTTGCTTGTTCGGAATAAAAATATAAACCTCGCGCACTTCACTATCTATTATGCCGCCCATCGCCGAAAACGCCAGCAATGCCATTTCTGACATTGAGTTCAAAGGAACTTTTTCGGTGCGAATAAATTGGGCACGCAAATAATCTGGCATCATCCGGACAATCACATCCTCATTCAAGGCCAGATCATTTTCCAGAATTGTGATTACCTCAGAAAAATCAAGAGATTTAGGCGTAAGCTGACTACTTGCAAATTCAATGATAGACTCATTATTGGTTCGGATGCCAAGGGCAATAAGCTCCATAATTTCATCAAATGACGCGTCAAACGCCCCAACTAACCGGCTTCGATAGAGATTGATCAAGCTGCAATTTGGGCCAATGACCGTGATTTTACTCTCAAAATTTTCCAAGGCAGTCTGATTGTTTTCGGTGACGGCTGCGAAGCGCTCCATCGTGATGAAAACAGGCACATAATCGCGGTACTCAGCAAAATAATGCTGTGACTTTTGAACAAACAGGTCATTCTCTGATAAGAGCGGCACACCATTTCTGTCCAACGCAGGAATATAGGCCTGAACAGCGGCGTTTATCAGCTCAAAGAACTTGTCCGGATTAGTTTCTGTGCAGGCATCGCTCGCAAAGGCGGGTAGCGGTGCTAACACCAAAAGGCCTATACATAACCCCCTCTTCACTCTTGTCATTATAGACCGCATCTTGATTCTTCCTCAGGCATCTGAGCCAAACCGCTATTCCCCTACCACAGATGGTAACGACATAAACCCCTCAATTATAGCACAGCACGCGAATGATTGAGAAAAAGTTAATATAGCATAGGCGGGTAAAGAGGCGGCAAATCCAGTCGTTTACTCTCCTGCTATGCTGCAAGATATGTTCAAAATTCAGGCTGCGCTGGGCGGCTCATCTGGACAGGGGGGATTTGGCATGTATCAAGCTCCAGAAGAGGAGACCCCTGTAGATGAAGAAGCCACAGATTACGGTTTGGTTGGCAGTGACCCTGATTGCCGAACCTATTTAGTTACAGGCGTCACCACTATGAATTGGCTGAAAAGCCATCATTTGCTGTTTGTTTAAGTTAGGTTTTGTTGGCCGCTAGGAGGCCGGATTTAGATGCGCTACCCTCATACCTATTCTCTATTGGTAGTTTTATCTATTTTTGCCGCATTCGCGCTTAGTGCCTGCGAGCGTGTCTCCCTTCGCCCCTATCCTGAAGAGGCGGCATTATCAGATATTCCATCTACCATTATTGATATCCTGCCAGAGGATGAAAGGCTGCTAGCCCCAGAAGGGATGCAAGAACAAAACGCCGAGCTAAATTCAGAAAATGATGCAGATAAGAGCATAGAAGATAGCCCTGATGCGGCTAAAAACACAGACGAGCAAGCAGCACTATCTGGCGCGCCTATTGAAGATGAAAAAACGCCAGAAACAGCGCCAGAAAAAACGCCAGAAGAAGCACTAGAAACCCTCATAAGCCCCATCTATTACGCGCTAGATGATTATACCGTCAGCTTTGAGGACAAGATGCGCCTTAATGCGCTAGCAAAAAGGCTGAACCAGCCAGAGAACAGACACCTAAGCTTGCGCATTGAAGGCCATTGTGATGATAGGGGCACAAGAGATTACAATTTTGCCCTTGGGGAGCGCCGAGCCGCAGCCGTTGCGCAGTTCCTGAGAGCGCAAGGGGTAGATGGCTCGCGTATCCTGACCATATCCTATGGTAAGGAGCGTCCCGTTGCCCTAGGGTCTAGTGAAGCTATTCGTGCCAGAAACCGGCGCGCACAAATGATTATCATGCTTGGCGGCAAAAACTAGCGTGCACGAACCATCAATATATTGCCCGCAATTACCAGCGTGATGCCCATCGCCGCTGGCCACGTCCATTGATAGGCTTCAACGAAGGTAGATATTAACAGCGCAAAAACAGGGAATACCACTGTTGCATAACCCGCCCGCCCCGCGCCAATGCTGCCGACAAGACTAAGATAGCTGAAAAAGGCAACGACTGACCCTAATATGGAAAGCCACAGCAAGCTGCCGATATATAATGCAGAAGGCTCGATAATAAAGGGATGGCCACGCACCAGCGCAACAACAGCCAAAACGCCGCAGCCATAAATCATTCCCCAACTATTTGCACTTAAAACGCTGATACCCTGCTTTTGAATATGGGCTGAAACAAGGTTTCCAGAACAAAAACTCAACGTGCCAATAATACATAAAACAAGCGCTGTTAGAGCATATTGTGAGATTTCTAACTCTGGCCAGAAGATAAGGGCAATACCGCATAAACCAGTAGCAGAGGCAATAAGCTGGCCCAATTGAGGGGGCGTGCGATAGACCAGCGATATCAGCAGAATATTCACCATCGAGGCGGTAGAAAATACAACCGCTAGCAATGCCGAGGTTACATATTGGCCTGCATAGTAAAATAGCGTGAAATTGGTGCTAAAAATAAACAGCCCTAATGCCATAAAATACCCGTGCGTTTTAATATCAAAGCGCAATGGCGCACGCCGGAAAACCGCGATAGCCATGCAAATGCTGGCCGCAATTATAAAACGCCATAAAATAGATACCTCAGGAGCGACAACACCCAGCTGCCATTTTAACGGCAGCCAGCTTGTTGACCAAACAAAAATAATGCTGGCATATAATAGATAGTCACGCGAATTCATCGCCTGCTTCTAGCATAATTTTTTGCGCAAAGATAAGTTTGTTTTGCTAGCAATAGCGTTCTGGGCCAATCCATTGCGCCGCAGAATAACGATCGCCATGCGCCCAGCCAATCGGCAGAAGTTCCTCAATTTCTTGGCTCATCTGTGCGGTAAGCTCAATCTCGCATCCCTTTACAAGTTCTTTTAAATGCTCAACCGAACGCGTACCGGGAATAGGCAGAACCTGTTCACCTTGTGCTAATAGCCAAGCAATAGCGAGGGAGGCTGTCGGCAAACCATGGTCGCCAGCATAGGCTCTAAACTTGTCGGTAATCGCCAAATTGGCTGTTATATTTGGTTCAAGAAAGCGCGGGTTACCTTTCAGGAAATCAGAAGTCTGCGCCCGTTCATAGTCCATGGGCGTATCTGTCAGGAAAGTGCGTCCAACCGGACTAAAGGCAACTAATGTTGTACCAAGCTCAGCACAGGCTTGCAGCATACCCATCTCTACATTGCGGGTAGAAAGCGAATATTCAGACTGGACAGCCGCTACCGGATGAACAGCATGCGCACGCCGCAGTGATGATGGCGCAATCTCAGAGAAGCCAAAAGACTTTATTTTGCCCTTCTCCACAAGCTTGCCAAGCGAGCCTGCTACCTCTTCGATAGGAATTTCTTGCTGGCGGCGATGCACATAAAACAAATCCACACAATCAACACCCATCCGCGCAAGGCTTTTATCCAGCTCTTCTTCTAGATGCACAGCTTCATTATTAAAGCCACGTGTACCCGTTTCTGGATCGCGGCAGATACCCGCCTTTGTTGCGATGGAAAATAATGTATCTTTTTGCTGCCCTTGCTGGCTAAGAAACCCGCCGATACGCTGCTCAGACACACCCATGCCATAAACATTAGAGGTATCAATATGGGTGACGCCCATATCAAGACAGGCGGATAGCACCTCGGCTGATTGTGTATCACTGCAGGGGCCGTAAAAATTGGTGAAGGACATTGCCCCTAATCCAATTGCCGATGTTTCTATCCCAGTTTTACCTAATTTTCTTGTCTTCATAGCGTTTATTATTCACTCTCAAATAAGGGGGTTATCTGCTCATAAGCGAACAGAATATCTGCAAAAAATAATCCGCCCTATAAGAGCATTGTGATATAATTTGGTCAAGAAATTGCGCATCTGCGCTTTTACATTCTAACCAGATAGCGGGACGCGCTCCACAATAGAAAATAATTGCGGTTTCCGATTTGTATCAGATGCTGCGGATAATAAAGCTGGCGGGGCATAAAGAAAAAAGCCTGCCATCATATCCGCGTGCTTTCTTGGTGCTAGTGAGAGGCCTTGTTGATTTGCTGGGTGCGCACGCCTGAATAAGCATAAGCTTCCACAATATGGAATAATGCCCATTCTTGGTGGGGAAGTTTTTTTCAGCTAGTCCAATTCAGGACATGCATCGTAAAAACGACGTGTCCCTTGATTGAGTAATCCTAGCCGGTCCCAACTCAACAGGGGGCACCCCTATCAGCTTTCAAAAAACTTCCCCGTAAACAGCCTAACACAGGCTTGTCGAGGGAAGAAGTCCCAATTTAAGTTTATTCTAAATTATGGGTAATTACGGCTGGAAAAACACAAAAACTACGGAAAATCTGGCTTTCAGCGTGATAAAAAAGCTTATAGCCCAAGCGCTGTCATGCACATATCCGCAAGCGTGCGCACAATTGCCCCTTCACGCACAATAAAAGGCAGCAGTGCAATCGCTACGACCATCAGTCCCATCCAGACAAACCATAAATGCCTGTCAGAGGCTGCGCCCCCATCAGAGACAGGTTTTTTATTTCCCTGTTTTGCCGTTCTGAGTGCCATTATTTCTCAATAGCCTTTTTATTTCCCCTCATTAATCGGAGGCAGGAAGATTAATTTGCGGCATGCGCCTTTAAATCGTCAAGATTAAGAATGGCCAATGCCGCTTTGTTAGTTGCTGCTAATACTACCTTTGGTGCTGCCCCTGCTTGGCGGGCCTGCTCCCATCTTGCGGCACATAAACACCATCTATCCCCAGACTTCAGCCCAGAGAAATCAAACTCTGGGCGCGGCGTAGACAGATCATTGCCAGCCATCTGACTATAGGCAAGAAATTCGTCTGTCATAATAGCGCAAACGGTGTGCGAGCCTGCATCTTGGGGGCCTGTATGACAACAGCCATCGCGAAAAAACCCGGTTAAAGGCTGGGTTGAGCAAGTTACCAGCCGTCCACCGAGCACATTTACCTGGCGGTTCTCGTTAAAATTCTCACCATCCATAATAATCTCCAGCGCTTTTGTTAGCGGCCAATTCCACCTGTTCTTTAGATATGAGGGTGCAAGGGCGCCGCTTCAAGTTCACCATTGCGGGTCTCAATCGCTATTTCCAGATTTTTCATAAACTCTTTACGTTTTAATCCAGTGGCAATCACTGGCAGATAGCTTACACAAATCCGCCCCGGCTTTTTGGTGAAGCCGCGCCGCCTCCAAAACTGACCGGAATTGAGGGCCACAGGCAGTACAGCTAGCCCGGTTTGCTCATAAAGGGCGAAAACACCTATCTGATAAGGCCGCGATGTGCCCGGCGCAACCCGCGTGCCTTGCGGAAAAATTAAAATAGAACGCCCAGAGCGCCGCGCGATATCAGCCTGCGCACGTAACTGCCGCAACGCCGCCATTCCAGCCCCGCGATCTAGGGCAATACAGCCCGCTTGGGCAAAAAACCAGCCAAGAATAGGGATCATCATCAGCTCTTTTTTCAACACCACTACAGGCGCACCAAGCTGCCAGTACAAGATGAGTGTCTCCCACGCTGATTGATGCTTCACCGCATAAATCACCTGCGAGCTGCGCAAGCTATCGCCATCATTCTGGTGAGACAGTCCCGCAATAAAAAGCAGTTTATGCGTAAGCCACCCCCAAAAGCGGCCCGCAGCCTGTGCACTGCGCGGCGTCACTATCAACGGTAATAGTAAGAAGGCCAAAATAGTGGTAAGCCCATAAAAGGCCAAATTGAACAGGAGTGAGCGTAGAAAGGTCATAAGAGAAGGCTTACAATAGAACCACCTCTAAGCTCAAGAAAAAGCGTTTCATCTGGATAGGAAGAAAGTAATCTATGGCAAGCAATGATGATACGAGCTGGCATATACGTGCTGAAATAGCCCTTCTTGCAGCGCTAAGGGCAGGCCAGCCTATCCCTTATGAGGGGCTAGCAACCGCAGCTGAAATTCCAGCACCACACCGTATTCATAAACTTACCCTGTGGCTAGAGGCAAGCATGGCAGAAGATGTTGCCGCGCGAAGACCGCTTCGTGCCGCCATTGTTATCTCGCGCCGATATGACAGGCCAGCAAAGGGCTTTTTCGATATGGCCATTTCGCTTGGCCTAATTGATGCAGACACCCCACAAGAAACACAATGGCAATGGTATCAAACACAGCGAGACCATGCGTGCAACACCTATTGCGGTTAAGGATATTTGTGCCTTTTAGGATGCGCCCTTAATAATCATAAAGCTGAAATAGCCATCTACTTCATCACAAGCTGCTAGCTGATGCCCCTCAGTATCGCAAAAATGTTTCATATCAAGGGGTGCGGCAGGATCATCTGCCAAAATCCTTATGCCGTCGCCGCTCTGGTATGCGTTCAGCGCACGACGCGCCTTTAATACAGGCAAAGGGCATTTCAAACCACGATAATCAAAATGGGGGTATTCACTATCCTGATTAGGCTGTTTGGAAGTTTGTTTCATTATCTTAAACTCTGTATAAGCTTTGGAAACTCTTTTGAAGCTATGGAAACGTTATGGAAACGTTATGCAAGCTTTAAAGATAGCTGATAACGCATCTGATACCAGATTGGCAGAGTATAAATCTGCACGAGGATAGATAGCAAATTCTATTTAACGCCCAAAGATATAAAGGAGCGGCGGTGATATGAATATCTGGGGCTTAATCATTGGCGGGGCCGCCGGGCTAGCAGTAGGTGGGCCGATAGGCGCCCTATTAGGGGCGGCCGCTGGCGTAGTTGCTGAACATCAAATTCGCCGCCGCAGCGACCCTGATCAAGCCAGAAAAGTGGCCTTTACCGTAGCCGTAATCGCCCTATCCGCCAAAATGGCAAAGGCCGATGGCATGGTTACCAGATCAGAGATAGAAGCGTTTCGCTCCCGCGTGGATATCCCGCAAAAAGATGTTAAAAGAGTAGGTGAATTCTGGGATTTAGCCCGGCAAACGCCAACAGGCTTCACCGCCTATGCCCGGCAAACTGTTGACCTGTTTGGCGCGCGCTCTGCGATTTTAGAGCAATTACTTGACCTTTTATTTACCATTGCTAGGGCAGATGGGGATATTACGTCTGAAGAATGGGCCTATCTGTCAGAAGTCGCAAGCATCTTTGGCTATGATGAGGCTGATTTTAGTCGCTTATCTGATATGCATAGCGGTACTACCCCGCCCCCGCATCTGGTATTAGGCATTGCCCCTGATGCCAGTTTAGAAGAGGTGAAGACTGCATGGAAAGCACTGGCGCGAACCCACCATCCAGACCAGCTTATCGCCGCTGGCATGCCGGAAGAATTTATTTCAGCGGCAACCGATAGGCTGGCACAAATTAACAATGCCTATCAGACATTAGCTGGACAAATCCGCAGCCGCACGGCATAACCGCACATCAAAAATGATAGAGCTAGAAAAAACGGGTGTTATGCTGAAAGCAAACCACTCGCCAGATGAACATACTCGCCAGATGAACATACTAGCAAAATGAACATACTGGCCAGATGAAGAGGTAGTTTTAAGATATGGCACCGCCGCTGATGAGTATATCGGAAATGGGTGTTAATCTGGGCGACAGATGGCTTTTGCGGGGTGTCGATTTATCCGTTTCCGCAGGGGACAGGCTGGCCTTGGTTGGCCGTAATGGTGCGGGTAAATCTACCTTGATGAAACTAATAGCTGGCCAAGTAGAGCCAGATGAAGGTAGCAGATGGGTTGCGCCAGCTACCGAAATCGCCTATTTGCCGCAATCGCCTAAATTCAAAGGTAGTATGAGCCTATCTTCTTATGTCATGCAGGGGCTGGATAATCATAGCGATCTAACGGTATCTGAGCGTGTAAAACAAGCCCACCGGGCAGATGCGATGCTGGATAGAATGGGTATGGATCCGGCGCGGATGACAGATGGGCTGTCTGGCGGAGAGCGACGGCGTGCCTCGCTTGCGCGTGCCCTGATAACAGAACCACAAGTGCTGCTGCTAGATGAGCCGACAAACCATCTTGATCTGCCTACTATTGAATGGCTGGAAGATATGCTGCGGGCACGTTCAGGGGCGCTTATCCTGATCAGCCATGACCGCGCTTTCTTGCGGGCACTGGGAACGGGTATTATTTGGATACAACAAGGCACTTTGCGCCGGCGTGAAGGCGCGTTTGAGCAGTTTGAAGACTGGTCTGAGGGTATTCTAACAGAAGAAGCTGTGCGTTTGCATAAGCTAGATAGAAAAATTGCAGAAGAGACAAGATGGTCGCATCAAGGGATTAGCGCACGCCGGAAACGGAATCAGGGGCGGCTTCGGGAATTACAAGATTTACGCCACCTTCGCGCCCGCCAAGGTGGACAGGTTATCGCCCAGATGTCAATGAGCACAGGAAAAGCCGAAGGCGGCGGACAGATTGTGTTAGAAGCACGCGATTTAACCGTCAACATCCCCAATAATAATGCAGATACCCCAGAGCCCAATAGCGCAGACAACCAAGAGCCACGCCCGCTAGTTACCCATTTCAACACCATTATCCGGCGCGGTGACCGGCTAGGCATTGTTGGGCCAAACGGCATTGGTAAATCTACCCTCATTCGCACCCTTCTAGGTGAACGGGAAGCTGATAAAGGATATGTTAAAACAGGTTATGGTCTGCTCTCAGCCTATTTTGATCAAAACCGCGAGAGGCTAAATCCTGAAGCAACGCCTTGGACAACACTTTGCCCAGATGGCGGGGATGTGGTGGAAATAGATGGTAAGCCGCGCCATGTAACCAGCTATCTGCGGGATTTCCTGTTTGATGATTATAAAATGACGCAGCGTGTTGGCACCTTATCTGGGGGGGAGCAAAATCGGCTGCTGCTCGCGCGTATCTTCTCTGAGCCGCATAATTTTCTGGTGCTGGATGAGCCTACAAATGATCTGGATATGGAGACCATCGATCTGTTGCAAGAAGTGATAGCAGATTATGATGGAACCGTATTGATAGTCAGCCATGACAGAGACTTTCTAGATCGCACCGTCACCAGCATTTTGGCCTTTGAAGAAGAAGGTAGTATTGTTCCCCATGCGGGTGGCTATAGCGATTATCTAGGCCGGCTGCGCAAACGAAAGAACAAAGATAAAGAAGCTGTAAAAACGGCCAAAAAAGCAGGCAAAGCCAAGCCGGGGGATACGGGGGCTGCAAAAGCCAAAAAAGACCGGCTTAGCTATAAGCAGGTTTATCAGCTGGAACAGTTGCCCAAAGAAATAGAAAATTTGCGTGCGCATATTGCTACAGGAGAGGCAAAACTGGCAGATATGGCGTTTTTTGAGCGCGACCCAAAAGGGTTTGAGGAACTAGCAACCCAATTAGCGGCGGATAAAGCAAGCCTTGCAGCCAAAGAAGAAAGCTGGCTAGAGCTAGAAATCTTAAAAGAAGCCATTGAAGCAGACTAGGTTTTAGCCAGCCTTGCGAGGTCTCACATCTGGCCTGTCCTAATCTGTTTCGGCCTAATCTGGCCTAATCTGCCCTCACATCTGTTCTGGCCTAATCTGGCCTCGCATCTGGCCTAATCTGCCCTAATCTGCTATGGCCCCCGGCTTATAAATACCCTCCTTCCCTCTCTTGTCATTTGACAATGGCGCCGCAACCGCGTTATGCCCTGAGGCGTGAGCAGATAGCTGGATAGCTGCTGGCCCCTTTTTCAAAGGCGCTGGAGGAAAGTCCGGGCTTCACAGGATCAGGATGCTGGATAACGTCCAGCGAGGGCGACCTCAGGGAAAGTGCCACAGAAAACAAACCGCCTGTTGTTTTTGACAGGTAAGGGTGAAAAGGTTGCGGTAAGAGCGCACCGCAGTTCTGGTGACAGAGCTGGCAGGGTAAACCCCATCCGAAGCAAGACCATGTAGGGACATGGCTGTTTAACAGCACTGGTGATCCTGCCAGAGATGTCCGGGTAGGTTGCTAGAGGCGTCTGGTAACAGGCGTCCCAGACGAATAGCTATCGATAAAAGAGCATGCTCTTTTTTACAGAACCCGGCTTACAGGCTGTCTGCTCACTACTTCCCCCTCTCTTTAAAATTTAGCCCTCATCCAGTTTTGCCATATTTGTGCCTTATTTAGAAAATAAAGTGGAAAGGTAGCTCATGAACGTATCGCGTACAGACACCGGTCTGAGATAAAGTCAGCAGGGCTGCATGTCTGAAAGTAAGACTTTCTTCACGCACACTCTCCCCCTCCCTGCTGACCCTCAGAACCCGCCGCGAAGGAGAATCACGCGATGCGCACCCTCATACTATTTCTATCAGCAATGCTGACGATAATCCCTTTCACAAGCTTTGCTGGTGATGATTACACTGTTACCATTACCAACCAGATGAAAGATGAATTACTTGCCCCTGTGCTTATTGCCCCTGTGCGTAAGGATAAGCATATTTTTGATGGCCTCTATGTAACGAAGGCGGCCGAGCATCAAATTTTAACAGGCGACCCAGCAATGCTGAAAGAAAAAATCGGTCGCAAAGCAATGGTTGGTCATGGCAGTGATGGCCCGCCGGGTGTTCTTCTTGCCCCCGGAAAATCCATTAAGATTAAAGTAAGTGGCGGCAAATCAAATGTTGTGCGTGTCATTGCGATGGTCGCACCAACAAAGGTGCCAGATAATTATGTCTCTGGGCTGATAGTTCTTGGCATGGATAGCCGCCCAACTACCCTTGATAGATATGATATCGGGCATGATGAGGGCCGGAAAACCACGGAACTGGTTAGCGCTGGTGCGGTGCTGGTCACGGTGAATTAACCTAGCCTGATTACAAGCACGAAAATGACTAAGACAGCCCTATTTCCAACATAGGGCTGTTTTTTTTACTGGCGCCCATTCAGAAGTAGATAAGCGGCTTTACCGATTTTTAAGAAATATCTGTTAGGCTTGCCCCCTTAAACAAACTAAAGGGGGAATATGAGCAATGCGTAAATGGGTATTAGGGCTGGTCGCGGCAGGGATGCTGGGCGGATGTCAGACAACAAATAAGATGGATTTAGCAACCTATGCACCGGTAATCGATTTAAAGGCGCAGAATAAAGAGAAACAAATCTATTTAGCTGATTTGAAAGATTGCCGCGTTATTGGTAATAAGGTTCAAAAAACCTATGAAGAACAGCGTAAAAAAGAACAGGAACGCGCCATGGCTGCCGCCATATTTGGGGCGTTTGCAGGTGCCGCGCTAGCCGATACAACCGCGCGGCAAAATAATTATCATACAGGCAATGCATTAGCGAGTGGCGCGTTGACGGGGCTGGCTATTGGGGCGGCTGTAGGTGCAAATCAAGTAGATTATTCCCGCATCATGGCCAAGTTTGGCCCCACAGCCGTTGTGGATAGATGTATGGTTGGCAGAGGTTATAAAATATTATCCCCAGAAGGCTTTGGCGGGGGGTGAGTTATTTTCCCTTTTTCTTTGGCCGCAACACCCATTTCAGCTTGTGCCCGTTTTAGGGCTAAGGCGATTTGGGGGGCAGCGCGTGGCCGGCGGCAAAATGGGCGATAACAGGTAAATGTGGTCTGTCCAGTTGGGCAGGCCATCATCTTCAAAAAAGTATTCCTACCCCTTAATCTCTTCTATTATAGAGGGGTAGAAAGATAACGAACACTGATGGGGACGATTCAGGGATTTGTATGGTGAAGTTTAGGAAATTTAGGAAATCTAGCGTAATCGTCATGTCATTAAACATTAGATGTCTCCGTGAGAGGCGGTTTTTGATCCCCTATCATGACACAGCAAGCCTGATGATATGTGCGGCAAAAATGTCAGTTTAAGTTATCCCTCAATTTAGGGTGGCGAAGAACTAGACTGGCGGCTGTTCACTGGTGGATATTCGCTAGCACTGGTCATTTCAGAATTTTGAACATGGCTACTTTTCGTTTCACCCGCCCCTCTTCACACCGATTCTCAGGCCTTAAAATGTGGCGAAAAACATCCTAAAAACAGAACATAACATGAACAATTTTATATAAATTCATGCAAAATAGATAGTTACCTGTTTTTCTTTAAGTCATTTCTCATAAACTGTTGAAAAACCTTAATTTTTCCATAAATTAGGGCAATTTCCCATTGACTACCATCAAATCCCATGATATCCCATAATGACCCGTTTTATGCGGGGAAATGGGGTGTTTTAAGGTAATTCATTGTAATTACTGAAAATTCCTCAAACAGAAACGAGTTATGGCGGCACTTCAAACCGATTATGTGGCCAATATCGGCGAGAAAATTTTTAACGAGGGGCAGTTGGATTTATTTTTATCCACCTACGAAA
>JAKMFL010000014.1 GCA_022425485.1 Alphaproteobacteria bacterium | reverse complement strand
CCGTAGATACGCTTGTAGCCTTGATGCGCGCAGGCAAGGATGAAAGAGTGCGTGGTACAGCCGCTCAGGCGCTTCTGGATAGGGGCTGGGGCAAGGCTAAGGTGGAAGTGGTCACGGACGAAAAACAGGACTATATAGCCGCTTTGAAGGCGGTAAATGAGCGTCTGAGGCAGGTGTAACAGCAGGCCTAAATCTTGGCACTACGCCACCACCTAATATTTTGCTAGCCCGAACGACTAAACATGTTAGTTTATGCGCATGATATCGCCTTATCCTGTTTTAATTGGTTTTTTCATCTTCTCGTGTGGCCTTGGCACTCTATTTCCGCGAATAGGTGTTATCCAGATTGCTATGGGCTTTGGGACGGCGCGCTTGGGCTAGCTCTTATTGGCTTGCCTGTTGGCCTGCAAAATTCGCTAGTAATAGTTGATAGAGTTTTGGGACGATATTCTCTCAGTCTCGTTTTCTGGTTGATAATTTAACAAACACAATGTCAAAGAAGGATTGATGCGTGACAAATAAAAAACGTGCTTTGTTGATACGCGCCATCGCCTTTATGATGGTTGGCGGGCTCTCGATGGTTTTAATGCAGGCATCTGTAAAACTGCTCAGTGATGCCTTGCACCCTTTTGTTATCACGCTTTTTAGAGCCTTGCTTGTCTTCATCATAATATTGCCAATTCTATTATGGAATGGGCTTAGCACGGTTAAAACATCATCTGTAAAATTGCAGGTAATAAGAGGAGGTGTTGGCGGGGTGTGTATGCTATGCATGTTCACAGGGTTCAGTCTTGTTTCCCTGCCAGAGGCAACATCACTTTTATTTACGGTACCCATTTTTGCGACTATTTTATCGGTTATGTTTTTATCTGAGCGTGTGGGAATAAAACGGTGGGCGGCTATATTTCTAGGGTTTGCTGGAATACTGGTAATTACAAGGCCAGATATCTCCCTTAATTTAGGTCATTTATTGTTGCTAAGCGCCGCAATACTTTGGTCTATATCGATAGTAATTGCTAAAAAACTTACCGAAAAAGACACTATTATATCTATTACTTTCTGGCAGGCTATGGGATGCGTTCCGTTGGCGCTTATCGCGTCTTTATTTGTTTGGGAAACGCCAACTTTAATTCAGCTTCTTTATTTACTAGGCATTGCGGGACTAGGAACATTGGGACATGCCTTGGTATACGCCTCATTAAAACTAGGTAAAGTATCCTTTTTATTACCCTTAGATTATATCAGAATTATTTGGTCCACCTTACTAGGATTTTTGCTTTTTGGCAGCTTACCCACTTTGTATCTTTATGCAGGTACGTTCCTAATTATAAGTGCAACAGCCTTTATTAGTTATCGAGAGATTCAAAAAAATAAGGTAATTTAATGGTTTTTAATAGGGGAAATTAGCGTTTGAGGAAGTCATGAAAAGACTATTTTTCATTAAATCTATGGTGTTTCTTTTGAGCATGATAATTTTTGGAAATATTGCTCATGCAGCTATGATGGATAAAACCGAAGTTACTATCGGCCAGTTTTCTGAATTTATAGCCTCAACTGGGTTGGTTACGTATGCAGAACAACATGGTGGGATGGTCTATGAGGCTGGCTGGGTCGTGAAGCCTGATTGGAATTGGCGCTCGCCATACGGAGATGATGGGGAATTAAACGAGCCTGCTGTCCATTTGACGTTCTATGAGGCTGCGCAATACTGCAAATGGAAGGGTAAAAGACTACCAAAAAAGCAAGAGTGGCTAGATGCCGGCTATACTGAAAATAGGGTTAAACCCACAGATGGCTACTTAACAGGTGTCACTTATCCATATCCGACTGGAGAGCTTCCAACGGGTGCTAACTGCTTGTCTGATTGTAATGCTGAGACACTTCTTGCGGGCAAGAAAACAAATTATGTCTCTGTGTTAAAAAGAGGGTTTGGTCATGCGCCTGCGGGTGTCAGCAAGCGAGGTATAAATGGGTTATATGATATGGGGGCGAATGTCTGGGAATGGGCAGAGCTTTCAAATAGCATTGGGCAACAGGCAACGATGGGGGGCTCATGGTGGTATGGCGCCCGCCAGATGCAGGCAGATTATGGTGCTACAAAACCACAGGATATGGCGGTTGTTTATATTGGCTTTAGGTGTATTTCCGACTAATTACAGCGGTTAGAAGGCTTCAGTTGTAAGCATTAGCGGGAGAAGAAGCGACGTATTTTCTAGCTTGCTTTTCTATCCTTGTTGCCCTTGCTATTGAGCGCTCTCATATTAGTCTTGAAAGTGATATCTGCTGCTGTTTTCTTATCACGCTAACTAAAATTTAGGTTCAAACAATCATGAATGTTTCTAGCGCGGCTTTACGCTTGTT
>JAKMFL010000039.1 GCA_022425485.1 Alphaproteobacteria bacterium | reverse complement strand
GCAAGAATTTGGTCTGACACCGCGCGAGCAAGCCGCGCTTCTGCCTCTGCCAGTCTCGTTGGCGTCGAAGTGCCCGCATCAAGTTTAATGTTCTCAGCTTGCGTTTGTGCGTCCAAACGTTCTCTGTTCGCGGTGCGAATATCAAAGGCTTTCTGCGCCGTTATGACCTTTAGATGCGCGCTAAGAATATCTAAAATAACCTGCTGTTCTGCGCCCATATAAGATGCACGTGCGCTGTCCATGCCATAGCGGGCGGCTTCCATTCTGCTATCTGCCTCGCCAAAATCATATAGCTGCTTTTTAAGGGTGACGGCACCAACGCGCTTATTACTAGACGTAAACCCTCCAGCACTATCTTTTTCATCTGTTTGCAGATGCGAGCCACTAAGGGCAAAATTACCGGTCAGATTATTTTTAGCATTGCTGGTTGCAATAGCTTGCCTTGCCACCACAAAGGCCTGACGCTCAGCCTCCAGAACCTCACTAGCCATTAGGCCAGCGCGCAAGCTATCTTCGGCGCTAATATTCTGAGAAATTTGGGTATTTTGGGCTGATACGTCTGTTGCCATAACACTGACCACAAAGCAGGCAGACATAAAAATAGGTGCGCTCACATATTTTTTCGAAACCCTGTTAAGGCTGGCGGTGAAAGTTACCATAAGCACTGAAACCCAGTTATTGATAGAATATGTCTGCAATATAGACGAAATAACAAATGTCACCAAGTAACAATGCTGCAAGGGGGACTTAATCTATACATCAAAAAGAGAATTTTGGTTTGGCTTTAAATTCATCTAGTACAGGAACTTGCGCCGTGAATAGCGGGGTTCTTGAAACCGCATCCCCTGTTTTATGCCAGACACAGGCCTCTCCTACCTGAGCATTTTCGGGGCGCCAAATAGCGGCGAGCCGCCCACCATCTGCGAGTTGGTCTAACAGGCTTTGCGGCATTTGCTCTACAGCACCTTCAATTATAATGGCATCATAAGGGGCCTCTGATGCGAAGCCATCTTGCAATCTTGCTTTAATGATAGCAACATTGCCGACATCAAGCTCGGCGACCAACTGCTGAGCTTTTTCAACCATTTGCGCGCGGGTTTCAATAGCAATAACTGATTCTACAAGCGAGGAAAGCAGGGCTGCTGTATAGCCCGTACCAGCGCCAATAAGCATAACAGATTGGCTGGATTCAAGCTCTAGAGCCTGAATTATTCTTGCCATAACCATCGCCTCTAGAATAAAACGCCCGCCGCTGAGGTGAATATCTTCATCAATATACGCTAGATTCTGCATGTTTTTAGTAACAAAGCGTTCGCGCGGCACATTCATAAAGGCAGCGATAACACGATCATCAATCACTTTGTTCGGCCTGATCTGACTATCTACCATTGCTTTGCGCAATGCATCAAAATGCATATCGTTCATGCCTTCACCCCTTAAATATACTTAACGCCCGTTGTTTTGTTTTATAAGCGGAACAAACCTAACTTTCAACGCTGATTTAAATAAGATCCCGTAATCACATACCATTGCCTAAAAAAGTGACGTCTTATTCCGCCTCATAAGGGGGTTTTAATCACTTTTTTGAGGGGTGTTTGTTGACCTTCTTAAGCGTTTGACGTACATCCATTCTGCTACTCGTTTATTGAGGCCCGGTGGCAGAGTGGTTATGCAGCGGTTTGCAAAACCGTGTACATCGGTTCAATTCCGGTCCGGGCCTCCATTTATTCAAAAAATCATTCTTTTGTTTGCTTGTTGCCGCAATTATGAGTTGTTTGTATTTTGACTGATATCCCTCTCATCTCTCCGAGGCGTGCCCGTATTGCAGGGGTTTTTGATGCAAGCAGCGTTCCGGGCATAGCCCTTGGGTGCACAATGATGGGCTTTGCCGTCATTGCCAGAGAAGCTGGCTTTGATTTTTGGATGACATTTCTTACCTCCTTCAGTGTTTGGGGAATGCCCGGCCAAGTGGCATTTGTTAGCCTTTATGCGACGGGCGCTTCCCTTTTTTTGATGTTTGTTGCTGTGGCACTCGCCAATATGCGGATGATGTTGATGGTCATTTCCGGCGCAGATATTTTGCGCCTTCGCGAGGCTGGCTTGCCGCTATGGAAACGGGTATTGATGATGCATTTGCTGGCCATTACCAGCTGGGCACAAATAAGCTATCGGCAAAAGGACTATAGTCCAGCGAATTTGCGCGTTTATTATCTGTCCTTTTCGCTTACCATCTTTGCGTTTGGCATGGCTGGCACCACCATCGGCTATTACTTGGATGATGTTATGCCCCCCGAAATATTGCGGCTGGTAATCTTCATTACGCCCATTTATATCCTGCTATTATTGATGAATGCCCAACAATCTGTTAGCCGTCTAGCTGCGGTTTTAGGCGGCGCGGCTTGCCCATTTTTATATGCAATTGCTGGGGATTGGGCGATTTTATTTGCTGGTTTTCTGGGCGGTACGGGCGCAATTGCCTATTATCAGCTAAAAGCATATATCGAGGATAAGGGTCGGTTAGATGGCTGAATACACCTTGTTTGAGACTTGGCTGACCATATTTCTAGCTGCTTTTGCGACCTTTAGTTGGCGTTTTTCTGGCCTTATACTCTCAGATTATATTCGTCCAGATAGTTTATTGATGAAATGGATAAATGCGGTTGCCTATGCCATGGTTGCCGCTGTATTGATGCGAATTCTTGTTTTCCCTACGGGTATTCTGGCGACCACCCCATTGGATTATCGTCTGGCATGTTTGGCTTTTGGCCTTTTATTAATGTTTCTGACGCAAAAATTATGGGTGGCTATTTTAGGCGCGATGTCTGCCTTTGCCGTTTTGGTAACCTATTTTTAAAGCGTTAAATTTCTATTACAGAATATTCGTAATAAGCGCTTCTGATATTGCATGGCGCCCATCTTTATTGGCATTTATGGCGCGCGTGGCCTGAACCTCTATAATCGTAAAGCCAGAATACAGATTGTTTAATTCAGGAACATAGGCATTTGAGGCAAGAAAGCGCACGCCGCGCTTGTCCATATCCCGAACCAGATCTGCTAATTTTTGCTGTTCAGTATGCCCGAACCCTGTCTGGCTATAGCTGGTAAAATAGCTGGTCTTGTTCAACGGAATATAAGGCGGGTCAAGATAGATAAAATCCCCCTCATTTGTTTGTGGCAATAGCTTATCAAAGCTGGAACAGCTAATCTTCACCTTCTGCAAAGCTTTGGAACAGCTGTAAATAGTATCTGCGTCGGCAATAGCTGGGTTTTTATATTGCCCGAAAGGCACATTAAATTGGCCTTTAGCATTCACACGGTAGAGCCCATTAAAGGCTGTTCTGTTCAGATAAATAAAGCGGCTAGCTCTTTGGACAGGCGTTAGGCTGGAAAGCCCCCCTACCTGCCTATCCAAACTGCGAATGGATAAAAAATAGTCCTTGCTATGAATATGGGTATGCAAATCTGCCAGCAGTGCGTCTGGCCTATCCCTTACAATCTGATACGCATTTACTAATTCTGGATTAATATCATTAAGCCATGCGGGTATCTGGCCATCTTGCAAACGCTTAGAGAGGCTAAAAAATACGGCACCGCCGCCGGTAAATGGTTCAATATAGCGGGTAAATGCCTCTGGTATCAGCGGGGTAATTTTTGCAAGAAGCTGACGTTTGCCGCCAACCCATTTAACAAAGGGTTTTACATTCATGCCCTAACTCTTAACCAACCTTGATGATAAGGGCAATCTAGGGGGATGTTTTTCTAGTTGACCTTTTTTGCAAATAAGCGCGTTCTTTTACCTATAGTCTGTTAGTTTTTAGTCCCTTAGTTTTCTACTTTTTTTATAGCCGGCGTTTATGAAAACTTTGCTGTCCATCTCAGCACTTTTATTCACCATCATGTTTATGCAGATGGGAACCACGGCACTTGGGCCGCTTGATACGCTATCGGCGATAGAAATTGGCTTTTCGAATACAGAAATTGGGGTTATCGGCGGCGCCCATTTTCTAGGATTTTTGCTGGGATGTTTATTCTCGCCTTTGCTGGTGAAACGCGTTGGTCATGCAAGGGCTTATTGTGTTACCGCAGCTTTATCCATTATCGCTATATTACTGCATCCTATACTGCCCTATTTTTGGGCATGGTGTTTATTCAGGGTGATGACGGGCATGGCTATCGCAACCAGCTATACATCGGTTGAAAGCTGGCTAAATGCAAAACTAACCAACAAAAACAGAGCGCGATATTATGGTGTGTATAGAATAATCGATATGACGGGCGCCCTTATGGCGCAGGCCATGATTAGTTTTTTAATACCCGCCTATTTTTTATCTTACAGCTTGTTAGCGATTTTAATCTGTCTTTCCCTAATGCCGTTGGGGTTAACCAAAACGGTACAGCCAGCTATGCCAGAAACCCAGAAAATAGACGTGCTTTTCGCGTTTCGGATATCCCCATTAGCCGCGCTGGGCGTGCTCGTTGTGGGCGCGACCGGGTCAGCTTTACGGATGATAGGCCCTTTATTTGCGTATGAGCTAAACTTCACACCAACACAGATTGCTATTTTTCTTAGCCTGCCCCTTATCGCCGGCATGCTAATTCAATTACCGATAGGCTATCTGGCTGAGCGTGCCACACCGCGCCAGCTTATTGGCGCCTTAAGCGGCATAACTATTTTAATTTCTGCCGGATTTACCCTTATTGAAATGGATGCGGTTTTTGGCATAAAGACTATTTTCATTTTGGTCTTTATTTTCGGGCTGACCACAATGCCCCTTTATTCCCTATCCGCTATCCATGCTAACAATCAAACCGATGAGCAGGATATGACAACGCTCAGCGCCTCTCTTATTTTCTTGTTTGGCATAGGGGCGATTATCTCGCCGGTAATAGCGAGTTATATTATTGAGCATTTTGGACCTTTATCCATGTTCACCTATTTTGCGGCTATGCATTTATTACTGCTAAGCTATACCGCCTATCGCGCGTTAACCAAACCGCTGGATATTCCCCTTCGTCCCTATATTTACATTCCGCGTACCTCGTTATTTATTGCCAAAACAATAAAAAGCTTGCGGCGGCGTCCACACTAGACCTCACCTGCGTAAATATTTTGTAAAACTTATAAAAACCCCTATAAATACCGCTTGAAAAAAGAGATAGCTGAGGTTCAGCGATAAAGACAAAAATCACCTTAAGCAGCGAAGAGAATACAAACTATGTCCCGCCATATGGCCCATCTGTTAATGCTTATTGCCGCGCTTATTTGGGGTACAACCTTTATTGCGCAAACCACGGGCATGGAAACAATCGGCCCCTTCGGCTTTACAGGTGCACGCTACCTAATAGGCGCGCTCGCAGTGCTACCATTTGCGGTATATGAGTGTCGCAAATGCTCACTTGTAAAGGAAATGCAGAAAGACAATCTGCTTCTGCTACAGGCCTTGGGACTTGGGGTAATGATGTTTGGCGGGATTAGCCTGCAACAAACAGCCCTGCAATATACGCTTGTGGCAAATGCAGCCTTTCTAACCACCTTATATGTGCCTGCTGTCCCCTTACTTATCTGGCTGATTAATCGGAGTGTCATTACCCGCCAGATTTGGCTAGCGTTGGGGCTTTGCATAGGTGGTTCTTGGTTATTGTCTGGCTCAACCAGCTTGCTCAGCCAGTGGGGAGATTTTCTGGTTACAATCGGGGCATTATTTTGGGCAGGACATATTGTTTTAATCGGATTGGTTACCAAAAAAATAAAAGCGCCTTTTCAATTAGCCTTCCTGCAATCCATCTTATGTGTGGTGTTTGCTACGCCGCCTACCCTTTTGATTGAGACCCCGCTATGGACAGACTTTTTGCCTGTTTTACCAGAGTTGGTCTATGCTGGGTTATTTTCAGTCGGTATCGCTTATACATTACAGCTGGTCGCGCAAGGATATGCAAGCACCACAATTGCGGCTTTTATCTTGTCGCTTGAATCCGTATTCGCAGCAATTTCAGGGTGGTTATTCTTATCTCAAACGCTAACGATATCTGCTATCACAGGGTGCGTGATGATATTTGTTGCTATTCTCATAGCTGATGTGTTGCCGCCGCAATGGCTTAAATTTTGGCAGAAACGCAGCGTCACATGAAACAGATGCCAGCAGATGCAATTGACCTTGTCTTAATTGGCGGCGGACACGCGCAAATTGCCGTTTTGAAAGCCTTTGGTATGCGCCCCCTTGAAGGGGTGCGCCTGACGCTTGTTACCGATGTATTGATGGCGCCCTATTCCGGAATGTTGCCGGGGTATGTTGAAGGCCATCATAGCTTGGAAGATATGCATATTAATCTTCTGAAACTTGCTAGATTTGCCGGAGCAAGGCTGATTAAGCGTGCTGTTTCTGATATAGATTTTGATAAACAAAACATTGTCTTAGACGGTGGTTTGAATCTACATTATGATGTTCTGTCGCTCAATAACGGCGCTGTCCCTGCCCCTGAATCTATCAAAGGCACCGCTTTAAATGGCATAACGGTTAAGCCGATTTCCCATTTTTTAGAAAAGATGCCTGATGCTTCTGCATTGCGCGGCGATTTCGGGGTAATTGGCGGGGGCGCGGCAGGGTGTGAGTTAGCTATATCGCTTTATCACCACTACCAGCTAGGGGCTAAGAATATTGCCCTCCACTTGTTTAGTCGCTCCGAGCGCGTACTGCCAACCGCACCAAAAAAAGCCTCTATGCGCATGCAATCGGCGCTTGCGCGTCATAATATCACTATCCATCACAGAGCAAATGTAGAAGAGATAACCTCCGATACGGTTATTTTGGAGGCAGGCAATAAAATACCTGCTGCGCATATCTTTGTGGTTACGGCCGCCCGGCCTGCGAGTTGGATATCAAATTTAAAGTTAAGCCATTGTGAAGATGGGTATATATCTGTGCGACCTACGCTACAGACAGTCGAATATGATAATGTTTTTGCCGCAGGCGATGTGGCGAGCATGGTTGGCGAGCCCCGTGAAAAGGCGGGTGTATTTGCGGTACGTGCTGGCCCCTATCTCGCTTTTAATCTACGCAGCTATATTGAACAAACCCCGCTGAAATCCTTTTCGCCGCAAACTAGATATCTTGCGCTTATCGGGTTAGGCGGAAAAAATGCGCTCGCGCTTCGGGGAAATTTTGTCGCGCAAGGTGCGTTCTGGTGGCACTTGAAAAACTGGATCGACAGGCGTTTTATGCAGAAATTTAATAATCTGCCTGAAATGGTGACACCGCCAACTTCTATGCCAGCCTACGCCAAGAAGCTGACAGATAAACCTGTTCAAGATGTGTTTGAATGCGCGGGGTGCGGGGCAAAAGCTGGCGCTGATATCTTAAGGGATGCGCTAGAAGAAGCCTGCAATTTAGCTAGGGAAAAGGGGGTTGATGAGCGCTTTCTTCCCCCTGCTGGTATTGCCAGCGACTATAGCCACCTGCCCCTACCTGACGACAGCAGCAAATCTACCCAGCTTAGCCAATCTGTTGATTTCATCTCACAACATATCTCTGATAGCTATCTATTTGGGCGTATTGCTGTTTTACATGCTTTAAGTGATGTGTTTGTTGCTGGCGACAAGCCTTTTGCCGCTCAAGCGCTAGTGACCTTACAGCGAACGCGCCCTGAAATGCAAAAATCAGACCTAGCTATGATGTTATCTGGTGCCTTAGAAGAGCTTGCCGCGCATCGAACCAAACTGATAGGTGGTCATACCACCATAGGCAGCGAGGCAATGCTGGGATTTGCGGTAACAGGGCTATCAAAGGCGGACAAACCCTCCCCTGCGCTTCCCAAAACAGAAGACGTGATGTTAGTGCTGACCAAACCGATAGGGATAGGCATCGTACTAGCAGCCGAAATGCGCGGTATCTGTGCGCCAGATAGCTATGATGCAGCCCTTGCGGCAATGCTGGCATCAAATGCACGCGCAGCCAATATCATCATCAGCGCGGCCCCATCTGCCTTAATGACAGATGTTACCGGATTTGGGCTGGCACGCCATGGCCTAAATCTGGCCCAACGCGCAGAGGCAACTGGGATGGAGTTGTGGCTAGATAGTCTGCCCTTGCTGATAGGGGCAAAAGAGCTGGCTGCAAGCGGAACGCGATCAAGCTTATTTAGCCATAATCGCCAAGACATAGCTGTTCAGGGCGGGGCAATGCTAGGCACAGAATACACACCGCTTATAGAGCTTTTATTTGACCCGCAAACCTCTGGCGGCATTTTGGCCGCATTGCCCCGGTCTAAAGCACATGAAATCTGTGGTAAATTACAGGAAGCTGGCTATATTCAGGCAGAGATTATCGGCCGACTAAGCCAAACGCAAAGCGGCATCACTGTTGTAAAAGAAGCACAAGAAGCAAAATGAGCGCGCCCATTATTACAACTCAGAACTGGCAACCAGAAGCTTATGATTTGGTGATAGATGTCAGGGCGCCTATTGAATTTGCCGAAGATCATATTGTTGGCGCGGTAAATATGCCTGTATTGTCTGATATAGAGCGAGAGGAAATAGGCACACTTTATAAACAGGTTTCTCCTTTTGCAGCACGAAAGCGCGGTGCGGCGTTAGTATCGCAGAATATCGCGCACCATTTACAAACAGCCCTGCAAGATTATCCCACCGATTTCTCGCCGCTTATTCATTGCTGGCGTGGCGGGCAGCGCTCCCGTGCTTTCGCCCATATCCTGAGCGAGGTGGGGTGGCGTTGCCACCTTCTGGAAGGGGGGTATAAAGCGTATCGCCGCGATATATTAGACCGTCTGGACATAGATTTTAACGAGCTTTCTCTGATTATCATTGCGGGGCGTACAGGTTCAGCTAAGACAGATATTTTAGGCGAAATAGACAAAAAGGGCGGCCAAATTTTAGACCTTGAAGGGTTGGCACATCACCGCGGGTCTTTGCTTGGGCGCTGGCCAGATAGCCCCCAGCCCACACAGCGATTTTTTGAAAGTAATTTGATAGATAAGGTTCGCCAATTTGATCTATCAAAACCTGTTTATGTAGAATCTGAAAGCTCCCGCATTGGTAATCTGCAACTGCCCTCTTGCTTGTGGCGGTTAATGACACGCAGCCCCATGATCACAATAGAGGCACCCGTAGCGGCGCGGGCACATTACCTGCTTGATGGATATCATCATCTGCTAACCGACAAGACCGATATGATTAAATTGATCAAAGGTATGCGGCATCGCCATGGGGTCGCCATTACCCAAAACTGGCAAGCCTTTTTTGACGCAGAAGATTGGCTGGAATTGGCAAAAGCGCTGCTAACAGATCATTATGACCCCGCCTATGACAGCTCTGTTGGCCGACATGCAAGAGAGGTGCGTGCCACGCTTATTCAAAAAGATTGCCTACCTCAGACTATCGCTCAAACTGCAGACGCAATCCTAGCCCTAAAGGCAAGCTAAGCAGGGCGGAAGAAAAACCATACCGTTTTGTTAAAAAGGCGCTTGCATCTTAGCGTTGATAATGTATAACCGTCCAAGTCTTGAGCACTGTTCCCCGGTAGCTCAGCGGTAGAGCAAGCGACTGTTAATCGCTTGGCCGGCGGTTCGAATCCGTCCCGGGGAGCCATT
>JAKMFL010000025.1 GCA_022425485.1 Alphaproteobacteria bacterium | reverse complement strand
CAGATTTTTATGTGGGCAGATTTCGCTGAACGGATGTTTATCCAAAAGACAAGTTCGGCCATTATTATTTTGCTGGCCTTTTTGATTGTAATGAACGGTATCGCCATCTTTATCCGGCGCAAGCTAGAGCGGCGTTGGTAGAGAAAACACAGAGGTAGAGATAAAATGGCATCGACTAGCCCATCTGATATGCAAGAGATAGACCCTGTTGTCGTCTGCAAGAACGTAAATGTTTTTTACGGCGATAAACAAGCTATTAATAATATCTCTTTGGATATTTTGCCCAAGACTATCACGGCCTTTATTGGCCCTTCCGGTTGTGGTAAATCAACCTTTTTACGTGCCCTTAACCGGATGAACGATACGATTGAGGGATGCCGCATGGAAGGCGAAATCCTGATAGATAACACCAATATCTATCACCCCGATATTGATGTTGTGCCTTTGCGCGCCCGTGTTGGGATGGTGTTCCAAAAACCAAACCCCTTTCCAAAATCTATATTTGATAATGTCGCCTATGGGCCAAAAATTCATGGGCTAGCGAAAACCAATGCCGAGCTGGCCAATATTGTTGAAAATGCGCTTCGTGGGTCTGGCTTATGGGAAGAGGTTAAGGACCGTTTAGATCAGCCCGGAACGGGTTTATCTGGCGGCCAGCAACAGCGTTTATGTATTGCGCGGACAATTGCGGTTGCCCCAGAAATTATTCTGATGGATGAGCCTTGCTCGGCGCTAGACCCTATCGCAACCGCAAAAATTGAAGCGTTGATGACAGATTTGGCAAATGACTTTACGATTATCATTGTCACCCATTCCATGCAGCAAGCTGCACGTGTTTCGAAGAAAACTGCTTTCTTTCATCTTGGTGACCTGATTGAATATGACAATACCGAGACTATTTTTACAAATCCATCCGATAGCAAAACACAAGATTATATCACTGGTCGGTTTGGATAGGAGCAAATATCATGTCAAATGACCATATTCTAGGCACATATGATGAGGAGCTCACTAACCTGCAAATCCTTATCACCAAAATGGGCAATGAATGCGCTGAAATGATAAAGCAAGCAATTAGTTGCGTTATTACCAATGACAGCAAAGCGGCTAAACAGGTGGTTTCCCGTGATAAGCTGATTAACGCTATCAATGCCGAAATAACCGTATTATCACAAAATGTTATCGCGCTGCGCTCGCCTATGGCGAACGATTTAAGGCTTATTCTGACCATCTTTCAAAATGCTTTAAATCTGGAACGCACCGGTGATTTAGCGAAAAACATTGCCAAAATTATTGTGAAGAATGATTTGGTTATCGATGCAAGCGCGCGTGATAAGTTGGAGAAACTATCTGATGCTGTCCTGCAAAATCTAACCGATGTTATCACCGCTTTTAACAGTTTAGATGAAGCGAAAGCGCAGACTATTTTTGATGCAGACAAACTTGTAGATGATTTGCATGATGATTTTTCTTCCAGCTTGATGCAACGGATAAAGAATGATGACGCGCATTCAGAAACAGTAATGCATTTATTATTTATCAGCCGGCATCTAGAACGCATTGGCGATCATGCTAAAAATATTGCTGAAGCTACGATTTATGCTGTTTCAGGCGAGATTAATCAGCTTGATGAATTTGACGATACGCAGTTTGAGGCTCTATTGAACTCATGACAAAATCCACACTTGATAAAGATTTATTCGCCATTGGCCTAGAACAGCGGAAAGCTACTTTAGGGGATGAATATGTAACCGCGTCTCTGGAAGGGGCAGATGAGCTAAGCCGCCCCTTTCAAGAAGCCATGACCGCATGGTGTTGGGGATTTGGCTGGGGTGATGATGTCATTGACGCAAAAACACGCTCTATGATGAACCTGACTATGATAGGCGCACTTGGCAAAATGAAAGAGTGGGAGTTGCATTGCAACGGCGCCATAAATAATGGTTGTACACTGGAAGAAATTCGCGCCATCATCCATATTGTTGCGATTTATTGTGGTGTTCCACAATCGCTTGAATGTATGCGTGTTGCCCGCAAGGTGCTCGAAGAACGGGGCATGATCTAGGCACGCTGGCCGCCCTTCTCTTTTTCAATCCTAAAATATATCCCAAAACATATATTAAAATCCATCTTAGAATATGGGTAGGGGCCCTGTCGCACCGACATCTAGCCGCCAGACAAAGCCGCTATGACCTTCTTGCGGGAACAAGCTGCGCACTAACGGATCATGGCCGGGGATGACCAGCGAGACGTCAGATGCCAGCGCGGTAATCTTATCGAAACCAGCCAGCATTTGTTCAACATCTACAACGATAGGAAAGGGCTTGCGGGTCATAAAATTCTCATAATAATGGGTTGCGTCTGAAGCAAGGCACATCCAGCCTGCCTCTGTTTTAACCCGCACCGCCTGCAAGCCTTTGGAATGCCCGCCAACACAATGAACGCTTACCCCTTCTGCAACCTGCCCATCGCCATCAAAGAAATGCAAACGACCAGAATATAACGCTTCTATAGCGGTGCAGATATGCACACCCGTAAAGGGCATTCTAAGCACATCAGAGCACATACACGGGCCTGTAGCATAGGCCATCTCAGCTGTCTGGAGATAAAATTTGGCGTTCGGGAAATCAGCTAGCGTGCCAGCATGATCATAATGCAGATGCGTGATAATAACTTGGCTTATTTCCTCTGCTTTTAGCCCCAGTGCCTCAATAGCTTTTGCAGGTCTATGATGAATAGGCCTGTCACGCAAACCCGCTTCCCCTTCATCATAACCTGTATCAACCAAAATGACCTCTTTGCCGCACCGCAGCACCCAGACAAAATAATCCATTGGATGATTGCTATTATGGTCGCTTGCAAACATAAAGCTGTCATTGCGTGTCCGGTCATTTCTATCGGCATATTTCACCGCATAGACTTCCCATAATTTATCGCTCATCCTTATACTCCTATCGCTTCATTTCTTGCTGATATAATGGCGCATTATCTGTAACGCCTCTTTTGTATCTACATCTTCAAAGGGCTGTGCATCTGGCCAATGCAGATGCTGAATATGGGCTGGATAATCCGCCAAAATTTGTCGTCCACCTTGATCTCCAGAAAGGGATTTTAACTCGTCAAAATATGCTTGGCTCCAGATCACTGGATTACCGCGCTTAAGATTATCGGGTTGGGTAGGGTGTGTATAGACAGGCAAGGTAATCTTTGCCCCGTCAAAAGCCTTTTCACTATGGCGTTGGCAAAGGGCAGAAATTAACTCTGCCTCTATCAAAGGCATATCGCCAAGCGCGATAAGCACATCAGAAACCGCTTCTGGCAAGCCAGCTATTCCGCACGAAACCGAACTTGCCTGCCCACGCGCATAATTAGGATTATCAATAAATCTGAGGTTAAGCCCTGCAAGACAAGCGCGCACCGCTTCTGCTTGATGGCCAGTAACAACATAAATTTCGGTAAGGCCAGCTTGTATCAACGCCTCTGCTGCATGGCGGATAATCGGTTTTTTTTCAATCTCTAAAAGCAGTTTATTTTCCGCCCCCATCCGGCGCGACTGCCCCGCAGCTAGCAGCAATGCTGCTAGCCTTTTTGCTGGCATATAGGCAGATTGGGAGGCTTCCACAGCCTTAAGGCGCGGCAAGGGGCGCGAGGCAATCTCGGTTAACAAGCCACCTGCCCCTAAATCAGCTAGCTCTTTTTTGCTTAACGCTACCCCTGCCAATAACAGATGCAGAACCCAGTCAAAGCCGTTTAATTTTGGTGAGCGTGCACAGCCCGGCATCCCGATAATTGGCGTATTCTGCCATTGCGCCACCATCAACAAATTACCCGGATCTACTGCCAAGCCTAGCTGTTCAATTTGGCCGCCTAACTGCTGTATGGACGCTGGGACTACATCTTGCCTGTCCATTATTGCACTGCCCCCGCAAATCAAGATAAGCTCTGCGCCTTGCTGATGGGCCATTTTTATCTGGTTTGTGACGGCCTCTGATTTGTGCGCACACACAGCCGCCCCTAGCAGCTCGCACCGCAGACCTGCCAGCCTGTCCCGCGTTACCATTTCGGTGGCTGAATAAACCTTATCCGGTAATGCCGGGCTTTGTGTCTGGATGAGATAGGCTTTTTTAGGCACCAGCGGATGATAGGTAAAAAGCGGGGCATCCCCTATTTTATCTGTAAGCTGGGCGACTATTTTCTGATGCAAGAAATAGGGAATAACCTTTAAAGTAGCTGCAATCTGGCCAGCATGAAGAAGCTGATTATGGCTAGGCAAGCTCAACCCCAGCCCTTCATGCACCATATTAAAATCACGTAAAGCGGAGCGTTCATAGCGGATTAACCCGGGGCGAACAGCTTTGAAATTCACCCGCCCCGTAACGGCCTGGCTCACCTCCATATCTTCGGGGTTTAAGCCTTTTGCGAGCCGTTCTGCCAGCATTTCTGCGACGCTATTTTCCCCTAAATCCTCTGTCTCTGGACGGGCGCAAACCAGCGATGTAACCCCTTCTTGTCGAAAGGCTTCTATCAGCGCCGCATCCAGCACGCTGCCCTTGGCTATGCGCTGGCCGCCTAGCTTCTGGCTATGTACCAGCACCGCCCCAAGACATTTATCTAATTCGAGTGCGCCAAATTTCATTGCCTTTTTATGTATTTCCCTTCGATGTTTCTGGCGCGCGCAAGCTTGCCCGCCATGCCGCTATGAGCTCTGCTAGAATAGAAGCGGCAATTTCGGCAGGTGATTTTGCCCCGATATCCAGACCCGCAGGCCCACTAATTCGGGCAAATTGGTGCGGTGTAATCCCCTTTTCTGCAAGCCTTTCTTGGCGCTTAGCATGGGTACGCTTACTGCCCAAACAAGCAAGATAAAACACCGGCGAGGCAAGCGCGGGTAGCAACCCATCATCATCTATCTTGGGGTCATGGGTTAGCGTTACCATCGCAGTAGCCCTATCTAGCGGCAAGCGGTCTAATATCTCAGAAGGCCAGCTTTTATAAATGCGCACTGTTTCGGGAAAACGTGCATCGCTTGTAAAAATGCCGCGCGGGTCAATGATGCTTACCTCAAAGCCGCATTGTGCGGCCATCTGGGCGAGGTGCTGGCTGATATGCACTGCCCCTATCAAAATTAGGTGCGGTGGCGGCGGGTAATATAAGGTAAAAGCGTCATCATCTTCGAGAAAAGATGCTTGTCTGTCTTTATCTGATAGGCCGCTCTCAAGCTGTCCAGCAACACCGCTTTGCGCATCAAAGGTTATTCGAAGGGGCTGGCGTGCAGCGCACAATGCTGCCATTTTTTTTAAGGTAGCAGCAGGCAAGCCGCTATCGGTTATCGGTGTCAGAAGTATGGTAATTTCCCCGCCGCAGGACAGGCCAACAGACCAAGCTGTTTCATCCGCAACACCGTACTTAAGCTGTTCTCCCTTTCCTGTTTCCATACTGTTTAGAGCGGCCTCTATCACAGCCCCCTCTATACAGCCCCCTGAAACAGACCCTGCTATATGCATATCCTTATCCACAATCATCACTGCCCCTGCTTGGCGGGGTGCAGAGCCCCATGTGCGCATGACAAAAGCTAGGGCAACTTCGCGGCCTTCATCACGCCAATTTGACGCCAAAATCAACAGGTCGCGGTCGCTTAACAGATCAGCGGTGGATTGATGCGAGCGGGTCATGTTAGCTAAGCTTCCCCATGTAAAATGCTTGTTTTCTTTCTGTAATGATAGGCTTGCTATGGTAGGCTTGCAATCCGCTTTCAGGCAAGCAAACAAAATTTGAATAGCGGTTGTTCTAAGTGAAAAACCCTCAAAAAAACAGACCACTACCTCTTTACAAGAAAGGTTTTTTAACCAACTATGATGGGCTGGTAGCATCTAAGAGATTAAGGCGGACACCATGGCGCAGCTATCCATAATTGTGAACGGGCAAAGGCATGTAAATGAAATTGCCGACAATATTTTGCTGGTAGATTACATTCGTGAAACGCTCGCTCTGACAGGCACGCATATTGGCTGTGATACTAGCCAGTGCGGGGCTTGTGTGGTGCATGTAAACGGGATTTCGGTAAAATCCTGTACCATGCTTGCAGCCCAAGCAGATGGTGCAGAGGTCACAACCATCGAAGGGATTTCAGATGGGGAAAACCTGCACCCGATGCAAGAAGCTTTTCATGAACAGCATGGTCTGCAATGCGGTTTTTGCACCCCCGGCATGGTGATGAGTGCTATTGAGTTGGTTGAAAAAAATAAAGATTTAAGCGAGCAAGACATCCGCGAAGGCCTAGAGGGCAATATTTGCCGTTGCACTGGCTATCATAATATCGTCAAAGCAGTGCAAACCGCTGCAAGCAAAATGCAGCGCTAAGGAGGCTTTGAGGCATGTACGCAACCCGTTATTCAAAGCCCAAAAATATCGAAGAGGGTGTTTCTGCCTTGCACGCAGCAGAGGACGGCAAATTATTAGCTGGCGGCATGACCCTAATTCCCACCTTAAAACAAAGGCTGGCCGCACCTGACTGCCTGATAGATCTTTCCACTATTGGGCTATCTGGAATCTCTGGGGCTGGAGACGGCCTTATCATTGGCGCGATGACAACCCATGCGGAGGTAGAACGCTCCGCTGATGTTCAAAAACAGCTTCCGGCGCTATCGGTGCTGGCTGGCGGCATTGGCGACAGACAGGTGCGTAATTGCGGTACAATCGGCGGCTCTATTGCTAATAACGACCCTGCCGCCTGTTATCCAGCCGCGCTACTGGCCCTTGCTGCCCAGATCACCACAAATAAACGCACCCTTGCAGCAGATGACTATTTCACCGGCATGTTTGAAACCGCGCTAGCAGAAGACGAAATTATTACCGAAATCAAATTTCCCAAAACACACAAAGCAAGCTATGCCAAATTCGGCAATCCAGCTTCACGCTATGCGATGGTAGGGGTCTTTATTGCCAAGACAGATGCAGGCGGATTAAGAGTTGCGATAACCGGGGCAGGTCAGGATGGCGTGTTTCGCCATAACGGGCTGGAAGCTGCGCTTGCACAAAGCTTTGATGTGGCAGCTATTGATGCGACCGCGATAGAGGATAGCGAATTGATGAGCGATATTCACGCAAGCGCTGATTACCGCGCCCATCTTATCAAAGAGATGAGCAAACGCGCCCTTCAAGCAATCGGGTGATAAGGCTCTATAAAGGGGCAAACGCACACGCATATTATCAGGATAATCCGCATGCAGCTTAATCAATCCCACGATATTCCTGTCCCTATCGAAGAGGTATGGGCAGCTTTAAATAATGAAGACATACTCGCAAAAGCTATTCCGGGGTGCGAGACGCTAGAGAAAACCTCTGATACTGAATTATCTGCGAAAGTGAAGCTGAAGATAGGCCCTGTTTCTGCTACTTTTACAGGCGCCGTGACCTTGTCTGAGCTAAACCCGCCCCATGCTTATGTTATCTCTGGAACAGGCAAAGGCGGCGTGGCTGGCGGGGCAAGCGGCTCTGCCAAGGTAACGCTTGAAGAAATCGAAGGCGGCACGGCAACCCGCCTATCTTATGAGGTAGACGCGGCCGTAACAGGTAAAATTGCCCAGCTTGGCTCTCGCCTTATTGAAAGCACCGCCAAGAAACTTGCTACCCGTTTTTTTGACGATTTTGTGGCCCTTCTTTCACCAGATGGCACACCCGCTTAACACGCCCCTCATCTAATGGCGTGCAAGCATAGTAGAAATAGTTGTTAGATTTCATGTCGAAGAAGGAATAATGCCATGTCGAGCCGCCTGTTTTCCCCTATCAGCCTGAGCGAAATTGAATTGCGCAACCGCATCATTGTTGCGCCCATGTGCCAATATAGTGCGGTTGATGGCAGTGCAACGGACTGGCATTTGATGCATTTAGGCCAATTTGCGGTAAGCGGTGTTGGTCTTATCCTTGTTGAAGCAACTGGCGTTAGCCCAGAAGGGCGCATCTCGCCGGGGTGTCTGGGTCTATGGTCAGATGAAAATCAGGCAGCCCTTGGCCGCGTGGTGAAGTTTTGCCACGATTATGGAAACGCGAAAATGGGTATTCAGCTGGCCCATGCTGGCCGCAAAGCCTCTACAGATTTGCCTTGGCTGGGCGGCGCCCCTATCCCTGCCGCAGACCCGCGCGGCTGGCAGACCCTAGCCCCTTCGGCGACCCCCTATAATGAGGCGTTTGATATGCCGCTTGCCCTAGATGAAGCGGGCATGGGCAAAATTGTGGATGATTTTATCGCCGCGACCAAACGTGCGGATGCAATAGGCTTTGATGTTATTGAGCTACATATGGCGCATGGCTATCTGTTGCATCAGTTTTTATCCCCGCTCAGCAACCAGCGGAATGATGAATTTGGCGGCGCGCTAGACGGGCGTATGCGTTTTCCCTTGCAGGTATTTAACGCGGTACGCGCCGCATGGCCGCAACATAAAGCGCTGGGTGTGCGTATTTCTGCAACCGACTGGGTAGATAGCTCTAGCTGGGATGTAAATGAAGCTAGCCAGTTTACGGCCGCCCTAAAAGCCGCAGGTGCTGATTTCATTGATGTGTCTAGCGGCGGTAATTCGCCAGACCAGCAGATAGATGTTGGCCCCGGCTATCAAACTGGATTTGCCGCCACTATCAAGCGCGAGACAGGCCTGCCAACAATGGCGGTAGGTCAGATTACAGAGCCGCGCCAAGCCGAGGCTATTTTGCGTTCAGATCAAGCCGATATGATAGCCCTTGCCAGAGGCATGCTCTATAACCCGCGCTGGGCTTGGCATGCAGCAGAAGCCCTGAATGCCGAGGCGGCCTATGCCCCGCAATATATGCGCACCAACCGCGCGTTGCGTGGCCTGCCTATTCCGGGGAACCCGCCCATACCCCAAAAATAGACCCGATATAATCTGGAGATAATTTGCATTAGGACTTTCCTGCTTTGTGATGAGGCTAATGCTTAATCATGTTACCCTAGCGTTGAGGTAGCAACTTTGAGGCAATGGTCTTTTTTTGCGGAGATGTGCAGATCATGACAGAGTATAAGATCTTGATAGCCGACCCTAGCTATTCTAGCTGGTCTTTGCGAGGCTGGCTGTGTTTTGCTGCCTTTGGTATTCCCGTTTCGGTTAGTGTCACGCGGCTCTACACCGATAATTTTTTAACTGACGTTACAGCCTTTTCCCGCCATGCGCGTACTGTCCCTGTTGCTAGTGCAAATGATGGCAGTCAATTTACCGATAGTCTGACGATTGCCGAAGAGCTGGCACACCGCCATCCTGAAGCTTGCTTGCTACCTTCCGGCCCGCAACAACGCGCGACGGCAAGAGCCCTGATGGCAGAGATGCATAGTAGCTTTACCAGCCTTCGCGCCGACTGCCCGATGAACACCCGAACGGCTTATGCCAAAACCCCTGTTTCTGAGGCGGTTGAAGCAGATTTACGCCGCCTAGAAGAATTATGGCAAGCACGCAAAGGCACGTGGCTGTTTGGAGAGCATTATAGCGTGGCGGATGCGTTTTTTGCCCCTGTAGCGGCCCGCATTGCTGGATATAATTTGCCTGTAAGTGAGCAAGCGCGCGCTTATGTTTCAGCCCATTTGCATCACTACCCTTTCCGGCAGTTCCGCGCGTGGGGACAAACTTTTGCATCTCAATCCTTCTACTTTCGTGATTATGCAATCGCAAAATGGCCCGGCCCAGCACCGCTTGAGGCGCGTGCAATTGATGCTGATGCCGAAGAAAGCGTCAATAAAAACTGCCCCTATTCTGGAAATCCCGTAACTGATTTCCTAGAGATGTCTGGACGCATTTATGGATTTTGTAATCCACGTTGCCGCGATAAGACGGTGCTTGACCCTTCGGCATGGCCAGCTTTTATGACATTAGCGGCCGCCTGAGCCTCTCCTTTTTCCTGTCTAGCGCGGGTGCCTCTTTATCTTTTATCGCTCTGCCCCTAGGCTTTAGAA
>JAKMFL010000076.1 GCA_022425485.1 Alphaproteobacteria bacterium | reverse complement strand
CCTGTCCTTTGCTGATATTGGCTATGTGCTGGTATCGGGGGAAACAGCGATTGCCGATTCAGGCAATGATTTGCTTGAAAATCCAGATGTTGGCCGCCTCTTCCTCGGTGGATAGGCGCATATCTCTGCGATAAAAAATTCTAAAGAGCTGGCTGTAACGGCCAGCTTTTTTTATGCGCTTTTCTGGGGACGCTTTTCTGGGGACGCTTTTCTGGGGTCTTTTGCCTAAATGAAGAAGCCCGCCAGCAGACGGTTTAACAGCCCTAATACTATCCCCCCGCCTATCGCTAGGGCGCCAGATGCTAGGAAATTTACACCAAAGGAAAGCTGACCAGCCCTTAGCCTGAATTGCTGGCTTACCGTGACAACCGAGAGAGACGCATAGGAAGTCATCGTGCCCGTGCACCATCCCAGCATATGCGCTTGGGCTAGAAACATCGCATCATAAACAGAAACGCCAACGGAGAAGAACGCTAGCAGCGGCGCAGAAGAGATAACTGGATGCACACCAAGAACAGAGCCTAGCCAGACAATCACTGGCAGGGCAAATAGCATAATCTGGATATCTGGTGCGCTGCCAAACACGCCTGTCAAAATCGTAATCATATAATCTGTTTGGCTGGCCAGAGAGGCGATTAACATCGATAGGGAAATGATAACCAGATCATCGCCACTATTTTTTTGCAGCGCCATAAAATTAGCCATGATAGTTTTTGCCGTTTCACGCCGCCGCACCATCTGCAAGCCGCATAAAAGCGGCATCGTTGCAATGATAGCGTAAAGGGCGGTTAGGCCCGTAGCAAAGGAGAGTAAAATCACGCAAAACACTGCAAAAAACAGGCGCGAGGCTACAGGTGCAAGCGGTTGCAAAGACTGCCAAATCGCGAACCGCGCACCAGACGGGGCAGCAATCGCAGAAGAGATAATAAAGAACAAAATCGCTAGCAGCACGCCAAGGCTAATCGCGCCCGGAGCAAACCCTGCTGGCAGATAAATCCCTGCAACCGCAAAAGCGATAAAAAAGGGCGACCATAACACCGCTGCATTCATACCCCGCAAAGCAGCTTCTGCGGCGAGCTTCCGCCTTTCCTCTGATGCCTTTGCTGGCAGCGCAGCAGACACAAGCGCAAAGGTGCCAATATTCATCACGCCGCCCAATATCTGGCTGGCTAGCTGCAATCCAGATGCACTATATTTCGGAGGTAGCGCCGCCAGTCTTTCTTGCGTGCGGCTAACAGATGGCATGGTCATAGCCGTTGCCCTAACAAGGGTAAGGGTTGGCATCAGACATGCAAAAATAAGAACAAAGCTGCCTGTTTGCTTGATTTGTTCCCAATCTGGCCAGTCCGGTAAAACCAACCCGCCAATGACAAATAACGCTGCCACAATGATATAGGATTGCTTGCTCAAACGCAGGAAAGCCACGCCTAAGAACACCACAAATAGCAGGCCAGCAAAATTCATCGCTGCGGCCGGTGCCGGGCTAGGCATTAAAAGGAGCGGCAATGATACAGCCCAACAGGAAATGGCCAGCCAAACTTTCAACATGCCTAAGGATGGCAAACTACGCATAACTTTCAAATTTTTACCCTAAACCAATCCTTCTTTGCCATGTTTCAGGTGGGAAGAAGGTTTTTCTATACAGAGGAATGATTGGGCTCTATCTTACATCCTAGCATGATGAAATTTCAAACCACGTCAATATGTTCTATTTCCTAACTGCCCATCCTGTAGCACTTCTTGCTATTGTCTGCCTTGCTGAAGTGCTTAGCATGGTCAGTTTTGCAGCATGGCCTTTATTTTTAGTAGATTTACAGCCGCTTTGGGGATTATCCAACTTTTCAACAGGCTGGGTTAGCGGCGCATATTTTATTGGCTATGTGTTGGCAACACCCGTTTTGGTTGGGCTGACGGACAGAATTGATGCAAAATATATCTATATTTTTGCCAGCTTCCTAGCCATTATTGGTGCGCTTTGTTTTGCACTTTTTGCCTCTGATTTCTGGAGCGCTGCCCTCAGCTGGGCATTGGTGGGCGCTGGGCTTGCAGGCACCTATATGCCGGGCTTGCAAATCTTGAATGCGCGTCTAGAGGCGGAAAGCAGAATAAAATTACTTCCCTATTATACCTCCGCTTTTGGGGTTGGCACTGGGCTCTCTTTTTTCCTAATGGGCTGGGTTTACACCTATACGAGCTGGCAAAATGCCTTTCTTTTAGCCGCAATTTTTAGCCTCATCGCTGCATTTTTGATCACGCTGACTATCCGCCCCGCACCGCCGGCACAGGCAGAGAACAGCGCTAGGCGGCACCCGCTAGATTTCCGGCCTGCTTTTAAAAATAAAGCTGCTCTTGGTTATATTTTTGCTTATGGCGCCCATAATTTTGAGCTTTTTGCCTATCGAGGCTGGTTGTTCGCCTATCTGATTTTCGCTGCTGGCACGTATCAGATATCGATTAATGCAGCGTCTTTATCTACGCTCATTTCGATTTTTGCTATTATCGGTATGTCGGCTTCTATCATTGGCGCTTCTTTTTGCTTGCGCTATCCGCGGGCACGTACAATCTCTCGCTTTGGCGCCTTATCCGCGCTAACCGCCATCTTGTTTGGCCTGTCAGGCTTTATTGATTTCTATCTTATCCTTGTACTCGCCCTACTTTTCAATATCACCATTATGCTTGATTCAGCCTCACTAACCGCAGGCACGGTTTCAGCAGCCAATGAGCATGATAGGGGGGCGTTGCTAGCGGTGCATACGATTATCGGTTTTGGCGGGGCAGCACTTGGTGCCCCCACCATTGGGTTTGTTTTAGATATTGCTGGCGGGGAGACAGACATAACTGCTTGGAGCATTGCTTTGATGACCATTGGTCTAGGCTCTGCCCTTGTCTGGTTGATTCTGCGCCGCCGCTAGAAGAAGAAAAGATAACTAGCCTTCTAGCCCCTCAACAATCGCAAATAAACGGTCTGCACCATCGGCTAATACCTCTCTTGCTTTTGCATATTCAGGACTGTGATAGGCTTTTTGGGCGGTTGCTAAATCTGGCCATTCGACAATAACATTGCGCGGATAATCTGTGCCCTCCGTGCTTTCATGGGTGCCGCCCCGTGCCAGATATTTTCCCCCATATGTATTCACCGCTGCTGCGGCTAGCGGCGCATACGCACCCAGTTTATCTGCATCCCGCACCGCAACCCTTACTATCCAATATGCTGACATAAATTTAACTCCCTATCTTACGCATTTCATACTATTTCAAAAACTGGCCAGCCAGTTGGAAAGCTCACACTCATGTACCGTCCGGCTCAATATTGTTTGGCTAAGACTATAACGCTCTTTTAAACCCGCTTCATCCCCTTCTTTATCCTCTTTCTTATCTCCTTCGTTATCTAGACAATAAAAATCAGCGATGATTTCCTCTTTGCTAAGCTCTGCAGGGGCATTTAGCCCAATAGCATCAGCGGTTTGCGAAAAACCCTCAATATCCGAGCGCTTAAGAAACCTAGCTATATCGCTAAAATGCAATTCAGGATGATATTGCACGCCCCAAAAATGGATATCTTGCTGCTTTGCCGCCACCGCTTGAACTGCGCAATGCGCATTGCTAGATAGGACAGAAACCCCCTGCCCTGTATCCAGCACGTCATCACGGTGCATACATAAAGCATCAAATCGCGCTGGTTTATTTTGATATAATGCATGTTTTTGGCCAGCGTCATTTACCTGAATATTACGGGCAATCGCAATTTCTGGCCCTGATGGATTGGCCTGCATACGCCCCCCCAATACAGCAACCCCTAGCTGCATGCCATAGCATGAACCAAACACAGGCAGACTGCGCGAAAAAGCAGCTTCCATTATTTTTCGGGCAGGTGCTGCCGCATCTGCATCTGCTGACCAATAAACGCCAGCCCCTGTAAAGACCACGCCATCTATATCTGGCCAATGCACAGGCAGCGCAGGGTCGGCCGTAAAATGCGGACGGGTAATGGATATCTGGAGTTTTCTGTCCAAGCCCTGCAACACCGCGCCATAGCGCTCTGCTGCCCCAATTAGCGTGCCATCGCTGGCCTTTGTAACTAGCCCCTCATGATTGCCTTCAACAATTAAGATGGTTTTGTTGGATTTATCCGCTGATATCATCGCCGCCTATCTCTTCTTTGCGGCGGGCCACAAACGCGTCAATAGCCTCAACCCTATCTTGCGGCAAGGGCGGTTTCTCATACGCCGCCAGCATGTCTTGCCAGATTTTAGTGGCCTTGTCTTGGGCGGTAGGCGCCCCGGCCTCTAGCCATGCCTGATTATTTCGCCAATCAGATAAGAACGGCGCATAAAACGCATCACGGTAGCGGGACATGGTATGGCTCGAACCAAAGAAATGCCCGCCCGGGGAAATTTCACCTTGCGCGTCTAAGCCTAAATCATCGTCACTAAATGTCACCGGCTCTAGCAGAGATGCCATCGCTTGCAGCATTTCACAATCAACCACAAGCTTCTCATAGCAAGCAACCAGACCACCTTCCTGCCATCCAGCAGCGTGATAAATCAGATTTCCATAGCCGCCAACCGCCCCCCAAAGCGCCATCTGCGTCTCCCACACCGCTTGTGCATCTACTGCATTAGAGGCAGAACAAGCGCTGGTACGATAAGGAATATTATAAAGCCGGGCCAACTGCCCACCTGCCATGTTTGCGCGGCTATTTTCGGGCGTGCCAAAGGCAGGTGCGCCAGATTTCATATCTACATTGCTAGTAAAGCCGCCATAAACCACCGGCGCGCCTTTGCGCACAATCTGGGTCAGGCAAATGCCGAGCAACGCTTCTGCATTCTGCTGAACCAATGCACCCGCAAAGGTCACAGGTGTCATCGCCCCCATCAGGGTAAAAGGGGTCACAACCACCGCTTGCCCCATACCAGACAGCGTTATCAGCGCTTCTGCCATTTCGGTATCAAATTTGCGCGGGCTGTTAATATTCACATTGGTGATACAGCTTGGCGAGGCCGCAAGTTCATCAAGGGTAATCCCCCTAGCAATAGCAAGCATTTCAGCGGCATCGCGTACCCGCACACGCCCGATGGACATAGATAAAAACACTTTATCTGCATAGGTCAGATTCACCGCTGTGGTATCTAAATGGCGGGTATTTACGGGTAAATCATTCGGGGCTAGCGTCTGATTGCCAAAAAAATGCAGGATATTAAAGGACTGCCCTAATTTGATAAAGTTTTTATAGTCTGCAAAATTGCCTGTCCGTCGCCCATGTAGTGCGCAATGCACGTTAGGGGCGCCTGATACCATGCCAAAATGGATGTGATTGCCGCCTATGGTCAGCGCTCTATCCGCATTGGTTGGGGTAAGGGTAAAAATAGAGGGTACTGTCTTGAGCAAATCCATCACCAACGCAGATGGCAATTTCACCAGTTCTGATACCTCATCTACTTCAGCACCAGCCTCTTTATAGAATGCCCGGGCTTCGGCGCTCGTGACTTCCATGCCTATCTCTTCTAACAGCTTTAGCGAAGCATGATGAATGGTCTCTAGCTGGTCTTGGCTAAGCGGGGTCAGCGCAGGTAGATGGTTTTGAAGTGAAGAGAAAGCGGGTTGTGGGAACGGCAATGCGCCGCTTGTCGGTTGTTTTTGACGGCGGCTACCTTGTCGTCTGGCCATAATGATACTATCCCTACCCCTCTTTTTAGGGGCTCCTTTATGTGATTTCAGCCACTTATCTGGCCCACCTAGCGGTTATCGCCGCCCTTGATGTCTTAAGAGTGCGCTGTATATGCCTTAGAATTATCCTAAAACAGCCACAAAGAAGTGTCTGAACGACATTGAATTTGTAAGGGAGTATCTGGGCATCTCGCATCACGCCAAGCCCGGATACACCAAAAGCAGAATGTATAGAGATTTGAAACCTGCCTTGATTTATCGCATCAATTTGCGCCGCAAGATTGCCCGAAAGAGTACCAGAAAGAGTGCCCAAAAGAGTACCCAAAGGAGTATTAGAAACTAAAAACGGATCGCTGGATAAACTTACGCTGGGCGCCCGTCAAATATGCAAGGCCTAGTGCCTATAGCTGTCATCACTGGCGTCCAGCACATCCATCATCGCATCTAAATGCATCTGATAGCCATTCGTATCGCGCGTATATGCCTCCCATTGCTGGGCAGTTTTCTCGGCAATATGGCCGGGCAGAATATTCACCTCGCGGCCCGTAGAAAGTGCGGTGATATAATTCTTAGCCGCCCGTTCCAGATGATAGGCAATATCCCATGCTAAGGCAGGGGTTTGGGCGGCTACCAGAAAGCCATGCGCGCCCATCATCAAAACATTATGATTACCAAGACAAGCTGCAAGACGCTCCCCCTCGCTGCCAATGCCCATCCCATCAAAGCCAACATCCCACGACAGACGATTAAAAAAGCGGGCGCTGGTCTGGTCAATAGGCGGCAGATCTGGGTTTTTCAAACACACAAGCGCGGTTGCAAATTGCGAATGCAAATGCACCAAACAACGCGCCGATGGTACGGCTTTATGTATCGCGCCATGAATTGACCAAGCGGTAATATCTATTTTTGGGTCTGCCAGATCAGGTGGGTTTGCAGTATCCAATACAATCATATCGCTGGCCTTGATAGCGGAAAAATGCACCCCATAAGGGTTCATTAAAAAGCGCTGCCCATCTTCTGATAGCGCATAGCTGAAATGGTTTGAAATACCCTCATGCAAGCCTTCACGGGCCGTAAGCCGAAACAGAGCCGCCATGTGCGTGCGGGCGGTTTGCTCATCTAGTGGGGTGATATCCAGATTATCACCATGCATTATACTGTCCGCCTCTGCTGTTTTTTAAAATTAAATCCGCTTGATTTGATGTAGAACAGCATTGACTTGATTTATTGTCTTGGGCAAGCCCAAAATAGGGGAATATTATCTTTGTTTACGGGGCTTCACGATGCCAATTAAAACTATCCGGTCCATCATCAATGGCAAAGAGGCGCCAAGCAAGCTTCCCCCCTTTGATAAAATTTATCCTGCCACAGGCGAGGTTATTGCGTCTGTTGAGCCGGCGAGCCCTGATATGCTGGATGAAGCGGTGCAGCATGCCGCAGAGGCACAAAAGAAATGGGCCGGGATGGCGGGGCATGAGCGCAGCCGGATATTGAATAATATCGCACAAATTCTGCAAGACCATAATGAAGCGCTATCCGCAATAGAAGTACAAGATGTTGGTAAAGTCTATGCGGAGGCGGTGAGTGCAGATGTCCCTTCAGGCGCGGAAGCATTTGCGTTTTTTGCATCCCTTGCAGCCACCTATCACGGCACCTCGCATAAATGGCCAGAAGCGATAGGCTATACGATGCGTGTGCCATTAGGGGTTTGTGCCGGCATTGGGGCTTGGAATTATCCGGTTCAGGTGGCCTGCTGGAAGGCGGCACCGGCGTTGGCCGCAGGGAATGCCTTTATCCTGAAACCCTCCGAAGAAACGCCGCTTACAGCAAATGTGCTGGCAGATTTATTCAATGTTGCTGGCTTACCGCAAGGGCTGTTTCAGGTTGTGCATGGCGACCATGAAATTGGACAGGCGATTTGTGCGCATCCGCAGATTGCCAAAATTTCCCTCACTGGCGGCGTGGATACAGGCAAACTTATCATGGCACAATCTGCGCAAACATTGAAAAAAGTCACGCTTGAGCTAGGCGGCAAAGCCCCATTGCTGGTCTTTGAAGATTGTGATTTCGATGTGGCGGTACAAACCGCGCTTGATGCAAATTTCTATACCGCAGGCGAAGTTTGCTCTAACGCAACCCGCGTTTTTGTCCAAGACAGCCTTGCAGAAAAGTTTATCGACGCGGTTACTTCAAAAGCCAAAAGTATGGTAATTGGCGATCCCATGAAGCCTGAAACACAAATTGGCGCCTTGATTTCTAAAGAGCATATGCAAAATGTATTGGCGCATATTCAGACCGCAGAAAAGCAGGGCGCAAAAATTGTAGCAGGCGGCAAACAAGTTTGCCCCAAAGAGCTGGAGGGCGGGTATTTTATTGAGCCTACAATCTTGCGCGATTGCACAGATGACATGGATTGTGTGAGGGAAGAAATTTTCGGGCCCGTTATGTCTGTGCTAACCTTTACAGATGAGGCCGAGGCGGTACGACGCGCCAATGACACCCCCTTTGGTTTGGGCGCGGGCATTATGACCAGAGACCTAAGCCGTGCACACCGTGTGGCTGACCAACTTCAGGCTGGCAATATTTGGATAAACAGCTATAACCTGATACCGCCCGGCTTGCCCTTTGGAGGCTCCAAGCAATCTGGGTTTGG
>JAKMFL010000071.1 GCA_022425485.1 Alphaproteobacteria bacterium | reverse complement strand
TTTGCTTTCAGATGGTGGAGCGTACTGGGATTGAACCAGTGACCCCCACGATGTCAACGTGGTGCTTTAATTCAAAAAATTACAAGTATTTATAATATTATCAGTAATTTATAGGATTTATACATATGCTTAAATCTTTTATGTCGACGCTATGTCTACAACATTTCTATATTTTAACCCAAAATCGCCCCTGCTCTCAGGAGCATTAGCACCCTAATACAGGATGCCAAACATTATTTTGTATTACTAATGAGGAGGTTCTCAGGAAATTCGAATCAGAGTTTGTTGGAAATTTCTATCAAATTTAGGTCAGGGTCTCTTATATAAAGAGAAATAATAGGGCCAGTTGCTCCTGTTTTTTGAACAGGGCCGTCCTCAATTTTTATATTATTCTCAGCGAATATACTTTGCCACTCTTCCATTTTTGCAGAACTCAAAAAACAAATATCCACCGCCCCAGAAACAGGATTGTTTGCATGCGGTTTATAGGGTGACTCTGCGCGGTGTAAATTGATTTTCTGGTTACCAAATTTCAAAGACTTTCTTGCCTCGCCTCCGTCAGAGGGAGTGAATTCCTCTAGTGTCATCCCCAAAACATCGCAGTAGAAGGAAATGGTTTTGTCCATATCTTTTGCTGTAAGCACGAAATGGTCTATTGAAGTTAACATTTTGGGTTACTCCCTTCGATAAATCATTGATAGTCTCACACCTGCCGAATTGGCTCATACACAACCTTAATTTTTTTGTGCGCCAGTAAGCCCTTTGAGGTTGAAAAAGGCAAGCAGAATAAGAGGCAAGCAAATGCTGAAGGCATGCCGGATACCAGCTTGTTCCGCTACCAAACCTAATAAAGGCGGCGCCGCTAGAAACACGAAAAAAGAGACCTGAGCGAGCGCGGCTATATTGACTGCCGCAGACCTGTCTTTGAGTTGAGCCGCCGCTGACATAGCAAGGGGGAAAATTACGGATGACCCGATACCTAAAAAAGCAAACCCTAACAATGATAACACCCAATATGGCGAGAAAATTACTATCAAACTCCCAATAAATAATAGCCAAAGACAATTTTTGACAATCTTGCGTGGCCCATATTTGTCTACATAACCATCCGCAAAATATCGCGCCAGAAACTGACAAAACGCAGTTAATGCGAGCGCAAGCCCATTGATAATAGGGGGTGTGTCAAAAACATCACGCATGTAGATTACTGACCAATCTATGGCAGAGCCTTCTGCTAACATTGCTGGCAAAGTGAGATAGACCAGCATCATTACCGCATGAGTGGGACGAACAAACATAGGTTTGTCCTCAGGTAAAGAAGAGCGCTGAGGCGCGGGCTGATACTTGATAAAGATAATTGCGGTAACCAGCACTGCTACAATTCCAAAACAAATAAAATGTATCTGAACCGAAATGTTAAGCTGGCTTACAACAGCACCTAAAATTCCAGTACCAAAAAAACCTAGAGACCAAAACGCGTGGGCACGGTTCATAATCCGGTACCCAAGTTTATTCTCAACTCTATCTGCCTCTAAATTTAACACTACTTCTATGGCGCCAACTGCAAGTCCACCAAATAATAAACTGAAGAAGAACTCGACTGGCGTACTGGCAAAGGCGGCACCCACATATGACATTGCTATCATTGCCATACCCGCTATCATAACAAACCTGACAGAATAACGCCTTAAAACCCTATCTGCGATTAACAACGAAATTTGCAGGCCAATAGGCAAGCCAACAAGAGCTAACCCAAGCGCGCCCTCCCCCAAACCCATAGCAAGCTGGATATCTCCTATCCGCGGAAATAGAGTTCCAAGGCCAAACGAATAGATAAAAAAACCAATGAATACAGGATAAGGCGATATCATGCGCACAAAATAACATGTTTAGCCGTTCAGGCTAGTGAAATTTTAGGCGGGGCTTTAATACCCAAAATCAGCCCTGCTCTCACGCCTGCCGCAGACGCTCGTTTACAGCCTTCAGAGCGGCAACATAGTCCTGCTTACCGCCAAGTAAAGGCTAGTTG
>JAKMFL010000041.1 GCA_022425485.1 Alphaproteobacteria bacterium | reverse complement strand
CCTTTCATATTGAAACAGATAATGGGCTGTTCACTGCGAATAGGCTAGTGGTGGCTACTGGCGGTTTATCTATTCCAAAGATTGGTGCAACGGGCTTTGGGTATGATATGGCTCGGCAGTTTGGTCTGCCCGTGTTGGCGCCGCGTGCCGGCCTTGTCCCCCTTACCTTTACCGACCAGATGCGTGCAGATTGCGCCAACCTGTCTGGCTTGTCGGTAGAAGCAGATGTGCAATATGGTAAAACCAGCTTTGCTGAAGGGCTGTTATTTACCCATCGCGGTTTAAGTGGCCCATCCATCTTACAGATTTCTTCTTATTGGCAAGATAGCGCGGATATAGCGGTCAATCTGGCACCAGAGATGGATGTGGCTGGCTATCTTCTGGATCAGAAAAAACAGAACCCGCGCCGTGAAGCGGCAGCGGCACTTGCGCAGCTCCTCCCCAAACGCCTTGCGAGCCAGATAATAGCATGGTGCGGTGATGATGGCAGGCTAGCGGATACAGCAGATAAGCGGCTGAAATCTCTTGGTACGGCTGTCAATAATTGGCAAATTCGTCCCTCTGGTAGTGAGGGCTATCGTACAGCGGAGGTCACGCTTGGCGGGGTGGATACGCGCGCGCTATCTTCCAAAGATATGCAGGCAAAATCTTGTCCCGGGCTATATTTTATAGGCGAGGTGGTTGATGTAACGGGCCATTTGGGCGGCCATAATTTTCAATGGGCATGGGCTTCTGCCTATGCAGCGGCCACGCAATTTTAAAACCTAGCTTCCAAGCGGGGAAAAGGGCAGCTTCCTTCCTTGCTCGGCACTGTTGTAAACCTGCTCTTCCAAAGCCAGTAGGGTAAGATATTCTCTAGCAGAATTTACCGGCATCTTGCCAGCTTGCAGGCAGTTTGTGATATGGCTGATAAGGTTAAAAACACAATCCCCGCCAAAACCCGGCCAGTCGCGGCGCGCCAAAAGGCAAACTTCTTCAACCGCGCCATTAGCACGGTAAAAAACCTCACCAAATCCGTTTAGCCGCAAAGCACCGCCGCTGCCCTCGATAAGCCCGTCTCCCATTGTCAATCGGTGGTTTTCTGCTATGTGATCAGCCAGCCTGTTGCCATCAAATAATGCACGTTTGCCATCTTTGAAACCAAGCAATATATGGCCAGAATCCTCTCCGGCTAGAGCGGGGTTGCGTTGGCTCAAATCCGCGTAAATCTCATCTGGCAGGCCAAAGAGATAGGTGAATACATCTAGGAAATGAATGGCGGTTTCATGTACTAAAAAGCGCGGCATTTTCTGGAAATAGGGCTGGCGCGAAAGATAGGCATCTGGCCCGCGCCCATCATTAGGCCGCAAGGTAAAGCGCATCTGATACACATCGCCCAAAATGCCGGTCTCTAGCTGTTCTTTCAGGGTCTGGAACCAAGGCTGAAAACGGAAATTTTCATGCACGATAAGATGTATGCCAGCAGCTTCGGCGCGGGAGGTCATTTCTGTTGCTTGTGCTAGCGTGCCGCAAAAAGGCTTCTGGCAAATCACATGCGGAATCTTATGGTCAATCGCGGTTTGTATGGCGGCGGCATGCTGGGTTGGGGGCACAATTATATCCAGAATATCTATCTCACACGCGGCCAGCATATCGTCCAGATTGGCAAAGGCAGAGGCGCCAAACGCGCCAGCCTTGCTAGCTTTCTGCGGGTCTTGATCCGCTATAGCCACCAGCTCAGCCTGCTCAGCACGCGCCCATGCCTCCAAATGAAATTGTGCAAAATATCCAGCGCCTAGACAGGCTGTTTTAAAGGACGTCATCAAACATGCCTCATGCAGATTTTTAAAATAGGATTAGTCTAAACGAGGCATTGCGAAAAAACAAAGCAGTTGTTTTTTGCTTTATTAAAGGGGGGGCGCTATCCACCCGCGATAGCTATTATGGACGCAAGGACAGCTATCTATGCGTGCCTGCGGGGGCGCGGGAACATCTGCGCGCGCGATGACTGGCTTTAATAGACTGGCTTTGCTCGACTAACGTTAATAGGCTAACTTTAATAGGCTAACATTGATCGACTAACTTTGATTGACTGGTGTCGGCGTTTTAAAAATCGAAAAGCCGCTCTGGCGGGCAGCCTTAATGTCTAATTGCTGACCGGCATCTCAATAGCGATGCTTTCTTCACATGCTATCTGAATCGGCTTGCCGCCCAATGACACGCCCTGTGCCACTAAATTGCTCAGCATCATATTCATTTGCTGCACACGGGCTAGGCAATCATTGTTATTGGCAAACGACATGCCAACATTATAGGTGTTGGTAAAACCGCTCACAACTTCAATAACAGCTACAGCCTCCACACTTGGCTCAGCACTCGCTTTGGCCCCTGAAATGCCGGACGCTGCGTAAAAAAACGCCGCAACCAGCGAAATCACAAGCATCAGCTGCCGTCCAGAATCTAGAGGGATTTTCTCTATTTTTATCATTTTGTTTGTCATAATTTTGGCCTTTTTTTAACGAGGGCTGGTGACCGACCTCGAGGGTTAGAACAAGAGATTATTGCTTATCCCGCGATGATTCTCTTACCATCCACGATTTAAGTGTGACTAATTTAAAAATAATTGTAAATAGTTTCGAGGGCAAAAAACTAACTATTGCCTCATTATTAAGCGATTCTTAAGCTTTTTCTCTAATTTAGCTGTTGGGGATACGAACTTCCTTGCTGGCTATATTTACACTTCCTAATGTAGAATCAGGCGAAAATCGCTGGCCTGAATTGCCGGGCACAGCCAGCCAGAAAGATGCTGACCCTCGCCTGTATCATACGCAACATAACAGATTGAGGAGTAAGATTATGGCACTCTATGAAAAGGCCAAGGCGGCTCTGGATAATAAAGACGCGCAAGCCTATCTGGACTTATTACATGATGATTTTGTATTTGTGCGGCACCAAACAGGTGGTGAAGTGACCAAAGCAGAATGGGCGCCAACACTGACGGCAATGATGGAAAGCACAGCATTAGAAACATCTAATGAGCGCTGTATATATGAAAATGATGATATTATCGTATCACATCAATTCATGAAATTCCCGGATGGCACGTCTGAGGCAGTGATGGTCGTCAATATGAAAAAAGACGGTAAAATCATTCGCGCAGAAACAGGCGCAACACCGATTAAATAGCCTTTAAGGCAGGCTTACATAATCTTAGCACAGGCTAGGCAGGGTTATATCAGACACCCTGACAGCTGTGCTTATGCCCGAAGCTGAAAACAGAGCAAGCCGCGGGGCAGGGCGGCGCGGCAGCCACGCTCAAGGAAAATCAATCTACAAGACGCCTATATTATCCCTGCCTAATGTTTGGACTGCCGATGGGCGGTTCCTTTTTCTACATCGACGGGTTTTAGCGCCGCTATGTTAGAGTTTTTGTGCTACTCTTCCGCCCATGATGACGAGGGGGGAATATTTTTCAAACAGCTCAAAAAACTCACCGATACGTGGCCAGCTTTGACCCAGCTCAACATGCTTGCCGAAATGTTCATCATCAATATGCACTTCACTGACAGTATAGATTACGTTTCCGGTCGTCCCTTTTGAGGGATCCATCATGTCGTTCAATTCGGGTGCCTTTGAGATGTAATATTCCAGCGTGTGCAGCATGCCATCTTGCTGTTCTAGGGAATGCGTTTCAGACATCCATTTTGCGTGTGCTGCGATCAAATCATCCACGGCGTTTTCATCGCTATCAGGGACGCGCATGGTAAAACCAAATGTTGTATTGCCAACTTTGAAACTCATAACCATTCTCCATAAAATACATTTCCATTATTTGCTAGCTAGCCCCTAAAGCGTTACATAATTATGAACAGATGCAAACCCGCCCTATCAAATCTAGGCAAGCACGGGCAAAAGCGCCTAATAAATTGACAGTCTTAAGTCTCACGGATAGGTTTTACTTTGCAGCATTGACGTTTGTAGTTTTAGGCTCCGTTAATGTTTTCCCGCCAAGATGTGCTGCTTCAACAGGCAGTTTCTATGGAGCAGTACCGTGGCAAAAAAAACAAAAACAACACTCTAATATTAGACAGAAAAGATCATATCGGTCAGCCTGGTGCAGAGGACGATGAAGTATTACTTTCCAAATGTTTTTTTGAAAATTCATCATATGAAATTATGGGAGACATCGACAATCCAAAGAGCATCCTTATTGGAGGGACAGGAGCAGGTAAAACTGCATTGATTGAGCGATTTTACCAAAAAAATGAAAATAATTGTGTA
>JAKMFL010000033.1 GCA_022425485.1 Alphaproteobacteria bacterium | reverse complement strand
GCGCTGATTATGGCAATCAGGCCATTTTCGCGGGCTGTTATGGCTGGGCAAGTGCGGGGCGTTTTCATCATGCTCAGAGCCAAATACACCGGTTTTTAAATTGTATTGGCGGCTATACAAAATCTGTTAATACTTACAGTTTTGCTGCCGCTGAAGTAATTGTCCCGCATGTTCTAGGCGATTTCAGAGGCTTCATTTACAACCAGACCAGTTGGGAATCGATAATCCGTGACGGTAGTCTGTTTGTTGGTTTTGGTGGGGTGCCCCTAAAAAATGGACAAATCAATCAAGGGGGTACGGGTAAACATATTCAGCGGCAGCGCGTATTAGAAGCGCATCAAGCAGGTATTGAGTTTGTTAATATCTCGCCTTTGCAAGAAGATATGCTGACTGATTTGGGCGCAGAATGGATGGCTATTCGGCCAAATACAGATACCGCTCTTATTCTAGGCTTATGTTATGTTCTGCTAGCAGAAGGGCTGCATAATAAAGCGTTTCTGGCGAGCCATTGCACAGGCTTCCCCCGTTTTGCAGAGTATTTGACAGGCAAGGCAGATGGACAGCCCAAAACCCCGCAATGGGCATCTGCAATCTGCGGGATACCATCGCAGGCTATTACTTCTCTTGCCCGCAAGATGGCCAGCCGCTCGACAATGATTTCGCTGAGTTGGTCGTTAACGCGTCAAGCCTATGGCGAGCAGCCTATTTGGGCAGGGATTGTCCTCGCCGCAATGCTTGGGCAAATAGGCCTTCCGGGCAGTGGCATAGGGCTAGGCTATTCAGCGGTAAATAGGGTTGGTCATAATCTGGAACGCCTGCCCTTTGCTGCCCTGCCGCAGGGTATTAATTCGGTCAGCCATTTTATTCCTGTGGCCCGTATTGCCGATATGTTGCTAGAGCCCGGGGCGGAGTTTGAATATAATGGCGGCCACTATCATTATCCGGATGTAAAGCTGGTTTATTGGGCAGGGGGCAACCCCTTTCACCATCATCAGGATTTAAACCGTCTGGTTGATGCATGGCAGAAACCTGAAACCGTGATTGTGCATGAATGGTGCTGGAATGCGCTGGCCAAACATGCTGATATTGTCTTGCCCGTGACCACGCCGTTGGAGCGCCGCGATTTAGGCTTTGCCCCGTTAGATAACTATATGATTTCGATGGAACCAGCGATTGCCCCTTTTGCCGGTGCGCGTGATGATTTTGAGATCTTTGCCGATTTAGCCAGAAAATGCGACGTAGAAGAGCGTTTTACCGAAGGGCGCAGCGCCGAAGAATGGCAGCAATGGCTGTATGATGTTAGCCGCCAGAGATTGTCTAAATCAGGCTTTGAGATGCCGTCCTATACAGATTTCCGTGAAGCAGGTTGGCATAAATTGCCAGAGCGTCAGACCCCTGAAATACTCTTTCAAGATTTTCGCAAAGACCCCCACCAGCATCCTTTAAAGACACCATCTGGCAAGATAGAGATTTATTCTGAAACAGTAGCGGGATTTGGGTATGAGGATTGTCCGGGCCATCCGGTCTGGCGCGCCCCGCTGGAATGGTTGGGTGCAAAGGACACATCCTATCCTTTACATCTTATTTCGCATCAGCCGCGCACAAAATTACATAGCCAGCTTGATCAAGGGCCGGTATCTGCGGCAGCAAAAATAAAGGGGCGGGAAGTCGTAACCTTGAATCCGAATGATGCAGAAAGCCGCCAGATTAAAGAAGGGGATATTGTGCGCGTTTTCAATCAGCGCGGCACCCTTCTTGCTGGGGCAACCTTAAGCCATACGATCCGTCAAGGCGTCGTTTTGATGCCAACAGGATCATGGTTTGATCCCGATCCAAACAGGCCGGGCTTATGCAAACATGGCAACCCTAACGTGCTAGCACCAGACAGGCCAACCTCACGCCTTGCGCAAGGTCCAGCGGCACATTCCTGCCTTGTGGAAATAGCGATTGCACCAGAGGCTGGCTTGCCAGAGGTAAGCGCCCATCAGCCGCCCAAAATAGATAAGGCCAATAGATAAAAGCCTTTAAAAACGAATTACTGGCCCCTAAAGTTGAAAGCCAAAAGTTGATTTCTAAAAGTTGGCCTCAATTTTGCGCACGACGGCCGATAGTGTCTCATTATAGGGTGCGCTCAGACCTAACTCGGCGCTAACCACTGGCACCATGCCGTTAATGGCATCTATTTCAGACTTTCGTTTGGCCAGATGGTCTAGGCGCATAGACGGGCTGGCATCTGGCATATTTCGGGCAAATTTCAAGGCATAATCATCTGGATCATCAAAAGAAAAATTAATGCCTCTTGCTTTACCTGCCTGATAGGCTTCGCGCATACAGCCCAGAGCAATGTTTAGCCTGTCTGGATTGTCCAGAATACCGCCAATAGGGCAGTCAAATACGGTGCAAGGCGCACTTAAAAAGACATTGCAGATATATTTCTCCCAGATCAGCTGGTGAATATCGCCAAAGGCGTTTGCATTAAATCCGGCCTCTTGCCAGACTTTTTCTACCGCCTTTAGCCGGTCTGTTAGCCCGCCTTCCATTTCGCCTAGCCGCACTTGCCGCATAGAATTGTGATGGGCATGGCCAGGGCCCTTCATAGATGCCCCGAACCCTTCAGCCACCCCTAAAAGAACATTTTCTGTGCTGATGAATTGGGCAATCCGCTCACCAGCGCCAAGCCCGTTCTGGATAGTTAGGATAAGGCTATCCTTGCCCATAATTTTCGAAATTTCTTGGGCTGCAGCACCGACGCCATCGGCTTTGGTGGCGATAATATACAGATCGCATAAACCTGCATCAGCAATATCGGTCGTTGCATTTAAGTCTGATACGGTGCGGTCGCCGCTAGCCCCTTCAACGCGCAAGCCGTTTTTGTTAATTTCCTCGACATGCGCCTGCCATGTATCAACGGCCCATACCTCATTCCCTGCATCCTTTAATAATGCAGCATAGACAGAACCCATTGCACCTGTTCCTGCGATTGCGATCTTCATCTCACTATCCGCCCTTTTTACATATTTTTGGAATTGACCATTTGAAATAGTCAAAGACATATCAAATTATAAAACGTTAAAACTGAAAATGTAAAAATTTATTTAAATTTTACAGTATTGTTGTATATTTTATCCAGTAAATCTTACTTGACAAATACGGCCCAGATTTAGACGTTGGAGGCTAAGACTTTTTTCAATTTTGCAGATAGGCATAGGGTGATGGCAGAAAAATTTGATTATATCATTGTTGGTGCCGGTTCTGCTGGATGTGTTTTAGCTAATCGTCTATCCGAAGATGGAAAATATTCTGTATGTTTGCTTGAAGCTGGGCCACCGGACTGGCATCCGCTCATACATATTCCAGCTGGATTTATCTATACCCTGACCAATCCATCTATTAACTGGCTGTATAAATCAGAGCCAAGTTGGGGAACCAATGGCCGTTCTATGTCGGTGCCGCGCGGTAAAACCTTGGGTGGCTCTAGCTCTATTAACGGGCTGGTTTTTAATCGCGGCCAGCCGATGGATTTTGATGTGTGGGCACAAAAGGGTAATTTGGGCTGGAGTTACGCAGATGTGCTGCCCTATTTCCGTTCTTATGAAAAGCGCATCGGTGAAGGGGATGATACCTATCGTGGCCGGTCAGGTGAGCAGATTATCACCGACCTTGAATGGCGACACCCCTTATGTGATGCTTTTGTTGAGGCGGCAGTGGATATGGGCATGCCGCGCAATTCAGATTATAATGGCCGCTCTCAAGAGGGGGTGTCGTATGTTCAGCGCACGACCTTGGGCAGGCGCCGTGTTAGTGCCGCTAGAGCCTTTTTAAATCCGGCAAAATCCCGCCCTAATTTAAAGATTATAACGCGTGCCCATACCACTAAAATCCTGTTTGAAGGCAAGCGTGCCATTGGCGTGCGCTATGCTAAAGGGGGGCGCGGGGGGCGTGAGGTGGATGTTCTTGCTGGGCGCGAGGTTATTCTTTCCTCTGGGGTGATAAATTCGCCGCATCTGCTGCAAATCTCTGGTGTGGGGGATGCGAAAAAATTACAAGAACTGGGTATAGAGCTCGTACATCATCTGCCCGGTGTGGGAGAGAATTTGCGTGATCATTTTGCCCCGCGTTTTACCGCCCGTGCCAAAAACACCGGTACGATTAATGAGATGTCACGGGGGCCTAAATTGGTGAAGGAAATAGGTAAATATTTTCTTGGCAAGCCCTCTATTGTCGGGCTAGGGCCAACGCTGGTTTATTGTTTTTGGCATTCAGATGAGCGGGTACGCAATCATGACCTTCAGCTTACTTTTGCGCCTGCCAGCTATAAAGAAGGGGTGCAATCTGCGCTAGATGATGAACCGGGTTTCACCGTTGCCGGTTGGCAGCAACGCCCAGAATCATTGGGCTATGTGCGGGCTACATCTTCTGACCCCTTTACCGCCCCTGTCATTCAGCCAAATTATCTAGATAATGAAGAAGATAGACGGGTGGTGCTGGCCGCTATGAAACTTACCCGCAAGCTGATGCATTCCAAACAGCTTGCCCCGTATTTAGACCATGAGGTTTATCCCGGCCAGCAATTCCAGAGCGATGATGAGCTGCTGCAAATTGCGCGTGAACGTGGCACCAGCACCTATCATAAGATGGGTACCTGCCGGATGGGCCCTTCTAGCGATCCAACCGCTGTGGTAGATACAGATTTACGTGTTTATGGGCTTGAAGGTCTGCGGGTGATAGATGCCTCTATCATGCCAACCATGCTGTCTTCTAATTTGAACGCAGGTGCCCTAATGATTGGCGAGAAAGGCGCGGCGCATATTCTGGATAAAAAGCTGCCAGCAACAGAGGGCGTTAGCGCGCATTAGCCTTGCAAGAGAGGTAAGTTTGTCCGCCGCTCTGGCAGGCCAGCTACGTCCATTTCAATGGCAAATACCGCCCCTGCTAGTGGCTCTTCTTTTCTGTCCAAGCCTTCATAGGCAGACGTAACAAACAAGGTCTTGAAATCTTTGCCACCAAAACAGGGGCAGGTAATCTGTGAGGCAGGCAAGTCTATGCTTCGTCTAAAGGTGCCATCTGGGCCATAACAGGCTACACGGCTTGCCCCCCATTGTGCATTCCAAACACATCCCTCCTCATCCACTACGGCGCCATCCGGGTTTAGGCGTTCCGGTGCTAAATCAACAAAGATAGAAGGGCTGCCGATAGGCAGGCCTGTTTCAGGGTCAATCGATATTTTCATTATTTGCTGGCGCGGTGTGTCACAAAAATATGCTAGCTTACCATCGGCTGTAAAACAGGTAGCATTTGGAATGGATACATCCGAAAACAGGGTTTGTATCTCTATATTTCTCTGGGTTTTATCTGCGCTCGCTTTGAGGTGATAAACAGCGCCCGCCCCGGCTTCAAGTTTGCGTCCCATAGTGCCAAACCAGATAGCGCCGCCAGGCCCGGTACGGCTGTCATTGGCTCTGGTTATAGGTTTATCTGCTTCTATAGGCTGGATTAACACCGCCTCACCACTGGCTCTGTGCACATGATATAGCCCGCTTGCACCTGCCATAAGCAAAGCTCCTGCGTCACTTAAGAAGGCTGCTGAAACAGGCTCATCAAAGCTATGTTGGGTGATATGCTGGGTGGCTAGCGAGGCGATAAATAATTTCTGGCCAATAATATCAAACCAGATCAGCTCATTTTCCCGTGCATCATAGATAGGGCCTTCCCCTAGCTCGCACCGAACATCAAATGCCACTTCCCACATTATCGCCGCCCCTTTATCAATTTTATAGGCTTTATCAACCTTCAGGAAAAAAGCCTATAACCAATTCAATAAAAAGCAATACGGATTTGACTTTCCTATATTCTGCTTTAAGGCTAGGAAAGCGAATTTACAAAAATAAAACAATGGAGCTAGCGATGAGTAACCAAGCGCAATACCCGTCCCTTAAAGGCCAAACTGTTTTGATAACTGGCGGCGCGGCTGGCATTGGGGCTAGCCTGACAGCGTCTTTTATTGCCCAAGGCGCTAAGGTTGGCTTTCTTGATTATGACCGGGAGGCAGCTTCTGTATTGCTAGCAGAAATGGATAGCCCAAACGCGCATTTCGAATATTGCGACTTGCGGGATATCGAAGCATTGCGCGCGGCCATAAAGGAGGTTTCTGCCGCACTAGGGCCGGTAACGATTCTTATCAATAATGCGGCACGCGATGACCGCCATACTATCGAAAGTGTTACGCCTGAATATTGGGATGAGCGTATCGCCACAAACATCAAGCATCAGTTTTTTGCAGCGCAAGCGGTAATGGATGAAATGGCAGAGGCTGGTGGGGGCGCAATTGTGAATATGGGCTCGACCAGCTGGATTATCGGTCAGGGCGGAATGCCATGCTACACCACCTCAAAATCAGCGGTTCAAGGTCTAACGAGAGGCTTGGCACGCGATTTAGGGCCAAAGAATATTCGAGTAAACTCGGTTATTCCGGGCTGGATTATGACACAGCGTCAAATAGATATGTGGCTAACCGAAGAAAGCGAAAAAGAGCTGATGCAGCGCCAATGCATTAAGCGCAAATTAGTTCCAGATGACATTGCGCGTTTTGTGCTGTTTATGGCTTCTGACGAGGCTGGTGGTTGTTCCAATCAGAGTTATATTGTTGATGGCGGCTGGGTCTAGGGCTGGCTGGCGGCGCAGGATTATCGCTTCTGGCTATTCTGGTAAGGCGCCAACTATCTGTTGGTCATAATCGATAATTGAGCCGGTTATGACCCCAGAGGAAGGTGACAGCAAATAGCTGATAAGCGGGGCAAGCTGAGCCGGATCGACCAGTTGGCCTAGCGGTAATGATTTTGCCGCGGCCTCGCGCCAATTATCATCCGCACCATGAAATTGTTTTTGAATATCATCCTCCCCCGGCGTATCCATCCAGCCGGGCGCCACACCATTTACTCTTATTTTGTGATGGCGAAGCATATTGGCAGCATTTTTGGTCAGGCTGATAAGCCCGCCCTTTGACGCTGCATAGGGTGCCAGAAAGCTTTGCCCAACATAGGCAGAAACAGACAAAATATTTACCATACTGCCGCTTTGATCTGCTGCTATCAACTGGTTAGCAACCCCTTGCATCAGGTAAAATGGTGCTCGTAAATTGGTATTTATATGCGCATCAAACAGCTCTGGGGAGCTATCCAGAATACTGCCTCTAGTGGTGAGGGCAGCTGAGTTTAGAAGGGCGTTAATAGGGCCAAATTCAGCATGGGCTGTCTTAAGCAAAGCTTCACACGCATCTGCCTTGGCAATATCACAAGACTGGAACACGGCCTTTGCTCCTTTTGCCTCAAGCTCTGCTTTCGCGCGTGCGCCTTTTTCAGCAGAGCGACCCACAAGGATAAGTTGGCGGCATCCGGCCGCTACCAATTCATGGGCTACTGCCAGCCCTAGCCCCTGTGTGCCGCCGGTTATTAGTGCCGTGGTTTGTGAATGATCAGTGCTTTGCATCGTTTGTCCCACCTAGTTATTTTCCTACCTCAACCCATTGACCAGATAAAGCTGATCGGTCTACAGCATCCATCACATTCTCAATTGCCAGCCCATCATCAAAATTTGGCCAGACCGGCTTGTCGCTCTCAATAGCGGTCAAGAGTTCATGCAGCTCACAGATTTTTACATCCATATAGCCAAGGCTATGGCCGCCATTTGGCAAAAACGCAGAATAAGGCGGGTGCTGTGGGCCGGTCAGAATGGTTCTAAATCCAGCTATAGCGGCACCAGAATCCCCTGCATCAGTATCCTTTATAAAGAGCTTTAGCTCGTTCAATCTTTCTTGGTCATATAGGATGGTGCCTTCTGTTCCATGAATTTCCCAGCGCAGGCCGCATTTCCGCCCCCAAGTTACTCGGCTTGCCCCAATATGCCCTTTTACGCCATTTGCAAAGGTCACGAGCGCTGAGACCATATCATCATTATCAACAGTCTTTTGGCTGTCAGGGTTATCTGCATCTGCACGCTGCTGGTGAATAATGGCGATATCGCCAACAACCTTGGAAATGGTCGAGCCGGTTAAATAATGCCCCACAGATATGACATGCGATAGCACATCTCCATTTGCGCCTGTTCCAGATTTATCCCGTGACATACGCCACGACCAAGGCCGATTACCATCTGCTTCATTATCTACATCATAGCGACAGAAAAATCCCGAAACACGGCCAATACGTCCTTCTTCAATAAGCCGCCTTGCATGGGTAACTGCAGGGTTCTTGGTATAGTTATAGCCAATGATAGTTTTTGCCGAACTGTTTATGGCCATGTCGCGCATGGCTGCCGAGTCAGTCAATGTGGTAGACATAGGCTTCTCACACCAGACATGCTTGCCAGCAGCAAGTGCGGCGATAGAAATTTCAGCATGGGTGTCATTAGGGGTGCAAACAGATATCAGCTCAACAGCAGGGTCATTTACCACTTCGCGCCAGTCAGAACTGTAACGCGAAAAGCCTAAATCGGCGGCACGTATTTGCGCGCGTTCAGGGCTTAGGTCGCAAACCATTTCCAAACGTGGACGCAGGCCAGTCCCAAAAACAGATGCAGACGCGCTATAAGCAATAGAATGTGCCTTGCCCATAAATCCTGTTCCAATAACGCCAATGCCAATTTCTTTCATCTCTATTCTCCTGTTCTGCATCTATCTTTCATTTGGAAATTAATAGGGGGTTGTTGTTTTTTTTAAGGTTTTCAGTGCGCTGTGCGGCTGCTTAATTGAGCTGTTCTTTGGTGGTGAGTTTTATTCCCTCCCAAGATACCCTTGTGCCCAGCCTGACTATCTTTTTACCCCCCCCTAAAATGGCGGTGAAATAGTTCATAAAAACACTTTACTAAAATTATGAGCGCTGTTTATCGTATTTATAAAAATATGTTAGCTATCACGGCTAGCAATAAAAGTGGAGGAAGAAAATGAAGAGAATGATGTTAGCAGCAACCGCTGCAATGGTAATGATGACAGGTGCTGCACAGGCAGAACGCTATGTCATGGTAACGCACGGCGAAGGGAAAGACCCCTTTTGGCCAGTAGTGCAAAAAGGTGGGGAAGATGCAGCCCGTCATGTTGGTGCGGCTTTTGAATATATCTTCAACCCATCAGGTGATATGGGCGATATGGCCAAGTCAATTACGGCGGCGGCAGCTACTCAGCCAGATGGAATTGTTGTATCGTTGCCAGACCCAGATGCATTAGGTCAGGCTATTAAAGATGCCGTTGCGGCGGGCATTCCCGTTGTTACAATGAACTCTGGCCTTGAATCGTCAAAAGAAGTTGGCGCGTTAATGCATGTTGGCCAGCCAGAATATCTTGCTGGTCAGTCAGCAGGTGCCCGCGCAAAGGCTGAGGGTGCTACAAACGCTCTATGCTTTATTCAGGAAGCTTATAACACCGCATTGAACGACAGATGTAATGGGTATGGCGAAGCTGTGCCAATCAAGCTTGTCGATAGCTCAAATGATCCAGCTACGATCCCAACACGTGCGGCAGCTGGCCTACAAGCAAATCCAGACATAGACGCTGTTCTGTCAGTTGGCCCGCATGTTTGTGTTGGTGTTCAGCAAGCAATTGATGAACTTGGTATGTCTGTTCACCATTCTTGCTTTGACCTAAGCCCACCGGTTATGGACATGATTAACGCTGGTAAAGTAAAATACACAATTGACCAGCAGCAGCGTTTGCAAGGCTATATGCCAATCATTGTTATGCATCTGTATAATAATGGTGCTGGCTTACTGCCTGGCGCAAATATTCCATCAGGGCCTGGCTTTGTGGACAAATCTAATGCGTCATCAGTCGCTGCACTCGCAGGCGTAGACAGATAAACAAAAAAACAATTGTGGGTAGCTTTTTGCTACCCACCTTTTTTTTTGGGAAAAATTTTATGGAAAATTCTGCTGTGTCACGAAAAGAAACAGATAGACTTGATGCAAAATCATTTTTTGGAGTTATCTTTGCACGGCCAGAAATTGGCCCCATAGGCGTAATGCTGCTGCTTTTTGGAATGTTGGGTTATTTTTCTATTCCCGCAGGTGAGTTTTCTTGGAATCCCTTTGCGGGCGAAGGTTTTAATGCTTTAGGAATAAGAAACAACTTAAAGGTTATCTCGCAGCTTAGCATCATTGCATTAGGAGCGGGTCTGTTAATAGTAGCAGGTGAATTCGATCTCTCTATTGGGTCGATGATCGGCTTCGCTGGCGCTTGTATGGCAATGATTTTAAGGTGGGGTTTTACCATAATTGTTCCCTACGTTTCTTTTGCTGGCGGACCGCATATTGAATTTATCACCCTCATACATATTTCTGATATATCTCCAATTGGAGCCATCTTAATCACCTTATGTTTCACGTTATTCTTTGGATGGTTACAAGGTTTTATTGTTGTCAAATCTGGATTGCCATCCTTCATAGTAACTCTAGGTGGGCTCTTTTTTCTTCGTGGTCTGACAGAAGTATCCTTGCGCTCATTCAATCACCGTCCCGACCAAGTAAAAGGGGCGACAACCGTTACTGAGATACCTGATATAAAAAATATTATTGAAGTTCCTGGTTATGGCGAAATAGAGCGGGAGGCGGCTAAGGCTTTGCCGGAAAAAGATTTGGTTGGTATTTTTGATGCTTTGCCAGCCTCGACGGTAGCGGATTTAACCGAGAAATTGAACTACACCTATCAACGGGTAGCTGATGCAAAAACGGATATAATGGCTTCTAGGGGCGTTAAACCCCTTGAAAGGGCACTCGAAAACGCAGTCGAATCTGGCAATACCCAAATGGCTGACACGATTAGAGATAAGATAGCTACCTTCTCAATCGAGCCAGTAGTTGCAAAAAGTGTTTCTCAAGCTGATGTTGCTAGAGCCTACCTTGATACAGTTTTCTCGGCTCGACCTGTGGCAAACTTCTTTGGTGGTGATATTTTAGAGCCATTTTTTGACTGGCTTTATTTCTCAGTTGATTGGAATACGAATAATTTTGGGAACCAGTTTGCGCAAGGTCTTTATTCCTGCGTGATGATAGCGCTAATACTCGCTTTGGCTTGTCACATAGTTTTAAGCCGGACTCAGGCTGGCAACTGGATTTATTCAACTGGTGGTAATTTGCAGGCCGCAAAAGCTAATGGTGTACCGACTGACAAAGTCAAAGTTTGTTTGTTTATCTTTTCAGCTTTTTGCGCGACAATTTTCGCGGCATGTCAGGTGTTCGAAGTAAACACAGCAGACGCAGCCAGGGGTAATTTAAAAGAGTTAGAAGCTATAGCGGCCGCAGTTATTGGTGGCATTGTAATGACCGGAGGGTTTGGTACGGTTTTAGGCATTGTCGTGGGTGCGTTTATTTTTGGGCTAGCCAAAGAGGCATTCTTCTACATACCCGGGATCGACGGGTCATTCTACCGGGTCTTTCTAGGCTTAGTGATCGTGGCTTCTGCTTTGCTGAATGAAAATATCCGTAAACGCATTATGGGAACGATATAACCATGTCTGCTAACGCTTCAAAGCCGCTTATTGAGACGCGTAATCTGGTCAAAAAGTTTGGGAGTTTTACGGCCCTAAACGGTGTTTCCTTGAAGGTTTATTCTGGTGAAGTACATGCGCTGTTAGGCGATAATGGCGCAGGTAAATCGACCTTGATTAAAATTCTATCTGGGGTTTTTCCGCCAACCAGCGGGGAGATTGCTGTAGAGGGGGAGGTCGTATCTTTTGCCTCGCCACGCAATGCCACAGAGGCAGGTATTGGTACCGTCTATCAGGATTTAGCGCTAAACCCCCTCACCTCTGTCACCCGCAATTTTTTCCTTGGGCGTGAGCTAACCCGTTTCAAAAGCCCGTTTGGATTATTAAAAATGGGTGAAATGCATCAAATAGCGATGCAGGAAATGAAGAAGATAGGCATAACGATTAGCGATCCTGAACAGGCGGTAGGTACGATGTCTGGTGGCCAGCGTCAAACATTGGCGATTGCTCGGGCCATTTATTTTGGTGCAAAAGTGCTCATACTTGATGAGCCTACCTCAGCCCTAGGTCAGAAACAGCAAATGGAAGTGCTAAAGACTATTCGCCGGGTTCAAAAGCTGGGCAATATCGCGATTATCCTGATTACCCATAATGAAATTCATGCACGGCTGATTGCTGACCGTTTTACCTTCTTATCTCTTGGGGAAGTTATTGGTGAAGGCACTTCAAAAGACCTAGAAGGGGATGATATTAAACGCCTAATGGCTGGCGGTGCAAAAATTGGCGATTTAGCCAAAGAGCTAGCGATCTAGCCCTTTAATTTTTCAAATTTTTAGCCAGCTTCTTTGTTCAGAAGATTTCTGGATGGTTTCCACAATATGCTGGATGCGGTGGCCAGCTCTGAAATTAAAGGGCTCTTCGCTATTACCCGCAATGGCCTCTGCAAATTTTGCGATTTCAATGGCTTTTAGATCGTTAAACCCTATCTGATGGCCCGGTGCGACGCAAAACTGGCCATAAGGGGCATGGGCTGGGCTGGCCTCAATACGTCTGAAGCCACGCCTATTATGGCTATCCTTCCCGTCAAAAAAATGCAGCTCATTCAATCTCTCTTGGGTAAAAAATAATGCGCCTTTTGAGCCATATATTTCAAAGTCATGCTGCATGGTACGGCCAGTTGCACACCAATTCGCCTCTATGGTGCCTGAAATCCCGCTCGCAAATTCTAAAACGACATGGCTTACATCATCCACTTCAATATCGTGCATGGTGCCATTTGCGTCTGGGCGTTTGGGGATCAGGGTTTTGCAATACCCGTTGACCTGTGTGATCGGGCCTAGCATAAATTCAGCCGTAGCTAGCGCGTGGCTGCCAATATCGGCTAGGGCACCACCACCTATTTTGTCGTGGCGAAAGGAGACAGGCGCCTCAGGGCTTGCCATATAGTCTTCTGCATGCACACCGCGATAGGAATAGATCTCCCCTAGCTCGCCTGCCTCTATCATTTCTTTTGCTAGGGCAAATATTGGATTGGTCAGATAGTTAAAACCAACTTGTGTTTTTATGTTTGCCTGCTCTGCAGCGCAGGTCATCTCAAAGGCATCTTTTGCGCTAGGGGCCAGCGGTTTCTCGCAATAGACATGTTTGCCAGCAGCAATGGCGGCAAGGGCGATTTCTTTATGTAGAGCATTTGGTGCGGTGATATTAATCAGGCTAATTTCAGGGTCTTCAACTAAATCTCTCCAGCGTGAAGTATGGCGATTAAAGCCGAGCGCGTTGCAGGCCTTCTGTGCAAGCGCATCACTGGCATCAGCCACCATTTCCAAGTGAAAATTAACCGGTAAATCAAAAACACGTCCAGCGGTGGCAAATCCAAAAACATGTGCCTTGCCCATAAAACCTGTCCCAACAAGGCCAACTTTAATATCTGTCATTTCCGCTCTCTTAGATCTGATTTCATATCTGTTAAAACCACTTAAAAATTGGGGCTTTTCCGCTGTTTTTCAACCTTCGATCATTCTGTTAAAAAACGTTGCTTTGTAAAGCGTCTATCTTCTAAACTAACATAGCCAAAATGGAAAATAAAACGGGGCGTTATTATGGGAAATAATATTGTTCGTCTGACGATGGCACAGGCTATTGTTCGCTATCTTGTAAATCAATATACCGAAATAGATGGCGTGCGTGTGCCGCTTTTTGCAGGTGCATTTGGCATCTTCGGGCATGGTAATGTCACCTGTCTTGCCGAAGCCCTTGAGCGGGTGCAGGATCAGCTGCCAACTTGGCGTGGTCAGAACGAGCAATCTATGGCGCTTGCGGCTATTGCCTTTGCCAAGGCCAAGAAAAGACGCCAGATTATGATAGCTACGAGCTCGGTAGGGCCCGGGGCTACCAATATGGTAACCGCGGCAGCGGTGGCGCATGCTAATCGTCTGCCCGTATTATTGTTATGCGGCGATACATTTACGAACCGCTTGCCAGATCCGGTTCTGCAACAGGTGGAACATTTTGGGGCGCCTTCAACAACGGTAAATGACAGCTTCCGCAGCGTTTCGCGCTTTTGGGATCGCATCACCCATCCTGCACAAATTATAAGTTCTTTGCCGCAAGCGGTGGCCACAATGCTAGACCCTGCAGATTGTGGGCCAGCCTTTATCGGCATGCCGCAAGATATTCAGGAAATTGCTTATGATTATCCGGTAGAATTTTTTGAAGAGAAAACATGGCGTATTGCGCGCCCTCGCGCATCTTCTGATCAAATCGAAGCGGCAGTCAATCTGCTCAAAACCGCTAAAAAGCCTCTTATTCTGTCTGGTGGCGGCGTGCGCTATTCAGGGGCAGAAGAAGTGCTAGCAGAATTTGCAAGCGCCCGCGCTATTCCTATGGCAGAAACTATTGCTGGTAAGGGCGGGGTTACGCATAACCACCCCTCTTATGTTGGCGCGATGGGTATCGAAGGCACAGATGCCGCAAAAGAACTAGCTGAAACTGCGGATGTGGTAATTGCCATTGGCACTAGATTACAGGACTTCACTACAGGTTCTTGGACTACATTTGCCCATGATGCTAAATTTATCACTATCAACGCGGCGCGCTTTGACGCTGGCAAGCATCGCGCCCTTCCGGTGGTAGGGGATGCGCTGGTCTGTTTGCAGGAAATATCAGACGCGCTTGGCGACTGGTCTTGCCCACCAGAGCGCATGCAACACGCACAGGCTTTATATGCTGACTGGAACCGTGAGGTTGACGCTGGTCAAGTGCCAACCAATGCTGAGCTGCCAAGCTATGCACAGGTGATCGGCGTAATCAATAAAAAAGCCAAGCCAGAAGACATCATGGTCACCGCCGCAGGGGGGCTGCCAGGGGAGACGATAAAAAACTGGCGTTGTATTTCCCCATATAGCTTTGATTGTGAATTTGGTTTTTCCTGTATGGGCTACGAAGTGGCTGGCGGTTGGGGGCATGCTATCGCCAAGCAGGGTAATGGGGTGCCAATTGTTCTGGTCGGGGATGGTTCTTATTTGATGATGAATTCAGATATTTATTCCTCTGTTCTGTCTGGTCATAAGATGATTGTCATTGTCTGTGATAATGGCGGGTTTGGCGTCATTAATCGGCTGCAAACAGGTATGGGCGGGGCTGGATTTAACAATCTGCTAGCGGATTGCCGGGTGGCAGATAAAGACAATATTCCGCATGTTGATTTTGCGGCACACGCCAAGGCAATGGGGGCACATGCACGCCACTGTGAAAGCCTGTCTGATTTAGACGAAGCGATGGCATGGGCACAAACCACTGATAAAACAACTGTGCTAACGCTCAATACCGACGCGTATAAATGGACACCGGGCGGGGCTGATTGGTATGTCGGCGTGCCAGAGGTTTCCGAGCGTGAGGCTGTGCGCAAAGCACGCGCAACCCAAGAAGAATTTAGAAAAAAACAACGTCAGGGTATTTAAGTATGTTGCAGGCTAAGCTGGGTATCTCCCCCATCGCGTGGTGGAATGATGATGATGTGAACTTATCAGACGATGTTAGCCTTGACGAAGCATTGCGTCAGGCGTCTGTTGCGGGATTTTCCGGCATGGAAACAGGCCAACGTTTTCCAATGAATATGGAAGAGCTAGGCCCCATCTTGGACAAATATAAGATGCAGGTTTGTGGCGGCTGGTTCTCAGGTGATTTGCTTACTGGCTCTTTGGAAGTTGAAAAAGAGCGGGTAGAAGCACAGCTCCAATTTTTCAAAGAAGCCAAAGCCCCATGCCTTGTCTATGGCGAAGTATCCGGCTCGGTGCAAAGCAAGCGGGATAAAACCCTTAGCCAAAAACCGGTTATTAGTGAAGCAGAAATGGCTGTCTATGGCCGCAAGGTCTCAGACTTTTCTGATTATTGTGCGCAGATGGGTATGCCGCTTTCTTATCATCATCACATGGGTGCGGTTGTAGAAAATGAGGCAGAACTCGATTTATTGATGAAACATTCCTCTATCCCACTTTTGTTCGATGCAGGTCATATGGCCTTTGCAGGCGGGGATAATCTGCGCGTTATTGACCATCACCATAAACGCATTACCCATGTCCATACCAAGGATGTCCGCAACACAGTAATGCGCGGGGTGAACAAATCAAAAGAAAGCTTTTTGGATGCAGTTGTGAAGGGCGTTTTTACGGTTCCCGGAGACGGCGATATTGATTTTGCTGAAATTGTTAAACAGCTAGCTTCCTATGCTTATGAAGGGTGGTTTGTAGTAGAGGCAGAACAGGATCCAAAAGAAAATCCACCTCTTGAAATGGCGCAATTAGGCCACCAAACTCTGGTGGAAATATTAACAGCGGCCGGCTATCAGATAGAAATGTAATCCAAATGGAAGAAAAGCTGCAAAAGGACGCCCCCTTGCTTTTATGCATGGGTGAGCCAATGGCTGAATATAATCAGCAACCAGATGGCCGTTATGTGCAGGGGTTTGGTGGAGACACTTCTAACGCGGCCATTTCAGCAGCGCGGCAAGGCGCGCGAGCAGGTATTTTTACCCATATTGGCTGCGACCCTGCTGGAGATGGCCTGCTAGAGCTATGGCATGGCGAGGGCATTGAAACCCATCTAGTGAAACGCTGTGTTGATGCACAGACAGGGATATATTTTGTTACCCATGATACAGATGGGCATCATTTTAGCTATTATCGCAAGATGAGTGCGGCTGCCAATATGCAAGCGAGTGATGTGCCAGCAGACCAGCTGGCTTCTGCATCCATGCTGCATGTCTCTGGAATTTCACAAGCCATATCAAAAAGCGCCAGTGCTGCGGTATTGGCGGCTATTGACGCGGTAAAGGCCGCTGGCGGGCGCGTGAGTTACGATACGAATTTACGCTTAGGACTTTGGTCACTCGAAGAGGCACGCGCAACAATCCATGATACGATGATGAGGTGTGATATTGCCCTGCCGGGTTTAGATGATGCTAGCCAGCTAACAGGGCTTAACACGCCAGACGATATTGCGGATTTTTATTTAGGCTTAAATGTGTCGGTGGTGGCGTTAACGCTTGGCGCAAAAGGCACCCTTGTTGCTACGCCTGAGGCGCGCGAGCTTATCTCTTCTTTTTCCGTGCAAGCTGTCGATGCTACCGCTGCCGGGGATACGTTTGATGGCGCATTTCTGGCTGAATTGCTGGCAGGTAGTAGCCCGTTTGAGGCGGCAAGATATGCGAATGCGGCAGCCGCTTTGTCTACAACCGGCTATGGGGCGGTGGCCCCGATTCCGATAAGAGAACAGGTTACCGCCTTTTTAGAATCCTATGCCTAAAGCTGGGTTAAATAATTGCGGTTTCCAGCAAGGGCCGGCTTTCTTCGATGCGCTGATAGCTGAAATCAGATAAGTCCAGCGTGCGATAACGACCATAAAGTACCAGCTCAGCAATGCCGCGCCCAACAGCAGGGGATTGCTGCAAGCCATGCCCTGAAAAACCGTTCGCAAAGACAAAATTATCTATCTCTGTATGCGGGCCTAAAACAGCGTTATGATCCAGCCTGTTATAGGCGTAATGTCCGGCCCAAGAAGAGGTTACGCGAATAGCCTCGAATTGCGGCACCCGCGCCGCGATTATCGGCCAGACATGTTCCTGCCACAAATTATGATCTTCTTCAAAATCATCAAATGGTGCGGCAGGGTCACTATTCGGGGGTGAGCCAGCCATATAGTCGTTTTTGCCATATTGACGGATATGGATACCAGAGGGGTCAATGGTCAAGGGCAAGGGACGGTCTAGCGGTTTTTCGGCAGAGAAAATCCAAGTAAATCTCTTGCGTGGCTCTATCGGCAATGGGATGTTTGCAAGGCTAGCAAATTGCGCAGCACGCGGGCCAGCAGCATTTATCAGCGTCCCGCAGGAAACCTTCTCACCGGTGGATAGCGTAACCGCTTCAGCCCTATTGCCAGCTGCATTAAGCTGGATATCAATGGCTTCGTTATGGATATATTCGGCGCCCTTCTTTCGGGCAGAGCGTCGCCACCATTCAAACATGGTGCTGCCTTCAAAATAGCCTTCATCCTTCAGATTGTGGCTACCCAGAATGAGATCATCGATATGATAAAAAGGATAGGCAGCAAGGATCTCATCTGGCGTATATATCTTGGTACCCGCACCAAGCGCGGCTTGTAATTTCTGGTTCGTGCGCAAATGCGCGGCAAAAGTTTCATTATCGGCAAGATACATATAGCCAAACGCATCTAAGACAAGGTCTGGAACCTCACTCTCACCCCCCATATATTCTTTAAAATTTTTTACATATTCTGCTGTAAATTGAGAAATGCGGATATTGATTTCCGTTGAAAATTGCTGACGGACACAAGAATTGGTACGTGAAGTAGAGGCAAACTCATAAGAAGGGTCACGCTCTATGACAAGAAGTGAGCCATTAAAATCAGGGTTACTGGACAAAAACCAAGCGATAGATGAGCCAATTATAGCGCCGCCAACAATAACCACATCATAATGCGTCGCTGTCGGGCGGTCTGGATAAAGGGGAGCAGACATTCTCTTCTCTCTTCTTTTTTATCGCACACATTACTTTCAAGAATTGTATAAAATTGCCACAGGCGCAAACAATATCTATCTCCTAAATGCCTAACTATGCTATGAGCAGTCATCAGGGGCAAAATTTGATTTCTCTAGAAGAGAAAAAAAAGGAGGGTAGAATGGGTTTCGTATCGGACACAAAGATGCGGGTAATAGCTGTATTAGGCCTTTCTTTTGGGTTGTTTTTACCTGCCCTCACCAGTATCGCATCAGCCCAGACATGTAACCTGCATCTCGCTAAGGCTGAAATTAGAGCGACGGCGCCAAACGCGCCTGTTACGGGCGGCTATTTACATATCCAGAATAACAGCAAAAAAGCCCAGCGGCTGGTTTCTGTGCAGGCTGATTTTGCCCAGCATACAGAGTTGCATGAAATGAAGCATGAAGAGGGGATTATGAAAATGGCCCCTCTTGAAAAGGGCATTGAAATTCCTGCAGGCGCTACAGTCCAGCTAAAACCGGGCGGTTTGCATATTATGTTTATGAAGCTAACAGCGCAGCTTAAGCCAACACAAATGCACAAAGTGAAGCTGGTGTTTGATAATTGCGGCGAGATGCGGGCCGATTTTATGGTGGTTACAAAACCAGCATCTGGTCATAGCCATAAACATAATCATTAACCATTAACCAAAATTGCTGGAAATTGAGATTCCGAGCAAGCCTGATGGTAAACAGGAGTAAAGACCTATGAAAAAAATTGTTGTTATAGGGGTCATCTTTGCCGCTGTGCTCGCAGGGGCATACAGCCTTTCTGAATTTATTGCACGCCAGATATACCCGCAATCTGCATCATCCCAGTTCCAGCTAGGCAGCCCGTTTTCCCTTGTTGCGCATACAGGCAAGACAATCACCGAGCAAGCTTTTGAAGGCACCCCTTCTGCTGTATTTTTTGGCTTTACCCATTGTCCTGAAGTTTGCCCGACAACAATGAACGACTTAACACTCTTGCGAGACAGATTGCGCGTGGCGGGAGGAGATTTAAATATCTTCTTTATTACCGTTGATCCAGAACGCGATACAGTTGCCGCTTTAAAGGATTATATCCCCTATTTTGGCGGCGGTATCACAGGGATTACCGGCACGCCAGATGCGGTGCATGAATTAGCCCGCAAATGGGGTGTTTTCTGGCAGAAAAATAATGTGACTGAACAGGGCTATAATATCGACCATACAGCGACTGTGTTTTTGCTCGATAAGAACGGCCAGTTTAAAGGCACTATAGATTTCCATGAAAGCGAAGAGATAGCGTATAAAAAGCTAGAACGTTTGGCTGACTTGGATAAACAAAGCTGATATTAAGCTGTTTTGATATCTGCTGGGCGGTTATCCCAGAACTGATATTCACGTTCAATTGCGCGGGCAGCGCGAAGAAGCAAATCTTCTGAAAAAGGCTTTCCAACAAGCTGGGCAGAAACTGGCAGGCCGTTTTTATCAAACCCAATCGGCAGGCAAATAGCGGGCAAGCCTAGAAAGTTTACGGGGCGTGTATTATGGCCAATTTTCTGTACCAGAGCGACGGCTTCAGGGTTGCTACCCACATCGCTCTGCTCAATGCTAGGCAGGGCAAAGGGCCAAACAGGCGTTAGAAACATATCTACCTTATCAAATAAATCTGGCAGCGTCCTTGCGATATAATCTGCGCGGCAAGCTAAAAGGCGCGTATAATCTGCAGCGCTGGTAAAGGCGCCTGTCAATATCCGTATCAGGGTCTGCGCGTTTAAATCTGCATGGATATCGGCTAGACGGCCACCATGTACATGCGTAGCTTCGGTAGCGATAAGCAAGACATTTAACGGATTAGTATTCTCAATTCCTTTGATTTCGATAGCATGCCCATTTGCGCCTAGCTGGTTTAGCCGATCAAAAACCGCCGCTATTTTATCAGCGATATCACTATCACTCCCTTCTAGGAAATAGCGTTCTGGCAAGCCTATCCGCAGCCCCTTCAGCCCTGCATCCAAACTTTTTGTATAGTCTATCTTTTTTGCATCTACGCTCATCGCGTCTGTGGCATCATAGCCCGTGATAGCATTCAAGATAAGGGCGCCATCTTCAACGGACCGGGTAAGAGGGCCTGCTGTATCAAGAGAGGTGGAAAGTGGGAAGATACCGCTTCGCGAAACCAGCCCTTGCGTAGGTTTAATCCCCACCAGCCCACACGCAGCCGCAGGCAGGCGAATAGACCCGCCTGTATCACTGCCCAGCGCCCCTGCTACAATACCGCCCGCCACCACAGCAGCTGAGCCTGAAGAAGAGCCGCCGCAAATATATTCACGATTCCATGGATTTTTAGGGGTGCCTGCATAGGCATTATGGCCAGTAACCCCCAGCGCATATTCAACCGAAACCAGCCTTCCGCAATCTACTGCGCCGGCGGTGTCCAGCTTATCAATCACTGTGGCTGTCTTTGTGGCCATCTGGCCTTTACAGGATTTCGATCCCCCTTCATCTGGCCAGACCGCACTGGCTTGTTTGCGGCCATATAATTCTTTATGCGCGAGTGGCACGCCAAAAAGCGGCAGATTTTTATCTCCGTCGCTGAGGCTTCTGGCCTGATTATGGCTAAATTCAGGGTCTAGAAAAACTGTTGCGTCTAATTCCCTGCCCAACCCGTCAAGCGCGCTAACGACCCTTTCAGCGCGTGTCTCCACCGCTTTTTTATCGGCACGGTTCTCTGCTAGAATCTCAGGGATTGATTGATAAAACGGCATGGCTAATTATCCATCGCGCGGCGCTGGCTGGCGGCGGCATCTTCGAATAAATCCTTAACAGATTTTTTCAGCCGCTCATCTAGTGGATAGCTGGCGAGCAATTCCAGCAAACTGGCACTTGTCTCTGCTGCTAGGTTAATCTCTGCCTGCGTGATCCCTGCCGCAGCCAGCCTGTCTTTTACATCATTAATATCAAATTTATTTTCCATAAGGATAGAATCTATCGTTGCTAGCGTGCTGAAACAAGCTGAATTTGCAGGGTTCAACTCTTTTACTTTGATAGGGTTTTAACAAGCGTTAAATCTCGCTTTACCGATGCCGCGCGGCTGTGGCAGTATTTTTTCATGCCACATGATCATAATGATGACCATTCCCATAGCCTTTTGCCTCCTGACCCGCAGCTTCAGGTAAAGGCACTTGAGACTATCCTTAGCGAAAAAGGGTTGATTGACCGAGAGGCTCTTGATGCCATTATTGATGTCTATCAAAATCAGATAGGCCCACAAATCGGCGCCGATATTGTTGCTAGAGCTTGGCAAGAGCCGGCCTTCAAAAAACGGCTGCTAGCGGACGCTGAATCTGTATTAGGGGAAATGGCGCTTTCTGGACGGCAAGGTGAGCATGTTGTTGTCGTTGAAAATACAGAAGATACACATAATCTGGTGGTGTGCACCTTATGTAGCTGCTACCCTTGGCCACTATTGGGCATTCCACCTTCTTGGTATAAGTCAGATGCCTATCGTCGCCGCGCTGTGCATAGCCCGCGCTCCGTACTTGCCGAATTTGGCGTTGAACTTCCAGAGGATAAGAAAATTCGGGTATGGGATTCTACCGCCGAAATTCGCTATCTGGTATTGCCTGAACGTCCAGCCGAAACCGCAGGGTTGACGGATGAGGCGCTGCGAGGCTGGGTTACAAGAGACAGCATGATCGGCACAGGGTTTCCAAAACCCCCTGAGGCAGGATAGGCAGGCGCGTATGAGCAACAAACCGCATGATATGGGCGGCTTGCCGGGCGGGGCTATTGTCCCTGATTTTGGCAAAGAGGCTGTATTTAAAGAAGGCTGGCATGGCCGGGCGCTAGCGCTAACATTGGCGGCTGGCGCATTAGGGCGCTGGAATTTAGATGCATCCCGAAATGCGCGTGAATGCCTGCCAGCAGATGATTATAACCGCTTTAGCTATTACGAAAAGTGGCTGGCTGGACTGACCAATTTACTGGTAGACCACCAACTTGTTAGCCCAGATGAATTACGCGCAGGACAGGCAAATAAGGAGGCTGCTGATATAGCCGCCACCCCCTTGCCAGCGGCAAAGGTTCCAGCTGTCTTAAAAAAGGGTGGGCCTACACGGCGAGCGATCGCTGCTGAACCGTGCTTTATTGTCGGTGATGTTGTAATGACCAAATCCCTGTCTCAAATATCCCCTCAGCAAAATAACCATACCCGCCTGCCCTATTATGCCAGCGTTAAAAAAGGTGTGATTATCGCGTGCCATGATGCGCATATTTTGCCAGATAGCCATGCGCACTTTAAAGGTGAAGCACCGGAATATCTTTATGGCGTGCGATTTCTGGCAGGCGATCTTTTCCCAGATCCTGAGCGGCCCGGGGACGAGATTTGCCTAGATCTGTTTGAGAGTTATCTGCAGCCGGTGAAAATATGAGCGATAAAAACCACTCCGATAAAACAGAGGCGCACCTCTCTAATTTGTTGCCGTCATATAAGCCGGGAAACTTTCAATCTCCTTGGCATGCAGAGCTTTTTGCGTTGACGCTATCCTTGTATAAAGCTGGCCATTTTAGCTGGCCAGAATGGACACAATATCTGGGTAAGGCGCTAAAAGAAGAGCATGTGCCTGAGTTTGATCTCGCCAAAGCAGGCCTTGATAATAATATCAAAGGAGATGCGGGGGATGATGCGTATTATCATGCATGGCTAGGGGCGCTTTGTGCGCTTCTTTGTGATAAGCAGATAACCTCACATCAGGATATCGCCAAGATGAAACATAGATGGGCAGACGCCTACAAACATACCCCCCATGGCCAGCCGGTGCATCTAGGGTAAATGTATAAATTTTTTAGGCGGCTGCTTTTTTAACGGGCCTTGATTAAAACAAGACAATTCGCCGTCTTTGTGCTAGAACCGCCCTAGTTTTGAAACTCAAAAATAGTTAGTGAAAATGCTAGAACAAATTCCCCAGAGCGCGGCCATACCAGATAGCGATTATGTGATATTTGGTGGCACAGGCGACCTTGCATTACGCAAAATTTTCCCAGCCCTTTTTTGGCGTTATATTGATGGTCAGATTGGTAAAAATTTCCGGCTGATAGCGACTTCGCGCAAGCCAATTGATGTTTCTGAATTTTCAGAAAAGCTAAAGCCTTTTTGTCAGGATGCGTTATCAACCACCGCGAATGCAGATACGCTTTGGCAAGAATTTATCCAGCTTGTTACCATCCAGATTGTAGATATTGCCTCAGGTGATGGGGCAGAAGAGATGGCTGGTTTCCTTACGCAGGGCGCGAGCAAGGACAGGCCGTTAATTTTCTATCTAGCTGTTGCACCTGCCTTGTTCGGGCCAAGTTGCCAGCTTTTGGAAAAAGTTGGGCTAGCCATGCCACAGAGCCGGTTGGTGGTGGAAAAACCGCTAGGCCATGATTACGCATCAGCTGAAAAAATCAGTCAGGAAGTGCGTTCTGTCTTCAGTGAAGATCAAATTTACCGAATTGATCATTATTTGGGTAAAGAGACAGTTCAAAACCTTATGGCGCTGCGTTTTGCAAATGTCATTTTTGAAAGTCAATGGAATAACAACGCTATTGATCATGTGCAAATCACCGTTGCGGAAACGGTCGGGGTGGGTCAGCGCGGCAGCTATTATGATGAAAGCGGTGCTTTGCGTGATATGGTTCAAAACCATATCTTGCAGCTGGTCTGTCTGGTGGCGATGGAGCCGCCTTCGCACTTTGATGCAAATCAGGTTCGTGACGAAAAATTACGCGTCTTAAAGGCGCTTCGTCCGTTGCAAGCAGAAGATATTATGCGCGGTCAATATCAGGAATATGAGGGGGAAATCGGTGGCCGCTCGGATACAGAAACCTATGTTGCGTTAAAACTTGGTATTGAGAATTGGCGATGGGCTGGGGTGCCTTTTTATGTGCGCACGGGCAAGAAGCTAGCGATGCGCGCGAGCGAAATCGTCATTACGTTCAAGAAAAAGCCGCATGATATTTTCGCTAATGGCAAACAGGCAAATGCTAAAGATGACTTGCCGAACCGGCTGGTGATAAGGCTGCAACCTCAAGAAGGGCTGCGCTTGCAACTCATCTCAAAAGAGCCCGGGCCGGGGGGCATGCGCCTATTCCCGTCAGAGCTTAATCTATCTTTTGACAATACGTTTGAGGCGCGCCTACCAGATGCCTATGAGCGCCTTTTGATGGATACGGCTAGAGGCAATCAAACCTTGTTTATGCGCCATGATGAAGTGCTCGCTGCGTGGGCCTTTGTTGACCCCGTTATCGCGCTCGCTCGCCAGACGCCGCCAAGCTTGTATCGTGCGGGCACTTTTGGCCCAGAAGATAGTTTCTTTGATGATGGCAATGATAGCTGGCTAAACCCAAGAGAGGATGAAAGCTGATTTGTTTTTAACAGACCAGCCTCAATGTACCCTGCCATGACAGAACCCCATAATAATACCTCTAGCCAGCAAATCGCTAAGGCTATTGCTGCACGTTTGGAAAAAGCAATAGAGGCAAATGGCAAAGCAAGCTTGGTTGTTTGTGGCGGTTCTAGCCCTCTAGGTGTTTTTGCTGAGCTTTCCACTATACAGATCAATTGGGGGGCGGTGCATATCACGCTTGCAGATGACCGGCTGGTAGAAGCAAGCGATGGGCATAGCAATATCAAGCTGGTATCGGAGCATTTGTTAATTGGATATGTAGCGGCGGCTAAATTTAGCCGGCTTCAAGATTTAGATGCGGGTGCAGAAATGCCCTTTGATGTCGTGCTATTAGGGATGGGGCCTGATGGGCATATTGCCTCGCTCTTTCCAGATATGCTGGATAATGCAGATGCGTTTAGCTTGCGTGCACCGCCGCAAATTCTAACGACAGAGGCTAAAGGCAACCCGCTTTTGCCGCGCATCACCATGAATTTAGCCATGCTAACAAATTGTCAGGCTTTATTATTACTGGTTAAGGGCGCTGAGAAAAAAGCACTGATAGAGGAGGTGCGCGGCGAAGCCGTTGCTGCCCCACAACGCTATCCGGTGGGGATGCTTTTGGCGCAAAGCAAAAAAACTGTGCAGCTATGTATGTTAGATTAACGCCTATTTATAGAGGAATAGTATGAAGCCGTTGCAAAAAAAGCCATTGCACAAAAAAATACAGCAGGTTCTTGATCGCGTGCGCGAACGCTCCGCTGCCAGCCGTTCTGCCTATCTTGCAGATATAAAAGCGATGCATATTGCGCCTGACTCAGACAGACGGTCTGTATCCTGCTCTAATATGGCACATGTCGCTGCTGCTGCTGGGCAAGACCAAGATGAATTGCTAAGCCAGTCAGAGGCGTTAAAGCCCAATATTGCCATCATCACTGCGTATAATGATATGCTTTCTGCACATCAGCCTTTTGAGAATTATCCAGCGCTTATCCGGGCAGCGGCTAGAGAGGCGGGTGCCACGGCACAGGTGGCTGGGGGCGTGCCTGCTATGTGTGACGGGGTGACACAAGGCCGGCCAGGTATGGAGCTGTCTCTTTTCAGCCGTGATATTATTGCCATGTCCACAGCTGTTGGCTTGTCACACAATGTTTATGATGCGGCTTTATGTCTTGGCGTCTGTGATAAAATTGTTCCGGGCTTGGTAATGGGCGCGCTATCCTTTGGTCATCTACCCGTTATTTTTGTTCCTGCAGGGCCAATGGAATCTGGTCTGCCAAATGCTGAAAAAGCGCAAATTCGCAAAGCTTTTGCTAGGGGGGAAATAGGACGTGCCGAGCTCCTAAAAGCAGAGATTGCAGCTTATCATGCGGCAGGCACCTGTACCTTTTATGGCACCGCAAATTCCAATCAGATGTTAATGGAAATTATGGGGTTGCATCTTCCCGGCTCTGCTTTTGTGCACCCACATAGTGACTTGCGCCACGCCATGACAGCAAAGGCTGTGCATCAGGCGGTAGCTATCCATCGACGTTCTGGACAGCCGCGCCCACTTGGCCAGATTTTGGACGAGCGTTCTTTCATCAATGCAATTATTGGCTTGCACGCTACGGGCGGCTCAACCAACCATACACTGCATCTGCCAGCGATGGCAGCAGCAGCAGGCATTGATTTGCGCTGGGAAGATTTTGCTGATCTCTCAGATATTATTCCGCTATTGGCGCGGGTCTATCCAAATGGCAAAGCAGATGTAAATCAGTTTCATGCTGCGGGCGGTATCGGATTTGTAATGCGCACCTTGCTTGAAGAAGGGTTGCTAGATGGAAGTGCGGCCTCTATCTATGGCGAAAATATAGAAGATTGCGCGGTGGAGCCTATCTTGGCAGGTAATGATATTGCTTGGCGTGCAGCGCCTGAGATGTCAGCAGATGAAGAGATTTTGCGCCCCACCATTCGCCCACATGCTAAAACAGGCGGACTGAAAATGCTGTCTGGCAATATGGGGCGGGCAGTGATTAAAATTTCGGCAGTAGAGGAAAGCCGGCATATCATCAAAGCCCCAGCAGTCGTTTTTGAAAATGAAGCAGATGTAAAGCAGGCCTTTGCAGAAGGCAGGTTAGATAAAGATTGTATTGTTGTTGTCCGCGCCCAAGGTCCGCGCGCCTGCGGTATGCCAGAATTGCATAGTTTGACCCCGCTTCTATCCACGCTTCAAGATAAGGGCTTTAAGGTTGCATTGGTTACCGATGGCCGAATGTCTGGTGCGTCAGGGAATGTGCCAGCGGCTATCCATCTTTGCCCCGAAGCTGTGGCAGGTGGGCCAATTGGTCAAATAGCAGAGGGCGATATCATCACCCTTGATGCGGTCACGGGCGCGCTAAGTGTTGATGCTGATTTATCTGCGCGGCCGCCTAAGACAGATTTTGTTTTGAATAAAAGCGGATTTGGACGTGGGTTAATGGCGGCTATGCGAAACAGCGCAGGCGATGCAGAACAAGGTGGGGGCGTAACATTGTTAGGCCAAATGTCTAGCCAGAACGCAGGGGAAGTTTAATGAATATTCAAAATATTATCGCAGCCGGCCGGATAATGCCGGTCATTGTTATCGATAAGGCGCGTGATGCTAGCGCGCTTGGGAATGCGCTGCTAGAGGGCGGCATTAAAACCGCTGAAGTAACGTTGCGTACGCCCGAAGCTTTGGATGCAATAGAAGCGATGGCGAGGGCCTGCCCTGATTTGCTCGTTGGTGCAGGTACTGTAATGAGTGCGGAAAATGCAGCTCGCGTGCGGGATGCAGGCGGGTGTTTTGCGGTTAGTCCGGGCGCTACAGACGCATTGATAGAAGGCTGTAAAGCGGCAAGCTTGCCGTTATTGCCCGGGGCAAGCACCGTATCTGAGATGATGGCACTTGGCGAGAAAGGCTTCTCAGTTTTGAAATTCTTCCCTGCCACGGCTGCGGGCGGCTTAAATTTTCTGAAAGCGCTGATAAGCCCGTTGCCGCAATTTCAGTTCTGCCCAACGGGCGGTATTACCCTTGCTACGGCACCAGACTGGCTCGCGCTTGGTAATATACCCTGCCTGGGTGGCAGCTGGGTTGCCCCACAAAAGCTTATTGCAGAGCAAAATTTCAAGGCTATTGCGGAGAATGCACGCGCCGCTTCGCAAATAGGCCAATAATAAGCGGCCCAGAAGTAAGTGATGCAGAAGTAAGTGATGCAGAAAGCCAGAGGCGGTCTTCGGTAAGAAAAAAGCTACGGAAAAAAAACTATGTCAGATAAAAATGAAATAGAGATTCATAAGGCATTAGAAGCGGCTGCCGCCAGACTAGCAGATACCCGCCTGTCTGATCTGATGCGTGCGCCAAGCCGCGATAAGCTCATCTTTCGCTTTGAGGATTTAGAAGCTGACTGTACCCGTCAGCCCATTGATAGCGAGGCCCTGTCCTTATTGCTGGAGCTGGCACAAGCGCGTGGCCTAAAGGCACGTCTGGAGGAAATGTTTTCTGGCGCAGCTATTAATGTAACGGAAAGCCGGCCTGTTGTGCATTGTGATTTGCGCCGCCCCGAACGCGGGCAGTCTGATGAATATATGCGTCTATGCGCCTTTGCAGATAAGGTGCGCAGCGCTGGTGATATTAACGCGATTGTGAATTTGGGCATAGGCGGCTCTGATCTGGGGCCAGCGATGGTGGCAGGGGCGCTTGCTGGTTATCATGATGGGCCGGAATGCTATTATGTTGGCAATATCTGCCCTAGCGATTTGCATGATGTACTGGCAAAATGTGAGGCAGATAAAACGCTATTTATTATCACCTCAAAGACCTTTACTACGGCTGAAACCCTTGCCAATGCTGAGCTTGCAAAAAGCTGGCTGGAAGAGTATGGCGTGGCACCGAATACAGCAATGGCAGCCGTGACTGCTTATGATAAGCGTGCCCGCGATTGGGGTATTCCAGAGGCACAGATTTTTTCCTTTGCCGAAGGGGTGGGCGGGCGTTATTCGCTATGGTCTGCGGTTGGCCTATCCGTGATGATAGCTATCGGCAGCCATAATTTTTCAGAAATGCTGGCTGGTGCGCACGCTATGGACAGGCATGTAAGGGAAGGTGAGTTTGGCCAGAATATAGGCGTCATTATGGGGCTGTTGCGCGTTTGGCACCGCAGCTATTTAAAGGCTCCTACTTATGGGTTGATGCCTTATGATCAGCGCCTAGCGCGTCTGCCTGCATGGGCACAGCAACTGGAAATGGAAAGTAATGGCAAGCAGGTAAACCGCGCGGGTCAGCCGCTAGATGCGCCAGCTGGGCCGCTGATTTGGGGTGAGCCTGGCACCAATAGTCAGCATAGTTTTTTTCAATGGTTGCATCAGGGTGTTGATGTCACGCCTATCGATATCTTAATAGCTCTGCAACCAGCAAAAGGACTAGAAGATGCAAAATGGCAGGCTAGCCATAGAATGCTGGCTATCAATGCGGTTGCCCAAGCAGAAGCTTTGGCACTTGGCTCGAAAAATACGGCTGAGCCACATCGTCATTTTCCGGGTAATCGGCCAACAATTTTGTTAAGTTGGGATAAAACAACCCCTTACGCATTGGGGCGCTTGCTAGCATTATACGAACATATTACGGTAGTTTCAGGGTTTATCTGGGATGTGAATAGTTTTGATCAGTGGGGGGTGGAGCTTGGCAAACAGATGGCAAACAGTCTGCAGTCTGATGCTGATCTCAGCCAGTTTAGTCCAGCTGCCCGCGCTTTTATTGATAGGCTGAAATAGCCTTTACCATTTTTACGATGAGGGGATAGCAATGTATCTGGGTTGTATAGGTGATGATTTTACAGGTTCCAGCGATCTTGGAAATATGCTCACCAAAGCAGGCATGCATGTGGTTCAATATTCGGGCATACCAGATATGCCGGCTGCTGGTGATGTTGACGCAGGTATTGTTGCGCTAAAATCGCGTTCTATTCCGGTTGATGAGGCCATTGCCCAATCGCTTGCCGCGCTTGACTGGCTGCAAGCACAAGGCTGTGAGCAATTCTTTTTCAAATATTGTTCGACCTTTGATTCGACCCCAGAAGGTAATATTGGTCAGGTGGCCATGGCACTGGCAGAAAGGCTTTCCGCAAAGCAGGTCATTTTCTGTCCTGCGTTTCCAACTACGGGGCGGTCTATTTATCAAGGACATCTGTTTGTAGGCCAAGAATTGCTATCGGATAGCCCGTTAAAAGACCATCCTTTAAATCCAATGACAGAATCTGATTTGCGTAAATGGCTGGCTCTGCAAACAGGAACAAAAATTGGTCATGTGGCTTATGAAGATGTGCGGCAAGGGGATAGCCAAGTGCGCCAGAAAATGGCTGATGAAGCCGCTGCTGGCAGAAATTACATGATTGTGGACGCCATTAATGATGAGGATTTGATGGTTGTAGGCAAGGCATTGAAATCACAGAAGCTCGTCACCGGTGGTTCTGGAATTGCTATCGGCTTGCCGCAAAATTTTGATGGGCTAGCTGGAGGCAAACATAGCGCACAAAACTGGACAGGTGAGGCTGGAAAATGTGTGGCCATTTGTGGATCTTGCGCGGCAGCTACCCGTGCCCAGATAGCTGCCCATAAGGCAGCTGGACAGCCAGTATTAGCCCTAGATAGCGCTGCGGTCATTACAGGGGAGTTTGGGATATCAGACGCGCTGGCATGGGCAGAAGAAACATTGGCGGCAAGCCCCGATGCGGTGCCGCTGATATATAGTTCTGCAGAGCCAGAAGAGGTGCGCAAAATTCAGCAAGAATTTGGCCGTGAGCTAGCAGCAGAAGCGTTTGAGAGTTTCTTTGGTGCGTTGGCTGTTGCGGTGGTTAATGATATGGCTAGCCGGCTGATAGTTGCTGGCGGTGAGACGTCTGGTGCGGTTGTTGAAGCGCTTGGCCTGCCAGCGCTGATTATTGGGCCAGAGATTGACCCGGGCGTGCCGGCCTTACGCGGCGGCCCCGCCCTCACCCTTGCCCTTAAAAGCGGCAATTTCGGCGCAGAGGATTTCTTCCTTAAGGCAGCAGACTGCCTTGCAGGAAAATAGGCAGATAGGCTGGCGAGCAAGGGGTAAGGCGATGAGTAATGCAAAGACACGTGAGCAGATTTGTATGCTGGCAAAATCCATGTTTGATCGCGGTCTGACGGCTGGGGCAAGTGGTAATATTTCTGTTCGCTTGGCGGATAATAGCTTATTGGTTACGCCTACTGGTGCCTGCTTTGGCCGTCTTGATCCCGGCCAGCTTTCCCATATCAGCGATACTGGAGCGTTGCTGTCCGGGGATGCCCCAACCAAGGAAATGTCGCTGCATAGCGCCTTTTATGAAAGTCGCCAAAATACAGGGGCAGTAGTGCATTTACATTCTAGCCATTCGGTCGCGCTATCTATGGTGACCCCGCAAGATGGCACCCCTTTTCTGCCGCCTTTGACAGCCTATTCGGTGATGCGGCTTGGCAGGGTTGAATTACTGCCTTATTTTCGGCCGGGCGATCCAGCGATGGGGGATGCGGTGCGCTCGCTTGCTGGCAAGCGCTCGGCAGTGATGTTGGCTAGCCATGGGCCAGTTGTTGCTGGACTAGAGTTAGAAGCTGCTGTATTTGCCATTGAAGAATTAGAAGAGACCGCTAAGTTATGTCTATTACTCAAAGGCATGAAACCCACTATCATGGACGATGCCCAAATTAAGGATCTGGCTACTCATTTCAAAATCGAATGGGACTAGTGCAGGTATAAAAACTGCCCTTCAGGGACAAATTATATGGAAAAAATGATTTCAGTGCAGGGCCTTTCCAAGGTATATGCATCTGGCAATATTGCTTTGGACAAGGTTGATCTTGAGATCAATAAGGGCGAAATCCTTGCTTTGTTGGGGCCAAATGGCGCCGGTAAAACTACTCTGATTTCGATGATTTGTGGGTTGGTAAACCCCAGCGCTGGCCGTGTTAGTGTGGATGGGTATGATATTCTAACAGATTACCGCGCCGCACGCCGGCTTATTGGATTGGTGCCGCAAGAAGTAGCCCTAGAGCCATTTGAGAAAGTCATCAATACGGTGCAATTCTCGCGCGGCCTGTTTGGGTTTGCTCCTGATAAATCTTATATCGAAGCGGTGCTGAAAAAGCTGTCCTTATGGGATAAGCGCGATACCCCGATTAGGGAGTTGTCTGGGGGCATGAAAAGGCGCGTGCTGATCGCCAAAGCGCTGAGCCATGAGCCGCGTGTGCTATTCTTGGATGAGCCAACTGCCGGCGTGGATGTCGAATTGCGCAAAGATATGTGGCGGATTGTTGAAGAGCTAAAAGCAGACGGTGTGACCATCGTGCTAACCACCCATTATATTGAAGAGGCTGAAGCCCTTGCAGATAGGGTGGGGGTTATCTCGCATGGCCGCATTTTGTTGGTAGAAAATAAAGACCAGCTCATGCACCAAATGGGCACCAAAGAGCTGACTATTCATTTGCAGCAATCTGTTGATAAGCTGCCAGAGGCACTGGCAGGATATGCGTTGCGCCTTGCGCCGGATAAACAAAGCGTGATTTACAGCTATGATACCAAAGCAGAGCGCACCGGCATTACAGGCTTGCTAGCTGATCTCTCTAGCGCTGGTTTTTTGTTGCGCGATTTGCAAACCTCGCAAAGTTCTCTGGAAGATATCTTTGTTGATTTGGTAAAGGATTAAGCAGATGAATCTGCATGCAGTTAAAGCAATTTATTTCTTTGAAATGGCGCGCACTTTTCGCACCTTATTACAATCTATTATCTCGCCTGTGATTTCCACAGCTTTATATTTTATTGTGTTTGGCTCTGCCATCGGCAGCCGCATGGTTGCCATTGATGGGGTATCATATGGCGCGTTTATTGTTCCCGGCCTTATCATGTTAACGGTTCTGATGCAGAGCGTTACCAACGCTTCGTTTGGCATTTATTTTCCGAAATTCATTGGCACGATCTACGAGCCTTTGTCAGCGCCTGTTTCCTATCTTGAAATGCTGGTTGGTTATGTTGGCGCGGCAGCTACAAAGTCTATGATAATTGGTTTGATTATTTTAGCGACTTCATTTTTGTTTGTGCCATTGCAGATTGCGCATCCTGTCTGGATGGTCGCTTTCCTTGCGCTGACGTGTGTTTCCTTTAGTTTGCTTGGTTTTATTATTGGCATTTGTGCGCGAAATTTTGAACAGCTGAATTTGGTGCCTGCGCTTATTATTACGCCGCTTGTTTTCCTAGGTGGCAGTTTTTATTCTATCAGCATGCTGCCTCCTTTCTGGCAGACAGCAACCTTGTTTAATCCGGTAGTTTATCTGGTCTCTGGCTTTCGCTGGGCGTTTTTTGATACAGCAGATGTTGCGGTCACCTATAGCCTCATGGCGATTGCTTTATTCAGCTTGCTATTTGTTGCGGTGATTTCAGTAATTTTTAAAACTGGGTATCGGCTAAAGCCGTAACTTCGCAGCTTTAGGATTGCCAGTTCGGGCTGCGCTTTTCGATAAAAGCGCCTATGCCTTCCTCGGCATCTCGCTCCAGCATATTCTGGGTCATTACAGATGCAGCATAATCATAAGCATCTGCAAGCCCCATTTCAGCTTGTTTATAAAACGCTTCTTTACCGATTTTGACTGTTGAGGCAGGTTTGCTAGCGATAAGTTCGGCCATTTTGATGGTTGCTGGCTTCAGCTCTGACAGAGGAACGGCTTGGTTTAACAGGCCCCATTCAACCGCTTGCTGTGCGCTGACCATCTCGCCGGTCAGCAGCATTTGCATGGCTTTTTTGCGCGGCACATTGCGCGATAAGGCCACCATGGGGGTAGAACAAAAGAGCCCAATATGTACACCTGGCGTTGCAAAGCTTGCTTCTTCTGCGGCAACGGCCAGATCGCAGGTTGCCACCAGCTGGCACCCAGCCGCCGTTGCTGTGCCCTGTACAGAGGCAATGACTGGCTTTGGACAGGCAATGATAGCTTGCATCACTTGGGAACATTTGGTCATGGTTTTATCAAAGAAAGCGCGGCCTCTATCGGGCTGGCTTCGCGCGGCGGTCAATTCTTTCAGATCGTGTCCTGCGCAAAAAACCGGCCCGTTGGCGCTAAGGATAACAACTTTGATAAGGCTATCTTCTGATAGCCGTTTGATAGCGTCATGTAGCGCATCTAGCATCGCTAGGGACAAGCTGTTTCTGGCCTCTGGCCGATTTAGCGTCAGCGTTGCGATAGTGCCGTCATGGACTTCCAGCACATAGGCTTTTTGCGTTTTTTCACGCGAACTTTCTTCTGGATTTTGTGCATCTGGCGTCATCTAGCTTCTCCCTAAGGCGTTCTGCCCTATCCTCTTGGGGTGCAAACACTATATCTAAGCATAAGCGCAGTTTTAGTAAAATCCAAATATTGATGTTTTAAGGCCTGTCTTTGGTATCTTTGCATCACATTATAAAAAAACAGAGGCAGATTAGTTTTGATTATATTGGCGAAAGAACAGAGATCGGGCTAACATAAAACTATGGATGGTGATACTAAAAATACCCGTATTTTGCATGAGGCTGCTTTGCGTCCAGTAAGCCTTGCCGATAAATATGATCTGGAAACTCCAGATGTATTTGTTAGCGGCACTCAGGCGTTAGTGCGCTTGTGCCTGTTGCAGGCAGAAATAGACCGCCGCGCTGGTCTAAATACGGCCGGATATGTCAGCGGCTATCGGGGCTCTCCTTTGGGCAGCATCGATTTGCAGTTTGAACAAGCGACCAACGTTTTAGAAGCAGCTAATGTTACTTTTGCGCCTGCCTTGAACGAAGATTTAGCGGCCACCGCATTGTGGGGTACCCAGCAAGCTAATCTGCATGGGGAGGGCAAATATGATGGGGTGTTCGGCATCTGGTATGGCAAAGGGCCGGGCGTTGATAGAACAGGCGATGTATTTCGCCATGCAAATCTCGCAGGTACGGCCGATAAGGGCGGGGTATTGGCGCTGATGGGGGATGACCATGGCGGTGAAAGCTCAACCGTCTGCCACCAGTCAGAATATGCTATGATGGATGTGATGATCCCGGTTCTGAACCCTGCCAATCTAGAAGAGATGGTAGATTTTGGTTTGCATGGATGGGCGTTGTCACGTTTTGCCAGTGTCTGGTGCGGGATAAAATGTGTTAAAGATAATATCGAATCCACCGCATCTGTTACCTTAACCCCAGATAGTTTTCATACCCATTTGCCCAATGATTTTGAGATGCCGATGGGCGGGCTTAATATCAGGCGTGCTGACCATCGTCATGATCAGGAACAGCGTTTGCACGCGCACAAAATGCGGGCGGTTAATGCCTATGTGCGGGCGAATAAATTAGACCGCGTCACGGTAAGCGGCGGGCAGACGCCGCGCTTTGGCATTGTCAGTACTGGCAAGGCCTATATGGATGTGGTGCAGGCGCTCGCTGATTTAGGCATTGATGCGCGTGCAGCAGAGAAGCTTGGCCTTAGTGTTTATAAAATAGGTATGTCCTGGCCGGTTGAACCAGAAGGATTGAAAGCATTTGCATCTGGGTTAACCGATATCCTCGTGGTCGAAGAAAAACGCGGATTGCTGGAAAGTCAGGTTAAAGAAATTCTCTATAATACTGCGCAGTCGCCATCTGTTTTTGGTAAGCGCGATCTAGAGGGTGCGCGTTTGCTGACCGAAGAAGGCTCTATAACCTCTATGGAGGTAGCCAGAGCTATTGCTGCAAAGCTGCTGCCAGAAGAGGTACGAAGCGCCAGCCTGAATAAGAGGCTGGCTGAAATAGATACAGCATTAATGCGGGAATTTGCGCCTTTATCAGTGACGCGTGCCCCCTATTTTTGTGCAGGCTGTCCACATAATAGCTCCACTGTTCTGCCCGAAGGCACGCGCGGTTATGCGGGTATTGGCTGTCACTGGATGGCCCAATTTATGGACCGGGATGTGGAAGGCTTCACCCATATGGGGGGCGAGGGGGCTAACTGGATCGGCGAGGCCTGTTTTTCGCATCGCCCGCATATGTTCCAGAATATCGGTGATGGCACCTTTAATCATTCTGGATTAATGGCAATACGGGCGGCGGTCGCAGCAGGCGTCAATATGACCTATAAAGTGTTATATAATGATGCGGTGGCAATGACAGGTGGGCAAACGCATGAAGGCGGGATAACACCTGTTGAAATTGCTGGTTTGCTGCGTGCTAGCGGGGTGGCGCCGCTGGTGCTGGTCACAGATGATTTAACCCGCCATGATAAATCGGCCTATCCTGATGGGATGCGCTTTTATCACCGCAGCGAATTGCAGATTGTGCAAAAAGAATTGGCCGAGGTTAAAGGCGTTAGCGGTCTAATTTATGACCAGACATGCGCAACCGAAAAGCGACGGCGGCGCAAGCGCGGCAAGATGGTTGATCCTGATGAGCGGATTATGATCAACCCTGAGGTATGTGAGGGATGTGGCGATTGCGGTGTGCAATCAAACTGTGTGGCTATTTTGCCTTTAGAAACAGAATTAGGTCGCAAACGCCAGATCGATCAGTCTGCTTGTAATAAAGATTTTTCATGTATTAAAGGGTTTTGCCCAAGCTTTGTTAGCGTCAAGGGTGGCCAATTGCGTAAACCAGAAGCTACCCAGCTAACCAGTGATTTAGCTGCGCCTACACCTGTCTTCCCGCTTGATAAGCCAATGAGCATCGTTTTAACCGGGGTGGGCGGTACCGGTGTCGTCACTATCGGTGCCTTGTTGGGAATGGCAGCGCATCTCGAAGGCAGGGGGTGCGGCATTATCGATATGGCAGGGCTAGCTCAGAAGGGTGGGGCCGTAACCAGCCATATTCGTATTGCTGCCACCCCTGAAGATATTTCAGCTATCCGTATCGGGCCGGGCAGTGCTGATCTATTGCTTGGCTGTGATAATTTGGTCAGTGCTGAAGCAGGGCTGTTAAAGCTTATGCGCGCAGATGGTCATGTTGTTGCAAATAGCTATGAGATGCCAACAGGCGATTTTACCCGTGATGCTGATGCAAGTTTGCCCAGCGCGGATATTGCCCAGCGTCTGTCTGGCATTGTTGGCGAAGACCGCGCCTTTATGGTTAATGCAACCCAGATGGCGCTTAGTTTGCTAGGCGATGCCATTGCGGCCAATTTATTCTTGCTAGGTGTAGCTTTTCAGCGCGGCCTTATCCCGCTTTCTGCGGGCGCTATAGAAGAGGCGATAACGTTAAATAATGTTGCTGTTGAGCAGTCCAAACAGGCCTTTATGTGGGGGCGCCAATGGGTAGCAGACCCTGAAGAGGTGGAAGCAGCGCTTGCTGAAAAAGCAGCCACGGTGCCGCTTGCTATGGCTGGCCGCATTGAAGATTTAGACGATATTATTGCTGACCGAGTGGCCCGCCTTACTACTTATCAGGATGCACGCTATGCAGAACAGTATCGCAGCTTGCTTCGCCCGGTTATCGCGGGCGATAAGGATGAGCGCCAAAGATTATCAAAAGCTGCGGCTAGATATTTATATAAGATGATGGCTATCAAAGATGAGTATGAGGTGGCACGCCTCTACAGCGATGGCCAGTTCAGCCAGCAGATAAAACAAATGTTTGAAGGGGATGTAAAACTGTCTGTGCATCTGGCGCCGCCATTATTGGCCAAGCAAGATCCAGCGAGCGGACGCCCACGCAAATCCCAATATGGCAGCTGGATTTGGCCAGCTTTTAAACTATTGCGGTATCTGCGTGCGGTGCGCGGCACATGGATGGATGTTTTTGGCTATACAGAAGAGCGCAAACGAGAGCGCCAAGCCCGTGATGATTATTGTGCGATACTCGTGGAAATTTGTGCTAATCTAACGCCAAAAAATTATGAATCTGCAGTGGAAATGGCCAGCCTTCCAGAAAAAATACGTGGCTTTGGCCCTGTGCGCCTAAGCCATATGATTGCGGCAGAGACAGAATTACAGGCGTTAAAGAAACGTTTCTATGCAGAATAGAAGTGCGGAATAGAAGTGCGCAGGTAAAAAGAAAAAACAAAATAGGATAAAGGTAGAGGGTTATGAATTATACACCGCCTATTGATGATATGAAATTTGGCCTGCGCTATCTGGCAGATTTAGACAAGCTGTCGGGATTGCCGCCATTTGGGGATATCAGCACAGAGCTAGCAGATGCTGTTTTAGAGGAAGCTGGCAAACTGGCAGCGGATGTGATTGCTCCTTTAAATCATAGTGCTGACAATCAGGGATGTGTGCGAACTGAAGATGGTGAGGTTAAAACCCCAGATGGGTTTGCAAGCGCCTATAAAGCGATGGGCGAGGCGGGCTGGACTGCGATGGAAGCCGCCGAAGAATTTGGTGGCCAGCATATGCCGATGGCTGTTAGTGCCGCAGTGAATGAGATGTGGCAATCTGCTAGCCTGAGCTTTGCTTTATGCCATTTGCTAACGCAAGGTCAGATCTACGCGCTCCAGAAATCAGCCAATGATGCACAAAAAGAAATATTTGTCCCGCCGATGGTGGAGGGGCGTTGGACAGGCACCATGAACCTGACCGAGCCGCAGGCAGGTACCGACCTTGCCGCGATTAAAAGTCGGGCAGTCCCGAACGGCGATCATTATCTGATAAGCGGCCAGAAAATATATATCACCTATGGCGAGCATGATATGGCAGAAAATATCATTCATCTGGTGCTGGCCCGCACCCCTGATGCCCCGCCGGGGGTAAAGGGTATTTCCGTGTTTATCGTGCCAAAATTTCTGGTCAACGAAGATGGCAGTTTGGGCGCACGCAATGATGTGAAATGCCTGTCTATTGAAAAAAAGCTGGGCATTAAAGCCTCGCCTACCGCTGTTCTGCAATATGGAGAGAAAGGCGGGGCAATAGGCTATCTGGTAGGAGAAGAAAATAAGGGGCTGGAGATCATGTTTGGCATGATGAACCATGCCCGTTTTGCGGTCGGCTTGCAGGGACTTTCTATCGCTGAACGCGCTTATCAACAGGCGGTGGATTATGCGGCTAACCGGGTGCAGGGAGCCCCGCTTGATAGGCCGGAAGGAACAGCTATTATAGAGCATCCAGATGTATTGCGTCTGGTGAGTGTAATGCGGGCAGAGGTAGAGGCGATGCGTGCGCTTATCCTTGTTGGTGGGGCGGCACTGGATAAAGCCCACCATGCTGAGGAAGGCCAAAAAGCCTTTGAAGAGCAGCGTGCCTCGCTGTTGATCCCTATTATTAAAGGATGGCTGACCGAACGGTCGGTGGCGCTGACCTCAGATGCGGTGCAGGTGCATGGCGGCATGGGTTTTATTGAGGAAACAGGCGCTGCTCAGCATTTCCGTGATTCGCGTATTCTGCCGATTTATGAAGGTACCACCGCTATTCAGGCAAATGATCTGCTATTCCGGAAAACCTTGCGCGATAATGGCGCTGGACTAACAGCTTTATTCGCTGAAATCGAAGGCGATATGAAAGGCGTGTCAGCCCAATATTCAACGCCGGTGATGCAGGGGCTAGATAGGGCTAGAGCAACTTTGGATACTTTATGCGCACGTGCGAACAACCCCCGGGATGTGGCGGTTAGCGGGGTCGATTGGCTTATGTTGCTTGGCTACCTTTTTGGTGGCTGGCAAATGGCAAAATCAGCGCATATAGCTGGCAGGGATGCGGTAGCGACTTTCTCACCTGATTTTGTAGCGGCGAAGCAGGCTACATGCCAAATCTATTTATCTAGCTGTTTGCCGCATATTGGGGCTCTATCAGATAAAATCTGTTCAGCTGGGTCTGATGTGTTATCCATGCGCCCAGAATGGCTTGCCAGATAGGGCATTTCTTGTCAGATTGGCAGCACCCTTTCTTGCCAAGAAAATTGGACGAAGCTGATGAGTGATGATTATAAATTTGATACGCTAAGCCTGCATGCTGGTCATGTTCCTGATGACCGGTATGGCTCGCGCGCGGTGCCTATCCACCAGACTACTTCTTATGTGTTTAAAGATACGCGCCATGCCGCAGCCCTGTATAATATGGAAGTTGGCGGGCATTTATATTCGCGTATTTCCAACCCAACTGTAGCGGTGCTAGAACAGCGTATTGCGGCTCTTGAAGGGGCTGCGGCTTGCACCGCGACTGCCTCTGGCATGGCAGCCCTTTCCTCTGCATTAATGACGCTGTGTTCTGCTGGCGATCATATTGTTGCCTCTGGCCAGCTTTACGGCGCAAATGTGAATTTGCTTAAATATACCTTGCCCCGTTTTGGTATTGAAACCAGCTTTGTTTCTGCCACGGATCCAGAGGCCTTTAGGGCCGCAATACAGCCTAATACCAAGTTAGTCTTTGGCGAGGTTATCGGCAATCCTGGTCTAGATATTATGGATGTTGAAGCGGTAAGCACTATTGCGCATGAAACTGGTATTCCTTTGGTGATAGATGCGACTTTTAATACGCCTTGGTTGTTAAAGCCGGTAACAAAGGGTGTTGATATTATCATTCATTCGCTGACAAAATGGATGGGCGGGCATGGTGTGGCCATTGGCGGCGCCGTTGTTGATGGCGGTAATTTTAACTGGCGCCAAAATGATAAATTCCCCACCATTGCCGAGCCGCATTATTCGATGGATGGCATTAATTTTGCCGAAGAATATGGCCCGGTTGCCTTTACGGCAAAGTTTCGCGCCGAAGCGATGTATAATTTTGGCCCCTGCCTGTCACCAACAAATGCGTTTCATTTACTGCAAGGGCTAGAAACGCTGCCGCTTCGTATGCAGCGCCATATGGATAATACTTTTGCTCTGCTTGATTTCCTGAAAGGTCATGAAGATGTGGCATGGGTGCGTCATCCAAACCTAGCTGACCATCCGGGGCATGAAGTTGCCAAGCGACTGATGCCGCGCGGTGCAGGCTCTATAATCAGCTTTGGTGTTAAGGGCGGGCGGGATGCCGGACGTGCCTTTATCGAGGCGGTGCAACTGGCCTCGCATCTAGCAAATGTCGGGGATGCCAAGACGCTTGTTATTCATCCTGCCAGCACGACCCATTCGCATATTGATGCAGAGGCGATGAAGCAGGGTGGTTTGAGCGATGATATGATAAGGCTTTCTGTAGGCTTGGAAGATATTGATGATATCAAGGCCGATTTTGAAAATGGCTTTCGGGCTGCCCGTAAAAAGACCAGAGGCTAGGAGAGGTTATGTTTGCGCAAGTTCAGGCACAGAAAAGCTATCTCTCTACGGGTGGCAGAAAATTTAACGACCAAGCGCCTTTTTTGATTTTCCTGCATGGTAGCGGGCAATCCCATTTAAGCTGGGTGTTGCAAACACGGTTTTTTGCTTATGAAGCGTTCAATGTTATTGCACCAGATTTTCCGGGGCACGGCCTGTCAGAAGGGACGCCATTGGCGCGTATCGAGGAAATGGCAGACTGGATTATTGCGCTTATGGATACGCTTGGTATCGACAAGGCGGTGGTGCTTGGCCATTCGCAAGGTGGGCTTGTGGCTCTGGAGCTCGCAGCCCGCTATCCAGCCCGCGTTGATAAATTGGTATTGATCGCAACCGCCCTTGCTATACCGGTAAATGATTATTTGGTTTCTGCATCAAAAGATAAACAGCCCACCGCGATTAAGATGATGACGGGGTGGGGGCATGGTAGCGCGGGGCATTTTTACGATAATACCCAGCCCGGTTTTTCACATCTGGGCTTTGGACGTGCGCTTATGGCTGGCAATAATATCACCAGCTTGCATGCAGATTTGGGTGCCTGTAATGCGTATGATGGCGGTGCAGAGGCTGCTGCCGCAATTCATCAGCCTTGCCTGATTATATTGGCAGGCTCTGATAAAATGACGCCGCCTAAAAAAGGGCGGGCGTTAGCGCAGGCAATAGCTGGCAGTCAGCTCGTTGAAATTGCTGGCGCTGGCCATATGCTGCCTTCGGAAAGTCCAGATGACGTAAATTCAGCGCTTGCAGGGTTTTTGACCGCGCCTGCTTAACGCTATCTGTCACCAGCTTATATGTTGGGTTAGCTGCCGTTTTTGTTAATATAATTCAGGGAAGGGTGTAGGATGTCTGCATCAAAAATCTTTTCAAATATTGCTGTCATTGGTGCAGGGACAATGGGCAGCGGTATCGCTGCGCAAATTGCGAATGCGGGTTTGCCTGTTCTGTTGCTAGATTTGCCATGTAGACCAGATCAGCAGGTAAGCCCCGCAGAGCAGGCTATTCAAAAGCTGTTAAAGTCTGAGCCACCACAATTTATGCATCCCAGCCTTGCCGAGAAGATCACAACAGGGGATATGGAAGCTGATTTTGACAAATTGGCAAAATGCGATTTGATCATTGAAGCGGTTATCGAGCAGCTGCCTGTCAAGCAATCCTTATATAAGCGGCTCTATGAAACAATATCTGAAGATTGTGTCATAACCTCAAACACCTCTACCATTCCTATCTCTTTGTTAACCGCGCAGATGCCGGCCGATTTTTGTGCGCGCTTTGCTATTACGCATTATTTTAATCCGGTACGCTATATGCGCTTGTTGGAGCTGGTTAGCGGGGCAGAGACGAAGCCAGAAATTCTGGATAGGCTAGCAGAATTTAATGACCAAATGCTTGGTAAGGGGGTGGTTCGCTGTCAGGACACACCCGGTTTTCTTGGCAATAGAGTTGGTGTTTTTGCACTGCAAGTGGGCTTGCATGAAGCCCTTGCTAGCGGGATTGCGCTGGAAGATGCAGATGCGCTTATCGGCCGGCCTATGGGTATTCCAAAGACAGGGGTGTTCGGTTTATATGACCTTATCGGCATTGACCTGATGTCAGATGTTGTAAAGTCTCTTGCTACTATTCTCCCCGAAGGAGACGCGTTTCATAAGGTCGGTTTTGCGCCTGAATTGGTGCAACAAATGATAAAGGATGGCTATACTGGCAATAAAGGTAGAGGCGGTTTCTACCGTGAAGGGGATGATGGGCGCGAGGTGCGCGTCATAGCTAAAGGGGGTGTTGATAAGGGCTGGGCTGCGGCTTCAGGCCAGCTTCCTGCTGCGGCTATGCGTGCTGCTGAATATCAAGCTCGTCAGGCAGAACCGCTTGATGCCATTTTTGAGGATAACAGTATTGAGGGGGCGTTTGCGCGCCGTGTATTGCTGCGCATCTTATCTTATGCAGCTAGTCTGGTGCCAGAAATTACCGCATCTGCGCAAGATATTGATGATGCTATGAAGCTTGGGTTTAATTGGCAACGAGGCCCTTTTGAGATGATTGATGCGGTCGGCATTGAGCGGATTAAAGCGCTGGCAACACAAATGGCGTTGCCGCTGCCAGAACAGCTATCACAGCGCAGCCAGCCTTATTACCGCGCCGAAAATGGACAGTTGGAAATTGAAGTTGCGGGCGCAGGCTATCAGCCTGTTAGCCTGCCAGATGGTGCGATGCGCTTTTCAATGCTACGGCGCAGCACAGAGCTGCTAGAAACGAATGACGCCGCTAGCCTTTATCGTTTGGAAGGTGATTTGCGTCTTATCGAATTTCATTCCAAAGCAAACGCGCTAAATGATTTATCCATGCAGATTGTGCAGGCAGCTGCATCTGATCATGGGCGCGGAATAATTGTGCATAATGATGCGCAGCATTTTTCGGCAGGCGTGGATTTAAACCATTTTCAGGCGCTGATCAAAGCCCGGGATTTTGATGAAGTTGATGCCTTTCTTAACCGTTTTCAGCAAGCCGTTAAGGCGTTGAAATATGCGCCTGTACCTGTGGTAGGTGCCCCTTCTGGCTTGGCGGCTGGTGGCGGCTTTGAAGTGCTGATGCATTGCGACAAGCTGGTCGTGCATACCAATTCAGTATTGGGGCTTGTGGAAGCAGGGGTTGGGCTGGTGCCAAGTGGTGGGGGCGTCAAGGAAAGCTATCTGCGCTGGTATGCAAAAACCGGTGACTGGGATGAAGCGGCATGGAAGGTTTGGATGCAAATTGGCTATGGTCGCACGGGAAGCTCACCACAATTATCGGCAAAGTTTGAATATTTCCGTGAGGGGCATGATATCGCCGTGATGAGCCGCGACAGGTTGCTGGCCAGAGCCATTGCTGAAACCAAGGCGCTTGCGACAGGCTATCAGCCAAGCAAGGTGCCTGAAGTGAGGCTGGCCAGTCATAGCCTGATAGAAAAGATGGATAGCTTTATGCAGGATGGCGTCGATAAAGGCATGTTCACTGCGCATAATAAAGTCGTTGCCATGGCGATTGCGACTATCATTGTCGCAGATGATGGTCAGGACGCAGTGAGTGATGAGCAAACTTTATATGACCGTGAAAGACGGGCTTTTCTGCACCTTTCCAGAACAGACGCTTCTGCGGATATGATTGCGAATATGCTGACAGGATAGGGCTAAATAGTTTCCAGCTCGACAACACTATTTGTTGCCGCATCCACATCACGCGGATCATGGCTAACCAGCAGCACGGGCAGGTTTAGGCGCTGGGCTTCGCGTTGTACAAGCGAGACAATTTGCGTGCGCCGGCTATCATCCAAGCTTGAAAAAGGCTCATCCAGCAACAGCGCCTCAGGCTTGGCGAGGAGCGTGCGCAAAAGGGCGATGCGGGCTTGCTGACCACCTGATAATGTTTCTGGATCGCGCCCGCCCATCTCTTCTAGTCCTGCAATAGCTAGGGCGTCTTCTATTTGCGCTTTTCGGCTCTCCCCCTTTACACAAGCTGGAAGGCCAAAGCCCAAATTATCTGCCACACTAAGATGGGGAAATAATAAAGGTTGTTGAAACATTAACCCGACACGCCGTCTTTCTGGTGCTAGCGTATCTATTTTCTGGCCATTCAGCCAAATACAGCCCTGCGCCGTCAAACCTTCGGTTGGGATACCTGCTACCCAGCGCAGCAAGGTAGATTTGCCAGCCCCGCTAGGCGCGCTCAAAACACAGATGTCGCCGCCGCCAATCTCAAGCGTTAGGGGGGCAAAAAGGGGCGTGTTTTGAAAATTTAGGGATATATCTTTGAGGATAAGCATAGATGACACCCCTTAATTATGGCAGCTTAGTTTTATGACAGCTTGGTAGTATGGTAGCTTGGTTTTACGGCTTTTTGGTATTTCTAAAGCATAGGTTCCAGAAAGCTAGCCCCCTTTAACCAAGCTAGCATTTCCTGATAGTGTATAAGTAACATTCTGCTCAGACGAAATAAAATACGGAAATTATCTGAATTTTGATAATTTCTTAAACCTTATTTAAGGAAATTAGGCTAGCATGATATGTTCTTGTGCAATCACAAACAGGCCGCCAGTAAAATGGATGCGCCAAGCACATTTTTTGACATCAAACTGCGGGGGCATTTTCGCATGCGTATTCTTTTCCATTTCCTGAAATACCGGCAAATTTTCCGCACCAAATTTTTGGCTTTGATGATGGCCTCTGGATTGGTGTTCGGATTGGCGTTTGGATTGGTGTTCGGGGGTGTTTCTGCACAAGCTGCTGATTTTGAACTGATGGCTAAAAAAGCGAGAGGCCAGACTGTCTATTTCAATGCGTGGGGCGGCTCGCCCCAGACTAACAGTTATATTGCTTGGGCAGGTAGCCAGATTAAATCGCGATATGGTATAACGCTTGTTCATGTGAAACTTACCGAAACAGCAGATGCGGTAGCGCGTATTTTGGCGGAAAAGTCAGCAGGCAAAACCCGAGGCGGATCTGTGGATTTGGTTTGGGTAAATGGTGAGAATTTTGCGTCGCTCAAGCGGCAAGGTCTGTTGCGCTCTGATAGCTGGGCGTTTGCCCTGCCTTCTTTCGCTTATACAGATGCAGAGGCATTACCCGGTATCATTAGCGATTTTGCGAACCCAACTGACGGGCTGGAATCGCCATGGGGACGCGCCCAACTTGTGTTTGGGTATGACACCCAATTTGTTCCAAACCCGCCGCGGTCAGCCGAAGAACTTGCAAACTGGATTGAAAAAAACCCCGGTCGATTTACCTTTCCACAGCCGCCAGATTTTACAGGTACCAGTTTTCTGAAACAGATTTTACTAGAGGTTAGCCCGGATAAGGGTATTTTTGCAGCGCCAGCTAGTGAAGCAGATACAAAAACAGCCTTAGCGCCTCTATTTTCATGGCTCGACAGGGTACGCCCACATCTTTGGCGGGGCGGGGTGAATTATCCCCCAAATTACACTTCTATGGTGCAACTGCTAGGGGATGGTGAATTGGCGATTGCGATGGTATTTAACCCTGCCGAATTTTCTAATGGCATTTCACAGGGTATTTTGCCAGATAGCGTGCGCACCTATATTCATGATGCTGGTACCCTCGCGAATGTTCATTTCGTTGCTATCCCCTTTAATGCTTCTGCGGCCGATGGTGCGCAGGTGGTGGCTAATTTTCTGCTCTCGCCAGAGGCACAAATTCGTAAAGCCAATCCTGAGCTGTGGGGCGATCCGACGGTTCTTTCCATTCCAAAGCTAGATGCAGCAGATGCGAAAGCCTTTGCAGATTTGCCACGCGGTATGGCTACTCTGAGCCCAGCAGATTTAAATCGCACGTTGCCAGAACCGCATCCAAGTTGGGTGGGGGTGATTGAACGGGCATGGATGGCACGCTATTCTGCTAATTAATAAACGCAGTGCTGGTTAGACTTGCCAGCTTTTTACGATATGCGATTGTGAAAGCATTTTCGTCGGTGGGTAGATGGTGAGAATAGCAATATTGTTATTGTGTTTGATGCCTGTGGCGGTTGGATTGCTGGGGGCTATTCTGCCAGCCTTAGGCTGGTTTCCGCCGCTAGGGGAATATCATTTCTCTTTCCAGCCCTTTGTTGATTTTTTTGCCCAGCCGGGCTTGCGGCGATCGCTTTATCTGAGCCTTTCTGTTGGACTGCTTGCTACCTTTTTATCTTATTGGCTGGCGATGTTTTTGCTGGCCATTTTGTATGGGCAGGGACGCGCCGGGTTTTTGTTCAGACTGATATCGCCGCTCTTATCTGTTCCGCATATTACCATTGCGGTTGGGTTCTTATTCCTTTTACAGCCAAGTGGCTGGTTATCACGGCTGTTCTCGCCATGGCTTACTGGCTGGCAGCGTCCCCCTAATTTAAACATTGTGCCAGATGAAAATGCGTTCGTACTCGTCTTGGCGCTCATTGCCAAAGAGTTGCCCTTTTTATTATTGATGGGGCTGTCGGCTTTGAGCCAGATAAAGGTACGCCCGCTATTAGATACAGCTGCATCACTTGGTTATGGCCCGCTCGCGGGTTGGATGCATCTGGTGCAACCACAATTGGCGGCGCGTTTGCGGTTGGCGGTTTTAATCGTGATGGTGTTTTCGATATCCGTGGTTGATATGGCGATACTTCTTGCGCCCTCTACCCCTGCCCCGTTGGCGGTGCGTATATTAACTTGGTTTCGTGACCCAGATTTATCTTACCAATTCATTGCCGCGGCGGCGGCGGTGATGCAGCTTGCTTGTGCGCTTTTAGCCTGCATTATATGGGTGGGAACAGATAAAGCCATTTTGTTTCTAATCGCCCGGCTTAGCGCGGCCGGTCAGCGTTTCTCGCGCCTTCCTTCCAGCTTTGTTTCTGCTTTGAAAAAAGGCGGTGTGATACTGGCGGTATGGCCTTGCGCTATGGCCTGTTTCGGGATGTTAGCGGCGCTTATCTGGGCCTTTGCCGATATTTGGCGCTATCCTTCTGCTTTGCCAGATGAATGGGGCCTGAATGCATGGAAATACGCTTATATAAGCCTTGGGCAAGCGACCTTAAATAGTTTGGTTTTGGGGCTGGTGACAGCCGCGATTTGTGTTTCGCTGGCGCTATTATGGTTGCAAACCGAAACCGCGAAAGGTGATAAGCATGCTGAAAGGCTGATTTATATTCCTTTATTACTGCCACAAATTGCGTTTTTATTTGGCATGCAAATTCTGTTGATTTGGCTGGGATTTGATGGTTTGTTCCTGGCGCTTATATGGGCGCATTCCTTATTTGTCTTTCCTTATGTGATGTTATCATTAGCCCCAACATGGCGGCGCTTTGATGCTCGGTATCTCGCGATTGCTGCTACATTGGGTGCTGGGCCTTTGCGCCGATTTCTGGCTATCAAGCTCGCCATGATGACGCTGCCTGTGCTCACCGCCTTTGCGGTTGGATTTGCGGTAAGCTCAGCGCTATATTTGCCAACTATTTTTGCGAGTAATGGACGGGTGATGACGTTAACTACCGAGGCGGTTACCCTAGCAGCAGGCGCAGGGCGGCAGAATCTGGGTATTGCCAGCTTGATGCAGATGGCTCTACCATTATGTGTCTTTCTGATTTGTGACCGCGTGGCGCGGGTGCGCCTCGCACGGTTCAGCTTTTTCAAGCTTTAGACCCAGAGTTAGAATGCAGAACCAGAATTAAGAATCAGAATGCAGGATGAGTATTTATGTAAAGGGAGGGAGAAGATGGGATCGCCAATTATCATTACCTATGAGGGTCAGATTTGCCATGTGGTCAATAATAATCCGGCAACGCGTAACTCGCTGACCCTAGATTATATTAACGGGCTGGCAACGCTCTTGAATGATTTCAGGGAAGCAGCGAAGCCCAAGCCGCGGGCGGTTATCCTAAGTGGTGCTGGTGGTTTCTTCTGCTCTGGCGGCGATATGTCTGGTTTGCAGGAACGCACACAAGGTCACTATGCCGCGCGGCGCGCCCTCATTGACAGGTTGAACGAGTTGGTGCGGGCCATTCGCACCTGCCCCTGTCCGGTGATAGCTTGTGTTGAAGGCGGGGCAGCAGGCGCAGGCGCGGCTATTGCGCTGGCCTGTGACATGATTTTTGCGTCCAAGACAGCTTTTCTTGCCTCTAGTTATGTGAAAATCGGTTTAACGCCTGATGCAGGTACAACGGTATTTTTAAATGCAGCTATACCGCGCTGGCTAGCTGCTGAGTTATTATTTACGGGGGATAAAATTCCAGCCACGCGGCTATATGAATTAGGCGTAGTGAACTATCTGGCAGAGGAAGGCAGGGCATTAGAGGCGGCGATGGCGATGGCAACAAGGCTAGAGGCAGGGCCTGCTGGGGCGATTATGCGCGCAAAAAGCTTGCTTAGCGGGGCAACCTCCAACAGCTTTGATGAACAGCTCGAAGCAGAGGCAGATAATCTTGCGCAAGCACTGGGCGGGGCAGAAGCAAAAGAGGGAATAACCGCCTTTATTGAACGGCGCCCCCCCACTTTCCCAGAAGAGTAGCCTGCTTCTATATTTTAATATAGCGCCGGTTTAGCCATTCTGCATAGAGGGCAGGTTTTTCCTTGCCGTCAATTTCAATCGTAACTTCCCATAAAAGGGTTACTTCCCCTGGTTTGCGCACATCTAGCGAGGATAGGGTGAAATGGCCGCGCACCCGCGAGCCTGCGGGGACAGGGGATAAAAAGCGTAATTTCTCAAACCCATAATTTACCGACATTACATGGCCATCCAGTTTGGGGATTACATCCCCGCCCATAGCTGGCAGCAAGGCAAGCGTTAGAAACCCATGGGCGATTGTACTACCAAACGGGGTTGTGGCGGCCTTTTCTGGGTCGGTGTGAATAAATTGCTCATCATGTGTGACCGCCGCAAATTGATTAATTCGGTCTTGATCTAATAGATACCAGTTAGAAGTTCCAACAAGGGTGCCTATCTTTTCACGCAATGCTTCAATTTTCACTCGCCTCTCCTTTTTTTATATAGCTGCTTTAGCTTCCAAGTAGCTTGCCTTGCGGAAATGCGCTGGCTATAGGCATAATAGAAAGTGTAAAAAACGCTATGCTTTGTTTTTTGCTGCTAAATTCATGCCGTTAGGGATTCATCTTCATGCCAGATAATTCAGCCACAGATTTTGCTCAAAAAAAAGTGATAATTACTGGCGGGTCTAGCGGCGTTGGCGCGAATATGGCGCAGAGCTTTGCCAGCCGCGGCGCAGAAGTTTGGATTAGCGGGCGGCGCGAGCCAGCTTTGCAGGCAGTAGCTAGCCAACACCCTACCATTCATTATGTGGTTGCGGATATGGCAGATGAGCAGGGCGTTAAGCGTTTGTTTGATGCGGCCTCAGAAAATGGCCTGCCTGCCGAAATTGTTATCGCCAATGCAGGGTTTGCAGATAGTGCCCCGCTTGAGAAAACTTCCCTTCAGATGTGGACAGATATTTTGGCGATTAATTTAACCGGGGTGTTTTTCTGCCTGCGGGAGGGGTTGGGACGCATGAAAGCAGCGTCGCTGCCTTCTGGCCGGCTTATTGCTATTGCTTCCATGACAGGTAAGCGCAGCTATCCGTATATTTCAGCCTATGCTGCTAGCAAACATGGGGTGCTAGGGCTGGTTAAATCCGCGGCACTGGAAACGGCCAAGCTGGGGATAACGGTAAATGCGATTTGCCCGGGCTATCTGGACACAGAAATGACCCAAAGATCGATTGCGATGATCCAGCAAAAGACGGGTCTGAGCGCAGAGGCAGCAGAGGAAAAACTGAAAGTCTTTACCCCCCAACATCGCCTGTTTGATGCAGAAGAAGTTACCGCCGCAGCGCTCTATCTGGCTAGCGATAATGCCCGCGGCGTCAATGGCCAAGCGTTATCGGTTTGCGGCGGAGAGACGTGGTGAAAACAGGCCCTAGCTTTAACGCTCGCAGGCTACCAGCTACCCGTATTGCCCATAGATACCCACGGCTCTGCGGGTTCTAGCGCGTCCCCTTCTTGTAACAGCTCAAGAGAGATACCATCAGGGGAGCGCACAAAGGCCATGCGTCCATCGCGAGGCGGCCGATTGATGGTTACACCTGCATCCATAAGACTTTGGCAGGTTTCATAAATATTCTTTACCGTATAGGCAAGATGACCAAAATTGCGGCCGCCACCATAGGGCTCTTCATTATCCCAATTATAAGTTAGCTCTAATTCTGGCGCACGCTCTGCTGTTGATTGCGCAAGATCCTGATCTGCGACTAGAAAGATAAGGGTAAAACGCCCAGCTTCGTTTTCCTTGCGCCGAACCTCTGTCATCCCAAGCTTGCCCACAAAAAAATCTAATGCCGCATCAACATCTTGAACGCGAATCATGGTGTGTAGATATTTCATAATATTTTCCTTATTTAATGCAGCTCATATTTACAAGTTCAGGTTAGACGGTAACTACCCTACCAGCATAATCTGATTTATCTATTTTTGAAAACAGGACTTTTATAAAAGGTTTGTTTGGTAGCGTTTTTTCAAAAAAGGCTCGTAGTATCTTAGTCTTGTTATTTTGGCCCTGATATTTTGGCCCTGTTATTTTTTATGTAAGGGCTAGACGCTGAACAGCAATTGACCATTGCAGGCTAGAGGATTATCGTTTGATAGGTTTGAGTTTCTTTTTTTTTGAGGGTTAGCAGGTCATTCTTTCATCCTGTTCATGCCCGTGTTTTTGTTAACGAGGATAAAACATGACAGATACAGCTCTTCACTATATCGCGGGCAAACAGACAAAGGGTGCATCTACAAGAATGCAAGATATCTATAATCCTGCGCTTGGTGAGAAAAAAGGCGAAGTTGTTATGGGAACAGCACAGGATGTGGATGAGGCTGTTGAAGCGGCCAGAAAAATATTCCCATCTTGGGCCGCAACCCCGCCAGTACGGCGTGCGCGGGTGATGTTCAAATTTCTTGAATTGGTTCGCCGTGATAAAGAAAAACTGGCTGAAGCCATTACCTCTGAGCATGGCAAGGTCTTTACCGATGCATGTGGTGAGGTGGAGCGCGGCATTGAGGTTGTTGAATTTGCCTGCGGTATTCCAGCCTTGCTGAAGGGGGAGTATTCTGCCCAAGCGTCAACAGGTATTGATAATTTTACTTTCCGGCAGCCGCTGGGCATTGTTTCTGGCATCACACCATTTAACTTTCCAGTGATGGTGCCGATGTGGATGTTCCCGCTAGCGATAGCAACTGGCAATTGTTTCATTTTAAAGCCTAGCCCAACCGACCCTACTGTATCGCTGATGATGGCAGATTTGCTCGCTGAAGCGGGTCTTCCTGAGGGGGTGTTTAGCGTTATACAGGGGGACAAGGAATCGGTAGATGCTATCTTGGAAAATCAAGCGATTTCGGCAGTATCCTTTGTTGGTTCTACGCCAATTGCGCATTACATTTACACCAAGGGTGCAGAAAACGGGAAGCGCGTACAAGCGCTGGGCGGTGCAAAAAATCATATGATGGTGATGCCAGATGCTGATATGGACAAGACGGTAGATGCCTTAATTGGTTCTGCTTATGGTTCTGCTGGTGAACGTTGTATGGCGATTTCTGTTGCTGTCTTGGTCGGGGATGTTGGTGACAAAATTGTCCCACAGCTAGCCGAACGGGCAAAGGCCTTGAAGGTGAAAAACGGCATGGAGCTAGATGCCGAAATGGGCCCAATTGTTTCTTCTGCTGCGCATGAACGCATTACCACCATGATCGAAAAAGGTGTCCAAGAAGGCGCTGAGCTTGTTGTAGATGGGCGCGGGGTATCTGTGCCGGGCCATAATCAAGGCTATTTCATGGGGGGAAGTTTATTTGATCATGTCACCCCAGAGATGTCGATTTACCAAGAAGAGATTTTTGGCCCTGTGCTGTCTTGCGTTAGGGTGGCCAACTCGGCAGACGGAATTGAGATGATTAATAACCATCGCTATGGCAATGGCGTTTCTGTGTTTACCTCTGACGGCGATACCGCACGCGAGTTTTCGCGCCAGATACAGGTGGGTATGGTCGGCGTCAATGTGCCGATACCCGTGCCGATGGCATGGCATGGTTTTGGGGGATGGAAGCAGTCATTATTTGGCGATTTGCACGCCTTTGGCAATGAAGCGGTGCAGTTCTATACCAAGCAGAAATCTGTGATGCAACGCTGGCCAGATTCAATTTCCAAAGGGGCGGAATTTGTTATCCCGCACACGAAATAAGTAGAACAAGATGAGGGGAATAGATCTCAACTGCCTGATGCCAGCGATGCGGGAGGCAGGGGCAGCCATAATGCAGGTAAAATCTGCGGGTGTTACGGCTGAATATAAATCAGATGCGTCACCTGTTACGGCAGCTGATCATGCAAGTGAAGCGATCTTAAAGGCAGCGCTGGAGACTCATTTTCCAAATATTCCGGTTATCTCTGAAGAGCATGCAGATAGCCATCTCTCGCGTCCTAGCGACTTTTATTTTTTGGTCGATCCGCTAGATGGCACAAGAGAGTTTTTACGCGAAGATAGCAATGGTAATTTCACCGTTAATATTGGTTTTGTGCAAGGGGGTATGGCCTGTGGCGGGCTTATTTATGTCCCGGCTATGGACTGGCTTTGCTGGACAGATACAGCTTTTAAAGCGCATCAGGAACGCGGCGGTCAAAAAAGCCCCCTGATTATAAGGGATGTACCGCCGTCAGGGGCGGCTGCATTGGCTAGTCGCTCGCACCGGGATGCGATGACAGATGCCTTTCTGCGTGCTGAAAATATAACCGATATTGTTTCTGCTGGGTCTTCCTTGAAATTTTTACTTCTGGCGGAAGGAACGGCAGATATTTATCCACGCTTTGGCCCTACTATGGAATGGGATACCGCCGCTGGAGAGGCAATATTGCGCGCCGCTGGGGGGCAGGTGCTGGCAAGTGATGGCACACCGCACCGCTATGGCAAAGAGGGGTGGAGAAATGGCCCTTTTATCGCGTGCGCAGACTATAAACCAAGCTTCCCGCTTCCCGCGCTTTAAAGGCGAAGTTTTCCTGCTTTATATTATTTTGTTGTCAGTGGTGGTTATTTTGTGATGCAAATAATAAGCACCATAAAAAAACACGGTGATACACATCACCTGAAGGAGGGATTAGATGAAAACCAGAGCTGCAATTGCTTTTGAAGCTGGACAGCCGCTTGAGATAGTCGAGCTGGATCTTGAAGGCCCAAAACAAGGCGAAGTTCTTGTTGAAATCATGGCGACAGGCATTTGCCACACAGATGAGTTTACGCTGTCAGGCGCTGATCCTGAAGGGCTGTTTCCGGCTATTCTAGGCCATGAGGGGGCTGGCATTGTGCGTGAGGTTGGCGCTGGGGTCACTTCTCTTGTTGCGGGCGATCATGTGATACCGCTCTATACGCCAGAATGCCGCGAATGTGATTATTGCCTGCATCCTAAAACTAATCTTTGTCAGGCTATACGCACGACACAAGGTCAGGGACTGATGCCAGATGGCACGTCTCGCTTTTCCTATAAAGGGCAATCAGTGCATCATTATATGGGCACTTCTACTTTTTCAAACTTTACCGTTCTGCCTGAAATCGCTTTGGCGAAGGTGAACAAAGAAGCGCCATTTGACAAAATTTGCTATATCGGCTGCGGGGTGACCACAGGTATTGGCGCGGTTATCAATACTGCCAAAGCTGAGCCCGGATGCCGGGCGGTCGTTTTTGGTTTAGGCGGGATTGGGCTAAATGTCATTCAAGGTCTGCGCATGATAGGGGCTAGTCAAATTGTTGGCGTGGATTTAAATGATGACAAGGAAAGCTGGGGTCGCCAATTTGGCATGACTGATTTTGTGAATCCTTCCAAAGTTTCTGGCGACCTCACCAACCATTTGGTAGCGCTTACGGATGGGGGTGCAGATTATAGCTTTGAATGTATCGGCAATACTGAAGTGATGCGTGTGGCGTTGGAATGCGCCCATAAGGGGTGGGGCGAATCCATTATTATCGGTGTGGCAGGCGCAGGCAAAGAGATTAGTACGCGTCCGTTCCAGCTGGTAACAGGCCGTTCGTGGCGCGGTACTGCTTTTGGCGGGGCAAGAGGGCGCACAGATGTGCCTAAGATTGTTGATTGGTATCTGGATGGTCGCATCGAAATTGACCCAATGATCACCCATACCCTGTCTTTGGAAGATATTAATAAAGGTTTCGATCTGATGCATGAGGGCAGCTCCATCCGATCTGTAGTGGTTTTCTAACCGGCATTTTGAAAATAACCAGATAGATTGGAAAATGGTCATGCCAGAAGATTCGCCAGAAGATTCGCCAATGGATGTTGCGGCCTGCCTTGCGGCAATCGACCGTTCAGACGCAGAAATAAAAGCATGGGCTGTCCTTGATAGAAAGGCAGCATCTAATAGCTCTGGTGCGCTTGCCGGCATGGCGGTGGGCGTGAAGGATATTATTGATGTCGCTGGCATGGCTTGCTGTTATGGCTCGCCTATATTTGCTGGGCGTATTGCTGAGGCAGATGCCGAACTGGTCACAGCCTTGCGCATGGCAGGGGCAGCTATTCTTGGCAAAACAGTAACGACCGAATTTGCCTTTATGCAGAAAAGCATCACACGCAACCCCCATAATCTTGGCCATTCGCCGGGCGGGTCTTCATCTGGTTCAGCCGCCGCCGTTGCAGCTGGCCAAGTTGAACTGGCTATTGGTACACAAACAGGGGGGTCGGTTATCCGCCCAGCCTCTTATTGCGGGGTGCATGCGCTAAAGCCGACGAGGGGAGCAATCAGCCGAGCAGGGGTTTTGCAAACTTCGCAAACGCTTGATCAGGTAGGTATATTTGCGCGTAATTTAAATTATCTAGCCAGATTAGGCAGCGTGGTCACCAACCAGCCAGATTTAGAAGATGCGCTTAATCACCTGCCAGCCGCACCGCCAAGGCTTCTCTATCTAGATGGGTTATACGGTGCGCGTGTGCAAGGTTATGTGCATGAAGGCTTGCAAAAAATAGCAACAGCGCTGCCGAGCCATATAGACATCCTGCCTGCCCCAGCGGCGGAGATAGCCCGCTATTTAGAAACCCATAAAACCATCTATGATTTTGAGATTTGCCAGAATATTGGCCCGCTTATGAGCAGTCATGAAAGCCAGATGAGCGCAGAAATTCTGGCAGCGATAAAGCGCGGGCAGAAGGTGGCTATATCAGATTATGAAAAAGCCCTGATTGAGCGCGACGAAGCCGCCCTATATTTCGGCGGGTTACTGGCTGGATATGACGGGCTGTTAACGGCTTCTGCAACAGGGGAAGCCCCAGTTTTTGAGGAAGGTACAGGCGATTCCGTCTGTAATTGTTTGTGGAGTCTAACGGGCTATCCTTGCATTAGCCTGCCTATTTCGGGGCGGTTTCAAATATCGGGGCCAAAGGGGTTGGGCGTTGGTGTCCAGCTAACCGCTACCACAGGACGGGACAGTGCCTTATTGGGGCTTGCTCGCTGGCTAGAGACCAGATTAGGCTGATAAGTGCCTTTTGCTGGCGATGGCCCAGCAGGCGAGAAGATGAAGGATAGCGTGCACTATGTCTCAGACCCCGCTTTTTATTGATAATTTGCAATATGCTAACTGGTCGCCAGACTTGTTTGATGAAATGGCAGTGGCCCATCTTGCGGCTGTGCATGTTACCATTTGCTATCATGAAAATTTTCGTCAGACTGTGGAAAATATGATTAGCTGGAATCGTTATATTGAAGCGCATCCGAACAGGTTGATGTTTGGGCGCACGGGCGAAGACGTACGCGCTGCCCATGCTAGCGGCCGCACAGCTATTTTTTATGGGTTTCAAAATTGTGCGCCGATGGAAGATGATATCGGGCTAATTGAAATTCTGCATCAGCTAGGCGGACGCTTTATGCAACTGACCTACAATAATCAGTCGCTTTTGGCGACCGGCTGTTATGAGGCTGAGGATCCGGGGCTAACGCGTTTTGGCAGACAAGCTATTAAGGAAATGAACCGGGTTGGGCTGGTTATTGATATGAGCCATTCTGCAGAACGCTCTAGTTTAGAAGCGATAGAGGCTTCCGAGCGGCCAATAGCGATTACGCACGCCAATCCAGACTGGTGGCATCCAGCCCGCCGGAATAAATCGCATGCCTTGATAGAGGCGCTGACCCAAAGCGGCGGCATGATCGGGTTTTCTTTATATCCGCATCACCTAAAAGGGGGCAGTGACTGTACCCTAGAGAGCTTCTGTCAGATGATTGCAGAGGCCGCAGAACGTTATGGGGTGTCTGCTTTGGGGATCGGCTCTGATCTATGTCAGAATCAGCCGGATAGTGTGGTAGAATGGATGCGCAATGGCCGTTGGTCACGGGAAACGGATTTTGGCGAAGGCAGTGCATCTAATCCTGGCTTTCCTGATCAACCTGCATGGTTTCAAGGCATCAGGGATTTTCCTAATTTGGCAACAGGCCTGCGCGATGTTGGCTTTGCGCAAGAGGATATAGACGCTATAATGGGCGGAAACTGGCTACGTTTTTATGACCAGAATTTTGGTGGGCAGCGCTAGATGGCAAAAACCTCTCTTCATAAAAATAGTGATTTAGCTTGCGGTGACGCCTTGCCGCCTTTGCGTTCCTATAACAGCGTGATGCGCTTATCACGCATGGGTGCATTTTTCCCGCACCGACTAAGTTTTATGAGAGTCCTGATCCGCAGGCTAGCAGCACAAAAATCAAAGATGCAAATGCCTGTTTGCGCGTTGGATAAAAACGGGTTTGGCCATGTGGTGCTGAGCCTCGCGCTGTCTGGCCGTGTTTATTCATTGATTGCCTTTAGCCGCGATATAGAGGATGGCGAGCGTACAGACCGGGTTATCGCAACACAGTGGGATGCCAGCTTTTGTCTATTTGATGGGGTGCCGTCTCTGGCGGATATTGACCAGCTAGCAGAGCAGGTAACACGCCAAGAAGCTGGCCGTTATGATGCGCGGATATTGACGCTGTCACGGGCAAATAAATCCCTGCGGCTATTTCGTCATGTGGTGGACAGGCTTGCCAAAGGTCAGCAGCCAGATACAGAGGCGCTGGCGGCAACAGGCTATCTGATGCGTACGACGGCTGTTTATGGTAATGGAAAATTTGGCATTGCCGATAGAGATAAAGTCGCTGGTTATGACGGGTTGGAAGGGGCATTTCAAGCGGAAATGCTGACCGTGTTTTTGATTCGTGAATTCACGCTTCTGCTGGCTGAATATTGTGCAAAAGAGCGGGGCGGCCAGAAGGCTGCTAGCTTATCAGACGCGCATCGCCGCTATTTAGGGGTTGGTAATTCAACGGGGCTGGGTATGGCCCCGTTCCTTGTTACGCATCCTTGTTTGCTGAATAGTTGGATTATGGCCCGCGAGGTTGCTTTTGCACGGGGGCTGGCGGTGGATGCGGCTAGCAATGCCCAATTGCAGCGCGTCACCACATTGCTGGAGCGTGCCCGCCTGCATTGCTATGAATGGGAGGTAGAAGACACGCCCCAGATGCAAAATATTGAAATCCTTCGCGCTGAATTAGATAAGTTATGTGCGGATATATCGGCACGTCCCCTAGCAAAAAAAGCGCCCTTTGCTGATCTCAATGAACGGGCAAAAGAGGGGTCGGAAGAGCTGCAAGAATTACTGGTATCCCTTATTATAGAGCTGGTGCCAGAAGAAGTAGATATGTTGGCAGACTGCATGGCAACGGATGCCCAGCCCCGCCTGATCCCGGATATGCGTATTGGTGAGGTTAAGGCCTTAATAGACGCCCATTATCATTGGGTGGAGGATATAGATTTCAATGCCCCAGATGCAGACGCACAATTCTGGTATGTGTCAGCTGCCAAGCTAGAGCCGCGTCTTGGCTTGCGCCATGAAGAGCCGGGCGCAGAGCTTGAAATGCCTTTTAATATTGCTGGCTATATCCGCGCCTTGAAATCGGCTCTCGCCACGGTAGAGGAAGATGAGCTGGTCGCCGCTTTTTTGCTACGCGCACCAGAGTTCAGAAATATTCTTCGGCGCATTCAAACCATTGATAAATTTCCCTATGGAGAGATTCGTGATAATCTGGTTGGGGCGCATTGTCGGCCGATTGACCTCCTGCGCTGTAAATTATCTTTTTTTGGTGCAAGCAAATTTGATCCGAAATCAGATAAATGGACTCGAATAACCTTGTATCAAGGTGCGCCAACGGCTGCTGATCTTGCAACCGCCCCATCCCATGATTTAGATGACTGGTTGTTCCCATTGCGCCCTTGTATGAGCAGCTAAAAGCGGGGTCTAGTCTTATTATGCAGGTCTCCGCAAATGAGGTTTATCAGACAGCTAGAAAGGCCTGTCTAGCGGCTGGTTACTTGCAGGATAGAGCCGAAGATATTGCGGTTGCTACTAGCTGGTTGCAATGCGCGGGCATGATGGGGTGCACCGTTCTGGATAGCTTGCTTGCAGACACACAAGACAAAAAGGATATTCAGCTTGGCCTGCATCTTGAGGCGGGTGTTTTGCAGATATCGCAATGCCGTCCAGCTTTTGAAGGGGTGGCGTCAATTGACTGGCTTTTGGCAGCAGATAGCGGCGCTGAAATTCAAATAGCTTGTTTGGCCCACCCGGTGATGTTTGCTGGCTTGTTATGGCAAGCCGGCCAAGCTTATCAAAGACAGTTTAGGCTTGTGAGTGAAGCGCTAGAAGCACCGATTAATATACCAGATGAGACAGTAGACTCTGTCGCAACATGCCAGCAGATTTCTGGCAAGCTTGTTGTAGGGATTAGCGATAGCGCGCCGCCACCGTCCTTTGTGGCTTCGGGCCATAGTGTCGTTTCGGATGCGGTATGGACGCGGCTAAACGCATTGGCGATGCAAACCTATGTGCCAGAAACAGAAGCCTCGCGTCTGTCAGGCGCAGGTGCAGGCCTAGTAGATGATGACTAGTAGATGATGACTAGTAGATAAGGAATAGCCGGCAGGTAATTAGGACATCTTGACCGATAGCTGAAATTAGACAGCCATGGTCAGACAAGGTAGTGTTTTAAAAAAATAAATGGCTTGTGACTATCACAGGATAACATACAAGAAACAAACAACAGGTTCGAGGAATAGACAAATGACTGCAATTGAAACTACAGAAATGAGTCTTTCTGACATTGAAAGTTTGGCTTTGCGTGTTTTTACCAAACATGGTTGTTCTACTGAAAATGCTGCTGCATTGGCGCGGACAGTTGTTCGGGCAGAGCGGGATGGTTCTCTCTCTCATGGCTTGTTTCGGGTGCCGGGATACATCGCTTCGCTGAATTCTGGAAAAGTGAAAGGCGATGCCACGCCAAAAATTGAACAAAGTTTAGCTTCTGTCATCACCGTTGATGGTGACTATGGTTATGCCCCGCTTGCCCTTGAGGTGGGTTTGCCGGTGCTGGCAAAGGCAGCTTCTGAAACGGGTATTGCGGTGATGCGAATTATTAATTCGTTCCATTTTGCAGCGATGTGGCCAGAAACAGAATATCTGGCTGAACAGGGGCTGGCGGGTCTTGCCTGTACAGCCTTTAAACCAACTGTTGCGCCCGCGGGTGCAACACAAGCCTTTTTTGGCACTAATCCTCTGTCTTTTGCGTGGCCACGTCCGGGCCACACCCCCATTGTGTTTGACATGGCCACTTCCACTTTGGCAAAAGGGGATGTGCAAATCGCGGCGCGTGATGGTCATGCAGTGCCGCCTGGAACTGGGTTAGGGCCAGATGGCAAGCCATCAGATGATCCAGCAGAAATTCTCAAAGGCGTTTTGCTTCCTTTTGGTGGGTATAAAGGCTCAGCAATTGCCCTGATGGTAGAGTTTCTGGCGGCGGGTATGACAGGGGATAATTTCTCTTACGAAGCTGGTCAGCAGGACAATAATGATGGTGGCCCAGCCAAGGGCGGTGAATTTGTGCTAGCGATGAGCCCAAAACTAATAGCGGGTGATAGCTGGCAGGAACATAATGAAGCTTTCATCCAAACTTTGTCTCAGCTTGACGGTATCCGCTTGCCCGGGCAACGACGTCATAAAAATCGTCTAGATATGGGGCCGCGTCAAATTAACGCGGCCTTGGTAGAGAAAATCAGGGGATTATTGTAGGATAAGCCGCAGCGCATAGCATATTTAACAGTAAATAACGGGTTTCTAGCGACAGAAAATTCACTGTTAGAACTTTTTTTTTATTTCAATGCTTATCTTTTATAAAAAACCGTGTAGACTAGGCGCCTTGAAAGTTTTGTGCAGCCGATGACAGGTCTTCATTAAATGGAACTCAGACGATGGCAACAGGAAATCATTGATGGTTTCCCGGATATCCAGAAAGCGCATAGACGTTTTATCATCAAAGCCCCTACGGGGGCTGGTAAAACGGTTCTGGCGAGTGAGATTATTCGGCAATTTTATGCTGGCGAGAAGGTCATTGTTCTCTGTCACCGTTTGGTCTTGTTAGAACAGTTGGAACGCGCGCTGGCCCGTGAACATAAAGTCTGTAAACTTAACCTAAACCATTCTGAAAAAGCCTTTGTTGATTATGATGTTTTACTATCAACGAGCACCCGTGCACGCGATATTCTGGATGATGCGGTCGCACAGGCAAAACTAATAATTATTGATGAAGCGCACCGGGTGTCCCCGAACGGTACTGGTTATAAGCGGATTTTGGAATGCTTTATGGAAAAGGGGCGTGATGATGCTCATCTGCTGGGGCTAACCGCTTCTCCTGAGCGCCGCACAGCAGACCAGCGTGACCAGCTTAGCCTTGCCTTTGATGCCATTATTGATGGCGCGGATATGGAAAAGTTGTTTGAAGAAGGCATATTGGTGCGCCCGCGCTATCGCCCACATTTTATTCATGATCTTGAACTTGCCTCTATTGATATCAGCTCTGGGGATTTTCCTGTTACCAAATTGGCACCTGCGATTATCAAATCCTCGATGATTAGCCATGCCTGCTCTATCTATTTAGAAGAGCGGGAAAAAGTAACACCAAAGCCGATATCAGCATGGTTTTGCCCAGATGTAACCGTTGCAGAAACGACGGTGGAAGCTATCGAAGAGCTTGGCCTGTCGGTAAATTTGATAACCGCTAGCACCCCGATTAAGGAGCGGATGCAAATGTTATCTGCGCATGCTAGGGGCGAGGTGGAAGCGGTGGTATCAGTTGGCGTACTTGCTGAAGGCTGGGATAACCCACATTGTAATCTGATTGTGCATATGCGCCCGACCTTGTCTAAAGTGTTATGGGGGCAATCTGTTGGTCGTGGGTTGCGTGCAGCAGAAGGCAAAGATAGCTGTGTTGTGATTGATGTCAGTTCTAACTGGTCAACTTTCGGGCCTGTTGAAAATTTACAATGGAGCTTGTGGTCGCATCGCGGCACCTATCTGCGTTATAAAAACAGGTTCCAATGGATAGCTCAGCAGCCAGTGGATGAACAGCAAAGCTATTTCTTGTGTGATAACAAGCTGGAAAGCGGACTTCGCTGCTCGCATATTTATCTGAAAGACAAATTCTCAGATACTGGTTGTCCGGTTTGTGGCTCTTACAGCGCTATTGATATTCATAAAGAGCAGCGGATGGAAGATTCGGTCAATGATATTGGCCTGCACCGTTTATTCTTTGAGCGGATCCCAGCCATCTATGAAGAAATGAATAAAGATATTTGGCGCACGCTAGGGCGTACCGCATGGACAGGGGCAGAGCGGGATGAGCTTATCTTCCTTGCTTTTTGTAAAGCTTTCAGCCTTGTTAGCGGCGTGCCCTCTTCTTCTGATTCTGAATTTTGGCATTATGCCTTGCAAGGTGAGGCAGCCATCCGCCATTTCCTTGTCGAAAACAGAATACAGATAACAAAAGGCGAAGAGTTCGAACATGCTGTGCTGGTTGATGGGCTGATGCATGGCAGGCGTATTCGGGCCTTGCAGGCAAATCACGGTATTTTATTATGTGGAGAGCTGTTTGCAGAGTGTTCAGAAGAAGAGCTAGAGCGTAAATATCAACGTGCTTTGCAAATCATTGAACGTCTGTCGGTGATGGGCTGCTCATCTCAGGATAATTTGCCTTACTTCAAAGCAAAAGATGTGGTTTAGATATCCAAGGCCGCGCTGTAAAATGCCGATAAGCGGGATAAATTTTACAAGCTCATCTGGTTTCTATAAAACAAAAGCTGTGTAAAGCGGGAGCTAGTTTAAGATGACCTCTTCTAAGCCTGTTATCATTGCGCCTTCTGTCCTAGCGAGTAATTTTGCGGCGCTTGGACAGGAAATTACAGATGTATATCGCGCAGGGGCGGACTGGATACACCTTGATGTGATGGATGGGCAATTTGTTCCCAATCTGAGTTTTGGTGCGCCAATTATTAAAGCTGTTCGGCAAAGCTGTGATGCATATTTTGACGCGCACCTAATGATTGAGGCGCCAGACCCCTTACTTAGTGATTTTGCAGATGCTGGCGTGCAAAATATTACCGTGCATGTTGAAGCCTGTACACATCTGGACAGGACGTTAAGCTATATTCGGGAGCTTGGCTGTAAAGCTGGAGTAGCTCTAAATCCAGCGACGCCGCTTAGCACGGTGCAGCATTGTTTGGACAAGCTTGATCTCTTGCTGGTAATGACGGTGAATCCCGGGTTTGGCGGCCAACATTTTATTGATGCGATGCTGCCAAAGATCGAACAGGCCGCAACGATGGTTAAGGGGCGTGATATCCACCTTCAGGTTGATGGCGGCATTACCGCAGAAACGGCGCCAAAAGTGATCGCAGCCGGGGCTAATAATCTGGTAGCTGGCTCGGCTATTTTTGGGGCAGCAGAGGGATATGCCGCTGCGATAACCACTATTCGCGGCTAGATTTCTTTCTTTTTTTCTATATTTTTCTCGCGCCCAGGATTTTTCTCGCGCAGGGGATTTTGCTCGCGCCCCAGTTCTTTTTGGAAAGATTCTTTTTGGAAAGGCTCTTTGCTCACAGGCTTTGCGCCAATATGGGCATCGCCGCGCTGCTTCGCGAGCGCTATCTGCTTGGCACGCTCTGAAAACCGGGCACGCTGTGCTGGTGTGGTTTTATCAATGCAATGTGGGCAGCTAATGCCGGCCACATAGGTCGCAGAGGCCATCTCCTGTTTGCTAAGCGGCATTTTACAGGCATGGCATAGCGCGTATTTTCCGCGTTGCAGATTGTGATCTACGGCAACCCGGCTATCAAATACAAAACATTCTCCCTCCCATAGAGACTGGTTTTGGGGGATATCTTCCAGATATTGCAGGATGCCCCCCTTTAGGTGATAGACATCTTCAAAGCCCAGATTTTTCATCAGGGCTGTTGATTTCTCGCACCGGATACCCCCTGTGCAATACATTGCCAGCTTTTTTGGGCGGCTCTCTTCTGGCAAGGCGGCTAGTTCTGCTGCCCATTCTGGAAAGTCTCGAAAGGTCTTTGTCAGCGGATTTACCGCTCCCTGAAACTGGCCTATCGCTACCTCATAATCATTTCTGGTATCCACAACCATCACATCTGGGTCAGATATCAGCTTGTTCCAATCCTTTGGATTTACATATGTGCCGGCTTGTTTTGTTGGGCTAATGCCGCTAGCGCCCATAGTGACAATCTCACGTTTTAGCCTGACTTTCATTCTGTGAAAGGGCCGTTCTTCATGTACAGCAAATTTCAGCTCGGGCGCGGTAAAGAGTGTCTCGCTGAGTAGCCAATCTAAAAAGCGATGCATATCGTCATAACGCCCTGATATGGTGCCATTTAGCCCTTCTTCTGCAATCAGAAGCGTGCCCATCAGCTGGCATATATCGCATTTCTCGCGCAAGGCCTCTTGCCATTGGGTAATCTCATCAACCTTAATGAACTGGTATAAGGCAGCGACCACATACTGATTGGTTTTGGGCAGGTTATGCATCAGCTCACATCACTTCTTAGCGGCAGTGTAAGGGCGTTAAAAAACCCTCTTTGCATACATGAGCAGTGTAATTTTATCAAGCAGCAGGCGTGCTATGATGCGCTGTTTTGGGCAAGTGCCTGTTCTATCGCGCTGCGGAATTTTGGACTATCTGGCTCGCTTACCGAAGAAAACCAGTCTGCAATTTGGCCATCTCGCCCCACCAGAAATTTATGGAAATTCCACTTTGGTTTGCCCAACATGCCAACTTGCGCCCCTGCCCATTTGTAAAATTCATGTGCGTCTGCACCTTTGATTTCGGTGATAGCGGTCATAGGGAAGTCGATATCAAAATTCACTTCACAGAATTGTTTTACCTCTGCTTCTGTACCTAGTTCTTGGCCACCAAAATCATTTGATGGAACGCCAATTACCACTAGCCCTTCCTTTCGGTATGCAGACCAAAGATTTTGCAGGGCACTATATTGCCTTGTAAAACCGCAGCGCGAAGCGGTGTTAACAATCAACAACACACGCCCCTGATAATCGGATAAATTAAGGTTAGTGCCTTCGATAGAAGGAAAGCTGAAATCAAATGCGGAAACGCTCATCTGCTGTTGCCCTGCCAGTAGCGGTGCTGGGGCCATTAAACTGGTTACACATAAAAGCGCTAAAAAAGCTTTTCTGAACATGCTCAAGAGCCTCGGTAAAAACTTGTAATAAAACATAGAGATGGAAAACATCTATTATACGCTGCCGGCTCGTGGTTAGATGCCTGTTAATCGAAGCGGTCTAACTATTGGCTTGCCAGACGTCTGCTAGCCAATTTTCGAGGAGATGTGCGCCAGATAGGCCAAGCAAGCTATCACGAAGCTGTGCTGGCAGGCCTGAAAGCCTCATAACCTGCCCTGTTAGACTGGCCTTGTTGGTTGTGGATTTTAGCTGGCTGGCCCGCAAAATAGACATAGAGTGCAGCGCATCAGATAACGGTTTTTCTTGTAGCTGTGTTTTTAGATAGGCGATATCTTCAAAACTCTGGCCAGCTCCTTGTGCTAGATGGGGCGGCATAATATGGGCAGCATCGCCTATCAATGTTACCTGCATTCGCCGCCAGCTAGCGGGTAAGCTGTTTGCGAATAAGGGCAGCTTTACCCACTGCGCTGAGGCGTCTGCAACATATTTCAAAATCGGGTGCGGGGCGAATAGCTGTGCCTGCCATTCCGGCCCAAGCTTTTCTGGTGATGCACAAAATACCGCATTTATCCGTTTCTGGCCAGCAATAGGGTAGCTTACAAAATGACAGCCATCACCCAAGATAAGCTGCGTTTGTGTCCGGCTAAATAGGCGCGGCAGGGCACGGGCTTCAATTTCGCTTCGCATTGCATAATAAGGGGCTGTTTTCGCCTTTAGCTGGGCACCGCATACAAAAGAGCGGCACAGCCCATTAACGCCGTCAGCCCCAATAATTTCGTCTACATATAGGGTTTGACCATCTTCTAGAACCAGTTCCATCTTGTCACTTGCGCGCATGATGCTGATTGCTGGGCTGGCCATGCGTTTAATATTTTTCTTCCCCGCAAGCTTGGCCTCAACCGCTTGATAGAGGTCTGCGCGTCCGATACCAATATAAACCCGGTTTTGAGGATGCGGAATTTCCGCGAGCGTTCGGCCATCATTCATTGCCGTGATAGCAATATTATCCAAACGCACCCCGCCGCTCAACGCCGCATCATATAGCCCAATTGTGCGTAAAGCTTCCAGCCCATTTGGGGCCAATTGTAGCCCACCAATAAGCGGCGGCTTTGCGCCAACCAGCAAAATATCATACCCGTGTTCGGCAAGCATCAAGCCTGCGGTGACACCTGTTAGCCCTTGACCAATAATTGCAACTGTCTTTGTCATATCCAGACTGTTCTACCCTAAAACAAAGGCTGTTGTCTTTGATGAAATTTACCTTGTGTGGTGACGATTATATGATTTCTGTCTGGTAAAATGTTTTGCATCTCGGTATTACATAGGCACAAGCAGACAGATGCAAGCTGCAATGCTGAAAACAGATGCGCTGACTTCTGTCCTCACGTGTTAAAAAGGATGAGCAAGACAATGAATTTGGACAAAATATCCGTTGGCAAAAACCCGCCTGAAGAAATTAATGTTGCGATTGAAATTCCTGCACAATCTGCACCCGTAAAATATGAGCTGGATAAAGATTCAGGCGCACTTTTGGTAGACAGATTTTTGCATACGCCAATGCATTACCCGGTCAATTATGGCTTTGTGCCGCATACCCTGTCAGATGACGGCGATCCGATTGACGCGTGTGTGCTCACCCCATTGCCGATTATTCATGGCTGTATTATCGCGGCGCGCCCTATTGGTGTATTGATGATGGAAGATGAAAGCGGTGTAGATGAAAAACTACTTTGCGTCCCAGTGGATAAATTGCACCCCCTTTATAAGGATGTAAAATCTGCGGATGATCTACCCTCCATTATACTTGAACAAATTGGCCATTTCTTTGAGCATTATAAAGACCTTGAAAAAACCAAATGGGTAAAAGTGCAAGGCTGGGAAGGCCCTGAAAAAGCCGCAGAAATGATTAAAGCCGCTATTGAGCGCGCAAAAGCATAAAGGCTATATAATGCAGCAACTGACCATCAGGCGTCCCGATGACTGGCATTTGCATCTCCGTGACGAGGTGGTCATGCAAGCCGTGTTGCCGCATAGCTCTAGCTGGTGTGGGCGGGCGATTATTATGCCCAATCTTATCCCGCCTGTAACAACGTCTGAAATGGCGGATAAATACCGCCAGCGTATCCTTGCAGCCCTACCTGAAGGGCATAATTTTATGCCTCTTATGGTGCTGTATTTGACCGAGACAACCACGCCAGCAGAGGTGCGCAAAGGGGCATCCGCTGGCATTGTGACGGCGGTTAAGTTGTATCCAGCTGGGGCAACAACCAACTCTGATAGTGGTGTGCGCGATATCGAAAAGGTGATGCCTGTTTTAGAAGAAATGGCAGCGATAGGCCTGCCGCTTCTTGTGCATGGCGAGGTAACAGATAGCGATATTGATATCTTTGATAGAGAAGCGGTCTTTATTGACCGTGTGTTGGCACCGTTGCGAAAAAGACTGCCTGAATTGCGGATCGTTTTTGAGCATATCACTACCCGTCAGGCGGCTGAATTCGTCCTAGCAGGAGAGGATAATCTGGGCGCAACTATTACCCCCCATCATTTGCTAATCAATCGCAATGCTATTCTAGCAGGGGGTATAAAGCCGCATTATTATTGCCTGCCTGTCGCAAAAAGAGAAAGCCATAGACTAGCGTTGCTAGAAGCGGTGCTAGCAGATACAGGCAAGGTATTTTTAGGCACGGATAGTGCCCCGCATCTTGACCCTGCGAAATTGCAACCTTGTGGTTGTGCGGGTATTTTCAACGCGCCAAATACACTTGCCTGCCTTGCGCAGCTCTTCGAAGCGCATGATGTGCTTGATAAGCTGGAGAGGTTTACGTCTATATATGGGCCAGAATTCTATCGCCTGCCTGTTAATTCAGATACGATAACGCTTATCCGGCATGATACTGCCCAGCCAGCGCTAGCGCCTGTGGCTACGGAAGAAGGGCCGGTAACTGTTTTTGATCCGCAAATAGAGATATTCTGGTCGATAGCAGATAAGCCCTAAACAGGGTGCTGATTTTACAAAGAGGAAAGGGTTTAGATGATTTCCGTAAGCCTTACAGATAAAAAGATGATTGCAGCGGCAACGGCTTCTATGTTGTTGGAAATTGAAGCGGTGCATGTCAATGCTGAAAAACCTTTTATTCTAACCTCAGGGGCGGCAAGTCCAGTTTATATTGATTGCCGCAAGCTTATCTCTTTCCCTCGTATTCGCGCAGCCTTAATGGATTTTGGTATTTCTGTGCTGTCACAAGAAGCAGGGTTTGAAGCCTTTGACAGTGTGGCAGGCGGTGAGACAGCTGGCATTCCTTTTGCAGCTTTTATGGCTGAACGGCTTGCCTTGCCTATGCAATATGTGCGCAAAAAACCGAAAGGGTTTGGCCGCAATGCGCAGATAGAAGGCCATCTGGTAGAAGATAGCCGCGTGCTGTTGGTTGAGGATTTAGCAACCGACGGTGGCAGTAAATTTATGTTTGCGGATGCGCTTCGCAAGGCCGGCGCACAGTGCAATCATGTGTTTGTTGTGTTCTATTATGATATTTTCGCGCATGCGCGGGAAGAAATGAAAGAAGCTGGCTTGGAATTACATTATCTGGCAAGCTGGTGGGATGTCTTAGAGCAGATTAAAAATAGCGATAAGTTTGATGATAAAACCTGTGCAGCGGTGGAAGCTTTCTTGCACGATCCCAAAGGATGGTCGGCAGCCAATGGGGGCACAACAACCAAGGATTAAGGTGGGCTGTGAGCGCCAATAAAGATAAAGCAGCGAAAATTATTATTGATACAGACCCAGGTATTGATGATGCGATGGCTATCCATCTGGCCTTTGCCGATGCGCGTTTGGAGCTGCTAGCGCTTACTTCGGTTTTCGGTAATGTGTTTACAGACCAAGCCACCCGCAATGCCCTTGCCCTTGTAGAGCAGGCTGGTAGCCGCATTCCCGTAGCTGCAGGGGCTATGCGCCCGCGCACGCAAACGCCAAATACCCCCTCGCATTATGTACATGGAAAAGAAGGGTTCGGCACGTTGCCAGCCCCAACGCCAAAAGCCCAGCCAGACCCGCGCGAAGCTGCGCATCTCTTGTCTGAGATGTGCCGGCAACAAAGCGGTGAGATAATCTTGTGTCCTGTGGGCCCGCTTACCAATATTGCGGCGCTGTTAGATGTAGACCCAGATATAGCGGCACATGTGAAAAAGCTGGTCATTATGGGCGGGGCAGTGTGGTGCCCGGGTAATGTCACGCAGGTGGCTGAGGCTAATATCTGGAATGACCCGCATGCTGCTGACCGCGTTTTTGCGGCGGACTGGGATATTGATTTGATCGGCCTTGATGTCACGCAAAAAGTTACTTGTGTGCAAGATGATTTTGAGGGCTTGCGTCAGACTTCGCCTGAAATTGGGGGCTTTCTTGCGGATATAACCAGCTTTTATATTGATTTTTATCATTCTGTTGTAGGCCAGCATATTTGTATGATGCATGACCCCTCGGCCGTCATTGCGATTACAGATAGAGATGCGTTTGAATTTCGTCAGGCCCCTTTGCGGGTTATTTGCGAAGGTGAGGAGATTGGCCAGACTGTAGCGGAAACGCAAAGTGGACGGCGGCCTGTTAATGTAGCGGTAGGTGTAGATAGTGCGCGCGTTCGTAAAATTTTTCTGGATATCTGCGCACAAGCTGACACAATAAGAAATAAGCGAATTGCGGCCACCTAATCGAGCAAGCTGTTTGTGGGTATGGAAGATAAGAAGACCGTTATCTTTAGAAATAGATGATGGCTAGCAAAATATGAAATTTATTGGTTAAGATGCACATTCAAACTATTGATTATCAGGCAGATAATGCACCGCACTTTCTAGCACAATCCTTGCGCGAGACAGGCTTTGCGGTATTGCGCAACCATCCAATTACAGCTGAGCGAATTGACGCCATTTATGCAAGCTGGGGAAGTTTTTTTGCCTCTGAAGGCAAGCAAGATTATTTGCGCGACCCTATACGCCAAGATGGCTATTTTCCGTTTAAGTCCGAACATGCCAAAGACGCGGACGAAAAAGACTTAAAAGAATTTTTTCATGTCTATCCTTGGGGCCAAGTGCCAGAGAATTTAGCGACAGAAACCAGAGCCTTCTATAAAGATTTAGT
>JAKMFL010000022.1 GCA_022425485.1 Alphaproteobacteria bacterium | reverse complement strand
CTTGCGGCCATCGAAGGCGCAGGGGGGCGTTTTATTGTGCGCGGGACACCGGTAAAAACCTTTGAAAACGGGCTGGTAGAGCGCAGTATTGTTATAGAGTTTGATAGTGCTGAAGCAGCGGTGGCTGCTTATGAAAGTTCCGAATATCAGGCTGCGTTTGCTCTGCTTGGAGATGTTGATAGGGATGTCCGTATTGTAGAAGGCGCGTGAAGGGGAACACGCCAAACCCCGGCACCGCCATCTTTGCGGATAGCTTACTTATTGCTGATCTGTTTTGGCAGTCCAAAATGGTGCTGACAAATTTCGGCAAGCTTTGCAACCCCCTGTTTTATCTCAGCTTCCTCAGGATAGCCAAAACAGAGCCGCATCTGATAAGCTGCCTCTGCGCCAAGCGACCATTCAGGCCCGGCATTAATGGCAACCCCCTGTTTCGCTGCTTCGTCCGTTAGCTTTAGGATATCGATGCTTTTATCTAACGTAACCCAAATAAAGATACCGCCCTTAGGCCGGTGATACTGCGCAGTCGTGCCAAAATTCTTATCCAGTGCTTCACAGATAACATCGCATTTCGTTTGCAGATGTTTGTTCAATTTTTCTACATGAGTATCAAAAGATTTTGGGCAGAAATCTGCTAGGATCAATTGTTCTAACGCGCCAGAACCAGCATCCGTCTTATAGCTTGTAGCTCTGGATAAAAATGGCCAATCTGCAATCAGATAACCAACCCTAAGCGCAGGCGCAACCGTTTTGGAAAAGGAACCGCAATAGATAACACGGCCACTATCATCAAGACTACGAATAGTAGGGGGGCGGGCTTCATCAAATATCAGGTCAGCATAACAATCATCCTCAAAAATTGGCACATTATAGCGGCTTGCTAGGGCCAGTAATCGCTGCCTGTTTTCGGTAGGCATAATCGTTCCAGTAGGGTTGTGGATAGTCGGAATAGTGTAGATATAGCGTGCTCTTTTTCCTTGCGCCTTTAACGCTTCTAGCTGTTCTTCTAGATGGGCAAGATCCATACCCGCAGCGCCAACCCGAATACCAATAATATCAACATCCAAATGCTGAAACCGGCTAATAACCCCGCCATAGGTGGACTCTTCCATAATCACAATATCGCCTGAACGCAGCAACGTCTCATTCACCAGATCAAGTGCCTGTAATGAGCCAGAAACCAGCAGGATATTATCAGGATCGGTTGGCATATCTGCCCGCACCGCCAATGCGCCGCCGATAAATTCACGTAAACTTCGCAAGCCGAGTGGGCCATCACCCAGATTATAGGTGGCCAAACGCTGGCCATGCTCTGTCATTACCCTATCAGCACTAGCCCGCAATGCATCTACGGGAACCATGCTGGCATCATTATGACCACCAATAAAATTATACTCTGGAAAGCCTTTCCAGTGGCCTGTGGCTGTCTTGATATCATCATGATAAAAGCTGTCAAAATCGAACATGAAACCCTATTTCTTTTTTTGAATATTTTCGCATATAGCTATAACGATGCCTGCGATAAAGCATATAAATCAATGCCAAAATGTATCAAAACGCTTTTCAAGGGTGTTTTTTTTCTGCTTCAATGAAAAAGGATATGAAAAAAGAGAGGGAATAACATGGCAGGTGAAATTCAAAGAACGGGTTCAACTAATCGTCCGCGCGTACTTTATCTAAGTCATGCGCCTGAGGATATTTATGATGTTGTCCGCCGCATGGCAGGAGACGAAGTTGATCTGGTTTTGATGGATAGTAATGATGATGCCGCCAGATGTGCGGCCATTGCCGATTGTGATGCGGTGATCGTGGCTTCTTATAGACTAACTGGCACGCACTTAGCCGCCGCAAAAAAGCTGCAGCTTGTTCATCATCAGGGGGTAGGCTGGCACGATACTACGGACTGGCAGACTATCCGTGATAGAGATATTAAGCTTGCTATCACCTTGTCTGGCTCTACCATTAGCGTGGCCGAACATACGCTAATGCTTATGCTGGCGGCCTGCCGACATTTAAGTCACGCAGATGCTGAACTGCGAAAGGGCAAATGGCTTGTAAATGCCTTGCGCACCCGTTCCCGCGAAGTAATGGGGCGCACCGTCGGGATTATTGGTATGGGACGCATTGGGTACCAAGTTGCGGAGCGTCTTCTGCCTTTCGGCACAACAGGTTTATATTGCGACCCGCATGTAACCTTAGATGCCGCAACTGAGCAGCGGCTAAATATGCGCAAAACAGATTTCGATACGCTGATTTCCACTTCTGATATTGTCACGCTCCATCTTCCTTTAATGGCTAGCACCCACAATATTATCTCTAAAGATATTATTGATAGAATGAAGCCTGGTAGTATTTTGATTAATGCGGCGCGTGGCGGTTTGGTAGATGAGGGGGCGTTAGACCTTGCGTTGCGGCGGGGTCATTTGCAAAGTGCCGGACTTGATGTTTTCGAAGGGGAGCCACCATCAGATGACAACCCTTTATTAGCTAACCCTGCTTGTATTTTAACCCCGCATATCGCCGCTGGAACAAGAGATGCATTAGAGCAAAAACTGGCTGCTGTATTCGATAATATTAAAAGGTTTTTCGATGGTCAGCCTCTAGAGAATGAGATAAATCTGCATCAACATCAGGACTAGGTTTACGCGCTATTTTACACCACTATCTGGGCGCTTTTTGCTAAACCATACAGCAATGGATATTTTTGTTGTAATTGAGAACGATTATCATTATCAGTTTATAGGAAGTGGAGGTTAGCTTTTCACGTTAAGCCAACTATCTCTATTCGTAATAGATTCTAAACTGGAAGAAGATAGATGCATAAAATCTTATTATTTGTATTCGGGCTAAGCATCTTAGCCAGCCAACCTACACTCGCAACCGAAACGATTAATATCTTCACCTATCGCCAACCTGCATTATTGGCACCCATGCTTGAGGCTTACACAAAAGAAACAGGCATAGAGTTCAAAACAGTTTATGCCCCGAAAGGGTTGGTAGCGCGATTGCAAGCCGAAGGGCAGAACGCACAGGCAGATATGGTCATCACCGTAGATATAAGCCGCGTTAAAGAATTGGCTGATTCTGGCCTGCTCGCCCCATTAAGCTCACCTATAATTGCGCGGAATGTGCCTGCGCATCTGCGTGCAGAAGATGACAGCTGGACTGCCCTTTCTTTGCGGGCACGTATTCTAGCCATATCTAAAAAGCGGGTTACCAAAGATAGCTTGAAAGACATTGAACAGCTAGCAGATCCCGAATGGCAGGGCAGGGTATGTACCCGCAAAGGCAGCCATGTATATAATCGTGCGCTGCTGGCCTCGCTTATCGCGCATCATGGCGAAGAAGATGCCCGTGCATGGGCAAAAGGTCTGGTTGGTAATCTGGCGCGTCGCCCGCAAGGAAATGACCGGGCGCAAGCTAAGGCTATTTATGCTGGTGAGTGTGATGTAGCGTTAATGAACACCTATTATTTTGGAAAGATGAAGTTTAACAAAGGAGAGCCTGAACAACGGGTTTGGGCAGACAGTATCAAGCTGGTCTTTTTCAATCAACAAGGGCGAGGTCAGCATGTAAATATCTCTGCTGGCGGAATTCTAAAAACTTCGAAGAATAAGGATCGGGCTAGAGCTTTTCTTGCTTGGTTAACCTCTGCTGAGGCACAGCGTCTTTATACCGAGATAAATTACGAATATCCTGTTAATCCAGAAAGTGCGCCAAGTGATGAAGTGGCCTCTTGGGGTAGCTTTAAGATGGATAAACTCGCCCTGCCAGAAATCGCAAGATTAAGCCCTGTTGCGCAACGGATTATCAATAGCACGGGCTGGTAGAACGCTATTTGGTGCTAGCCTTTTCCGCGCTGTTTTTGTTTGTCATAAAAACTACATAAAAGAGACTTACTTTTAGGTATCCGGCAAATCAGTTACCATCATATAATTCATCATATTGATCATAACTTTAATCTTAATATTGGGGAAAAAGTATTTTTATGCGTCAAAAGCTGATTTGTGAATTTTTGGGCACATTGTTATTGGTTGCGACAGTTGTTGGATCTGGCATTATGGCTGAACGGCTATCTGGCGGTAATGATGCGATAGCCTTGCTAGGCAATACGCTGGCAACAGGCGCGATATTATATGTCCTGATCACTATTTTTGGGACTATTTCCGGCGCGCATTTCAACCCAGCGGTTAGCGTGGTTATGGCCTTAAAAGGTGACTTAAAGAAAAATAGCCTAACCCCTTATATTTGCGTTCAAATTATTGGCGGGGTCTGTGGTACTTTTCTAGCGCATCTGATGTTTGAAACCCCTATTTTACAACTTTCCGAAAATCTGCGCTCTGGCATGTTTCAGTATATTTCAGAAATGGTAGCAACCTTTGGTCTTGTGCTTACCATCCTGCTAGGGGTTCGCTATAAGCCTGATGCGGTTGCGATGTTGGTGGCTCTTTATATCACTGCTGCCTATTGGTTCACAGCCTCAACTAGTTTTGCTAATCCAGCTGTTACCATAGCGCGGACGTTAACCAACAGTTTTTCAGGTATTCATTTTGGGGATACAGGGTATTTTATCCTCGCACAGCTATTGGGCAGTTTGCTGGCGCTTGGCCTCTTTTGTGTTCTTGCCCCCTCAAAATAGTAGAATTATTGCTGTTTGGGTTAGTTTTTAAGTTAATATTTTCAGAGCCTTATTAATAATTTAGAGTTTTTTTCATTTTTTTTCTAAAACAGCGCTCATTTGTGTCGTTACCCTTAACGAAGAAACTAACCGGTAAGCGATAAAACCTAGAAATAACGTGAAATGAAAACACCACCCATACAACCAGATGCAGCGATAGCCGCGTCCGCCGCGCCAAAGGAGGCCACCGTGCGTCCAGATGCGCGGTTGATGCGCTTGCCTGAACGGTTGTCCGCTCATATGCAGTCGCGCTCTCAGGCAGGGCAAGTCTTTATATCTGACGCAGTGATGTCTTTGGATGCAGAGATGAAATCACTGCATATGGCCATTCAATATGCCTCACGTGCAACCTCGCTTATTCAGGAGACTGAGGAGCAGACAGGCGAGCTCTTAAATCTGGTAAATAAAATTCGCTCAATGGCTCGTAGGATGACCTTGCCAGATGTCCGTGATGCTGAACGCCAGAAAACCGAAAGCGAGATGAATAAACTTTGGGGAGAGGTGAATAAAATCACTGGTCAGGAGGGGTTGCCACGAAAAAGTAGCGAGAAACAAGTGTCCGCAGATATAGCAGCGCCTATATCCAGCAAGCAGAAGGCGTTATCGCATTTAGATGAGGCTGCGCATCAGCTAGAATTGCAACGATCTGCTTTGTCTGAGACAGCTATTGGTGTGCGCGAGACAATCGATATTCTAACCCGCTCAGGTCTTGGAGATGCTTTTGTTTCTGAGGATCCTTCTATGAAGGCAACCATAGACCATGTGGAAAAATCAGCTGCTGTTATGGCAGAACGCGCGGAGATGACAAAGGCTGCCCAGAAACAGGCAGCTTCTGCGCTGTTCACCCAAATCCTTCACGTCATTTAGAGCGGGTATTCTCCCTCATCTTGAATTATCTTTAACCGCTTGCTTGCTGGCATCCTCGGATCTGTCATGGTAGGCTGGTGGCATAGATTTAGGTTTTAGATGGTCAGATAGTTTCAGGGCGAGGTCAGATTATGGGTATAAGGCAGTTTTTCTTGCTTTTAGCATGTTTGGGTATAATGACAGGGGTAAGTCAGACCGCCACCGCCCATCTTTGCACGCTAGGTGGCAATGATGCACAATCTATTAGCCAATATAATCAATGCAAAGCAGACCTTACTGTTTCTGGCATGCATCCAAAGGAAACAGAACAAATAGCGGCAGAAGAGCTATCCACTCTAAAGGCAGAAAATAAACAGCTTCGCCTTCAGCTAGAAATTATTAAAAACCGTTTATTTGAAATTTTAAAAGATTTGTAAGCGTTTCTAGCTTGCTGGTATCTGGGCAATAATCTGAAAGCCAAACGCCATGCCAAGGCCAAATACTAGATGGTTAATAAGGGCAAGAAAACATACTAAGCGCGGGTTATCTGTTAATTTTGCCATCATCCCTTTACCCATCGCTGGCAAAAAGAAAAACCAAGGCACCACAACAGAAGCGATACCAAAAAGTGCGCCGCTATAGAAGCTATTATCTAGCCAGCCAAAATCTCGCAACACAAAATAGACGAGCGCATAACCGATACCTACTGCATAATGTACGAGCCAGCCAAGCGAAGTTTCCCCTGATATTGCTGGTAGATTATCAATTTCTGGATTGATGACTTTGCCGCGTGTTATCGCATATGCTGTCCAGCGACCTACCATACCCCAATTAGAAGGTGGGATCTGAAGGGTGATGAATAATAAACGCTGAAACGTATCCATAAAAAGACAGGCCAAAACACCTGCGATCAGAAGATCATTAATATTAAGGTCTATACCCATAGCCCATTGCCCCCATTTGTTTTTATATTTGCTAGCTTAATCTGCCATAAATGATGTCGCTAGGGAAAATATTTATCTTTTAAAAAAAGCAAATTTGCTCTTGAATTTGGGCCAGTTTTCCACTGGTGAAAAACCTAACGCCGTCAGGGCTAGTTGCGAATGATTATTGTTTACATATCTGCATTTCCTGTTAGATAAAAAGAGGCTATCAGGGGGTTGGAACAAGTCCTCATTAGGTTCCGGTATGCCTATTTTATATCGGGGGTTTTCATATCGGGGGAAGCACATAAAAATGGCAGCTTTGTCATTTGAAAAATCAGCCTTAAATAAGGTGCAGAGTATGCGTCATTTGCGCCATCAATTTGCTGCGCATCCACTATTATTGCTCGTTTGCTTTGTCTTGCTAGCCCCGGTTGTTGCGATAGCTATCGTGGCCACTGGTCCTACAGATGATCTGATGCCGCATTTGTTGCAAACAGTGCTTGGCCGCTATGTACAAAACACCATTTTTCTTATGGTGGGTGTTGGTGTGTTAGCCGTCCTGTTTGGTGTATCTACGGCATGGTTGGTCAGCCGCTATGATTTTATGGGTCGGCGTTGGTTTGAATGGCTGCTGGTACTTCCCGCTGCAATGCCAGCTTATATTATTGCGTATAGCTATACTGATTTTTTTGAATATGCCGGCCCAGTACAAAGCTATCTTCGTAGTTTTTTTGGATGGCAAACAGCGCGTGATTATTGGTTTCCAGAAATACGTTCTTTTGGGGGCGCGATGCTGATTATGGCAAGTGTTCTTTATCCCTACATCTACCTTCTGGCGCGCACCTCTTTCAGGCAGACTTCCTCTAATTTATTTGAAATTGCAGAAATATCTGGGCAAAATTTATTTTGGCATGTTGGGCTACCGCTAGCACGGCCAGCGATTATTGCGGGCCTTTCGCTGGTTTTGATGGAGGTTGTTTCTGATTTTGGAACTGTCGAATATTTTGCCCTAGAAACCCTTACGCTTGGGATTTTTAATGTCTGGATAGGGATGAACAGTAAACCTGCCGCTGCCCAGCTTGCCCTTTGTGCTTTCGTGCTTATTGGCTTGCTTTTAATGATGGAGATTTTTGCGCGTTCTCGCCGTTCCTTCCAAAATAGTGGCTTTGGGCGGGTAGGGGTGCCGCGTAAATCTCTATTAATGCGCACGCAGCTGTTTTGCGTTTTTATCTGTATTTTACCGATAATAATCGGATTTGTTTTGCCGGTTATGATTTTGTTGAATTTTGTTATGCGTGGCGGCGGCGTGCAAGCCCCATCCGACATCCTGTCCCTCTTACAGCAATCTTTCGGATTGGCCCTTATTGCCGCTTTTTCAGTTATCTTGTTGGCTTTGCTAGCGGCCTTGCTGGCACATTATCGCTCAGCTCGCACGGGCCAAATGCTAGCTGGGGCCGCCGCTGCTGGCTATGCCTTTCCGGGCACCATTTTGGCGATAGGGGTATTGGCGGTTGCTGGCTATGTTGACCGCGCCTTTGTACCGCTGTTTTCAGCCCCATTAATGGCAGGCGGCTTTGCGGTATTGCTGTTTGGTCTGATGGTGCGGTTTCATGCGGTTGGCTATGGCGCGATTGTTTCTGGTATTCGCCGGATGCCGCCGCATATGATGGAATCTGGGTTGATTATGGGTTATCGCTTTCCGGTTATCATTGGACGGGTTATTCTGCCGCTTCTGCGGCCTTCTATTATTGCTGGGGGGCTGCTTGTCTTTGTGGATGTGATGAAAGAGTTGCCGATGACCTTGCTATTGCGGCCTTTCTCGTTTGAAACTTTTGCTACCTATACCTATCAATTTGCCAAAGATGAAATGCTGGAGGTTGCGGCTATCCCTGCTTTGCTCATAGTTTGTGCTGGGCTATTGCCGGTCTATCTAGCCAATAGAGCGCTTGAGAAATAGGGGTAACGCGTTAGGATTAACGAACAAATTTCCTTTTTATCAATATTCTGTATCAATATCAGGTTAATATTCGGGGTAATTCACATGACGTCATCTACAGATAAAACATCTGCGCAAGGCATGCGCAAAGGCCTGACAAAATATGGTGATGATGAATTTGCCTTGTTCTTGCGCAAAAGTTTCATCAAAGGGGCTGGTTATGGCGATGAAGCCCTTGGTCGGCCGGTTGTTGGTATTATCAATACGGGCAGTGATTTCAATCCTTGCCATGGTAATGCAGATGAGTTGATTGAACGTGTGAAAGCAGGGATTGAAGCGTCTGGGGCGCTGCCAATGGCCTTTCCAACCATCAGCTTGCATGAGGCTTTTTCTTATCCAACCTCTATGTATTTGCGGAATTTGATGTCGATGGATACAGAAGAGATGTTACGCGCTTTGCCGTTGGACAGCGTGGTTCTGATAGGCGGTTGTGATAAGACTGTGCCTGCACAATTGATGGGCGCCATAAGTGCAGATGTTCCGTTTGTCCAGCTGGTCACTGGCCCTATGAGTACCGGTAGTTTTCGCGGACAGCGGGTAGGGGCATGCACCGATTGCAGGCGTTTATGGGCAGATTATCGTGCTGGCAATCTGGATGAAAGCGCGATAGCAGATGCCAATAATGCGCTTGTTCCCACAATTGGAACTTGCGGGGTGATGGGCACGGCCAGCACTATGGCTCTTTTGGCAGGGGCAATGGGGTTGATGCCGTTAAATGGTGCAACTGCCCCAGCGGTTTCAGCGGATAGGCGCCGGATAGCGGAAGAAACAGGCATACTGGCCGCAGATATTGCAAAAAGAGGGGTAAAACCATCTTCCTTCCTATCGCAAGCCGCTTTTGACAATGCGTTACGCGTATTGCTGGCGGTGGGCGGGTCTACGAACGCCATTATCCATCTAGCCGCTATCGCGGGGCGTTCTGGGCATGATGTATCCCTTGACAGGCTGGATAAGATGGCACAGCAAACCCCTGTATTGGTTGATCTAAAACCGTCTGGTAGCGGCTATATGGAAGATTTGCATGATGCTGGCGGCTTGGTGTGTATATTAGAGGCACTTGGTGAGCTCATTGATAAGGATGCGGTGACCGTATCTGGAAAAACATTAGGTACTGAATTAGCAGGCTTTAATACAGATTGGCCCCAAAATATTGTTCGGACACCGCAAGATCCGCTATTTGGTGAGGGCGGTTTAGCTGTTCTATATGGAAATTTAGCACCAGATGGTGCCATCATTAAGGCAGCAGCAGCTACGCCAGAGCTGCTCGTACATACAGGCAAGGCTGTTGTTTTTGAAGATATGGCAGATTTGGCGGCACGCATAGACAGCCCCGATTTAGAAGTAAGTGCAGATGATGTTTTAGTTTTACGCAATATTGGGCCAAAGGGCGCACCCGGTATGCCCGAGGCAGGTCTTATCCCTATCCCGCGTAAACTTGCCCGTCAGGGGGTTAAAGACATGGTGCGAATTTCTGATGGGCGGATGAGTGGGACGGCGGCTGGTACCATCGTTCTGCATGTAGCACCAGAGGCCGCAATCGGCGGAGCCCTTGCCTATGTTAAGACAGGCGATATCATTTCCCTTAATGTAGAAAAACGTATCCTAGAAGTCGATTTATCAGAAGCAGAACTGGCCGCACGGGCCAAAGAGATGCCGCTAAAGACCCATGATTCAGGGCGCGGTTATGCCCATTTATTTCACACCAGCGTTTTGCAAGCGCCAGATGGGGTGGATTTTGACTTCCTGCGCGCACAAAGCCACAAAGATACATAGCCAGATAGGCAAATAGCGCATTCTGGCTTGCTGTTTAACGGGTTTTTTCTATACTGAAACTTCCCTAGATGGTTTGGCTTAATATGACAGGTTAGCTCCGTATGTTTAAAAAAAGTAAAATTGATAATGCAGTTACCCAGCTAAAACAGCGTTTCGGAGATCAGCTCTCTACCAGTGAGGCGGTACGCTCGCATCATAGTCACACCACTACGCGCATTCCCCAGCAATTACCAGATGCGGTGCTATTCGCCAAAAATACGCAAGATGTATCGGAAGCTGTTCGTATTTGTTATGAAAATGACTGCCCGGTTATCGCCTTTGGTATCGGCTCTTCTCTCGAAGGCCATGTTAACGCGCCACATGGCGGTGTTTGCATTGATATGAATGGCTTAGACCAAGTTTTAGAAGTAAATAATGAAGATTTAGATGTGGTTATACAACCGGGGGTGACGCGCGAGGCTTTGAATGAGTATTTGCGTGATACAGGCTTGTTTTTTCCCATTGATCCGGGTGCAAATGCCTCGCTTGGCGGCATGGCCGCTACCAGAGCGTCCGGCACAAATGCGGTACGCTATGGCACTATGAAAGATAATATTCTAGCGCTCGAAGCGGTGCTTCCAGATGGGCGGGTAGTGCGCACGGGAAGCCGCGCCAAAAAATCGTCTGCTGGGTATGATTTAACGCGGCTTTTAATAGGCTCGGAAGGCACATTAGGCATTATCACCGAAATCACCTTAAAACTTTATGGCATTCCAGAGGTTATTGCTGGCGGAACCTGCTCTTTTCCTTCGGTTGAAAGTGCGTGTAATGCGGTGATTAATGTCATTCAATATGGCATTCCAGTGGCACGCATCGAATTATTGGATGTGGTTCAGGTACGTGCCTGTAATCAATATTCAGGGCTAGATTTGCCAGAAACGCCGCTTCTATTACTCGAATTTCATGGCTCTGAAGCAGGGGTGGCTGAACAGGCAGAAATGTTTGCCTCTATTGCAGAGGAATATACCGAATATGAATTTCAATGGACTAGCGATGAGGCGGCAAGAAAGAAGCTGTGGAAAGCTCGGCATGATGCTTATTATGCCTCACTTGCTTATTCCCCCGGGGCAGTGGGCGTTTCAACTGATGTCTGTGTGCCGATATCACGGCTTGCAGAATGTGTGGAGGAAACTTACCGCGATATTGAAGAAAGCGGTATTATATCCCCGATTGTTGGACATGTCGGGGATGGGAATTTCCACTGTATGCCGCTAAGTGACCCAGAAGATGATGAGATGCGCAAAGTCATTGATGGTTTCATCAAGCGCTTATCTGAACGGGCTATCGCTATGGGCGGCACATGCACGGGTGAGCATGGTGTTGGCCAAGGCAAGCAAGAATATTTGCGCAAAGAACATGGCGATGCGGTGGATGTGATGATGATGATTAAATCCACAATTGACCCTAAAGGCATTATGAATCCGGGTAAGATTTTTCCTCAAAACTAGGAATTCTGGTAAATTTGCAGACCCTAGTTTTATGCACCTAGTTTTGCGTACCTAGCTTTAAGTACCTATCTTTAAGATCCTAGAATTATGAACAGGCGGCTAGCATACCCTCAAGGTCAGCCCATAGATCTTCTTTATTTTCTAGCCCTGCATAGACCCTGACCAGATACCCTTCTTTATGGGTGGGCGGGAAATTCCGGCGTGTAATCTCGTTATGACCCTGTTTAATTAGGCTTTCATATCCGCCCCAACTCGCCCCAATAGCAAAGATGTCCATATTTTCTATGGCTTTATCTACGGTGTCTTGCGTTAAATCACTTGGCAATATAAAGCCGAATAACCCGCAAGAGCCCGAAAAATCTCGGTTATAAATGGCATAATCTGGGCTTGAGGCTAGGCCGGGGTGTAAAACCTCTAATATTGATGGATGGGCGTTAAGCTTATTTGCCAGATACAGCCCGTTTTCTGCGGATTGTTCTAGGCGTAAACGCAGGGTGCGCAGGCCGCGAAGCCCCGCATATAAATCATCTGGCCCCGCACAAATACCCAAATTTGTCATCGTTTTCCTTAATGCCTTGCCATGTGCGCCAGACGCTGCGGCAATCCCTAGACTGATATCTGAATGCCCGCAAATATATTTTGTTGCTGCCTCAACCACAACATCTGCGCCTAAGGACAATACAGGATAGTGCAGGGCGGTACCCCATGTATTATCTACCATAATTGTAATAGATGCCGCGGTAACCTTCTGGCGACGTGCTGCTGCTACAATCGCAGGTAAATCCTGAAGCTCAAAAGTAAGGGAGCCCGGTGATTCTGCATAAATTAAGGTGGTTTCAGGCTTAATGTACGCCTCAATCCCATCATTTATGCGTGGCGGATAAAATTCTACAGCCACCCCCATAGCTGGCAGCATTTGGCTTACAAACCGGCGCGATGAGCCATATAGCGAGTCTGGAAACAGCATATGGTCGCCAGCCTTTGTGAAAGCCAATAATGCTGTGGTAATAGCCGCCAGTCCAGAAGGCGCAGAAATACAG
>JAKMFL010000058.1 GCA_022425485.1 Alphaproteobacteria bacterium | reverse complement strand
TTTGAGCTAGCTTCTAAAAGAGAGGCAAAACATCTTACCTCTGCGACAAAGTCAAATGGCATTTCTATCTCTATGCCCTATTGGGATGAGCGGGTAGAGGAGATGGCAAAATCCTATCCGGATATTTTCGTTGATAAATATCACATTGATATTTTAACGGCGCATTTTGTATTGAACCCCGATAAATTTGATGTGGTCGTAGCCTCAAATCTTTTTGGCGATATTCTCTCTGATTTAGGCCCTGCCTGTACGGGAACTATTGGCATTGCCCCTTCTGGTAATATTAATCCAGAAGGGGATTTCCCGTCATTGTTTGAACCTGTGCATGGTTCTGCACCTGATATCGCTGGTATGGGCATTGCCAATCCGATAGGTCAGGTTTGGGCAGGGGCGATGATGCTCGAACATCTAGGGCACAAGGATGCTTCAGATGCGATGGTGGAAGCGATTTCAGATACGCTGAAAGATAGCCGTCTGCGCACCCGCGATCTGGGCGGTGAGGCAGATACAATTACTTGTGGTAAGGCAATTGCTGAGCGCTTGGCTTAGAAAGTTGGCCTAGTTTGTTTATACTGGACAGAGGCCAGCTGCTTTTCTTCAAAACAGCTGTTTTTTAGATTAGAGTGTACATGAAAGTCGGGTTTAGAAAAAATGGCTGAAAAGCAGAAAATTCCTGAGTTTTCAGAGCTTCAGCGCCAGAAAGTCATCATAATAGCCGCGTTAGTAACGGCTATGGGGTTTATTGATGCAACTGCATTAAATGTCGCGCTACCTTTTATTCAATCCAGCCTGAATGCATCTGCAACTGACATACATTGGGTGCTGGAAATCTATTTACTATTTTTAGCCGCGCTGATGATGGCAGGGGGCGCACTTGGCGATACATTAGGGCGGCGGCGTCCCCTGCGCTGGGGGGTGGCCTTTTTTGCCCTTACCTCTTTTGCATGTGCGGTATCACCCTCTGCTGAATGGCTGATTTTCTTTCGTGCCGCACAGGGAATTTCAGCTGCCTTGATGATCCCAGCCAGTCTGGCGCTGATTAATGCAGCTTTTCCGCCAGATGAGCGCGGCATAGCCATTGGGCGATGGTCAGCAATTGTGGCGATAGCGATACCTATTGGCCCGCTGGTTGGCGGGTTAGCTGTAGATTATCTGTCTTGGCATTTCGTATTTTTACTCAATTTGCCGATTTCACTGATTGTATTGGGGATGTTAGCTAGCTTGCCGCGGCCCCCTTTCGAGCCAGCCAAGCCACTGCCGCTAGATATCTATGGATCTGTTCTGATCACAGCGGCGCTAGGACTTATCACCTATGGCTTGTTAGAGGCGGGCAGAGAGGGCTATTTCCACCCGATAGAGCTAATTGTTCTGGTCGTAGGGACTGTTTTGCTTGGGGTATTTTTCTGGGCAGAAACCAAGATTAAAACGGCAATGCTGCCTGTATCCTTAATGAAAGACCGAAGGTTTGTGCTGGTATCGGTGCAAACGCTGGTTCTGTTTGCTGGATTTCAGTCGGCGATGTATTTTCTGAGCTTTCTTTATATTCAGGCTTTTGGCTATACCGCTTTGCAAGCAGGTGCGGCTTCCCTGCCTATTTCTGTTATTGTATTTTTTATCTCAGCGCGCGCTGGGCGTATGGCAACTATTTACGGGCCACGCCTTATTCTGTTTTCCTCTGCTGCGCTCATGTCGATATCGCTATTTTGGTTAAGCTTTGCTGATGGTGATTATCTGCGGTCTGTATTTCCGGGCATGATTGTAATGGGATTCGCCGTTGGATTATTTGCAGCCCCGCTGACCACGGTGGCGATGGCGGCGGCAGGGCCGGGGCGCGACGGGTTGGCCAGCGGCGTAAATAATGCAGTCTCACGGATTGGCCCCTTGCTGGGGATTGCCGTATTCGGCTATTGGATAGGCGGAGATTACGCTGCAAACCTAACAGCGGCGTTGGGGGATACAAGCTTGTCCCCAGATAAACAGGCTTTTCTGATAGATAACCGGGCGATGATTGCGGCGATAACCTTGCCAGCAGACTGGCCTGTTAGTGAGCAGGAAACCATCATGCGCCTCATTCGCGGCCTATTTGCCAGCTCTTTGCAGGAAACCTTGCGTATTAGCGCTTTATTCGCTGCTTTTGCGGCGGTTCTAGCGCTATTTTACCGTAAAAATGATGCTCGCTCTGAATAAATCAGCTACAAGAATGCAACGCTATATGCCTAAGGAAAAATGATGACTAAAGATACAGCCCCGCTTGTGATAACCCTTGATGAGGTGATGGCAGATTATGATGGCAAGCTATCTGCGCTATTAGCCGAACACACAGAAACGCCGAATATTCTGATCACTTGGCAGGTGGATATAGAGGTTAAAGATAGCGGCATGCAGGCATTTTTTGTCGCAGTTTCGGTCTGTTTTGATAGCCGGCAGGATGATGAGTTACGCGACATTGCTAGTCAGCTTTGCCCAGATAATAAGACAGCTATCTTCGCATTTGTTCCTGCCTATAGCTATGGTCGCAAGGATTTTGGTATTTTTATTGCCGAAAACCAATTAGGCGAAATTCTTGTCAATGGTTTGGTTAATGAAGTTATTGAGCAGGCTGGTGTTGAGCAGGCGGTGGTTAAAGCGAGTAAGAGATAACCCCCAGAGCCTCAGAGTCTCAGAGTCCTAGAGTCTCAGGGTCTTAGAGCCTAAAGCCTGACGGCTAGCTTGTCCCAAAGCCGGGCAGGGAGCGCCCATTTAAACAAACTCGCTAGTTTGGTGGCCGTGGTAATCCTATAGCGTATCTTTGGCTGGCGTGCGGTACAGGCATGTAAAACGGCGTCACTGACCGCACTTACCGGCAATTCAAATCTATCTTTCGGGCCATCCTCTGGCGCATTTAGGCGCGGGATGAGTTCTTCTTCATAGGTTCTTTTTAAAGGTGAGGCTTGCCAATTTATCCATTTCTGGAAATGCGGCAGGCTGTTTATTCGGATGCGTGTGCGAATAGGCCCCGGCTCTATCAGCACAATTTTAATGGGGCTATTGGCAAGCTCTAGCCGCAAGGTATCTGCCCAACCTTCTAGTGCAAATTTAGTGGCGTTGTAACTGCCACGAAAGCGCAGAGCCGCAAAGCCCAGCACAGATGAATTGATCAGGATACGACCATTTTCTTGGGCCCGCATCACCTTCAGAGCAAGGCAGCTTAGCTCGTGCCATCCGAAAAAATTAGCCTCAAAATTTTCTCTTAATCCCGCAACAGGTATATCTTCTATCGCGCCGGGTAGCGCATAAGCGCCGTTATTAAATAATACATCTAACTTCCCGCCGGTAATATCCATAGCCTGCTTCCATCCGCGTTGAATGGAACGGCTATCTGCATAATCCAAAACAAAGCTATGCAGACCCTTTTCACGTAACAAGACACAATCTGCCTCACGCCGGCAACTGGCCAAAACGAGCCAGCCATGGCGTTGTAGGCGCATCGCCGCATCCAGTCCTATACCGCTGCTGCATCCGGTGATTAAAATCGTTTTCTGCGTTTTTTTCATAAGGGAGTTTTTTGGCCTCTATGGTGATTATTTGGCTGTTATTATTTGGCCTGGGATTATTTTGCCTGGGATGCTTCAGGTAGAGCAATATCGGGCCATTGCCGCGCAAAGCGCTGCTTATCAGCGATGCTAAGGGTAACAGTAATATGATGCTGGCCATTTTCATCATAGCTGGAGGCGCTAACCTGACCATTTTCGTAAAGCCACGCCCCAGCAGAGGCCTGTTGCGGGGCCAGTGCTAAAGACAAGCACATATCGCCCTCATTAAAGATATCCTCTATATGCTGGCATAGAAGGTCTAGCCCGGCACCTGAGCTAGCTGAGCATAAAACGCCATCTAGGCTTTCCCTGTAAATGGCTAGCGCTTCTGCGTCCAGATTGTCGGATTTGTTGTAGACGTTCAGAACTTTGCTTGATTGTTCCATAACATCAATACCAATTTCCCCTAGAACGGTGCGTACATCGCTTGCTTCTTGCTCAAAATCTGCGGCAGAAACATCATGCACATGCAAGATAAGATCACTTTGATTAATTTCTTCTAACGTAGATTTAAAAGCTTCCACCAACTCTGTAGGCAGATTGCTGATAAACCCTACCGTATCGCCCATCAAAACAGCGCGTCCGCTGGGAAGCTCAACCCCTCTTATGGTTGGGTCAAGCGTGGCAAACAGCATATCTTTGGACAGCACATCCGCACCCGTTAGCCGGTTAAAAAGGGTGGATTTGCCAGCGTTGGTGTAGCCAACCAGCGCAATGGTTGGGGTTTGCGAGCGCCTCCGGTTTGCACGCTGCAAGGTGCGGGTGCGCTTCACCTCGCCTAATTCTTTGCGGATTTGTTTTATCTGGTCAGTCAGCATCCGCTTATCCAACTCAAGCTGGCGCTCCCCCGGCCCGCCCAGAAAGCCGCCGCCGCCGCGTTGTCGCTCTAGATGTGTCCATGAACGTACCAATCGGCTTTTCTGAAAGGTTAGGGCAGCTAGCTCTACTTGCAGGCGGCCAGCATGGCTTTGGGCACGTGCGCCAAAAATTTCCAAAATCAGCGCGGTACGGTCAATCACCTTGCAGCCCAGTGCGCGTTCAAGGTTGCGATGTTGTACGGGAGTTAAGCTGGCATTGATGATGAGTAGCGGATGGTCTAAGGCTTCGGCCGTCGCCGCGATACGTTCAACCACCCCCGGGCCCAAAAGCGAAGCAGCACGTATGCGTGCCATCGTAATGATCTCAGTATGCACAATTTCCAAATCAATGGCTGCCGCTAGGCCGCAAGCTTCCTCAAGCCTATCTTGCGGGGTGCGCATATCGCTAAGCGCACCGGCTTGCTTTAAACCGGCCTGCTTCAAACTGGCCTGCTTCAATTCGGGTTGGATGATAAGAGCGTGGTTCACAATAAGGCTAAATTACCGCAAAGTTCGAATATTTCAGCCCTTATAGCGGATTGTAGCAGCCATAGTAAGCCCTTGGGGTGAGAAGGGGCATAAAATTATGACTTCTGTTCTCTATCTCCTCTTGAAAAAATACACCTCTCCACCCACATGCAGGTCTGATAAAAAAGATATAACTACTGACCGCATATAGGTGAATTATGGCCGCTAAACAGCATGATTTCGAAGCCGATACTGGCAAAATCCTCGATATCGTTATCAACTCTCTTTATTCGGAAAAAGAGATTTTTCTGCGGGAGCTAATCTCAAACGCATCAGATGCGTTGGATAAGCGCCGCTATATGGCTGCAACAGACCAATCCCTGCAAAGTGAGACAGGCTACGCCATCCACATTGTTGCGGATGAAAAAGCTAAAACCCTGACGATTTCCGATAATGGGGTGGGAATGGATGATGCTGATATGGCCTCCGCGCTAGGCACTATCGCGCGCTCTGGCTCGAAAGCGTTCATCGAACAAATTCAGGCAGAAACATCTAGCGATAAAAAATCAAAAGATGCTTTCTCGCTGATTGGCCAGTTTGGGGTCGGGTTTTATTCTGCTTTCATGGTCGCAGATAAGATAGATGTTATTAGCCGCAAAGCTGGTGATGAAAAGGCATGGCATTGGTCATCAGATGGCAAAACTGGATACAGCCTTGATGAAGCGAAACGTGCGCAAGCTGGCACCGATATTACGCTACATCTAAAAAAGGGGGAGAAGGATTTTCTAGATGAGACGCGCATCGGTTATCTGGTGCGCAAATATTCAGATCATCTCGGTTATGCGGTAAATTGGCAGCCGCCAAAGGTGGATGAGCCGCGCCAACTTAATACCGGTTCTGCGATTTGGACGCGGGCTAAAAAGGATATCTCAGAGGAAGATTATACGCAGTTTTATCGCCAAATCGGAGCGGTATATGACGAACCCTTTATGACGCTGCATAACAGCACGGAAGGGATGCTCAATTACACAAGCTTGCTGTTTGTGCCAACCTCGCGCCCGTTTGATCTGTTTAATCCAGATCGTAAATCACGCATGTCTCTTTATATTAACCGCGTCTTTATCACGGATGAATGCGAGGATATCGTCCCGCCTTGGCTGCGTTTTATTCGCGGTGTCATCGATACACCAGATATGGATTTGAATGTCAGCCGCGAGATGCTGCAAAAGAACCCTTCGGTTCAGAAAATTGGTAAAGCGCTGATAAAGCGTATTTTGGGCGAGCTTAAGAAAAAGAAAGAAAAAGACCCAGAGGCCTATGAAGCATTTTGGGATCAGTTTGGGATGGTCTTAAAAGAAGGCTTATATGAAGATGTTGAAAGCCGAGATAAGATTTTAGAAATTTGCCTGTTCCGCTCTGCTCGTTCAGGCACGCTTATCAGCCTTGCGGATTATGTCGCCGCGATGCCAGATACACAGGATAAAATTTATACGCTTTCAGCGGAAAATGCTGAGCAGGCAGAAACCTCGCCGCATTTAGAAGGCTTTCGTGCCCGCGATATTGACGTTCTGTTGATGACAGATCCGGTAGATGAATTCTGGATGCAGGCTGTAACAGAGTTTGAAGGCAAGGCCTTTGCGTCTGCGACCAGAGGGATTTCTGATCTCGATAAGGTGGCTCCAAAGTCAGATAGTGAAAAGGCAGAAGAGATACCAGATGATGATGCCCGCAATCAGGAGTTTGCAAGCCTGATTACAAAGGTTAAAGCGACCCTTGGCGAGGATGTAAAAGAGGTAAGACTGTCGAAAACCTTAACCGATAGCCCTGTATGTCTGGTCGCTGATGAAGAGGGGATGGATATCCAGATGGAACGGCTCATGAAGGCGCATAATAAGGATTTTGCTGGCAGCCCAAGAATATTGGAGATAAATCCTGATCATAAGTTGATTAAGGGTATGGCCAGCCAAATCGAAGCCAATGGTGACCCTGCACTGCTAGATGATGCGGCTAAAATGTTGCTTGATCAGGCGCAGATTTTGGAAGGACGCCCGCCTGCTAGTCTAACAGAATTTGCAAAACGCATGACAAGGTTGATGGAGCGCGGGCTATCCGCTTAATTCGGGCCTGCTTAATACGGGGCGGCTTAATGCCATTAGCCTAATTTTGGCGTGAATGGGTAAATTGCAGTTTGATCCGGTCAATAATGCGCTCTGGGTCAAATTGCAACGCCAGCATTTCGGTTGGAGATAGGCGCGGGGCAATATCCGTGCGCATCTGCAATCTGCCGCCTTGTTTCAAAAAAGCTTCGATAGGGGTGCCGATAGCGAGCGCATGACGCGGCAGCATTTCGTTTAAGCTCATTTGCAGGATCATAATTGTTATGTCTGTTGCCTGATTACCTTGTAGGCGGGTGATAAGCTCCAATAGACCTGCATCTTTTAGTTCAACTGAAAAGCCGGAAACACTGCTTAGCAAGGCAAGACTAACCGCTTCTTCTGCTTTCGGTGTTTGTGTTTCCAGATAAAACTTCACTATCTGGTCTAAGGCTTGATATTCATGTTTCGTGAAATCCAGCGTGAAGTCGGCCTCTATATCCATCAAATTGGATGCAGAAAGGCTCATGATACCCTGTAATTTCAAGGCGTCTGCTTTTTTGGTACTCTCAAAATTCATGTTGATATCTAGGGCAAGCTGATCACTGCCCAATACAGCAAAAAAGGCATCTATTTCGCTCAGGCTTCTGTCTCCCGGAATTTGCCGCAACACCAGACCGTTTAAGCTAATCTCACTGCGTGAATTATCGGGAAGGGCATCAAACTCAGCAGGGGCTAGCAGGCCATCAAGGCTGATACTGGAAATCTGGAATTCGACATGTTCATTTTCTGAATAAAACTGGATATTCTTTATTTCGGCCATACTGCGCAATGGGCTTTGTCCGCTATGGCGTTCGCGGTATTCCTCCATGCGATAATCGTCAGCTACCACCAGATGCTTACCAGAAACATGCCCAATGGCCAGGGTTTCGCCTTTGTCGGTAGAATAGGTAAAATTCTTCAATAAGGCTGTTTCGATGGCAACGATATCCTCACCAATGCCATCTGTTTTCAAGACTAGCTTTTCGATATAGCCGCGTTGTTGGCCGCGCTCATAGATATCCACATCAGAAATGTTAATATCGATAAAATCCCCATCGCTACCATTGGCACGATACCACCCGGAGCTATAGCGAATTTCAGTAGTTTCATCTAGCCAGACAGATGTTTTTGCCATGGCCGGCATCGCGGTGCCTAGCCAAACAGCGCTTGCGATTAATCCGGCTGCCAATACCAGCTTTTCAGCAGCATCTGAAATTGGCCTTCGGCAAATCATTGCAATATCAACCTCCCATAGCCAAGGGTAGTATAAACCCGTCAAAGACTAACATAAGCCGAATAACAAACAGAACAAAATGTTGTTTGCTCTTCCTTTCATTTGCCTTGTTATTTACCGCCAGCAAACGCAGAAAAGTTACGCGCTCGCCGCTAGTGAGGCTTGGGTGATATTAAAATGCAAGCCGGTCGGAACATCTGTTTTTTCAATGACAACTTTTGCGCCATCGCCTATCTCACCTGCCAATAGGGCTTCTGCAAGTTTGTTTTGCAACTCATTTTGCATCACCCTTTTTAAAGGGCGGGCGCCATATTGTGGATCATACCCCTTATCTGCTAGCCATTCGCGTGCGTCTTCATGAAGCTGTAACTGAATATCTCTGTCGATAAGGCGCGCCTTTAGGCGGCTGAATTGAATGTCAACAATGGCGCCCATATGGTTACGGCTTAGACGCTGAAATAGCAGGATGGAATCAAGCCGGTTTAGAAATTCTGGCCGGAAGGCATCTTGAACCTCCGCCATAACGGCATCACGCGCTGCATCCACTGAGGCGTCATCTGGCAGGGCCAATAAGGGGGCTGAACCCAGATTGGAGGTCAGTAAAATCATCGTATTGCGGAAATCAACACGCCGTCCCTGACCGTCCGTCAAATGCCCGTCATCCAGCACCTGCAAGAGGATATTAAAGATATCAGGGTGTGCCTTTTCGATTTCATCAAATAAAATCACCTGATAGGGGCGCCGACGCACCGCTTCGGTAAGGGCGCCCCCTTCATCATAGCCAACATAGCCCGGAGGCGCGCCAATAAGACGTGATACGGAATGTTTTTCCATATATTCAGACATATCTAAGCGCAAAATAGCTTCTTCATTATCAAACAAGAAATCCGCTAGTGTTTTTGCCATTTCGGTCTTGCCAACCCCTGTTGGCCCAAGCATGAGAAAGCTACCAAGAGGCTGGTTGGGATCATTTAGACCGGCACGCGCACGTCTTGTTGCATTAGATATCGCGTTGATGGCTTCCTTCTGGCCAATGACGCGGCGGCTAAGCACGCTTTCCATATCCAGCAATTTTTCGCCTTCGCCTTCCATCATCTTTGCCACTGGAATACCTGTCCATTGGCTGATAATCTGCGCAATATGCCTTTGTTCGACCTGCTCTTCTATCAGATCTGAGCCGGAAAGCGCTGCTTTGGCTGTTTCAAGATCAGAAATGAGGCTAGGTAGCGTGGCATAAGTAAGCTCGGCAGCTTTTTCCAAATCCCCTTGACGCTGAGAGACTTCAAGATTATACCGGCAATCTTCAATTTTTTGTTGCAGCGTGGCAATCTCTGCCATCTGGCGTTTTACGGCGTCCCATTTTTTTGTCATCTGTTCTGATTCTGATGTTAAGGTTTCTAGCTGCTCTTGCAGTTTTCCCAAACGTTTTTTGCTGGCGGCATTACCAGCCTCTCGCGTCAGGGCAGCTTGCTCAATTTTCAGCTGCATTATTTGCCTGTCTGTTGCCTCTAGCTGAGGGGGTTTGCTATCCGTTTGAATGCGTATATGGCTGGCAGCTTCATCGACCACATCTATCGCCTTATCGGGCAAAAACCGCTCATTAATATAGCGGTTGGAAAGCTGGGCGGCGGCAACAAGCGCATCATCTGTGATGCGAATACCGTGATGCAGCTCATATTTCTCTTTTAAGCCGCGCAGAATAAAAATAGTATCTTCAACCGAAGGCTCACCAACAAAAACGGTTTGAAAACGACGAGTTAGGGCAGCATCTGTCTCCACATATTTACGGTACTCATCTAAGGTTGTCGCGCCAATACAATGCAATTTGCCGCGCGCAAGAGCAGGCTTCAATAAATTAGAGGCATCCATCGCCCCATCTGTTTTGCCAGCCCCAACAAGCTGATGCATCTCATCAATAAAGACAATGATATTGCCTTCTGCTGCGTCGATTTCATCCAAAACTGCTTTTAATCGTTCTTCAAACTCGCCGCGATATTTTGCCCCCGCAACAAGGGCGCCCATATCCAGCGATAAGAGCGATTTTCCAGATAAGGCTTCAGGCACATCCCCTTGCACAATTCTCTGGGCAAGGCCCTCTGCAATAGCGGTTTTGCCAACGCCGGGCGCACCAATAAGCACAGGGTTATTTTTTGTCCGTCGAGCCAGAATTTGAATGGTACGGCGGACTTCTTCATCACGGCCTATTACTGGATCTAGCTTTCCCTGCATGGCTAATGCGGTAAGGTCAGTTGCATATTTGGATAGACTTTCCATCATCTCGTCACTGACGTCGCTGTCGATTGTGCGCCCTTTGCGCTGCTCATCAATAACGCTTTCTAGCTGTTTTTTCTGGACGCCTGCTGTGCCTAGCAGTTTGGCAGCTGTGCTTTTGCCGCCACAAATAGCCACTAACATAGCATCTACGGAAATAAAGCTATCACCGCGTTGTTTTGTCCAGCTTTCTGCATCGGCTACAATACGGCCAAGGCCGGGATCAATCTGTAAATTATCCGCGCCGCTTCCAGTTACCTCAGGGAGTTTGGATAAAGCTGCCTCTAGCCCGTCATTAAGCGCATCCATAGCGGCTCCACTGCGCATTAATAGCCGGCTAGCAGCTTGCCCGTCATCCTCTAATAATGCCGCTAGGAAATGTAGCTCAGTCATGCGCTGATGGTGACGGCGCAATGCAATGGTCTGGGCCGTGCCAAAAGCTTTTCTAACGGTTGCGGTGAAATGTTCTGTGTTCATCTCTATACTCCTCATATCAAGAAGCCTCTGCCTTACGATATCTAAGCGCAATTGCTTTTTGTTATTGATAATGAAGTCCTGCGTTCTAGTTTTGCAGGGGCAAGGCTGAAAACCCAACAATATGCGGCATCTTCTTTTGCTCTCGCCTGCAAACAAGGCCGTGATACACCACCAACTTTATTTGCCGTTCATGAAATATGTGGGAAGTAACTTCTCTGCTTTCAAGGCTTGTCAATTATACAGTTGTGTAGATAAGCTAAAAAGTGTGTTTTCAATGGCTAAGGGGAGAGAAAGCGGTGAGCCCATCATCACGTACAGGCGGAGAGCTTCTGGTAGAATGCCTATCTAATTTAGGTGTAACAACAAGTTTTGGTGTGCCGGGGGAATCCTATTTGGCCGTTCTGGACGCGTTATATGATGCGGACATCAAATTTACCCTTTGCCGTCATGAAAGTGCAGCAGGGTTCGCGGCTGCGGCTTATGGCAAGCTGACCGGAGCCCCCGGTATCGGCTTTGTTACCAGAGGGCCGGGCGCCACAAACGCCTCTATCGGGGTACATACAGCGATGCAAGATAGCTCGCCAATGATATTATTTATTGGCCAAGTTGGGGTAAATGATAAGGGGCGGGAAGCTTTTCAGGAGGTGGATTATCGTGCCTTTTTTACCCCGCTAGCAAAATGGGCAACGGAAATTGATAACCCAGATAGAATCCCAGAAATCATTAGCCGTGCATGGCATATGGCGCTTTCTGGCCGCCCGGGGCCAGTAGTGGTCGCCCTGCCAGAAGATATGCTTACAACGCTAACAGAATCCAAGCCATGTCAGCCGGTAATGATTGCTGAGGCTGGGGTGGATAAAGATGGGCTAACACAGGCTTTGGAGATGCTGTCAGCAGCCGAAAATCCGCTGATAATTGCAGGGGGTGGTGGCTGGAATGCGGCAGGCAAGAAAGCGTTGCAGCATTTTGCTGAAAGCCAGAATATCGCGGTTTCTGCCGCTTTTCGCTATCATGATGTCATTGATAATCACAGCCCTATCTATATTGGGGATGCCGGTGTTGGTATGGCGCCGCATATTTCTGCAGCGATGCGGGAGGCAGATGTTATTCTGGCCTTGAATATCCGCCTAGGGGAGGGAACAACACAAGCTTGGACGTTGCTGGATGTTCCCTATGCAAAACAGAAAATTATCCATGTGCACGCGTCTGATTTAGAAATTGGTAAAATCTATCATCCTGCTTTATCCCTGCATGCAGGGCCCAATCAATTTGCTATGGCATTAGAAAGCAGCTCGGTAAGTGATGCTAAGCTATCTGAGCGCAAGGGTTTTATCCAGAAAAACAGAGACGCCTATATCGCATCCCTGCGGCCAGCAGCGCAGGATAGCCCAGTTGATATGTCCGCTATCATGGCGATATTGCAAGACAAGCTAGATGAGGATGCCATTTTAACAAATGGGGCAGGGAACTTTGCCCTCTGGCCGAATAAGGCATTTTGTTTTGGCCCAAAACAGCGGTTGCTGGCACCGCAAAGTGGCGCAATGGGCTATGGCTTGCCTGCCGCGATTGCCGCAGGGGTTGCCCATCCCGGTCGGCAGGTTGTTTGTTTTGCAGGGGATGGTGATATTCAGATGGGTATTGCAGAGCTTGGCACCGCTATTCAGGCTGGCGCTAAGCTGATAATTATCGTGCTGAATAATGGCTCTTACGGTACTATTCGCATGCATCAGGAACGCGATTATCCCGACCGGATTTCTGGAACCAATCTCTATAATCCTGATTTTGCTGCGGTAGCACAGGCCTATGGTATGGCTGGGTTTACGGTTGCAAAAACAGAGGCGTTTGAGGCCGCTTTTGATAAAGCTGTTACGGCTGAAAATGGCGGCGTGATAGAGCTAGATATCAATGTGGATGCGATTACACCGCGCACCACCTTAACAAAATTACGCAGCGGCGGCTGAAAGCTATTAAGGGGCTGTTTAAGGGCTATCAAATAGATATAGGCTGACAGGGGGCTAGCCAGCTGCTTTGGATAGACGGTCACTACGATAATTATGCATACGCATCAGATTATCGGTGGCCGCGTTCAGCGTTTTCGTAGCGGCTTCGGGAATAGCGGTGCCCGGTCCAAAAATGGCAGCAACACCAGCATCATACAGATATTGATAATCCTGTTGCGGGATAATACCGCCGCAGATGACCAGAATATCTTCAGCCCCCTTTGTCTTTAGTATTTCTATCAGTTCTGGCAGTAGGGTTTTATGCCCTGCTGCGAGCGAGGAAACACCAATAATATGTGCGCCCATATCAATGGCGCTCTGGGCCGCTTCTTCAGGCGTTTGGAACAGCGTGCCAACACGTACATCCATTCCAAAATCGCCAAATGCAGAGGAAATGACTTTTGCGCCCCTGTCATGGCCATCCTGACCAAGCTTGGCCATATATAAAATAGGGACTTCTTTTGCCTCGTCACAAAAGCGGCTAAAGGCGTTTTCAACTTCGTCAATTTCAGGCGCACTGCCATAGGTCTGGCGATAGATATCACGAACCGTTTCTTGCTTGCCTGTATAGCGGCCAAACACCTCTTCTAATGCTGAGGATAGCTCGCCTACAGATGCCCGCGCCCGCATCGCTTCAATGCTCAAAGCTAGCAAATTGCCGCTATTATTTCGCGCTGCTTCTTGCAGGGCGGCAAGGCTAGCTTTGACCTGCTCATCGTCTCTGCTTGTTCTTATTTTATCAAGCGACTTTGTCTGGCCATCACGCACCGCATCATTGTCAATATCAAGTACCTCAACCGTACTATCTTCATCTGGGCGATATTTGTTTACCCCCACAATGACATCCTCGCCATTATCAATACGTGCTTGCCGCGCGGTTGCCATTTTTTCTATCTCGCGCTTTGGAAATCCTTCTAATACAGCATCTGTCATGCCGCCCATATCTTGGATATCATGTATCAGCGCATCTGCCTTTTCAATCAGCTCAGCAGTGAGGTTTTCCACATAATAAGACCCTGCTAGCGGGTCAACGGTGCTGGTGATGCCGGTTTCATGTTGCAGGATAAGCTGGGTGTTTCGCGCGATACGCGCAGAAAAATCTGTTGGCAGGCCAATGGCCTCATCAAAGGAGTTTGTATGCAAAGATTGCGTGCCGCCAAGAACTGCGGCCATCGCTTCGATAGTGGTGCGTATGACGTTATTATAGGGGTCTTGTTCTGCAAGGCTGGCACCTGATGTCTGGCAATGGGTGCGGAGCATCAGTGATTTTTGACTTTCTGGCTGAAACAATTTTTCCATCCAGCGTGCCCAAAGCGTTCTGGCTGCCCGCAATTTTGCGGCTTCCATAAAGAAATTCATACCGATACAGAAAAAGAAGGATAGGCGCGGGGCAAAATCATCCACATCAAGCCCTTTTGCTTTGGCTGCCTTTACATATTCCAGACCATCAGCAAGGGTGAAGGCCAATTCCTGAACCAGATTGGCTCCTGCTTCCTGCATATGATAGCCAGAGATGGAAATCGAATTGAATTTCGGCATATGCTGGGCAGTATGGGCAATAATATCCGCCACAATCCGCATAGAGGGCTCAGGTGGATAAATATAGGTGTTACGCACCATAAATTCTTTTAAAATATCGTTTTGAATTGTACCCGACAAAGCAGCTTGGGATGCGCCTTGCTCTTCACCAGCCACGATAAAGGCAGATAAGACAGGCAGAACGGCCCCGTTCATGGTCATGGAAACGCTCATATCTTGCAAAGGGATGCCAGCAAACAGGCGTTTCATATCCTCAACAGTGTCAATGGCCACGCCAGCTTTGCCCACATCACCGCGCACCCGCGCATGGTCTGAATCATAGCCTCTATGCGTTGCCAGATCAAAAGCAACAGAAAGGCCTTTCTGCCCAGCCTTTAGCGCTTTATGGAAAAACTTATTTGTTTCCTCTGCTGTAGAAAAGCCCGCATATTGGCGGATAGTCCATGGCCGAACAGTATACATGGTGGCCCGTGGCCCTCTGGTAAAGGGGGCTTCACCTGGCAAGTTGCCGAGATGGTCTAAACCCTCTAAGTCAGCCTCGGTGTAAAGCGGCGCGATATCGATGCCTTCAGCCGTTTTGGTGGCAAGCGTTTCTAGCTCACGCCCTTTTAGCTCTGCTGAAGCTTGTTTCGCCCATTGCCCCTTTTTGTTCTGCTCTTTGGTCATAAGACACCTTTTCTAGCGCGGCCCTTTACCTATTGGGGTTAGAATAGCAAATATGCGCACAAATTTCGAGTGCCAAGAATGCACGCGCCTCAAAAGGGGGTGTTTTTGTAAATCATCTTTACATTCGGCTATGGCTTGCCTCATGGTTATCACATGAGGGGACATGCACGGATTTTGTCTCTTATTTTGCTTTTGGGGGAGTCATATCGTGTTCCCTAATTTAGGTTTTCTCTCGAAATTCTCTTCGCGTCAGCAAGGCTTTTTGCTGATGGTGGTGGCTGTTTTTTGCTCTCCAACCTTGGATGTAATGGCAAAATATCTGGTACGGAGCCAGCCTGTGATGCAGGTAGTTTGGGCGCGGTATACAGGCCAGTTTATCCTTATCCTGTGCTTATTTGCCCCGCGTTTAAATAAAGTTGTGCGCACACAATTTCCGCGTTTGCAGCTTGCGCGGTCTGCCGCCTTGTTTGGCGCCACCTTTTTTTTCTATCTTAGTTTGCGTTATCTTGATCAGGGGCAAGCATCAGCTATTTTCATGGTTGCGCCTTTGCTGATTACGGTACTAGCAATGTTGTTTTTAGCAGAAAAGATTGGCATTCGCAGAGGGGTTAGCGTCATTGGCGGGTTTGTCGGTGCCATCATTATTATCCAGCCCCATTCTGATATTTTTACACCTGCATCTTTGCTCCCCCTAGCTGCTGCCAGCTTTTATGCCAGCTATTCTATCTTAACACGCAATCTTGGCGGCGCAGAAAACCCGCACACAACCTTGTTTTTCACGGCTGGTTTTGGCGCCGTTTGTACAAGCCTTATGCTGCCGTTTATTTGGGTGGCCCCAGCCCAAGTAACAGATATTATTCTGATGGCAAGCATGTCTTTGTTTGGCGGGCTTGGTCATTATGCGTTAATTTTATCGCTGCAAAATGTTGAGGCGAGTGAAACGGCACCGCTGAATTATCTGGTTGTTGTATTCGCTATGTTCTGGGGCCTTATGGTGTTTGCTGAAATTCCATCCATGGCAACGCTAGGCGGGGCAGCGATTATCATTGCCTCTGGTTTATATTTATGGCGACGGGAAAAAATCATTAAGAAGGCCTAAAATCAAAAAAGCTGGAAAGAATAGGGGTGGTTTTCTTGCCTCTATCGCATCATATGATAAAGGGGGTTTTCAATTGACGCTTCCCTTTGTAGCGTTAGATTGGATAGCGCATAACCGATTTTGAGGATAGTATCATGGATAGCATTGCAGAGCCGTTGGCCAAGCCTAAAACCAAAGCTGTATTTGACTGGGCAGATCCGTTTGGCCTTGATGCCCAGTTAAGCGAAGAAGAGCGGATGGTTAGAGACACCGCCAAAGCGTATGCAGATGCGCAATTAATGCCGCGCATTATTGAAGCTTTTCGGGAAGAAAAAACCGATATTGAAATTTTCCGTGAAATGGGTGCGCTTGGTCTGCTTGGAATTACCGTGGATCAGAATTATGGCGGGGCAGGGATGAGCCATGTCTGTTACGGTTTGGTAGCGCGTGAGGTAGAGCGTATTGATTCAGGCTATCGCTCTATGTTGTCTGTTCAATCCTCGCTCGTGATGCATCCTATTGAGAGCTTTGGCAGTGAAGCGCAAAAACAGCGTTATTTGCCAAAGCTGGCGACCGGCGAGCTTATCGGCTGTTTTGGCCTAACCGAAGCAGATGCTGGCTCTGACCCCGGTTCTATGCGCACAACGGCTCGCAAAACCGAAAAGGGCTATGTGCTAAACGGCTCAAAAATGTGGATATCTAACGCGCCTATCGCTGATGTATTTGTTATCTGGGCAAAGTCTGATGCGCATGACGGTAAGATTAAAGGCTTTGTTCTGGAAAAGGGGATGAAGGGGCTGTCTGCTGACCCTATAAAGGGGAAATTATCCCTTCGCGCGTCATTAACAGGCTCTATCAGTATGGATGAGGTGGAGGTTTCTGAAGATGCGCTATTGCCAAATGTGGAAGGGCTAAAAGGGCCTTTTAGCTGTCTGAACAAAGCGCGTTATGGCATTAGTTGGGGGGTGATGGGCGCGGCAGAATTTTGCTGGCATGCGGCACGTACCTACACCCTAGAGCGCAAGCAATTTAATCGGCCACTGGCCGCAAACCAGCTTATCCAGCTAAAGCTAGCGGATATGCAAACCGAAATCGGTATTGGCCTGCAATCGGTATTGCGGGTAGGCAAGATGCTAGATGAGGGCACCTGTGCGCCAGAATTGATATCTCTTGTAAAGCGCAATAGTTGTGGTAAAGCGCTGGCTATTGCCCGCACCGCACGGGACATGCATGGCGGCAATGGCATCTCAGAAGAATATCATGTGATGCGGCATCTGATGAATTTGGAAACCGTCAATACCTATGAAGGCACGCATGATGTGCATGCATTAATATTGGGACGTGCGCAAACAGGCTTGCAGGCTTTTTCTGGCTAGGTATTTGCTAGGTATTTGCGCCCGTTATGCGCCTGTCTTATGTGATAAAGCTAGGCTGTTTGGGGGTGCTTAGGCTAGAAAAAACCAGCCATAGGAAATAAGTAAGGCAGGGATGGCCGAATAAAGCGTTGCCATTATGGCGGCGCCCGGTGCTAGCGCAATTGCTGGAAATAAGGCATCCCCGTCATTACTAATCGCATTGCCTATCTGTGCTGATAGCGGCAGATAGCCAGACAGATATAAGGTTGTGACCAGTATTTGTGCCCCGCATCCGGGAATAAAGCCAATCAGTACCGCAATGAGGGGGGCGAATGCGGCTACAGAGGTAAAGAAAGATTTCAAATCTATACCCGTTAGATGAATGGCCACTTCAAACAACAGAAACGCAAAAATAACCCAGCTGGTAACAAAGTTTGTGTCTGCAATGGTGCGCCGAATAATCGTTTCATTTTCAGCACCGCCAATTTCCGTATGCTTCCTGCGCAGTTGCGGCAGTAAACGCGGCAATGCCCACATGCCAAAACACAGCATGCCGCCAATAAAACCAAGCAAGCTAGCAGGTGCGGGTAAGTTTTCCGTACCCAATAGCGCATCCACATCTATCTGGAATGCGAGCATTAAACCCAAAATAAGGCCGGGCGCAAAAATCAGCATCCAAACCTTATCTATAACTGGGTTGGAAAAATCATCATGTTCGGGGTCGGATAAATCTGGATGGCTATCTATAGGCGCATTTTTAGGGCGCATAAAATCTGGGCCATGCAGGGCGTCAACGATATAGCCAGTGATAACACCTACCCCAAAGCCTAGCCCAATAATAAAAAATCCGGTCAAGGGTTCTTTGGCCAATAACAAAAAGGCAGCATCCCCCATTGTCGCGGTTAAAGTTGCCAGAACCGAGCCGAAACTAAGGCGCCCTGATACATATTTGGTCACCACGATAATGGCGCCGCCACAACCAGGCAATGCCCCTAGCGCAGCAGCCAGAGGAACCTGCCATTTTCCTGATTCTGCTAGTGCGGTGGTCAGATCAAACTTAAAAGCCCGCTCCGCCAGAAAAAATAGCAATAAGGTGCCAGCAACAAAGGTGGATACTTGCAAATAGGCATCTGCAATCGCAGCAAACATCACCTCAAACAATGTTAGGTCATATAAAAGGGCGGCACAAAATCCCACAACAATGACCAAAAGCGGCAAATTTATACGCCGCTCAGTTTTGGCATCGGTGACAATATTTGCCGTGGTCATGCAGTTTTCCCTTTGAATGAATAGGTTGATACCTAAAATATATGATTTTTAAAATATGACACATCGCATCTGCGTTTTAGCGGAAACAGTGTCGCCTTTATAAGTTTGCAAGCTTATCACAATAATTAAGGGGCTTAGGAAGTTAGTCAAGGCTAATTTGGAGAAAATTATTAGCCAATTTCCCTAAAATGCAGGCTTTCGATTGACATTTGAGGGCAGGTTTCTCATGTAAAGGTCAGTCAATGTGGCTATCTCTTGCCACGGAGGTATGAATATGTCCCAACCAGCTGAAAATATATCTTTCCCGATTGTCGATGCATCCACGCCGGATGCGGTGCGCGTTCTTGAGGTCAGGCACTGGACAGATAGGCTATTTTCCTTTGAGGTGGAGCGCCCACAAAGCTTCCGCTTTCGTTCTGGCGAGTTTGTGATGATAGGCCTGCTAAATGAAGCTGGCCGCCCTTTACTGCGCGCCTATTCTATTGCCTCTCCTTTTTGGGAAGAGAGTTTGAGCTTTTATTCTATCAAGGTACAGGATGGGCCGCTTACCTCGCGCCTACAACACATCAAGAGCGGCGATTATATTTTAATGAAAACCAAACCTACTGGCACGCTGGTTCTAGATGCGTTATTGCCGGGCAAGCGCTGTTATCTGGTTTCGACGGGCACTGGGGTTGCCCCTTTCGCCTCTCTTCTTCGTGATCCAGAGCTTTATGAGCGGTTTGACCAAGTGATTCTAACCCATACCTGTCGTGAGATAGCTGAATTAGGCTTCAGTATGGAGTTGGTTGAGCGTGCCAAAGGAGACCCGCTTATCGGTGAGATTGCCGCCGAAAAACTGGTTTATTTTTCGACCACCACGCGCGAGAGTTATGCGCATATGGGGCGTATCACTAATTTGATGGAAAGTGGGGCGTTGTTTGATAGTCTTAGCCTGCCGCATTTGTCCTTAAACGAAGATAGAGTAATGATTTGTGGTTCGATGAATATGAACCAAGATATGAAACAGCTTTGCTTGGATGCAGGCTTGCAAGAGGGGGCAAATTCTGCGCCCGGTCATTTTGTTTTAGAAAAAGCGTTTGTTGGCTAGCTATCGCATAGAGCGAACGACATTTGGCAGACCTGTTAAATCTGGCAGTAAATGCTCAATACCCTCTAGCGCTTTTGGCGTATCTGGATAAACAGAAGAGATACCAATAAACGCGCCAGCTCCGGCTTGTTCTGCTGCGTGCCTATCCGCAAAAGTATCGCCAACCATGGCCACTTCGCGCGGGTTGCAAGACAGGGCATCACAGATAGCTAGCAACCCCTTTGGATCTGGCTTGGAGCCAAAGCCGCTATCAAACCCTACGACCATCTCAAGGAAGTCTGAAACGCCAATATCAGCACAGCCTCTGGTAGCAGATTCTGCGCTATCATTGGTCAGAACGGCCATTTTGTACCCTTCCATTTGAAGCTGTTTAAGGGGTGTGATTACATCCCCATTGGCCACCGAGCCAACGCCGGCTAATGTCTCATCCCGCGCATCCAAAAACACATCGCGCAGTTTTTCCCGAATATTCTGGTCATGTTGTAGCTGGTCGGCTAATTGCGGCACAGCTTCGGCAATGGCGTTGAATTGGGTTGCCATCGAACCAGCGGCAAAAAGCCCATCTGCATCAATGCGGCGCGATTTCTCATCAATACCGATAATCTGCTGAAACGTTTCTGCGGGATGCATTCCGTCTGTCAGGCCAGCGATAAAATGCGTCATGGCGATAGCGCTGTTCAGCCATGTTGCCTCTAAATCCAGCAGAACGCCGTCCTTGTCAAAAATGACTGCCTTGATCATCTACTAAAAACCTTCTTAAAATTAACTGCGCTTACTAGTGGGTGATATGTACCCCAATCTTGAAGTAATGTAATAGACAAATGCGTGATTTCTTATCATAAAGCAAGGCATTGCCATTTAAACGCGCCTAAACACAAATATTGCCCTGCGCTAAGGGGCCTAGCTAAGGATAAAATGATGAAAATTGCACTTCTTGATGACTGGCAGGAAAATGCCCATGAATTTGCGGATTGGGCGCGTGTCCAAAAAGATCATCAGCTGGATATTTATCACGATACTATCGAGGGGGATGCCCTTATCCAGCGCCTGCAAGCCTATGATGTGCTCTGCCTGATGCGAGAGCGCACGCTGTTCTCCGCGGATGTAATAAACGCCTTGCCAAATTTGAAAGCTATTATAACCAGTGGTATGCGCAATGCAGCGATTGATTTGGACGCTTGCAAGAGACGGGGAATTGTTGTTAGCGGAACGGCATCGCCCGGCCATGCAACAGCTGAGCTTGCTATGATATTAATTGGTGCTATGGCACGCCAGATCATTCCATCGGCTAATTCGATGACACAAGGTGGCTGGCAGGTAGGTACGGGCCGCGATTTGAGGGGGGCAACATTAGGCATTTTGGGTCTTGGGCGTTTAGGGGGGCAAGTGGCCGCCTTAGGCCAAGCTTTTGGCATGCAGGTGCAAGCGTGGTCACAAAACCTTACCCCAGAGCGTGCAGCAGAACAGGGGGTTACCTATAAGGATAAAAAAGCCTTTTTTGCCACCTCTGATTTCATCTCTATTCATCTGAAGCTTTCTGAGCGCGTCACTGGCCTTGTCGGGGCAGAAGCATTAGCTTGGATGAAGCCTGATGCGTGTATTGTGAATACATCACGTGCCCCTATCATTGATGAAGCCGCGCTTATTGCGGCGCTGAATACAGGCAAGCTAGGCGGGGCAGCCTTGGATGTATATCACCGGGAGCCATTGCAGAAAAATGATCCGCTTCGCACGACGCCAAATCTAATTTTAACCCCGCATATTGGCTATGTGACCAGCGAGACAATGCGTGTGTTCTATTCTGAAACACTAGAAAGCCTAGAGGCCTATTTAAGCGGCACGCCCATTCGTTTGCTTTAGCGGATAATGGCGGCATCTGGATTAAAGGCATGCCAGACAAAGGCAAAACTGATCTTATAAGGGATAAGCTCTTTGCTGCCCGTTGCGTCTATTTGGCTAACCGTCACCACGCCTAAATCACGCCCATCAGCGATTTTGCGGCTATCAAGGGCGCTAGCTCTACCCGGTTCCCATTCCAGCAATAGATCGCCTGCCTTAATCTGCTTTTCGGTTTGCAAACTATTTAATGCCCAAGCGCGGTCATCCGCTATTACTACATATTCAAGAGGCTTAATGCCTTTCGGCAGCTGCCCATCAAACAGGAATGGAAAATTACTGGTATCATAGCCAACATAGGGGTTTGCCCCATAGGGGCGCAGAAAACCTTTTGGCGTTGCCATAATAAGGTTGTTACCGCCTCGCATGCGCACATCGCCAACAGATTCAAGACGTGCCGGCAACGCTGTTAACACCTCGCCTGCAAGCGCCCCAAAAAGACCTGTACCGTCATATTGCTGAAACCAGCTTTCTGTTTGGCGGTCATACATAACAAGGTAAGAGCGACGTAAATTGCCCGTTGTTCCGAACTCTAAAATCTTATCCTTCAGACGCCTGTCAAAGACAATTGACGCATTGCATAACGGGCAATAGGTAACCGCGATAGGCACGCCGCCTACCTCATCATTGACAATTTCGTGCCAGATCAGGATTTGCAATGGATAGGTGCGAGATTCGCCGCCAAAGCTAACCGTGATAACTGGTTCTGTATCTGCAAGCGCAGAGCTGCTGATAGGTTGAAATTCAGGCATTTCGATAGAACGAATACCATCTTTCCCCGGTCCGCCCGAACGTATCTCTGTTATCGGCACTGTACATTGGTTGAAGTCTGTAAGTGGCCATGCTCTGGCAATAGATATGGGTACCCTCCCGCAGGCCTCTGGCGAGAGAAGCTGAGGCTTGGTTGACGCCTGAGCTAATATTAGGGGAGACGAGACAAAAACAGTAAAGAAACTCAGCACCAAACCAGTCAACAAAATGCGCATGACCATTATCCTCTGGTTGTGATCCAGCACTTCAAAAAGTACTGTTGTAGAAAAGAGTTAAGAACCAAATCAGGGCAAAATTATGGTCAACATAAGGGGGCTCTTATATAGCTGATGTGTGAAACGAGTTTTTTCGTCTAGCAAAAGGATTTTATATAGGCAGATTGTTAATTTGCTTTATATTAAGCAAGAATAGAGACCCTTTGATTATTCCAACAGTGAGGCACCTTCCATGCATTTTTTCAAAATCTTCTTGAGCGCATCTATCGCTCTTTTTTTAGCCTCTGGTGCTGTTCAGGCCGGCGATGTAGCAAAGGGTGAAAAAGTTTTTAAAAGGTGCAAGGCTTGTCATTTGGTGAATAAAGAGAAGCATAAGACAGGCCCCCATCTGGTTAATTTGTTTGGCCGTGAAGCTGGCTCGCTAGAAGATTATAAAAAATATTCTAAAGCGATTAAGGCAAGCGGTATTATTTGGAATGAAGAAACTCTTGATGGCTTCCTTACCAAGCCGAAAGCCTATCTGAAAGGCACGAAAATGGCCTATGCTGGTCTTAAAAAAGAGGCAGATAGAGCAAATGTTATCGCCTATCTAAAAACCTTCTCGAATTAAGCTTCTTTGGGCTGGTTTTTTATCCAAAATCTAGGCTAAGCTCTGACCTCAGGGCTTTTTGGTATATTTTTTCAGGGGATAAAATTTGATGGATATGATGCAGAAATATCCGCGTATCAGCGATATGGTTACGCCAGCTGAGAGAAAATTACCTAAATTTGTGCATGCTTATTTGGCAGCGGGTACGGGTATTGGTCAGGCAATGTCTAGAAATGAGCAAGCTTTATCCGAGGTAGAGCTTATGCCGCGTTTTTTGCGTGGACGGGTAGCCCCGGATACCAGCCTTGAGCTGTTTGGCCAACATTATGCCGCCCCCTTTGGCATTGCACCGGTAGGCTTGCAATCGCTGATTTGGCCCAATGGCGAAGCGTTATTAGCAAAGGCAGCATCAGCGCATCAAATCCCATATACCCTTAGCACGGTGGCGGGGGCTGATCTGGAAACAATCGGGCCTATTGCTGGGGATATGGCATGGTATCAGCTTTATGCGCCTAGTGATAAAGCGGTGATGCGCGACCTGCTGAAAAGAGCAAAGGCGGCTGGCTTTAAAACCTTAGTGGTAACGGTGGATGTTCCCGGCCCCAGCCGGCGTGAAGAAATGCGTTTGGCTGGCGCGCCTATTGGTTCACGCAATCCCATGGCGTTAACCCCCCGTGTTTTCTGGCAATGTATGACCCATCCAAGCTGGTCGCTGGCGGCGCTTGCAAATGGCGGAAAGTTTAGCTTCAAAAACTTGGTACGCTACAATAAAGAAGGGGACGGGGATGACATTACAACTTTTATTGGGCGGCAGCTGAACGGCTCGCTTACTTGGGATTATCTTGCTGAGATTAGAGCCGAATGGGATGGGCCGCTAGTGGTCAAAGGCATTTTGCATTTGGAAGATGCGCGGCAAGCCTTAAAAGCAGGGGCAGATGCGCTGGTTATCTCAAACCATGGGGGCAGGCAGCTGGATGCAGCTCCGCCTTCTATAACCATCCTTCCCCAGATTCGCCAAGCTTTAGGCAATGATATAAAACTATTCTTCGATAGCGGTGTTCGCTCTGGGCTTGATATTGCGCGTGCGCTGGCCAGCGGTGCGGATTTTGTTTTATTAGGCCGGGCATTTATGTTTGGTCTCGCCTGTCTTGGGGCACAAGGCGGTCAGCATGTTGGTGATATCTTAAAAGATGAGCTGCAAAATACGATGGTTCAGCTCGGTGTCACCACGCTGGAAGAGCTTAAAGCTACACGCAAATAAAATTTTCTCCGCTATTTTTTTATTTAATTTTAGCGGTGGCGGCTTTAACTACCTTCTTTTCTGTGCGCCCTCTTCAGGGGCTAATCTGCCACGCAAGGTCAGCGGTAATTGTGCGAGCATAAATACCCCTGTTAATGGGGCAGCGAAAAATACCTTAAACCATACCCAGCCATCATCATCTAGCAACCGCCAAGCGCCCTCATTTGCGAGCGCTAAAAAGGCAAAAAACAGTCCCCATCTCAGGGATAATAGCCGCCATGTATCATGGGTAAGTTGGAACTGTGCGCCAAAAAATATTTTCATCACAGCTTTCCCGCGCAACCATCCGCCCAATAGAATCAGACAAAATAGGCCATTGAACAGGCTTGGCTGAATTTTTATAAACAGACTATCCCCGAACAGCAGTGCAGCAACCGTAAAGACAGCCGATACCAGAACTGAAAATAAGGCAAAAGCGGCCCATCTGCGCTCCACTATCCGGTTATAGAGAATGATAATGACCGCGCAAGCTACTGCGGCTATCGCGCCAACAAAAATATCGGCTAGTGCATTTCCAATAAACAGGGCGGCTAGTGGGGCGATTTCTGCCGCCATCGAAATAAGTCTCATATCACTAAGTCTCTAATTTTCGGGCTCTAATTTTTTTAGAAAATTCCAGCTTCTAGACCGGCGGCGAAACCGCCCCCTAGCTCTGCGACCTGTTCTTCAAAATCGGGTGTATAATCACCTTTTAGAATAAGGGGAGGGCGCACCATACGCCATCGCAACGCATGTGCAAATCGGCCAAGTGTGTTTGCGGTTGCGGTGCCATCTAGGCCAGCACGAATGTAAAAGGCAACCGGCAATCCGTCTGTGTGATACAGCCAGTCATTATAACATCTGTCAAACATATCCTTAGTCAGACCTGCCATATAGCCGATATTCTCTGTAGTGGCGATAACCAGCCCATCACAGGCTAGGCCATCTTTTGAAGTTATTTCTAATGGCGTCTTATGATGTAGCGCAATTGTTTCACTAGCCGCATGCATTTCAGCAAGGCAGCGCTGGCTTAGCTTTCTTGTATTGTCAGAAGGGGTATGTGCGGTAAAAAGTAACTGTTTCATAAATACACCTCGCTTGGTTTTTTACCGTCCTTGATTTTATACCTCTTTTTTTCAAGGGGCCTGATGATATGTTCGTGGCCACGCCTCAGCCTGCATTGCAAGCCCTTAGTGAAAAGCGTAGCATGGAGCTTCTACAATGTCTTGTTTTGATATCCGCGCTAACAGGTAGCGCAATCAGCGAGATAATAATCAGCGAGATAATAATCAAATAGTGAGGTTTAGGAATATGGCGCGATTAGATACAGCAGCGGTCAATGCCCTTGCAGCAGAGCTAAGTAGCTGGAAATTAGCAGAAGATGGCAAATCAATTGAGACAGCTTTGAAGTTCCGTAATTTTCCAGCTGCCATGGGCTTTATGATGCAAATCGCGATTGCGGCAGAAAAACAAAACCATCATCCTGAATGGTCAAATGTCTATAATCAGGTCAAGATAGTGCTGACCACCCATGATGTTGGTGGTCTATCCGAAAAGGATGAATTGCTTGCTAAAACCATTGATGAGATTGCGCAAGAGACAGGGGCCATGCTTCTTCCATGACTGTGTTGAGCGACCCTGCTACCTTATGGATAATAGCTGGCGTTTATGTGCTAGCTGGCTTTATTAAAGGGATAATTGGCATTGGACTGCCAACGACAGCGCTGGCATTGCTTACCATCATCGTTACACCGCTTGAAGCGATGGCGATCAATATTCTGCCGATGATGGTCACCAATCTTTATCAGTTTCATCGCGCTGATAGCTATCGCCAGCTGCTGCGTGATTATTGGCGATTTGCATCTGTAATGGTGGTATTTTTACTTATAGCATCCTTCTATGCGGCCGGGTTAGGCAATGATTTTATTCGCATGCTGATTGCCATTTCAGTGCTCATTTTCGCCTTGAATAATCTTTTTGGTGTGCAGTGGCGTTTGAACCCGCAATATGACAGCAGATGGCAAGTTTTGATGGGCGGCCTATCTGGAATATTGGGGGGGCTTACCTCTATTTGGGGCGTGCCAATGACGATTTATCTGGTGATGAAGCAGCTTAAGCCCAAGCAATTTGTTGATGCGACCGGCTTTTTGATTCTTATAGGTTGTTTTCCGCTTGCTGCTGGTTATCTTCAGACGGGCATTTTAAAACAAGAAGCGTTTTTGCCAGCCTGTGCTGGTGTGGCTGGGGCGTTTGCTGGATTTTATTTTGGGGCAATGGCCCGCCCTAAGATAGCGCCGAGCTTGTTTCACAAGCTGGTATTAGGGATGTTTCTTGTGATGGGTTTGAAGATGGGATACGATACGCTATTAGCCTATAATTTATTGGTCTGATCCACGCTTATGTCATTCTTTGTCTGGATATTGCTCCTGCTACTCTCCTTTATCTGGGGGGCGTCCTTTTATTTTATCGAGGTGGGGCTGGAATATTTAAGTCCAGCTTGGCTGGTATGTTTGCGCCTGAGCGTTGCGTCTATTGTCCTATTTGGCTATCTGATTTCACGCGGCATGTTTCTGCCCCTTACGCGCCAATTTTGGGGTGCATCTCTTGTGATGGGCGTTATTAATAATTTGGCCCCCTTTTTTCTTATCGCGTGGGGGCAGCTTTTTGTAACAGGCGGAATGGCCTCTATTATCAATGCCAATACTGCTTTTTTTGGTGTTGTGGTGTCTGCTATATTTCTCCGCTCCGAGCCCTTGAAGCTACACCGAATTGCTGGGGTCATTTTAGGGGTTTTAGGGGTGGCAGCAGCGATAGGTTTTGATGCGTTGCAAGGGACATCTGCCTCTATCATCGGCTCATTGGCGATATTGCTAGCTACCCTGTCTTATGCGCTAGCAGGGGTGTGGGGCAAGCTAAAGCTGTCTAATTGGCCAGCAATAGAAGTTGCCTGCGGGATGCTAACCTGCTCTGCTATTTTATCTATTCCAGCAGGCTTTATGCTTTCTGGTGCGCCGTCATTAACCTTGTTTCAGCTTGCCTATCTTCCTGAATTATTAATACTTGCCATTGGTATCGGGGTGCTAGGCACTGCCTTTGCCTATCCTTTATATTTCCGCATATTAAGCTTGGCAGGCGCCTCTAACTTACTGCTCGTAACCATTATTGTGCCGGTATTTGCAGTGGCGTTGGATGCCGCTATTCTTGGCCAATGGGTAGGGGCAAACCAGCTAGCAGGTTTTGCGTTGGTGGTTGTGGGTCTTGCAATACTGGATGGGCGGCTATGGCCGGCGATTAAAAACTGGGCTAAAGGCCAAAATAGCTGATAGCCCAAAGACACGCAAACCCGCCGATAAGGGTGATGATAACAGATCTGGTAAGCAGGGCGACGAGAACCGCAAGAATAGCAGCTGGCAATCGCGTATTATCGGCCAGCGTAATTCCGCTATCTGGGGTGATAAAGACAGAATGCACAATAATTGGCGTTAATACCGCTATCGGAACAAAATACATGGCGCGTTCAAACCAGTTGGGCATTTGCGCCGGTAGCCAGCCTGTTAGCGGCAAAAACCGCGTAAGGTAGGTGAAAAAACCGCATAGGCATATCAGAACAAATAAGCTCATTTGCTGTTCTCCATTAGCGGTGTTTTTTCAAAAGTGCTGAACGCCCAGCCAGATAGGATGCCGACTATAGCTGCGCAAATAAGCCATAAATTCCAAGCCATATCATGCAGCAATAGCGCAGTTGCCCCAGCGCTGAAAGCAGCGATAATTTCAGCCCGTCTTTTAATTACTGGCGCTAGAACCGCAATAAAGGATAGGGGCACTGCAAAGCCTAGTTGCAAGCTTTCCGGTACCGCAGTACCTAAAAAGGCGCCGCTGATAGTAGAGAGTTGCCAGACAATAAACAGCAACGATCCGGTGCCAAGCAGATGATAATGCATGAAAGGCGAGGCAGGCATCCCTCTGAACCGTGCAATAGACATCGCATAAGCTTCGTCTGTTAGAAGATAGGCCAATAAAATACGCCAGCGTAGCGGCAGGCTCCGCAAATATGCGCCAATTGATAATCCATATAAAAGGTGACGTAGATTTACGGTGCTAACAGTGGCCAGAATAACGCCAGCCGGTGTCGTGCTAGCCAGCAATTGGGTGAACACAATCTGGCTTGCCCCGCCAAATAGAATGACCGATAAGAGGCAGGTTTCCAGCACACTCATCCCGCTTTCTACACCCAGAACGCCATAGACCAGTCCAAACGGAAAAATGCCAATTTGCAGCGGCATCTCATCACATACGCCGCGCTTAAATTCATCAAAAGCTGAGGTCATGAAAGCTCCAGAAATTGAGCAAGATACTGGTCAAAATAATAGGGTTTTGCTATGAGATCAATATGCCATAAGACAGGCAATAACCGTCATAAACGAAAAGATAAACAGATGATACAGCCAATTGAAGAGATGCACGCAGAAGACCTTAATGGCCAGACAATTTTGATGCGTGTTGATTTTAATTGCCCGCTAGCCAATGGCAAGGTCAGTGACGCAACCCGAATAGACCGTATTATGCCCGGTATCCAGTCGCTTTTGGAAAAAGGGGCGGCAATTATCCTGCTCAGCCATCTAGGGCGGCCAAAAGGCCAGATAGTACCAGAGATGAGCCTTGCGCCTATTTGCGCTTATATTGAGGAGAATTATCAGCTTTCCGTGCCACTAATTTCGGATTTAGATAGGCTGGAAAGCCCAGCAGCTGGCACGCTTGTAATGGCAGAGAATCTGCGCTTTTGGCCAGAAGAAGAAGCGAATGAGGCAAGTTTTGCTGAGAAATTGGCAAGGGCGGGTGATATTTATGTCAATGATGCGTTTTCTTGTGCGCACCGGGCGCATGCCTCTACCCACGCGCTAGCACAGCACTTGCCAGCCTATGCGGGGCCCGCATTGATGCGCGAAGTTCGCGCCCTGAAAACCGCGCTTGATACGCCAAAGCGCCCAGTAGTAGCCGTGGTTGGCGGCGCAAAAATTTCCACCAAGCTGGATGTATTAACCCACCTGATCAGCCGTGTTGATCATTTGATATTAGGCGGCGGCATGGCGAATACCTTCCTAGCGGCAAAGGGCTATGATATGGCACGCTCGCTAATGGAAGCTGATTTACTAGATATAGCGGGTGACATTTTGCGCCGCGCCGAGGCCCAAAATTGTACCATTCATCTGCCAGTAGACGGGCAGGCAGCACGTGAATTTAAACAAGGCGCGCCATCGCGTACCATCCTTAATGAAGGGCTGGCAGAAGATGAGATGATGCTAGATATCGGGCCACGGGCTATCGCGGATTATAGCGCTGTGATCTCAAGTGCAAAATGCGTGTTATGGAACGGGCCTATGGGCGCGTTTGAAATTCCGCCTTTTGATGTTGGCACTTCGGCGCTCGCTAATACTGTTGCACAGGCAACGGCTGCTAGTGACCTTGTTTCTATTGCGGGCGGGGGCGATACGGTGGCGGCGCTAAACCATGCTGGTTGCGCGGATGCGTTTAGCTATGTATCGCTGGCAGGGGGGGCGTTTCTGGAATGGATTGAAGGGCGCGAGCTGCCAGGCATTGCTATTTTAGACAGTGATACCTAAATCTAAAGAGGGCGGCATTTAGTTTTTTAAAAGCCTTAACCCCTCCTTAGAACCCTTTTTATAAAGGTGCTATTAAAATGTTTTTCACGAACCCCTTTAAATCACGCTTGCCAGATGTGAGCGAAGCTCTGGCAGGACGCAGCACGCCAATTTTAAATCCGGGCGCCCATGCCGTACATGGACGGCCTATCGGTGCGCCCTTTCCAGAGGATGTACAGCTTGTGCAGCTAGGTTTGGGATGTTTTTGGGGGGCAGAGCGCCTGTTTTGGACACAAGATGGGGTTTATAGCACTGCGGTAGGGTATGCAGGGGGGCGAACGCCCAACCCCACCTATGAGGAAGTATGTTCTGGTCAGACCGGGCATAGTGAGGTTGTTTTGGTGGCCTTTCAGCCCTCACTATTGTCGTTCGATGCCCTTTTAGCTCGATTTTGGGAAGGGCATGACCCAACACAAGGCAATCGTCAAGGCAATGATAGGGGCACGCAATATCGTTCTGTGATTTATACAGAAGATGCAGATATGCTGGCGGCTGCCCGCGCCAGTGCCAAGCATTATAGCCAGAAGCTTTCCGCAAAGGGATTCGGCCCAATAACAACAGAGATTAAATCGAAAGAAATATTTTATTATGCTGAAGATTATCATCAGCAATATCTGCATAAGGTGCCTAATGGCTATTGTGGGCTGTCGGGATGTAACGTTCGGTATTAGCCAAGACGGGCTGCCCCACCTAGTTGCGCCCCACCTAGTTACGCCCCGCCTAGTAACGCTAAACTAAAAGCTTGATCTTTTTCGCGCCTGTGGTTATTGTCCGCCCACTATTTACGGATTTTACAGCCTCTGCGGCTATGGATGATTAAAATGAAAGTTGCAAGTTCTCTTAAAACGCTAAAATCACGCGATCGTAACTGTCAGGTGGTTCGTCGTCGCGGCCGTCTCTATGTTATTAACAAAAAGAACCCGCGCATGAAAGCTCGCCAGGGCTAAGGTTTGCCTTGCTCTCTTTTTAGGGAGAATATGGCTGATACTACCAAACCGCATGACCGCGTTCATGCGGTTTTTTATTTGCCGGAAAAGAAGCGCTGGACATCAATAGAGAAAAGTCGATATCACATAAGATGTTCTATTTCATTTGCGAGATAAAATTATGCTATTGCCAGAACCAGAACAAAATATTCTAGATAGGCGCGATGAAATTGTTGGCGCGCTAAAATCACTATTGCCAAAAGGGTGCGTTATTGATGATCGCACGACCATGAAGGCTTTTGATAGTGACGGGTTATCTGCTTACCGGAATTTACCGCTTGTGGTGGTTTTGCCAGAAACAACCCAGCAAGTAGCAGATGTAATGAAATGGTGCCGCGATAATGGGGTAAAAATTGTTCCGCGCGGAGCAGGAACTAGCCTGTCAGGCGGGGCCCTTCCTTTGTCTGATGGGGTGTTGCTCGGCTTGGGTAAGTTTAATCAAATTACTGAAATTGACTTTGAAAACCGCACCGTTACAGCGCAGCCGGGGGTAACAAACTTAGCGATTACCACGGCCGTTCAGGATGATGGCTTTTATTATGCACCAGACCCTTCTAGCCAGATAGCCTGTTCTATTGGCGGGAATATTGCTGAAAATTCAGGGGGCGTGCATTGCCTGAAATATGGCCTGACGACCAATAATGTGCTGGGTATTGAGATGGTCACCATGGATGGCGAGATTGTCCGTATTGGCGGCAAGCATCTAGATGCGCCCGGCTTTGATATTTTGGGTATTATGACAGGTTCTGAAGGGCTGCTTGGGGTGGTTACAGAGGTGACGGTGCGTATTTTGCGTAAACCAGCTACCCAACGCGCCATGCTGGTAGGGTTCGACACTGTCCAAGAAGCTGGACAGGCGGTTAGTATCGTTATTGCGGCAGGTATTATTCCGGCGGGCATGGAAATGATGGATAATCCTGCCATTAATGCGGCTGAGGATTTTGTGAATGCTGGCTATCCAAGAGAGGCCGCCGCGCTGTTAATTGTTGAGCTAGATGGCCCCGAAGTGGAAGTGGACTATCTGCTAGATAGGGTTGCAACCTTAATGAAGGGGGCAGGCGCGAGCAGTATTCGCATTAGCCAGTCTGAGGAAGAACGTAATCAGTTTTGGGCAGGGCGCAAATCAGCCTTTCCTGCGGTTGGGCGTATATCACCTGATTATCTTTGTATGGATGGTACAATTCCGCGTAAAGCTTTACCAGAAATGCTAACCAGAATGTCGGCAATGAGCCAGAAATATGGCCTGAGAGTAGCAAATGTATTTCATGCTGGTGATGGTAATCTGCACCCCCTTATCCTGTTTGATGCAAATGCAGAAGGGGAGTTGGCACGCGCTGAGGAATTTGGGGCGGAGATATTACGCAATTGCGTGGCATTAGGCGGGGTGCTGACAGGCGAGCATGGGGTGGGCGTTGAAAAGCGTGACCTGATGGGGGAAATGTTTACCGAAGATGATTTAAAGCAGCAACAACGCCTGAAATGTGCGTTTGACCCTGACCATCTTTTGAACCCGGGTAAAGTATTTCCAGTGTTGCATCGCTGTGCGGAGCTAGGGCGTCTGCATGTCCATCATGGCCAGTTGCCGCACCCCGATATTCCCCGTTTCTAACAGGTCAAACATAAAAATTAGCGGGGCTTTTATGACCAAAGCCGCTTAAGGGAGTTAAGCAAGTAATATGGCACGCTACACGCCAGAGAAATGTGCGGATATCGAAGAGATTATCCGTGACGCACTGCAAAATAAAACGCCATTGCAGGTCACTGGCTATGGCACCAAAAAAAACCTTGGTGGGCGCGTTTTAGCGCGTGATGAGCTGAGCTTATCTGCCCATAGCGGAATAACCGACTATCAACCAGAAGAGCTGGTCATGGTAGCGCGTTCTGGAACACCCCTAATCGAAATTGAAGAGACATTAGATAAAAATGGGCAGATGCTGGGTTTTGAGCCGCTTCATTTAGACAAATTTTATGGCCAGTCAACGCCCGGCTCCCTTGGCGGTGTTATCGCTTGTAACTTATCAGGCTCGCGCCGCATATCGGCTGGGGCTGCACGGGATTATTTGCTGGGGTTTGATGCTATATCTGGCCGTGCGGGCTATTTCCGCTCTGGTAGCAAAGTGATGAAAAATGTTACCGGATATGATCTCTCTAAGCTGATGTGTGGCTCTTTTGGGATGTTGGCGGTGATGTCAGAGATAACCTTAAAAGTCCTGCCGCGCCCTGAGTTTATGACTAGCCTATCTGTTACTTGCGCTAGTCTGGCCGAAGCCCGTTCTGCCCTGTCAATTGGTTTTGGATCTGCAACTGAGCCATCTGGCGGTGCTATTATAAAATCTGGCGGCGGCTTTAACGCTGTTCTTCGCCTTGAGGGGGTGAAAATCTCGGTAGATGACAGAATAGCCTCTCTATCTGCTTTGCTCGAAAAAACAGGCACGCTCAGGCTTATGTCAGCAGAGGAAAGCAGTGAATTCTGGAAAATGATGCGCGATATCTCGTGCCTTCAAAAGGACGCAGAGCAGGTCTGGAAGCTATCTGTTACCCCCTCCTATGCGCCGCAAATTATCGCAGAATTAGAAGCTAAATATAAGGTGGATTATGCGCTGGATTGGGCTGGCGGGCTTATCTGGCTAGGCGGGGCAGGGGCAGAGCTTGGCGCGGCTATACGCGCGGTTCTGGCGCGCCAAGATGGGGGGCATGCTACTTTGATGCGCGCACCCGAAGCTATTCAGGCGTCGCAACCTATTTTTCAGCCCTTAGATGCGGCGCTTGGCGGGTTGCAAAGCCGGATTAAAACCGCTTTTGATCCAATGTATATTCTGAACCCGCAGAAAATCGAACTAGGAGGCGCGGCAGATGCAAACGCACTTTGATAAGACCGCTTTGCAGCGTCCTGAAATTCAGATGGCAGATGATATTTTGCGCAAATGTGTGCATTGCGGGTTTTGTACCGCAACCTGTCCTACCTTTGTGCTAACTGGCGATGAGCGTGATAGTCCGCGTGGCCGTATCTGGATGATGCGCGATGCGCTTGGCGGCGGCGATACTGGCGATCAGATGGATATGCAGCAGGTTGGTTATCATCTGGATAGATGCCTTGGCTGTATGTCTTGTATGACGACCTGCCCTTCTGGGGTGGATTATCTGCATTTAGTTGATATTGGCCGCGCAGAGGTTGAGAAAAACACCTCTCGCTCGTTAGGGGATAAGCTTATTCGCAAATTGCTAGCAGGTCTGGTACCTCGCGCTACTTTATTCAATTTTGCTTTGAAGCTTGCCATGCGTGCGCGTCTGTTTGCGCCTATATTGCCGCGGCGTTTGGCGGCTATGATAGGGGCTGCGCCAGCCTCGATAGGCCCGGTAGATGAAGTTGGGGAAAAGGATAAGATTTTTGTTCCTGAAAAACCTGTTCAAAAGCGCGTGATTTTACTGCAAGGATGTGCGCAAAGGGCGATTGCCCCTGAAATTAATGCGGCTACCTTGCGCCTGTTATCTAGGGTGGGGGTAGAGGTTATCGTCCGCCAGCTTGCGAGCTGTTGTGGCGGGCTTGCACATCATATTAATGAAAGCGATAGTGCGCACAGCCAGATGCGGGCTACGGCTCATGCTTGGAAAAAAGATATTGATAAGGGCGATTTAGACGCAATTATTGTCAATACATCAGGCTGTGGGACGACCTTGAAGGATTATGGCCAGCTGCTATCTTCGGATGCTGAGCTTCGTGAGACGGGAGAAAAAATCGCCTCTCTTGCGATGGATATCACTGAATTTCTAGCGGCGCATACAGACCTTGCGCCTTTGCCAGATAAGGGTTTGTCTGTTGCTTATCACGCAGCTTGCTCTCTTCAGCATGGGCAAAAGGTGACCTCAACCCCTAAAACATTGCTTAGCCAAGCAGGGTTTGAGGTGCGCCAGATAGCCGAAGCGCATTTATGCTGCGGCTCGGCTGGGGTCTATAATATCCTGCAACCCGAAATGGCAAACCAGCTTCAACGCCGCAAAATCGGTAATATCAATCATGCGCAAGCAGATATTGTTGCGGCTGGCAACCTTGGGTGTATTAATCAGATTGCAGGGGCAGACGCGCCTGTTTGCCATACGGTGCAATTACTGGACTGGGCCTATGGAGGGCCCGTGCCAGCAGGCTTGCAAGACGCGCTTAAATAAAGCGCGGGCCTCTAAGATAAGTCAAAGAAATCGTTACCCTTATCATCTGTGATGATAAAGGCTGGGAAGTCTTCTACCTCAATGCGCCAGACGGCTTCCATGCCAAATTCGGGAAATTCCAGAACTTCAACCTTTTTGATAGATTCAAGCGCCAATTTAGCGGCAACACCGCCAATAGAGCCAAGATAAAAGCCGCCATGTTTTTTACAGGCATTCTTGACCATGGCGGAACGGTTGCCTTTCGCTAGCATCACCATAGAGCCACCAGCTTCCTGAAAGCGGTCAACATAGCTATCCATCCGCCCCGCGGTCGTAGGGCCAAACGAGCCAGACGCCATCCCATCTGGCGTCTTTGCAGGGCCAGCATAATAAACCGGGTGGTCTTTAATATAATCTGGTAAGCTTCCTGTTTCCCCAAGCTGCTCTAATAATTTAGCATGGGCGATATCCCGTGCCACCACCATTGGGCCCGTTAGCTTAACCCGTGTCTTTACTGGATATTGCGTCAAAGTCGCCAGAATATCTTTCATTGGCTGATTTAAATCGATAGCTACCGCATCATCTTCTGTCGCATCTGATATTTCCGGCAGATATTTTGCTGGCTCTGTTTCAAGCTGTTCCAGAAACAGGCCATCTGCGGTAATTTTCGCGCGGATTTGGCGGTCAGCAGAACAGGAAACACCAATACCGATAGGACAGCTAGCCCCATGACGGGGCAGACGAATGACCCGCACATCATGGCAATAATATTTACCGCCAAACTGCGCGCCTATCCCAAGGTTTCTCGTCATATCCAGAATAATTTTTTCCCATTCTAAATCGCGCCAACCATGCCCAGACATCGACCCCTTTACCGGCAGCGTATCTAAATCGCGCACAGAGGCTTTTTTCACTACTTTCAGATTATGTTCAGCGGAGGTGCCGCCAATGACAACCGCAAGGTGGTAGGGCGGGCAGGCAGCTGTCCCTAGCGAGACAATCGCTTCTTTTAAAAATTCCTTTAGACTATCTGGGTTTAAAACAGCCTTAGTTTTTTGATGCAAAAAGGTCTTATTGGCAGAACCGCCCCCTTTTTGGATAAAGGTAAATTTATATTCATCTCCTGCACTGGCCGCGATATCAATTTGTGCTGGCAGATTATTAGCGGTGTTTTTCTCTTCAAACATGCTCAGCGGGGCAAGTTGTGAGAAACGCAAATTATGAGACTGATAGGTGTTATAGATACCGCGCGATAGCGCTTCTTCATCGCTGCCCCCGGTTAGCACACATTCCCCGCGGCTAGCATTCACCAAAGCAGTGCCGGTATCTTGGCACATAGGCAGCACGCGATCTGCCGAAATTACCGCATTTTTGATCATCTCTAGCGCGACAAAGCGGTCATTATTTGTGGCTTCTGGGTCATCCAGAATAGCTTTTAGCTGCCCCAGATGAGAGGGGCGTAGGAGGTGCGATACATCCGCCATAGCTTCTTGTGCAAGTAAGGTCAGCCCTTCAGGAGCGACTTTAATAAATTGGCGACCATCTACCTCTAGGGTTGTTACATGCTCGCTAGAGATATGACGATAGGGCGTATCATCGCCGCTGGTTGGCAATAGGGGGCTATAATCGAAATCCGCCATTTTATACTTCCTTTAATTTCAGGCGTTTAATCTTGGATAAGGGAGAATCATGAAACTAAGCAATAATTTAGCCATAATGGCCGCTTATTTTTTTGGTGCTGGATCTTTGCGAAACCGATCAAGCGAGACAATTTCTGCTCCATCTCCTGCGGGTGCAACTTCTTGAATAACAGGTTTATTTTTGCCTTGTTCTGATGCTTTTTCGGGCGCTTTTTTGGGCGTTTTTTTTGATTTTCTATCCTGTGAGATATCACTTTCCAGCTGCGATATATCTGATATCTCCCCTAAGGGTAAGTTTGTATCTTGCTGCAGGGTTTCTAGGGTATCTGGTGCGCTGAATTGCAGGCCGAATCCAACCGAGGGGTCATTGAAATGTGTAACAGCAGAAAAGGGTACGTTCAGATTATGATGCACGCCAGAAAAAGACAGGGTAACTGAAAAATGCGATTCGCTAACATGCAAATCCCAAAACTGATGCTGAAGAACAATGGTCATTTCTTGCGGGTTGGCAGCTTTTAGCGTTTCTGACATTTGCACGCCATCTGCTGTCGTCTGGAAGCTGATATAGAAATGGCTGTCACCGGGCAGGCCTTCATGTTCTACAAGTGCGAGCGAGCCCCTGACAACCGTGCGCAAAGCATCCTCAACAAGCAGCTCATAATCAATTGCTGCCTTTTGTTCTGTGTCATCCATGCCGCCACACCTTTTTTGCCCTCACTATTATTCCCCTTCCCACTTGCATGGCCAAATTTAAAAAAAAACGGCCTAGTGGCAATGTAGTGGGGCCGCTTCTGTTGCCAGGTGCAGCCCCGAACCCCGCCTGCTCGAGCTCAAGCGAACAGGACTTTAAAAGTGGTCATGTTACCGCATTAAGCAGCAACAGCAACCGGAGCAGTGTTGTCATTTGCAACTACTACATGGCCCGATAACGGCGGGTACCATACCGAACGAAGATAAGGCCTTTACCACATGCGTCGATCCTATTTCGCCCCCAAAACACCTATACTGTCCGAAACTGGTTACTATCTGGCCAGAATAGTGAGCTTGTATTGGTGGAGGCGCCGGGTACCGCCCCCGGGTCCGCCCTGCTTATTTTGCAATATGTTTATCGTCATAGTCAGCCGAAGCCGACATCTTGGAGTATAGCTGGAATGGGTATTTTTTGAAAGTTTTTTACATCAGCACGTGCCGCTATCTGGCATCACTGTAATTGTTTTGCTAGTGTCTGCTGAGTTAAATCCTTTAAAACAGACGAGAGACCTTAACAAAATGCGCCAGTATCTAGACCTTCTTGAATATGTGCTGGAAAAAGGCAATGAGCGCGGCGATAGGACGGGTACAGGCACAAAATCTGTTTTTGGCTGGCAAATGCGCTTTGATTTGCAGCAAGGCTTTCCTGTACTGACCACGAAAAAGCTGCATCTGCGCTCTATTATCCATGAATTATTATGGTTTATTCAGGGCGACACAAATATCAAATATCTGCGCGAAAATGGCGTCAGCATCTGGGATGAATGGGCTGATGCGCAAGGGGATTTAGGGCCTGTCTATGGCCAGCAATGGCGACGCTGGAAAACGCCAGAAGAAGGGCGTGTTATCGATCAGTTAGCAGATGTGATAGAGGCTATCCGCACGAACCCCGAATCACGACGTTTGATTGTTTCTGCGTGGAACCCGTCTGATATCCCGAATATGGCGTTGCCGCCCTGCCATTGCTTGTTCCAGTTTTATGTCAGTGATGGAAAATTATCTTGCCAGCTTTATCAACGATCTGCAGATATTTTTCTTGGCGTGCCGTTCAATATTGCCTCATACGCGCTGTTAACACATATGATGGCGCATGTGACTGGCTTAAAGGTTGGCGATTTTGTGCATTCACTAGGGGACGCGCATCTATATTTGAACCATATGGAACAAGCCCGTTTGCAACTTGGGCGTAAACCCGGCCCACTGCCCCAACTGGAATTAATTAACCCGCCAGACACGTTAACGGAATTTCGCTTTGAGCATATAAAGCTAAGCGGCTACGAAGCCGCCCCGTCCATATCTGCGCCGATTGCGGTGTAGGGGCAGAAGATGGAAAATTCTGACAATAAAGAATCTGGCAATAAAGAATTGGAAATGGTGTGTGTGGTCGCGATGGCGCGTAACCGCGTTATTGGCGATGGCACGGGTCTTATTTGGCATCTGCCAGGTGATTTAAAGCGGGTGAAGGCGCTAACCATGGGCTGCCCCCTTATTATGGGGCGCCGAACTTGGGATTCCATAGGCCGTGCCCTGCCGGGTCGTTTAAGCATAGTGTTAACCCGTAATACGCGCTGGTCAGCCCCAGATGCTGTGCCGGTCGCCAGCATGGAGGCGGCTATTTCAGCAGGCGCAGACTGGCTGCAAGCGCAAGGGCAGGGGGAGCGACGCATTATCTTATTTGGCGGCGGCGAGATTTATGCTGCTGGTCTAGATTATTGTAAGGTGATCGAAGCCACCATTATCGATGCCGAGCCAGAATCAGGGGTGCGCTTTCCTAAATTCGATGAAAATGAATGGCAAGATAGCTGCCTTGAAAGCATGGCTAGCGGAGAAGATTATCCCGCCTTTCACTATCACCGACTGGTACGCAAAACACCGCTAGCCGATCTCATCCCTAAAAGCTAGCTTGGCGAGGCCAAAAGCATCATTCCATTATGAATTTTGGAGCCTCACGCTTGCCTCTTGCCAACTCAGCTAGAATTTTATCCGCAATGGCATGATAGATTTTTGCATGCGTGCTATCTGGCTGACTAGCTACAATTGGGGTGCCTGCATCAGAGGTTTCCCGAATTTCCATATGCAGAGGTATCGCCCCTAAAAACGGTAAGTTAAGACGTGCTGCTTCGGTTTCTGCCCCGCCAGTTCCAAAAATATCGGCGCGCTCACCGCAAGAGGGACACAGAAAATAGCTCATATTTTCAACGATACCTAAAACAGGAACATCTACGCGCTTGAACATATTCAACCCTTTGCGTGCATCTATCAGCGCTAAATCTTGGGGGGTTGATACAATTACGGCTCCTGCTAGCTCTGCACGTTGGGATAATGTTAGCTGGGTATCGCCAGTGCCGGGCGGCATATCCACCACTAAAACATCTAGATCTGTCCATGCTACATCGCGCAACATTTGCTGTACCGCCGACATCACCATAGGCCCGCGCCAGATTGTTGGGCTTTCTTCTTCTACAAGAAAGCCGATAGACATGGCTTGTAAGCCCCATGCATCAAGCGGTATCAGCTTATTTCCTTCTGTTTCTGGCTTTTTATTCATACCCAATAAGCGCGGCAGAGAAGGGCCATAAATATCAGCATCCAAAATGCCTACCTTTTGACCCGCCGCAGCAAGTGCAAGAGCTAAATTAATTGCTGTGGTGGATTTGCCTACCCCGCCCTTGCCAGAGGCGACGGCAATCACATGCTTGGCAGGCCGAATAACGTCGCTTTGCCGAGAATCATTTTGGCCATCATTCTGGCCAGTAGGTTGACTAGTAGGTTGACTAGCAGATGGGGATTGGCTAGCGGGTCTATGCGCGGTCATTAAAACGGTTACCGAAAGCACCCCTTCTACCGCTTCGACCGCTTTTTTAGCTTCTGTTTTTAATGTTTCTGCCTGACCGGCGAATTCTGGAGCAATTTCGATGGTAAAGCCAATATTCCCGTTCTTTATCACAATACCAGATACAGCGCCGGAAGCGCTGAGAGAGGCTTTCTGGTCTGGATGGGTAACGTTTTCTAGCGCATGCAGAATTTTTTGTTCTGTTATTTCGGTTGGCATTCTTGAATTTTCCCCTAATCGTTCAAATATAGAACAGGTGCGGTTCTGGTTATCAGTTAGCTTATGACTTAAGCTTGCCTTTTCAGTTTGGCAAGTCACAACAAGCTCGCTATACCCTGTATCTGAAATACAAACGGCAATCGATAAGGGAGCAACATTATCATGCCCTGGAATAATCAAGGCGGCAATCAAGGCGGCAATCAAGGGGGTCCTTGGGGTGGCGGCGGCAACCAAGGCGGTCCATGGGGCGGCGGTGGCCCTTCTCGTCAGCCTAATCGGCCCAACCCACCTGATTTTGACAAAATGTTCAAAGATTTTCGAAATAACTTCGGTGGCGGGGTCTCCGGCGGTGGCAAGCCCTCGCGCCTGCTATGGCTTATCCTTGTAGTTATTCTAGGTCTCTGGGTGGCCACTGGTTTTTACCGTGTTAACCCGCAGGAACAAGGTGTGGTGTTGCGTTTCGGCGAATGGGTAAAAACAACCCCGCCCGGCCTGCATTATCATTTGCCTTTTCCAATCGAAAGTGTGCTTACCCCGGATGTTACCCGTGATAACAGGCTAGAGATTGGTTTCCGCGATGTGGGCGGGCGTAGTGTTGCGCGCCGTGACATTGTTGATGAAAGCCAGATGATCACCGGTGATGAGAACATTGTCGATATCGATTTTGTGGTATTCTGGCGTATCGCGGATGCTGGTCAATATTTGTTTAATCTAGCAGACCCCGACCAAACCATTAAAGTTGCCGCAGAAGCGGTGATGCGTGAGATTATCGGCCAGACCCGTATTCAAACGGCTCTTACCGAAGGGCGTCAAAGCATTCAGGTGTCGGTTCGCCAAAAGCTGCAAGAGCTGTTAGACGAATATAAAGCTGGTGTTCGGGTGCGCGAAGTGCAATTGCTGGCCGTTGACCCGCCCTCAGATGTTATTGATGCCTTTAATGATGTGCAACGTGCGCGTCAGGATAGGGATCGTCTAAAGAACGAAGCAGAAGCGTTTCGTAATGATGTCGTGCCCCGCGCCAGAGGTGAGGCGGCAAGGCTTATTGCAGAAGCTGAAGCCTATCGTGAGGAAGTTGTAAGCCGCGCGGAAGGTGATGCGTCTCGCTTTGACCAAGTTTATTCGGCCTATGAGGTAGATAAAGATGTAACGCGTGAGCGGATATATATCGAAACTATCGAAGAAGTGTTCGGCAATATCGAGAAAATTATTATCGATGAAGATGGCAAGTCTGTGGTGCCATATTTGCCGCTAAAGGAACTTGGCCGTAACAGCAATTCAAACCAAGGGAGTAACTAAGCGATGAAAGCGACACGTAACATTACCTTAGCGCTTCTGGCTGTTTTGCTGTTTGGCGCTTATTCAGCCGCTTTTATGGTAAATCAGACTCAGCAAGCACTTGTGCTGCAATTTGGTGAGCCAAAGCGGACTATCCAAGAGCCGGGTTTGAAGTTCAAGCTGCCCTTTATCCAAGAGGCTGTTTATTATGAACGCCGCGTACTTTCTTTGATTCCGCAAGATGCCGAAGAGGTGATTTTGGCCGATCAGAAGCGTCTTCAGGTCGATGCTTATGCACGATATCGTATTGAAGACCCGCTTCTGTTCTTTCAGACAGTTCGTAATGAGATTGGCGCCCGCGCCCGTCTAGAATCTATTATCGATTCTTCTGTTCGCCGGGTGTTAGGCCGCGAGACATTAGCCTCTATCCTAACCGGAGAGCGTGAGAGCATTAACGGGTCTATCCGTGATGAGGTAAACCAGTCTGTTACTTCACTTGGGATTCAGATTATCGATGTGCGTTTGCGCCGGGCTGATTATCCTGAGGCAACCAGTCAGAACATCTTTAACCGGATGAAATCTGAGCGGGAACGGGAAGCAAAAGAGTTCCGCGCAACAGGTGAAGAAGAAGCGCAGAAGATCAGAGCAGATGCAGAAAAAACCAGAACCGTGATTGTGGCTGAAGCTAAAAGACAAGCTCAGGAAGTTCGCGGTGAGGGGGATTCAAACGCCATCCGGATCTATGCAGACAGCTTTGGGCGCGACCCAGAATTCTTCTCATTCTATCGCTCTATGGAAGCTTACCGCAAAGCGATAGGCGAATCTGGAACCTCTATGGTGTTATCCCCGAATTCTTCCTTCTTCCGCTATTTCAAGGATAAGGACGGGAATTAAGATAAGCACCCTACCTTTTGGGTGTAACAACTGCCTCAATCTGGCCTGATTTGTGCCGGATTGAGGCCTTTCTGAGCCTCTAGTTTTTGAATATGGAAAAGGCACCTCTGATAGGTCTCTCTCTCACAAAAAGCGTGCCTTTTCCTCATTTGAGGGCCTTTATCAAAGGCTAAACAAACAAAGAGACAGGATTATCCTGATGGAAAAAATGATTTCTTGTGAACATCAAATTACACGTAGCCGCGCTGTCGTTAAAACACGCGCGATAGATGATAGAAAACCTTTTTGGTTTATGGCGTTGCTTGGCCTGGTTGGGCTTTGCTTGTTTGTACTGGTAAGTCCAGCCCGTGCAGCAGATAGACCAGACAGTTTTGCCGATTTAGCCGAGAGGCTATCACCAGCAGTGGTGAATATCTCCACTTCCACAGTGATAAAAGATGATAATGGCCCTTCGCTGCCACGCTTTCCTGAAGGCTCACCTTTTGAAGATTTTTTCAAGGAATTTGAAGATAAAGGCCAGTCTCGGCGCACCCAATCCCTAGGCTCGGGTTTTATCATTGATGCATCAGGCATTGTGGTCACGAATAATCACGTTATTGAGAATGCTGACAAGATTTCAGTGATACTCGCAAATGACGAAGTATTTGAAGCTGAATTGGTTGGACGCGACCAAAAGACGGATATTGCCGTTTTGAAAATTGATCCCGGAGATAGCACCCTAACCGCTGTACCTTTCGGCGATTCAGATAAATTGCGCGTTGGCGATTGGGTAATGGCTATCGGCAATCCCTTTGGTTTAGGGGGAACGGTTACAGCTGGTATCGTATCTGCGCGCGGGCGGGATATTGGCTCTGGGCCTTATGATGATTTTATCCAGACAGATGCTTCCATAAATAGGGGGAACTCTGGCGGTCCGCTTTTTAACTTAGAGGGCGAGGTTATTGGTATTAATACAGCGATTTTCTCGCAGACGGGCGGGTCTGTAGGGATAGGCTTTGCAATCTCAGCTAATTTGGCGACCCAAGTCGTACAACAGCTTCAGGATTTTGGCCGTACGCGCCGAGGCTGGCTAGGCGTATTTATTCAGGAAGTTACGGATGATATCGCAGAAAGCCTTGGGCTTGAGAGTGCAAATGGTGCGCTAGTCGCGTCTGTAACCGAAGATGGCCCTGCGGATCAGGCTGGATTGCAAGCTGGCGATGTTATCTTGAAATTCGATGGCAAAGACGTTGAAAAGAGCCGTGATTTGCCGCGTATTGTTGCCGAAACGGCTGTGGAAAAGACAGTTGAGGTCGCATTGGTGCGTAATGGCAAAAAGCTGGTCAGAACCGTCACGCTGGGCGAGCTTGAGCAGGCCGAAAATGGCGGATTGCTGACCAGTAAGACGCAACCTGGCAGTCCAGAAACACTAGAAGATATCGGTCTGGCGGTTGCCCCGCTAGGGGAGGCATTAGCAGAGCAGTTTGACATGGAGGCGGATGAGAATACCGTGATCGTAGTGGATGTTGCGGAAACAGGGCCTGCTGGTCAGCGCGGTATTCAACCCGGCGATGTTATCCGCCGCATTAATCAGGCCGCCGTGACCTCTGTAAAGCAACTAGCCGATAAGATACGTGAGGCAAAACAAAATGGCCGCCGCGGCGTCTTGATGTTGGTTGAAAGTGGGGGGCAAACCCGTTTTGTTCAGGTCAGCTTTGAAAGCGAATAAAAACTTTCGATAAAAAAAAGTCTTAAGGAAACAGCTGGCCCGGTGCCAGCTGTTTTTTTTAATTAATAGCGGATATTATGGTGGCTATAGCCTTGCAGATATAATAGCGCGGTTAAATCACTATAGGATATCTGTGTCTCTATGGCCTTGCGTAAGGCAGGCTTGCCTTCAAAAGCGACCCCCATTCCAGCTGCCTGTAGCATCATCATGTCATTCGCCCCGTCGCCTACGCACAGGCTATCCGAAGGCGTAATCTGCATTTGTTCAATATACTGGCTCAAGAAATCATATTTCGCTTGTTTGCCTAAAATAGGGGGTTCTGCATATCCTGCGAGTTTGCCTTGCTCAATGGCAATTTCATTGGCGTGATGGCCTGTAAAACCCAGCTTTTCGGCAATGACAGAGGTTAAAAACGTAAAGCCGCCTGAGATGAGATAGCATGCCGCGCCATTTGCGCGCATGGTTTTAACCAGTTCCTTTGCGCCGGGGGTAATCTGTGTATTCGCTGCGACCCTGTCTAGCAGGCTAACAGGCTGGCCTTTCAGAAGGGCAAGGCGGGCTGCGAGTGCTTCTTCAAAATCAAGCTCACCTGCCATGGCGCGTGTCGTAATCTGGCTTATTTCCTCGCCAATGCCAGCTAGCACAGCTAACTCGTCCAATGACTCGCCGCGAATAATGGAGGCGTCCATATCGGCTATCAGCAGTTTTTTTGGCTTCGCCTCAAAATCTATTTGATTGACGTCTATTTGATGCTGGGCAGCTTGCTTGCGTAAAGTAGAGAGATCAATGGGGCGGCTAATGGTGCAACGAGCCGCGATGCAACTGCTCCTATTATTGGACAGCATCTGGCTTTGTTCTAGCTCATATTGCTGGCATAAAGCGGTAATAGCGGCAAATTTTTCGGGGCTGGGCGGGCTAGCAGTAAACAGGATACAGGCTTGCATTTAGATCTCTAATCGCTTAAGGGGCAGGGCATGGAACGTTTTAACAAACAACGCGACTATATCATCATTGCTGGCCCAACGGCAGGGGGTAAATCTGCCTATGCGCTAGCACTTGCAGAAGCGTTGGACGGTATCATTATAAATGCAGATTCGATGCAAGTATATTCAGATTTATCTGTGCTTACGGCGCGGCCCTCTCCAGCAGATGAAGCAAGGGTAGAACACTGCCTTTATGGAGAGATTGATGGGGCAATTCGGTTTTCAGCTGGTATGTGGCTTGAGACGGCACGTGCGCATATTCAAGCGGTCAGAAAAAAGGGGAAATGGCCTATTTTAGTGGGGGGAACTGGATTTTATTTACGCGCTGCAGAAGCGGGACTGTCTGCTATTCCAGATGTGCCAGATGCGACCCGCCAAAGCGTTGTTGCCGAGCATAGCGAAAAGGGTGGACAGGCAATGCTGGCGCAGTTATCAGCGTTTGATCCCGAAATAGCTAGCCGGCTAGAAGCAGGAGATAGCCAGCGCATAATAAGGGCGGTGGAAGTCTATCGCCATACAGGCATCAGCTTAAGCACCTTTCAAAAGCAACCGCCATCTGGGGGATTGCAAGGAAAGGCATTGAAAATAACCCATCTTCCCGCACGTGAGATAATTTATCAACGCATTGAAACAAGGCTTGATGAAATGATGGCAACAACAGCACAGGAAGAGGTTCGCCAGCTCCTTGGGCGTAAGCTACCAGATGATTTGCCGGTGATGAAAGCATTGGGGGTTCGGCCCTTGCGAGATCATTTTGAAGGAAAACAAACCCTTGAGGAGGCTATATATCTCGCTAAAAGAGATACGCGCCACTATGCTAAACGCCAGATGACATGGTTTCGTAATAATTTTATTACAAATTTGTTAAATGAAGAGTTATATTCGAAAAGAAACTTCGAAGAATTCTTTTCAAAAATTCTCAAAATCATTTGACACTCTCTTAAAGACTATGCTAAAGTACCGTCATTGAAATATTGCGGGTTTCTGTCGCTAAGGATAGCAAAAGTAAAAGGCGCTTTATCTGAAGGCCTTTTTTTGATTCTTAGTCGTTTCTGGGGTGTTTCTGGGGCGTATCTTGGGTGTTTTTGGGACGATTATTGGGCGATAGTTGGTCAATTCTTGGACGGGTATTTAAAACGTCAAAGTCTGCTCAGAGGATCGAAGATTTACGCGCGATATATAATTTACACAAGAGAATATGATCATGACTGCAAAAATAGAAACCACTAAGCGCGTGCCCAATAACGCTAGCGCTAAAGCTCATGCGGAAACGCCGCAAATGATGCCAGGGGCGGCCTTGCTTTTAAAGGTGCTGGAAGCTGAAGGGGTGGAAGTTATTTTTGGCTATCCGGGCGGCGCGGTATTGCCGATCTATGACGAGATTTTCAAAAGTAATGCTGTTCGCCACATTTTGGTGCGGCATGAGCAAGCAGCGGTGCATGCAGCCGAGGGGTATGCACGTTCAACAGGCAAAGTTGGGGTGGTTCTGGTTACCTCTGGGCCGGGCGCAACGAACGCGGTCACGGGCTTAACAGATGCCTTGATGGATTCTGTACCGGTGGTGTGTTTAACCGGTCAGGTACCAAGCCACCTTATCGGCACAGATGCGTTTCAGGAAGGCGATACTTCTGGGATTACGCGCCCATGTACCAAACATAATTATCTTGTTAAACAGAGCGCTGATTTACAGCGTTCTATTGAAGAAGCTTTCCATGTTGCCCGTACTGGCCGTCCGGGGCCGGTCGTCATTGATTTGCCAAAAGATGTGCAGATGCTAGATGCGCCTTATATCGAAGGCGGTGTCTGGCAGGATACCCCGCATCGTTATCGTCCCACTATCTCACCTGATAGAGCCGCTATTAAAAAAGCGGTGCAGATGATGAAAGCTGCTAAGCGGCCGGTAATTTATGGCGGCGGTGGATTAATTAATAGCGGCCCTGAAGCGACCGCTAATTTGCGCCGTTTGGTTGAGGTGACTGGCTGGCCAACAACGCTAACGCTTATGGGGTTGGGGGCGATGTCGGCTGATGATCCGCACTTCTTGGGTATGCTTGGTATGCATGGCACGTATGAAGCTAATCTAACCATGCATGGCTGTGATTTCATGTTAAATCTGGGTGCACGTTTTGATGACCGCGTAACCGGTCGTTTAAATGCCTTTTCTCCTAATAGTATAAAAGTCCATGCCGATATTGACCCCGCTTCGATTAATAAGGTGGTGCAGGTAGATTTGGGCATTGTGGGCGATGTTAAGGAAACTATTGCGGCTCTGCTCGAAGAAATGAAAGCGCAAAACTTTGCCCCTAACGCCAAGGCTTTGTCTGGCTGGTGGGAGCAGATTAATGGTTGGCGCGGGAAAAACTGCCTTGCCTATGAGCAAAAATCCAGCATTATCAAGCCGCAACACGCCATTGAACGGTTATATCAAATGAGCCGGGATCGGGAAGTGTTTGTCACCACCGAAGTGGGCCAGCATCAGATGTGGGCCGCGCAGTATTTCGGATTTCATCAGCCAAACCGCTGGATGACATCTGGCGGTCTTGGGACGATGGGCTATGGATTGCCTGCGGCCGTTGGCACTCAAATCGCCCACCCAGATGCCACCGTGATTGATATTTCTGGCGAAGCGTCGTTTTTAATGAATATGCAAGAGTTATCGACCATCTCGCAATATCGCCTGCCGGTGAAAGTTTTTATCTTGAATAATGAATGGATGGGTATGGTGCGCCAGTGGCAAGAGCTCAATCATGGCTCGCGCTATTCTGAGAGCTATACAGCGTCGCTTCCTGACTTCACTAAATTGGCGGAAACCTTTGGAATGACTGGACTTCGAGCCAAGAAGGTGGAAGATCTAGAAGACGTAATTACCACAATGTTGGAAACAGATGGCCCTGTTATTGCCGATATCTGTATCGAGAAAGAAGAAAACTGCTTCCCCATGATCCCGTCAGGTTCTGCGCATAATGAAATGCTGTTAAGCGCAGCAGAGGAATCTAACGCAACCGTGTCAGAAGAAGGTAAAATTTTGGTCTGATAAACAGGTTAGTATGGCCAGTTATTATGTGATTGGTTATCATGTGATTGGTCATCATTTGGTTGGTCATTACTTGACGGGCCCCTATTTAATCTTTCATTAAAAAGCGGGTTTTCCATTTAAAAGCGGGCTTTATCTGCCCATCAAGATTATCTCTTAGTTTTAGGAGCTTTGTTATGCTGGATACAACACAAACCGAACGGCACACCTTGTCTGTTCTGGTCGATAATGAGCCGGGGGTTCTGGCACGTGTTGTGGGGCTGTTTTCTGGACGTGGCTATAATATTGAAAGCCTAACTGTCTCGGAAGTAGATGAGGAGCGTCATACCAGCCGGATTTCGGTTGTAACGAGCGGAACGCCTCTGGTTATAGAGCAAATTAAAAAGCTTTTAGCACGCCTTGTGCCGGTGCATGTTGTTGAAGATTTAACCACCGGGCCTGCCCATGTCGAGCGTGAATTGGCGTTGGTAAAAATTGTTAATCAAGGTAGTGATCGTGTAGAAGCGTTGCGGGTGGCAGACAGTTTTCGGGCGCGCACCCTAGACAGTACCCTAAATAGCTTTGTCTTTGAGGTTACCGGCAATTCGTCAAAAATATCCGCTTTTATCAAGCTAATGGAATCCCTAGGCACGGTGGAGATTGCCAGAACTGGTGTTTGCGGTATGACCAGAGGAAATACTATCGATCTGATAGATGCTGATTGAAGGAAGTACCCGTAAAGTCATATCAATTATCTGCTGTCATTTTGCGTTTTTTCTTTCCCCTAGACGTGCTTTTTGTTTATGACGGCAAGACAGATTTAAAAAAGGTTTTAGCCAGAGGGCTTTAAAAACAAAATTAGAATTAACTGCGTTACAAATGTAAGGAGAATAGGAAATGCGGGTTTATTATGATCAAGATGCTGATATTGGCCTTATCAAAGGTAAGAAAGTGGCCATCATCGGCTATGGATCACAAGGCCATGCCCACGCTGCCAATCTGAAAGATAGTGGTGTGCCAGATGTTGCCGTGGCCTTGCGCGAAGGCTCATCTTCCATCGCTAAAGCAGAAGCTGCTGGCTTTAAGGTAATGAACGTTGCTGAGGCTTCCAAATGGGCAGATGTTGTGATGATGTTGACCCCGGATGAGCTGCAGGCAGATATCTATGCAGAAGATGTTGCAAATAATATTCGTCCCGGCGCAGCCATTGCCTTTGCACATGGCTTGAACGTGCATTTTAATCTGATCGAGCCTCGCTCGGATATTGACGTCTTTATGGTGGCACCAAAGGGCCCCGGCCATACGGTGCGTGGTGAATATCTAAAAGGTGGCGGCGTGCCTTGTCTGATTGCTGTGCATCAGGATGCATCTGGCAATGCCCATGACATCGGTCTGTCTTATGCTAGCGGTGTTGGCGGTGGACGCTCAGGTATCATTGAAACAACCTTCCAAGAAGAGTGTGAGACTGACCTGTTTGGTGAACAAGCGGTCTTATGCGGTGGTCTGGTTGAGCTGATTAAGGCTGGCTACGAGACGCTTATCGAAGCAGGCTATGCGCCAGAAATGGCTTATTTTGAATGTTTGCATGAGGTGAAGCTGATTGTTGACCTGATTTATGAGGGCGGCATCGCAAACATGAACTATTCTATCTCAAATACAGCGGAATATGGCGAATATGTCACTGGCCCACGCATTGTTACCGCAGAAACAAAAGCGGAAATGAAGCGGGTACTAGATGATATTCAATCTGGCCGCTTTACCCGCGACTGGATGGTAGAAAACAAAGCGCGTCAGGCAAGCTTTAAAGCTACCCGCCGCCGCAATGCAGAGCATAATATCGAAGAGGTGGGTGAACGCCTGCGGGGTATGATGCCATGGATCGGTGCTAACCGCCTTGTGGACAAAGATAAGAACTAGGTTATTTAAGCCTCGATTTTACCACAATTTTAGCTATAGTGATGAAGGGTATCCACAAAGATACCCTTCTTTACTAAAAGCCTGACCTCGTTGCATGCAAGGCATAAAAAATGCATGATACAGAGAAGTTTAGGCGAAAATAACGACGGTACGGGAAAGTTAGATCATGTTCGGGTCATTATTCGGTTTTATGTCAGCAGATATTGGAATTGATCTGGGGACAGCAAATACACTTGTTTACGTCAAGGGCCGGGGCATTGTCCTGAATGAGCCTTCGGTTGTAGCAATGGCACAAGTGCGCGGCAAAACCCAAGTCCTCGCTGTTGGGGAAGAAGCCAAAGTTATGCTGGGTAAAACGCCGGGCAATATTCAAGCTATTCGGCCAATGGCGGACGGGGTTATCGCCGATTTCGAAGTTGCTGAAGAAATGATTAAGCATTTTATTCGCAAGGTGAATGGCCGTTTTTCAATTGCTAGCCCGCAAATGATTATTTGTGTTCCCTCTGGTTCTACCGCTGTGGAGCGCAGAGCTATTCAGGAATCTGCTGAGGCTGCTGGCGCACGCCGCGTTTTCCTTATTGAAGAGCCTATGGCGGCCGCTATTGGCGCTGATTTGCCGGTTACAGAGCCATCTGGCTCAATGGTGGTAGATATTGGTGGCGGCACGACCGAAGTGGCTATCCTGTCTCTTGGAAACATTGTTTATGCCCATTCTGTTCGTGTTGGCGGGGATAAAGTTGATGAGGCGATTATCGGCTATATGCGCCGGACGCATAATTTGTTAATAGGCGAAGCTACGGCGGAGCGGATAAAGAAAACGATTGGTATTGCACGGCGTCCAGAAAAATCTGGCGGTGTACGCATTGAGGTGCGAGGCCGGGATTTGGTCAATGGGGTGCCAAAAGAAATTTCCATCTCTGAATCGCAGGTGGCAGATGCCATCTCCGATCCTTTAAAGCAAATTGTTGAAGGCGTGAAAATGGCGCTAGAACAAGCCCCACCTGAATTGGCGGCAGATATCGTTGAAAAGGGTATTGTGCTTACAGGGGGGGGCGCGATGTTGCGCGAAATGGATACCGTTCTGAGAGAGGCAACTGGATTGCCGATTTCAATTGCTGAAGATCCGCTGTTCTGTGTGGTTATGGGTACAGGACGCTGTCTAGAAGAATTGAAAACACTCAGGCACGTCCTTATCGGAGCTTAATTATTATGGCTGGTCGCACGGGAAGGATGCGTGCCGCCCAACCTCGCCGCTTCCTGCATCTTATTATTATCCTGCTTGGCTTTGCCCTGATTTTTGTTGGCAAAGCAGATATGCTGGCCGTTCGTACCGTCCAGACCGGTTTTTCAGCGCTTTTTGCACCATTATTTAATGTAGTTGCAACGCCTGTACGCGCGGTAGAGACCATGTTTGAGGGGATGAGAACTGTTGCGTCTCTGCGAGAAGAGACGGTACGGCTACGCGCCGAAAATGAGCGTTTGAAACGCTGGCAGAGACGTTCTGAGATTTTAGAATCTGAAAACCGCCAATTGCGCACCGTTCTAGGCGCGGTTATCCCTGCTGATCGCCAAGCTGTTACGGCGCGTGCCATTGCCGCACCTGGCAGCAGTTTTTCGCATACTATGATGATCACCCATGGCACGGATAAACGTATTCACCGCGGGGATCCGGTGGTTACGGCCGATGGTTTGGTTGGCTATATCATTGAGGCCAGTAAACGCCATTCTTGGGTGCTGATGCTAAGTGATGTCAATTCCAGAATACCGATTTTGCTCAGCACTTCTTCATGGCCGGGGCTAGCTATTGGCCAGAACAGCGATATGCTTTCGCTTTCTTTTCTGCCATTAGAAGCGGTGCCAAAAGAAAATGAGCTGGTACTTACCTCCGGCCATGGCGAGATACTACCCCCGGGCTTGCCAGTGGGTAGAGTAATCAAAGGGGTGGGGCGCGAATATTATATCCAGCCTGTCGTGGATTTGCGCAAAGTCTCATTTGTGTCCATTTTAGTACGACCAGAAGGTCAGGGCGTAACTGAAATAGGCGGGTTTGCAGATTTCTTCACGCCATTGCCGGAAACAGATAACAAACGGCTGTTAGAAGGGTTTAGCACAAAGGATGTGCTGCAATGACCAGCCCACTTGAACGCCCTGCTGAGCTTAGCTCGCCCATCCCCATTCAGATTTTATTGGCACTATTTGGCTGTTTTCTAGTATTGGCAGAAGGTGCATTTGCACAGTGGAAGGTGTTTTTTGTAGCTGGCCCACTGCTTGTCCTCGCCTATGTATTTTACATGAATTTATTTTTCTCTAATCAGCTTTCCATTATTGCTGTCTTTTTAATTGGTCTATTCTCAGAGCTGATGTTTTTTGAAATGCTGGGAATGAATGCAACAGCTCTGGTGTTGGTGGCGCTGATAACCAGATGGCGAAGTCCAGTTTTAATTCACAGTGATTTTCTAGAAATTTGGTCTGCTTTCTCGCTGATTGTCCTGTTTTTTTCCAGCTTTAAAATGGTTATCTATTTTATAGCCTATCTGTCTTTGCCAGCGATTAGTGATATCTTTTTGCAAGTGGGAATGACGATTTTGCTGTTTCCAATTTTTTATGTTCTTTTGGTATCTGCTGCTTCTGCGGGGCAATTTATTTTGCGCACAAAAATGGATAGTAGAATTAGATGAAGAAGCGCAAAGAGCAAAAAGAATTATCCACCATTATGACACGGCGTATGCTGATGCTGGGCGCTGGACAGGGGGTGCTGGGCGCGTTGCTGGTTGGCCGGCTATATCAGTTGCAGATTGCACAAAGCGAGGGCTATCGCAGGTTATCCGATAATAACCAGTTTGACCGGCGGCTCGTGCTTGCACCGCGCGGGCGTATTCTGGATCGTAAAGGCCGGCTTCTAGCTGGTAATTCTGAGGTGTTTGAGCTACGGATGCTGCCTTCGCGGATTAGTAACCATCAGGCTTGGCTAAAACGTGTTAGCCGCCTTATCACGCTAAAGCCGGAAAATATTGAAACAATTTTAGAAAAAATCGCAGAGCAACCAAAGTTTTTAGAAGTGACAGTTAAATCTAATTTAACCCAGCGTGAATTATCCCGTCTTGCGGTGCTTTCGCCAGTGCTAGAAGGGGCCTCTTTCCAAAAAAGCTACAAGCGTATTTATCCGCAAGGGTGGATGACCGCACATGTTACAGGATATGTTTCGCCAGTGAATAAACGCGATATAGATGGAGAGCCTGATTTACGTTATTTGCCAGAAACGCGGATTGGCCGAACCGGCATTGAACATAATATGGAGCCTGATTTACGGGGGCTGTTCGGGTTTGAACGGGTCGAAGTAAATGCAAGAGGAAAGCCGGTCAGGGTTCTGCGAGATCAACAAGCTAATCCGGGCGAAGATGCGTATCTGTCGCTAGATGCTAAGGCGCAATTTTTTGCGACCGATCGGTTGCGGCGGGGACGCTGGCAAGCCGTACCAGTGCAGATGCCAGAAGTACAAGAAGCTCTATTAAAAAATAAAGAGCTGCGTGCCCATGTCTCTATGGGGGATGATTTGGTCTTAAAAGATGAAAAAGGCCGGCTTATCCCCCCTGAATCTGGTTCTGTTGTGGTGATGGATATTGAAACAGGTGAGATTAAGGTGATGGTTTCCACCCCAAGCTTTGATCCCAACTTATTTTCAAACAGGCTTTCGGTGCGCGATTGGCAGCGCATGAATGAGCACCCACGCACCCCGCTATTAAACCGCGCAATTTCTGGTTTATACCCGCCGGGCTCAACCTTCAAGATGGTCGTATTAGCTGCAGCATTAGAAGCAGGTGTGATTAGTCAGAAGACGCGGATTGATTGCAGCGGTGCTTTTGAATTTGGCGGCCAAAATTTTCATTGTTGGCTTGAACGTGGGCATGGCTTGGTTAATGCTGAACAATCAATAGAGCGGTCATGTGACGTTTATTTTTACCAAATCGCGTTAAAAACCGGCATTAATCGCATTCATGATATGGCCCGCCGACTAGGACTTGGGGATGTGAGTGCCCTTGGCCTTATCAGCGAGAAAGAGGGTATTATTCCCAATCGCGATTGGAAGCTGGAAAAGCGCGGTGTCGTTTGGACACCCGGCGAGACGGTAGTAGCAGGTATCGGTCAGGGGTTTGTTCTGACCACGCCGCTACAGCTTGCGCTGATGACAGCTAGGATAGCGAATGGCCGTTCAGCGATTACACCAAGCCTAGTAACACAGCAAAGCCCAGAGAGAAGCCCAGAGAGAAGAACAGAGAAAAGAACAGAGAAAAGCGCTGTATTCCCGCCGCTGGACGTCTCTCCAGATATTATCCGTTTCTTGCATAAAAGCATGCGTAAAGTCATGGCAGGTGGGCTAGGGACAGCACGCAAACATGATATTGAACAAGGCATGGCTGGAAAGACTGGAACCGTGCAGGTGAAACGCATTACTAAAGAGCAACGCGAAAAAGGCATAATAGATAATATCGACCGGCCTTGGAAAGAGCGTGATCATGCGCTGTTTGTTGCTTTCGCGCCTTATGAGAAGCCGCGCTATGCTATATCAGTGATTGTTGAGCATGGCGGCAGTGGCTCTTCTGCTGCGGCGCCTATTGCGCGGGATATCATGGATTTTATGTTAAAATCAGATGGGATTTCAGCATAATGTTAGGCATCCTTCAGCTTCTTTATCGTCTGCCTTGGCTGTTGCTTATATCTGCTGCTGCTTTGGTTGTTATAGGCACGCTAGCGCTTTATTCTGCCTCAGAAGGGGCATGGTCACCTTGGGCTGAACGTCAGATGCTACGCGCTGCTATCGGCACGATGCTGCTGATTGTGGTGGCGATGATGCCTACCCCATGGCTGCACCGCTTGTCTTATTGGGGGTTAGCTGTTGCTGTTCTGATACTTATTGCGCTGCCTTTTGTTGGAACTGGAACAGGGGCAACAAGATGGATAGAGTTAGGGCCCTTTAATTTCCAGCCCTCAGAGCCTGCGAAGCTTGCTGTAATTATCGGATTAGCCCGCTATCTAAGCGGCCAAACCCCTGAACAGGTACAATCGCTGATCTCTTACCTGCCGGTGATGTTGATGCTGGGGGTACCGTTTGGGTTGGTATTAATTCAGCCTGATTTAGGGACCTCTTTCATGTTGCTGATGGGGGGGCTGGCTGTTGTGTTCGCGGCAGGTGTGCCGCGCCGATTTCTGGTTACGGGGGCCTTAGCGGCGGCGGCGGCGGCGCCTATATTATGGTCTCAGCTTTATGATTACCAAAAAGCGCGCATTATGACTTTTTTAAACCCAGAGGCAGATGTATTAGGCGCTGGCTATCAGATAACCCAGTCAAAGATTGCGCTTGGCTCAGGCGGGCTATTTGGAAAAGGATTTTTGCAAGGCTCACAAAGCCAGCTCAATTACCTGCCGGAAAAACAAACTGATTTTGTTTTTACCATGATAGGCGAAGAGTTTGGATTTGTTGGCAATTTAACCGTTTTACTCATTTATTTTGCGATTTTAGCCTCTGTTGCACTAACAGGTTTGCGCTGTCAACACCGGTTTGGACGGCTTGTCTGCATGGGCATTTCTTTCATGTTGTTTTTATATATTTTTGTGAATGTTGGCATGGTTACAGGCCTGTTGCCTGTTGTCGGTGCGCCTTTGCCACTTATCTCATATGGGGGCACAGCGATGTTGACGGTATTTTTGGCGCTTGGCGTTGTGGTTAATATCGCGCTTCATACCAAAATGCAGGATAGTGACTTTTATTAATATTTTGCAAGGGCTAGCCTTTGCAAGGTGCAACTTAACTAAGGCAAGAAAATCATCATGTTTGAAAGCTTTTTTCCGCGTCCTAAATTATTTTTAACAAGTGCAGCTTTATGGGCGGCCTTGGCCATTTTTGTCTGGTATATTTTCGGAACGGAGATTGGCCGTGCTCTTGGCTTTGCGCTCGATTCCGATCCGAATAATCCCATTGTTGGGGTCGGGTATTTTATTAGCTCAGAATTTCTTTGGTTTTATATTTATTACATTGCCATTTGTGCTATTTTTGCCGGTTATTGGTTTCGTTATCTTCCGCATAAATGGCAGAGATGGTCAATTCTTGGCAGCCAGCTGATATTATTTTCAACTTATTTCAGTGTTCAGGTATCGGTTGCCATCAATAATTGGCGCCGTCCCTTTTTTGATGCCGTTCAAAATGCGCTTTCTGGTGAAAGCACAACTACAGCTGCTGATCTTTACAGCTTAGTTTTAATCTTCACCCAAATAGCCTTTGTCTGGATATGCGTATATGTGGTTACCCGCTTTTTTGTCAGCCATTACGTGTTTAGATGGCGTACGGCAATGAACGACTATTATGTCGGGAAATGGAAGCAGGTACGGCATATTGAGGGCGCTTCCCAGCGTGTGCAAGAAGATACGATGCGCTTTGCAGGTATTGTTGAGGGGCTTGGCGTGGCGATTGTAGATTCCATCATGACATTATTTGCGTTTCTGCCGGTATTGATGGCGCTATCCTCGAACATAACCTCTCTTCCGTTTGTTGGTGAGATTGCAAATCCATTACTGATGGCTGCTATCTTCTGGTCTTTGTTCGGTACGGTGTTTTTAGCAGTGGTCGGCCTGAAACTACCCGGTCTTGAGTTCAAAAACCAAAGGGTAGAGGCCGCTTACCGTAAAGAGCTGGTTTACGGCGAAGATGATGAAACACGGGCCCAGCCGCCAACCTTAACAGAGCTGTTTTCAAATGTGCGCCGGAATTATTTCCGCCTATATTTTCATTATATGTATTTCAATGTGGCGCGGAGCTTTTATCTGCAAGCTGATAACATCTTTGCCTATCTTCTGCTTATTCCAACGATTGTAGTGGGGAGCATCACCTTTGGGCTGATGCAACAGATTCTAACCGCGTTTAGTCAGGTTTCTAATTCTTTTCAATATCTGGTCAATTCATGGCCAACGATTGTTGAATTACTGTCTATCCATAAGCGTTTAAAGGCCTTTGAAGCGGCCATTATAGATGCCCCACTGCCAAAAATTGACCAAGAATTCATGGCAAAACCATCTGAAGATTAAGTCATCTGAAGATTAAGAATAGAGCCGCACGCGGCATGTTGCTGTGTTAGAGGCGCTTAACCTAGCGCCTCTTTACGGCGGATAAGTTTAGAAAGCGGGTTGTTGAATGGCCTTCTAGAAGCGGAATAGAGCGCACTATTCCGCCCGCTGCCTGCACAATATCGGCACCAACAATATCGTTTATTTGATAATCGCCGCCTTTGGTCAAACAGTCTGGCACAAACGCCTCGATAAGCTGTTTAGGGGTGTCTTCTTCAAACAACACCACCGCATCAATAAAGGGCAGGTTAGCGAGAACCGCGGCGCGCACCTCTTCAGATTGAACAGGCCGGTCTGCGCCTTTCAGCTTTTTAACAGAGCTATCCGCATTTAGCCCAACAATCAGCCTATCGCAGTCTGTTGCGCATTGTTTCAATATATGAATATGCCCTGCATGTAGCAGGTCAAAACAACCATTTGTAAAGCCAATTTTCTGCCCAGCTTGACGCCATTTTGAGATGCTTTCCCTAGCCTCATCAAGCGATAGCGCATTCTTATTTCCGTTGCTTTGCGCCAATATCTCGCCAGGCACTAGACAGGCTGTACCAGATTTTGCAACTACTAAAGAGGCGCCAATATTGGCTATTTCAGCTGCCTCTACCTCATCCAGCCCTATGAGAAGCCCAGCAGCCAACAAGGCAATAACCGTATCCCCCGCACCAGAGACATCAAAAACCTCGCAAGGGCGTGCCGGGATATGGCTGGCCCCTTCTTTGCTGACGGTCATCATACCACGCGCACTAAGGGTAACCAGCATCTGGTCTATCGCGCATGTCTCCAGCATCTGACGGGCGGCTGTTTCAATTGCCTCAAGACTATCATCGGTAATCCCGGTTGCTTTTTTAAGCTCAGCAAGGTTAGGTGTCAGGACATCCGCGCCGCGATAATCCTGAAAATTAACCGATTTAGGGTCAATAATTACCCTTATGTTTTGTTGGTGCGCGGCCTGTATTAATTGCGATGTAATGTCTGGAGAAAGACAGCCTTTGGCATAATCTGATAGGATTAGGATTTCGCAATTTGCCATCATAATTTTGGCTTGTTCTAGCAACTTTGCGCTTTCATCGCTTGTCAATCTTGTGGTCACTTCGCTATCTACCCGCAACATTTGCTGGCCAGAAGCCAGATAGCGGGTCTTTACGGTGGTTGGCCGGTCTGAACATAGGATAGGCGCGAACAAAATCTGGGGGACTTCGGCTATAGCTTGGCCAAGCTCATTTCCAGCATTATCATCACCAATTAGCCCGATAAGACTTACCTGCGCGCCAAGTTGCGCTAGGTTGCGGGCAACATTCGCAGCACCACCAGTGGTCATGCTGATGTGTTTTTCGCTTAAAATAGGAATAGGCGCTTCGGGGGATAGGCGCTCAACCTCGCCTTGAACATAGCGATCCAGCATCACATCGCCAATGACGAGGACGGGTTTTTGTTGCAGGGTTAGAAAAAAGTCATATAAGCGACCAGATGAGGGGGTCATTTGGCTTTGTTTCCTTGTTTGGATTTTGCTCTAACACGGAATTTATCGGCGCCTTTTGCTAGGGTTTTTTGCGGCGCTCTCGTCAGACTAAGGGCGTGGGCATCCACAGTGTCTGCAATAACAGACCCAGCGCCAATAATGGCATAATCGCCAATTTTAACGGGCGCGATGAGGGCACTATTCGAGCCAATAAAGGCATTGGCACCAATATCTGTCTTGGATTTATTAAAACCATCATAATTGCAGGTAATCACGCCAGCACCAATATTCGCATCTGTGCCGATAGTTGCATCACCTAGATAGCTGAGGTGGTTTGCCTTCGCACCTGTTTCAAAATGGGCGTTTTTAGTTTCAACAAAATTACCGATTTTAACGCCTGTTTCCAATATGGTGCCGGAACGCAGGCGGGCATGTGGCCCAATTATGCAATCTGATCCAATTGCCGCGCCTTCTAAATGGCTGAAAGCTTTGATATGGCATCCATCGCCAATGCTACATCCCTTGCCAATAACCACATGCGGCTCTATCACGATATCCCGGCCAAATTCGGTATCGCTAGACAGATAAACAGTATCTGGGGCAAGCATGCTGACACCTTCCATCATGGCCTTTTTGCGTAATTTCACCTGAATAACCGCCTCTAATTCAGCCAGTTGTTGGCGGTCATTTATGCCGGCTAGCTCTTGTGCAGCTATGCTTAGGAAGCCAGCCTTATTACCTGCTTTATTGGCAAGCATCACAAGGTCGGTAAGATAATATTCGCCTTGTGCATTTGCCTTTTCCAGCTGTGGTAAAAGCCGGCATAAAATTCCAGCTTTCGCGCTCATCACCCCGCCATTTACAAGACTGATTTTTCGCTGCTCTGGGCTAGCATCTTTCTCTTCAATAATCGCCGTTAGCTTGCCATCCTCTGTTACCATGCGCCCATATCCAGCTGGGTTGCTAGCGTGAAAAGCAAGACAGCAAATATCAGAACCGCTGGCGGTTTCACCTGCGAGCTTTGCAATGGTTTCTGGCTGGATGAGGGGGGTGTCGGCATATAAAATAACGACTGGATGGGCAGGGTCTAGCACGGATAGCCCCTCAAGGCAGCAGGCGACGGCATGACCCGTGCCTTGCGGTGGGTGCTGTGTGATAAGCTCTGCATCTTCTGGCACATGCGGGATAAAGGCAGCATTATCGGCGCCCGTTACAATAAAGCTGGCACCCGCGCCAGCATCGCTAGCGGCGTTGATAACCCAGCTGATTAGGGGACGCCCTGCTAGCTGGTGCAGGGGTTTTGGGATGGCTGACTTTAGCCTTTTTCCTTGCCCTGCGGCTAATATAATCACACTAAATTGCATAGACCTATATAGCCATGTCACACACGGTTTCGCAAGCACAACCATGCACACAAATTATGGGTGAAACCAAGGAAAGATTAGAATATTATCTTGGCTTTGTAGAGGGCATTGGGTAAGACTGTTTCACGCAGATAGGGTTGGTTTTGCCGACTTTTAACTGTGCACAGCATTTGCGTGAAGCATTTGCATAGGGGCAAAAATAGCAGAAACGATAAAATTATGTGCGGTATTGTAGGCTATATTGGAGAAGGACAGGCAGCAGACATCATTCTGGATGCCCTAAAAAGGCTGGAATATCGCGGCTATGATAGCTCTGGTATTGCCACGCTAGAGCAGAACGCCTTGCACCTAACGCGTGCGGTTGGAAAGCTTAGTCATCTTGAAGCTGCCTTGCAGTCAAAACCGCAAGCTGGGCAGATTGGTATTGGCCATACGCGCTGGGCAACCCATGGCGGCGTCACTGAGGCAAATGCCCATCCGCATGTAGCAGGTAATAAGGTCGCGATTGTTCATAATGGCATTATTGAGAATTATGCAGAATTAAAGACAGAATTGCAGGCAAAGGGGCATGAATTTTCCTCGCAAACCGATAGTGAGGTACTGGCCCATCTGTTTTTGGACGCGCTGGGACAGGGGCAGACAGGTAGCGCCGCTATGCAGGCTGTTCTAGCAAAAATCAAAGGGGCCTTTGCACTGGCGGTAATGCTGCAGGAAGCCCCTGACCAGCTATTTGTTGCTCGGAATGCCTCGCCTTTGGCAATCGGCATAGAAGATGGGCTTATTTGCGTGGCTTCTGATGCGATGGCAATGGCCCATTTAACCCGCAATGTCATTTATCTAAAAGATGGTGATTACGCAGCCCTTGGCGTGGATGATGTGCAAATCTATGACCGCGATGGTCAACGCGCCAATCGGGAGGTTATTCGTACTACTGCTTCTCCGGCGCTTATTGATAAGGGCGGCTTTCGTCATTTCATGGAAAAGGAAATCCATGAACAGCCAGAAGCTATCGCGCATACAATTTCAGCTATGACAGCCGCCGATGGCGCGTTGCGCACAGGCTTGTCTGAGGCAGATCTCAGCGATATTCAGCATCTGGTCATTCTAGCTGCGGGTACAAGCAACTATGCAGGGCAAATTGGCCGCTACTGGCTAGAAGATATTGCAGGGATACCTGTATCTGTTGAAACGGCATCTGAATATCGCTATCGCGCACCAGCCCATTTGGCAGGCGGGGCTGTGATTGCCATATCCCAATCTGGTGAAAGTTTGGATACCTTGATGGCACTGCGCCACGCTCGCGAAAAGGGTATGAAAGTGATTGCGATTGTGAATGTGCCAGAAAGCAGTATTGCCAGAGAGGCGGATGTGATTTTGCCTACACGCGCCGGCCCTGAAATTGGCGTGGCAAGTACCAAAGCTTTTACGGCGCAGCTAACGGTTTTGTTTGCCCTAGCGGTGGATTTTGGCCGGGCAAAGGCCAGATTGAGCGCAGAAGACGTAGCTGAATTACAACAAAAACTGTTAGCGGTTCCAGGTGCGGTAGGCGCAGCTATCGCGAGTTTCGAGCAGGTTCAACCAGTTGCACAACATCTGAAAAAAACGCCCTCTTGTTTGTTTTTGGGGCGCGGGCGTTTATATCCGCTTGCCCTCGAAGCTGCCCTAAAGCTAAAGGAGCTGAGCTATATTCATGCAGAAGGCTTTGCCGCAGGTGAGATGAAGCATGGGCCTATCGCGCTTATTGAAGATGAGCTGCCGGTAATTTGCCTGTTAGATGAGGATACGCTCTCTGCCAAAACAATTAGCAATTTGAAAGAGGCCGAAGCGCGTGGGGCAACGATTATCCTGATCGCAACACAAACCATAGCCAAACAAGTAGATTTTGCCAGCTTTAAAGTGGTGATAGAAGATTGTGACCCGCTTTTAGCGCCCATTATTCTGGCTGTTCCAGCGCAAATACTTGCCTATCAAACAGCGTTTGAAAAGGGCACAGATGTTGACCAACCTCGAAACTTGGCAAAATCCGTAACGGTGGAATAGTTTTAGAATGATATACGGTGATCACCGTTTATTCATTCAATTCAATACTATATTAGAACTCAAAAACACTTCTCTGATAACTTTAAACCCACAAAGAACAAAGAGATTAGAACTCATAAAATCACTATCTGATAGTGGTATGAGTAATGTTCAGATATCCGATTATTTGAATTCGAAGGGTCTTAAGACTCCGAAGGGTAAGGACTACTATCCCAAACTAATTTGGGTGACCTTAAAGAAGTACAATAGCCGATTAGAAAGAAGTCGGTCATATAAGGTCATTAGAGTAGTGGAACGTTTAGTAGTTCAAAAACTGAAAATCATCACCACTCAATTCTAAGGGGATATTAGTTCAGACTGTCTACTGTACCGTCAGTAGAGAACCTAATTCGTATAAATAAATCTGAGATAAATATCTCATAAATACAAATTTAACGAATTAGAGTGTTTGATGAAGTGTACCTTAAACAATCAAATAAGAACCTATTTGAAGTCTAAGAAAGTGGTTAATCCAATTAATGTTACATTCACTCAGAAACAGTATGTGAATGGTCAACGTATTGATGACCCTTCATCTGAACAAAACTTCAGACACTTTAGAAATGTGTTGAATCGTAAAGTATTTGGTAACGGTTACAAACGATTCAACAGACAATTACAAATGTTGGTGGTTAGGGAAGTCAGTTCCGACATACGACATCATCTACATTGTGTAATTGAACAACCACAGAGATATGAATTCGAAGAATTTGTATCACTGATTCATTCTGTGTGGTCAGTGACTAAGTTTGGATATGAACAAATCCACATAGAAAAACCATCCTCCCAACAAAGAGAGGATGGTTGGTTAGATTACATAATGAAGGACTACACCAAAGTCTCATTGAGTACATCGATTGATTATGTGAACTCCACAGTTCTCAGTAATTGATGACTATAAAGTCCTTTAACTGAATCAATCTTAATCACCGTCAAAGAGAGAATGTTTGGATTCTCTTTAATGACTAATATTACCTAAATTCCAAAGGTCACTAATATGTATACAGAATTTAACTATAAAAAATCATTATTACTCAGATACCTCAAACAATATTTATTAAAGAAAGACCTCTATATGAAGAATGTTCTCAAAAATATCATCAATCGATTAGAGAACAACCAACCGATAACTATCAACCAATATAATTCAGTTATCAAATTCATTGAGAGGGAAAAGGAATTCAAAAGTTCCAATAGAACCGAAATCCTTACTTTCTTTGAACCCTTAATAGAACCATCTCAAAGAAAGGTATTAACCAATGGAAATGACCTCACAGAACATTTCGTCTGACCACAAATTGATTAATTTTAATGTACCCAATTATCTGATTAAGAATTTTGATAATTTAGTAAAATTGAAAAGAGTAAGTAGAACATCAATGTTAGTTCAATTGATGGAGACTTATTGTCGTTCTGAACAGAGACGATTAAAAGAAGATAATATCCTCAATCAAATGGTGGTAGATCTTACTCAACGAAATAAGAAAGAGTTAAAAGAGGAAGTCAAAAAAGAGATAACAGATGAATACGAACCTCCACTAATCCCATATACATCAGATGATGAATGGGAAGATAGGTTGTTGAGGTTGTAATGATATCTCAAACTAAATCACCTCAATCAAAGACACAATTAGTATCAGTAATTCAAAAATTAAAACCTTCAACGAAGTTTGAAGTTGTTGAGGTGTTTAATAGTTCAGACAAACAAACCATTAATAAGATGTTTGATAAATACCATAAACAAAATGGTCATTTCTCTGTGATGTTCATAGACGGAGGAAAGTAATGATAAGATTTAGAGAGTACCATTCATTAACCGAAGGTAGAAAACCGATGTGGTTAAAGGTCGTTGTTGGTGGGATGGTGATGAAGATAAGAAATCTCTCATTACAGATACAATCTGAGAAAGACCCTCAGAAACAAAACCAACAATAAATTGTTTAACGTTACCCAGAAAAGTCATGAGAACTAGAAACCTTTATTATTGCTTCAAACTGGAAGATCATCCTCATCGTAGTCGATAAATGTATGCATGCTGTCTAACTCAGTATTGAGGATAACAGAGGACAGGTCACCAGAGGCAACTACGTTAGAGCCTTCACCAGAAACTATTTCGTCATCGCCCTGACCGCCAACAATTACATCATCGCCATCTAATTCTTCAGGATTTAAGATATTGCCGCGAGTATCTGTTTCGATTTCAGGATAAGTTGCATCATGTGCGTAATCGCCATAAAGAATGTCGTCCATGTTCCCACCGATAATCACATCAGAACCACCTTCTCCGTAGATAGTGTCTTTGCCTCCACCACCAAAAATAATATCGTTATGGTCACCACCAAAAATTAGGTTATCGTAATCGTCGCCGATAATTAAATCGATTTGGTTTGTACCATACACTGTAAGGTCATCGTGCACTTGGCCAGTGATATCAGTTTGTGTAACATTGATGACATTAATTGTTGCATCAGAAAATACGAAGGATTCAGCTTCACTAGCTAACCCTTTCCAATGCACCGTTGGATCTTCGTAAGTAATTTTTTCTTTAGTAGTGGGGTCTGTTACGGTTTTAACGCGTGTGGTTACGACGGAAATTGTTGTGCCACCTCCCCAAGTTGACCCAGAACCATCATTCTTAGACGAAACGTCATCATATTCTACCCAAAACTTAACTTCACCTCTGCCATAAATTAGGTTACCAAAATCATCTTTTGTAATCGGGCGCCCTTCTGTTAAAGGCTTCAATTCCATACCACCCGCTCCATCAGAGAACCATGCATTTTCAATG
>JAKMFL010000026.1 GCA_022425485.1 Alphaproteobacteria bacterium | reverse complement strand
CAGCGCCTTCACCCCATCTATTGCCGCCTCAATATCGTCTTCTGCGCCTTCAACTGGGCGCACCAACGCCTCTAGCCCGCCCGCTATCAGATAGTCTATTCGAGCAGCAGGCCAGTCAAAGGTTGGCAATAGCTCAGAGCCATCTTGTACCGCTATTCGCGCAGAGGTACCTGCGCCTATATAGATTAATCGCCCATTTATATGTGCCGACAAACTAAGGTGCGCTGCCTCTATTGCGGCTATTATTTCTGGCAAAGCGGCCCTTAGGGCAGGAATAGCTTCTGCCTGATTTTCTAGCATAACCGCCAGCGCATCTGCACTTGTCAGCTTGTCTAGCCATTTTTCCGGTATTAGCCGCGCTTCTGTACTCTGCTCGTTCATTCACACATTATCTTTCTGCAGGTTGGTCTATCTTTATAGCTCTTAATATCGGCCTTGTATTTGTTGCAAGAAAGCTTCCTCTAACATTGCTGTTCTGCCAGATTATCATAGAATGCATAATATCATAGAATGTTGAAACCCTAGCAGAAGGCACAATAGATTTATGCCAACATCCATGCAGACTATAATTGGCCTCATGTCTGGGACAAGTGCAGATGGCATAGATGCTGCCATTATCCGCTCGGACGGGACGCGCATAGAACGCACCAACCATGCCGCTACTTTTGCCTATCCAAGCAACCTGCGCGAGGCCATATTAGCGGCCGCCGCAGATGCAGCCTCTTATCTAGCTGAGCCTAATCGCCGCGCTCAACTGATACAAAAAATCACCGATGCCCATTGCCAAGCGGTAGCCAGCCTTCGCGAAGCTGCCAATTTCCCAAAAATCGACTTAATCGGCTTTCATGGCCAGACTGTCTATCATAATCCGGCTCTGGGCCGCACTATCCAGCTTGGTGATGGGGGCCAGCTTGCAAAAGCGGCCAATATTCCGGTTATCTATGATTTTAGAGCCGCGGATATGGAAGCAGGCGGACAAGGGGCCCCCCTAGCGCCTATCTATCACCAGCTTATTCTGCAAAAAGCCGCCCGTGAAAAGAGCGATATAAAACTGCCCGCTCTGTTCATCAATATTGGCGGGGTATCAAACGCCAGCTTTGTGATGGAGGATAATCTAGAGGGATATGATATTGGCCCCGGCAACGCGCTGATAGATGATTTGTGCCAAATTTTTTATCAAAAACCCTTTGATAAGGGCGGCGAAATTGCCGCATCGGCAAAGATTTATATCCCTTTTATTGAGCGCGTACTGGCAGATCCGTTTTTCAAAATGGTGGGGCCACGCGCACTAGACCGCGCCTATTTTCATAGCTATCTCAGCCAGCCCGATTTTGCCAGCCTGCCAGCCGCTGATCAGATAGCCACCGTTACGGCACTCACCGCGCGCGCGGCCCATCATTGTATTGCGCAGCTCGCCAAACCGCCAAAAGCGGTTTTAATCGCAGGGGGCGGGGCGCATAATCATACGCTGGTGGCGCAGCTAAAAGCTGGGCTACCACGCGCCTGCAAATTTATCGACGCACGGGCAATAGGCTGCTCTCCTGATTTTGCCGAGGCTGAGCTTATGGCGCTTCTCGCCGCCAGATGGCAAGCTAAACTCCCTTCCAGTTTCCCAGAAACAACTGGCGTAGCGACCCCGCAGATTTGTGGCGTACAGGCTCTGCCCCCTCAACTTCAAATATAAATCTAGGCCTAAACCCAAACTAAGCCCTAACCAAAGCATTTCACATTTTAAAGCTGGCGGGATGTCAGCAGAGCTATCTATACTAATTCTATCTTTACGAACACTATCTTTGCGAACACTATCTTTGAATGGAATAGATGCCAGAACCTATGCCACATAAAAACACCCCCACAGCTGCCATAAAGCCTGCTATCCATCGCGGCTATATTGAGGGCTATTATGGTCGTTTGCTAAGCTGGCAGGATCGTAGCTTTCTACTGGCCCATTTATCAGCGCTACCCTGTGATGCCTATCTCTATGCACCAAAAGAAGATATCTATCATCGGCGGCAATGGCGCACCCCTTATGATGCGGATTTTATCGCCCATTTTAGCGCGTTTACAGCAGAGGCTAGGCAGGCTGATATTCGCGTTCTTGCCGGAATTGCCCCCGGGCTTGATTTTAATTTCCCAATTCCAGATACAGCCCCAGATGCAGCCCCAGATACTGATAAAGCGGCTCTGTTTGCGAAAGCAGAAGCGCTTATAAAGGCAGGTGCTGATGCTATTGTGTTAATGTTTGATGATATCTCTGATGATCTCTCTCACCTTGAGGCAGCCGGCTTAGACGAAGGGGTATGCCATGCCCAGCTAGCCTCATCGCTAGCAGCGTATTTGCGTGCTCCTGTGATGCTTGTCCCGCGGCTATATTCAGATGAAATCAGCGGGGCGCATGATACGTATGCGCACGCTCTAAACCAGCATTTAGACCCGCGCATCAATATTTTGCTATGTGGTGAGACGATTGTAGCGGAAACGGTGAATATACAAGGGCGTGCGGGATGTATCGGCAATCAGCTGCAAAACCCTTTAATCATCTGGGATAATCTTTATTGCAATGATTACTGCCCGCGCCGTCTTTTCCTTGGCCCCTATCAGGGGCGGCGGCCGCAAGATCCCATTTTGCTAAATGGCACTGGAATGCCGCAAACAGACGCCCTGCTACTATCGCTGATGTGCGGACAGCCGCAAAAACAGATCCTGCGGGATGCGGGTGTTCCAGATGCCATAGAAATACTCCTACCTTTCTTTGATTTACCTGTTTTTTCTGGCCAATATATATCGGGGCGAAGGGGCATTTCTGCTAAGCCTAGCGACATATCGTCTTTATTGGCAGCGATTGAAACTCTACTCTGGGAATGGAAATCGCCCCTTGCGCTGGAATGGTATCCCTACCTGTTTGGCCTAAAGCATGATTTGCTGTTTTATGCCGATGAATTGCCCGAAGAACGGCTTGCAAAAACGCAAACACCCGCGCTTTCTGCCAAACTATTGAGCGACCAGAAATGAGCCTGTCTGATAGACACAGCCGAGAGGAAGGCGCCGCCGCAACAGAAAGACAAAAAGTCTTTGATGGCCATAATGATATGTTCTATCAGCTATGGACACGTGGCGAGCAAAAAGGCCAACTTTTCTTGAGTAGCGAGCCTAGTAACCCCCTTTCTATTACCCATCATAAGGCACAAAATGGGGGTCTAGCAGGCGGACTGTTCGCCATATTTGTGCCTGCAAATAATAGGCCGGCCAACAAAAAAATAGAAGGCACCAGAAACCTGAGCCAGCCAGAAGCCTTTCAATACACCCTCGATATGCTGGCTATCGCTGACTATCTGAACGATGCGCATGGGCATAGTTTCCGCATTTGCCGGAACAAAAGCGATATTATAAAGGCTGAAAAAGAAGGTGCGATAGCCGCTGTCCTGCATATCGAAGGAGCAGAAGCCATTGGCGCGGATCTAACAGAAATAGAGCAGCTGTCATCGCGCGGCATACGCTCTATCGGGCCTTTATGGTCGCGCCCTAATATCTTTGGCCAAGGTGTGCCTTTTACCTATCCGGGCAGCCCAGATCAGGGTAGCGGGCTGACGGCAAATGGCAAGGCGCTGGTCAAAGAATGTGATGCGGCTGGAATTATGTTGGATGTCTCTCATTTAAATGAGGCTGGCTTCTGGGATATTGCTAAAATATCTAACCAACCAATTATCGCTAGCCATTCCAATGCGCATAGCCTATGCCCAAGCCCGCGCAATCTAACCGACCGCCAGCTAGACGCCATAGCCGAGCGCGGCGGCCTTGTCGGCGTGTGTTTTGCAACCGCTTATTTGCGCGAAGATGGCGCACGTGACCGCGATACTTCCCTTGACCTTATCCTGCGCCAATTTGATTATCTTATTAGCCGCATCGGCGAAGATAACGTCGCGTTTGGCTCAGACTTTGATGGTGCGGTGTTGCCAGCTAGCCTATCTGATGCCGCCGCCCTGCCAACGTTAATAACGGCTATGCAGGCTTATGGTTTTGGCGCCCCGTTGATTGCCAAGCTGTGCTGGGATAACTGGCTGAACAAGCTCGCGTAAAGCTAGCTGTTCTGTTAGGCCAGCATTTCTGGCAAGCTGCACATCTGAAACCCAGCTTTTGTCAGACCCTGCTTGATATGAGCAGCCGTCTGCAAGGCTGATGGCCCGTCACCATGAACGCAAACAGATACCGCTTCCACCTCTATACGGCCGCCTTCCACATCAATGATAACGCCTTCTTCAAACATGCGCAGGCAATGCTCTAAACTATCTTGTGCGTCATGTATCATTGCATCTGGCCGACTACGCGGCACCAGCTGGCCATCTGGCATATAGGCTCTGTCAGCGAATACTTCTGCTGCGA
>JAKMFL010000019.1 GCA_022425485.1 Alphaproteobacteria bacterium | reverse complement strand
TTCAGATTGGTTCGACGCCAAATGATGGTGATAACATCACAGTTAATTTTTACGCCATTACCTCGGAAGCTTTGGATATCGAGGGCACTGGAACGGTACCAACAATCGCAACCACATTTGCCACAGCCGACAGTGGCGCAGTTGCGATAAATCCAACTGATGGAAAAGTAACTTTAAGCGGTGCTTTTGCCGCGGATGATAAAATTACGATGACCATTAATGGCCATTCGATCCAAACAACGCTTACAGATACCAATATTATTGATACGGGTGCGATTGCGGTTAACGGCATATCTGCGGTAAGCGCGGGCGAATATTATATCACGTCGATGGGCACGACTGATTTTACGACCTCAAATTCTGGGATCAGCGCGTCGGTTACGTCTCCGATCGCAGATTCTAACGATGGAGCCAATGGCCTTGGCTCGATAATCACAGTTGCGGCGAACACAACATCTTTAACGGGAACGGGACGTGTTAAGGCAATAAAGACCGATACGGATGTTAACGGGGCTGCGGATGGTAAACAGTTTAAGGTCGTGAACGACTCAAGCGTTTTCTATGATGCGAGCTTAGCTGAAACATCTGTTGCAGATGCAGCTACTACGAACATTGATGTTGGATCTACTTATTTGGTTACAGAGGGTTCACTAACCTATGGGTCAACAACATATACAGCAGGCCAATCAATTTTAGGTGTTGGAACGAGTTCTGTATCTCTTGTGAACGCAGCTACGAGCGCAATTGTCGATGGAACAAGATATTATGTCAGTTCAGGTTCGGTTACGTATAATACCGATGTTTATACTGCAGGATCTTATTTTATTGGTGAGAATGGTGGTGGTGACGCGGCAAATACTACTCAAAATAACACTACTTCGAATGATAGTGTATTTGTTGTCGCTGCTACCTCGACAGCTACCGGAGCTAGTACTCTGGTAGAGGTTACCGCAGTTTCTAATGTTGATGAAACTGCGCCTACCGACAGCCGTATCAATAATATTACTAGTGGTGAAGATGTTGCGATAACAAGCGGAAAGTCATACTTAGTTACAGCAGGTTCCTTGACGTATGGATCAACCACCTACACTGCTGGCCAATCATTTGTAGGTTCTTCAACTGCAATGGCAACAGCTTCTGGGGCCACTGCCGTCTTCAGTACAGCTACAGATTTTGAAGCAGGTGCGGTAATTGAGAAAGCAAGTGGCTTGTATATCGGACCAAGTGCTAAGCTTGTTAACTATGACTCGCCGGCTGCAGCTGCTCAACAAATCGTAGCCAAGCTACAAGCAGAAGGTATAACAGGATTGAACCTTACGGATAATATTGATGGTACTTTCGATATTGTTTTGGGTGGTAATTTAAGCGTTGCCTCTGCAACAGATTCCCATAAAGCCATTAATTCAATTGACTTGGCGCTTCAAAATATCAGTGCTGATCGCGCGATGTTCGGCGCCTTAAGCAATCGATTTGATATGTCGATTTCGAACCTATCAAATGTGGCGGCTAATTCAGAAATGAGTCTTGGGCGCTTGCAGGATGCTGATTTTGCAGCGGAAACGTCAAGAATGACCACAAGCAGAATTTTGGAACAAGCTTCGATCGCGATGATGGCGCAGGCCAATGCGGCGAAACAAAACGTGCTGCAATTGCTCGGTTAACACCACGTCATCAAACCCAAAAGAGCGCGCCGGCGGGTAAACCCGGCGCGCTTTTTTTAATTAAAAAACCGATTTTCGCCGGTTTTATTGCGAAGCCTTATAAGATTGCACCGGCTTTTGGGCTTTCTGCCAGCCTGTGATGCCTTTTGACAGATGGCTGACATTGGCAAAGCCCAATTGATCCACTAAAGCCTTGCCCAAATTCGTGGTCCGGTTGCCGGTGCGGCAATAGAGCATGATCGGGGTATCGCGATCGGTGATCACCGACATGAATTTCTGTTGAAACTCTGGGTGAAGCTGACCCGATTTTGTAAATGCTGTGATCAATTCGGCCCCTTCGATAATACCCGTTTTCGCCCATTCCTCGGGGCGGCGAATATCGATGATCAGCGTACCGTTTTTCTGAGCCTCTTGCATATCTTGATTGCTGGCTTGCTGTAATTTTGGCGGCCAAGCTGTTTTCAGCAGTTCCACTTCAAAGCGCAACGTAGCGTTTGGCGGAATTTTTGCGCCAGCACCGCGCGCGCCATATCCCAATTGTGGCGGAATGGTTAATATTCGGCGCTCGCCTTCCTTCATTCCCAAAATACCCTGCTCCCACCCTTGGATAACTTGTCCGGCGCCAAGCACAAAGCGAAACGCCTGGCCGCGCGGACGCGAGGCGTCAAACACGGTGCCATCGCTCAGGCGGCCTTCATAATGCACGCTGACTTGCATGCCGTTTTGCGCGGTTGCTCCACTGCCTTTCTGCGTGATGTCTATGCCCAGTTCGGCCGCAGACAGCGGCGCGCTTACACCGAGAGCCAGAAAAAGATAAAAAAACCTGCGCATACCTGCGATGATACGGGTGATTTGGGGCATAATGATCCTTTCTATGGCCAGCAGGGGTAAGCCTAGAGCGGTTTTTGGATTTGTCTATTGCCAAGCGCCAGATATCACAGCGTGTTGACCTGCGCGGTGTAGCCAGGATTTTGTAATTTTCTAACGATTGGCGCTGTTCAGCCGGGCGTGATTTGATAAGCTGTGGTCAAACGCACAATTAGAAAAGGATGCTCAAGATGGCAAAGGTTTTACAGGTGGTTATTTACACCGCGATTTCAGATGACGCGAAATTGGCGGCTTATGCCAAGCTTGCCGGGCCTGCGATGCAAGCCGCCGGTGGGGTATTTTTGGCGCGCGGCGTGCCGGTTGCGGTGGCAGAAGACGGTCAGATGACGCGGACAGTGGTGGTTGAATGGGCAAGCCTTGAAGCGGCGCAAGCCGGCTATAACAGCCCCGCCTATCAAGAGGCGCTTGCCGCGTTGGGCGATGGGGCAACGCGCGAATTTAGATATGTTGAGGCGGTGTAGCGCGCATTTATTGTACAAGGTGTGAAGGGTAAGTGGCCGGAGCGTTTGCGCCCAGAAAGGCGCATAACTTGCCTTTGCTTTCAGCCAATGCGTGCCTTAGAGCAAACTTTTTATGCACCGCTCTCGGCGCTGTAAGGCAGGGCGTAAATCAGGCGTGATCTTTATTTGGATAAAACGCGTCTGGCGCTTTCATCAAAGCGGTCATTGCGGGGCTTAAAGATCATCGAATAGCCCAGTAACCCCACCAAGAATACGAAGATAATTGCTGGAACAATAATGTTTTTACCCAATGTTATGACCTCGCTTTGTTGCGGGTCATTTGCTTTGCATGACCCAAATCAGATATTACAGCCATCTGCCATATCTGACAAGTTTGGGTGTGAGGCGCATATTTTACGCCGCGCATTTTAAGCTTTGAGGGGAGGGGTATCGCCGCTTTGGCGGCTTTCAACACGGCCTTTGGCGGCGCTTGTTAGAGCGCTTTTGTGGCTTGGCCCAGCCATTGCGCGGCGCTGCTGCTCAGCTGATCCTGATGCAGATCCCAACATTTTTGATGATAGGCGTTTATCCAAGCTTTTTCTGACGGGTCAAGCCAATCAGAGATGACCATGCGA
>JAKMFL010000011.1 GCA_022425485.1 Alphaproteobacteria bacterium | reverse complement strand
CCATGGCATATCGAACGGATGTTGCAGTCAGCAGATAGTTTTGCCATGAACCTTGCTTTTGCAGGCAAGGGAAATGCGGCGCTGCCAGCTGCGCTAGAAGAGCAAATTCAAGCAGGGGCTTGTGCCTTAAAACTACATGAGGATTGGGGTACCACTCCAGCTGCTATTGATAATTGCTTGAGCGTGGCAGATGCGATGGATATTCAGGTGATGATCCATACCGATACGCTTAATGAAAGCGGTTTTGTTGAAAATACGGTTGCCGCGATGAAGGGGCGCACTATCCACGCCTTTCATACCGAAGGGGCTGGCGGCGGACATGCCCCGGACATTATTAAGGTATGCGGTGAAAGCCATGTTATTCCTTCATCAACCAATCCAACACGCCCCTATACGGTTAATACCTTAGAAGAGCATCTGGATATGCTGATGGTCTGTCACCATTTGGATAGATCTATTCCAGAAGATGTGGCGTTTGCCGAAAGCCGTATACGTAAAGAGACGATAGCGGCAGAAGACATCCTGCATGATATGGGCGCCTTTTCAATAATCGCTTCAGACAGTCAGGCAATGGGCAGGGTGGGCGAGGTTATCACCCGCACATGGCAAACTGCCCATAAAATGAAGGTCCAACGTGGGCGCCTTACCGATGAGACGGGCGATAATGATAATATGCGGGTAAAGCGCTATATCGCAAAATATACGCTTAACCCTGCGCTATGTCATGGCATCGCCCAGCATATTGGCAGTATTGAAGTTGGAAAACGAGCTGATCTCGTGCTGTGGCATCCTGCTTTTTTTGGCGTGAAGCCAGAGATGGTTTTACTTGGGGGCAGTATTGCGGTAGCGCAAATGGGCGACCCTAACGCCTCTATTCCTACCCCGCAGCCTGTTTATACACGTCCGATGTTTGCAGCCTTTGGCCGGTCTGTTGAACGCTCAGCTGTCTGTTTTGTAAGCGCAGCAGCACAAGAGCGCAATGTCGCCTCAGAGTTCGGGTTGGCCAAACAGACGCTAGCCGTTCATGGCACGCGCGCCATCTCCAAAGCGGATATGGTAATGAATAATTATCAGCCGCAAATTGAAGTGCATCCAGAAACCTATGAAGTGCGGGCAGATGGCGAATTGCTAACCTGTGAGCCCGCAACAGAACTGCCGATGGCACAACGCTATTTCTTGTTCTAAGAGAGGCACAAAAAGGAGAGATTCTCATGCAAATTGCACAAGAAATCAAACATCATATTACCGTATCAGAGGCAGCGGGACATATCACGCTAGATTATGAAGGCCGATTTTTACGCCGCAAACGTCTGATAACAGATGAAGGCGAGGCATTTTTAGTAGAGTTGCCAGAGACAGTGTCACTAGCAGCAACAGATGGATTTGTTTTGGAAGATGGACGAATTATCGCCATTTTGCCAAAAGCTGAGCCGCTATTAAAGGTCACGCACAGCCATTTGCCGCGTATCGCTTGGCATATTGGTAACCGTCATACGCCTTGCCAGATAGAGGCAAGCCATTTGCTGATCCAGCGCGACCATGTGCTAGAGGGGATGCTGCGCCTATTAGGGGCTGAGATTGAGCCCATGCAAGCCCCCTTCACACCAGAGGGAGGCGCTTATGGTCATGGCCGTACCCATAGCCATCATCACGACCCTGAGCATGGCCCTGAGCATGATCAGGAACCCCATAATCATCATCACCATTAAGGCTCTATCATGACCACACCAAACCAAGATATGATGGTTTTGCAAAGCTGGTTTTCGCCTGCATTTCCCATAGGGGCCTTTAGTTACTCGCATGGGTTAGAGACCGCTATTCAGCAAGGGCACGCAGCCGATAGTGGTAGTCTGGCAGCGTGGATTGATGGTCTTTTAAGATATGGAACCGGCTGGAACGATGCGCTATTTATCAAGCTCGCCTATGAAGATGGCCCGGCGATAAATACGCTGTGCCTTGCGCTGTCTTCTAGTAAAGAGCGAGAACAGGAAACCACTGAACTTGGCCGTTCTTTTGTGCGCACCCTGAATGCCAGCTATGGGTTTGAGCTGCCAGACGGGCTGGCTTACCCGGTGGCTGTCGGTCTAGCTGCCCGCCAAGAGGGGATAAGTCTGGCACTGGTTATACAAAGCTATCTGCAAGCCTTTGCCGCTAACCTTATTTCGGTTGGCGTGCGAGCCATACCTATCGGCCAGCAAGCTGGGCAAGCCTGTCTTGTTCAGCTCTATCCAGTTATTGAGCGCATAACAAAAAAGGTGCTGGCCGCCACCGAAGATGGGCTAGGAAGCGCTGCTTTCACCTCGGATTTGATGGCGATGATGCATGAGAATAACAGCCCAAGGATTTACAGAACATGACCAAAGATAGACTAAGATATGGCCCCCTGCGGGTGGGCATAGGCGGGCCTGTAGGGGCAGGTAAAACCAGTATGACAGAAGCCCTGTGCCGTGCGCTAGCGGATGATGTTTCGATGGCGGTTATCACCAACGATATTTATACAAGCGAAGATGCAGATTATCTGGTACGCGCACAAGCCCTGTCGTCTGACAGAATTTGCGGTGTGGAAACAGGGGGGTGTCCGCATACCGCCATTCGCGAAGATGCGTCAGTAAATCTGGCCGCTATGGAGGGGCTAAAACAGCGCTTTCCAGACCTAGAATTGATTCTACTCGAATCAGGCGGGGATAATCTGGCAGCAACCTTCAGCCCAGAGCTGGTCGATTTAACTATTTATGTCATTGATGTATGTATGGGCGCTGATATCCCCCGCAAAAAAGGGCCTGCATTGATGAAGTCAGATATGCTGGTGGTCAATAAAATTGAACTCGCAGAGCATGTCGAAGTGGATTTGGCGCAAATGCGTGCCGACACTTCTGCGAATAGAGGTGACCTGCCCTTTATCTTTGGCTCTATGCGCAAAGGCGTTGGCGTGCCCGAACTAGCGAATTTTTTGAAAATACAGGGCGGATTGCAGTAAAGCGCGGATGCCACCAGAGAGATTAATACCAGAAATCTTAATACCAGAAATCTCAAAAATGAAGTCTCACGATAGGAGCGAAAAATGCTAAAAAACTTCCTCATAATTGGCGCGTTATTATGTTTGCCTTTTACCGCGCATAGCCATTCTGATAGCCGATCAGCTGCCAGCTGCCATGAAGGCAAAAATGGCGAGACACATTGCCATTTAACAGAAGAATAAGCGCTAATTTTTTTGGCTTTTTCATTTAGCTTTTTCATTTAGCCTTTTTGGCTCTAGCTTTCCCTTTTACCTTTTTCATTGGCAAGGGCGAGCACATTATCCAGCATTTCTGGGCCTACCCCAACATAGTTTTCTGGTAAGCTAAGAGCCTGTATCTGTTTAGCTGAAAGAATATCGGTAACTTCCTGCATGGATTTTAAGGTCTCTGGAAGCGATGTGCCTGTTTCACGCACTATCAGCACCGCTGCCTCTATAAGCGCGCGCGCTTGTGTTTTTGGAATATGTTCTGCCAGCGCGTGGGTGTAACATTCGCTCAAAGCAAGCCCGTTCGTTAAATCTATATTGGCCCGCATCCGCCCTTCATTAACCTGCAGCCGTTCTGCCAGCTCATTTGCCCAAGAGAGCGCACCAGAGGTTAGCAAGAACACTTCTGGCACAAGCGCCCATTCCGCAATCCAAGTGCCGCCGCAACGATCATGATCCTGCCCCATAACTTCTATCAATCCGGTAGAGCGGTGCCTTCCCAGCCGCGCAACAGCTTCGGTAAATTCTGCGGCTCTAGGGTTATTTTTATGCGCCATAGTAGTGGATTTGCCGCGCCCGATATCCCCCATTTCAGCTAGCTCGCCAATCTCTGTGCTTTCTAGCATATTGACGCCTTGGCCAATGCGTGCAAGCGATGCACAGATAAGACCAAGCACCTGCCCCGTTTCCACAATCCCATCTCGCGCATTATGCCAGTTCGATGCAACGCTATGAAGGCCAAGCTCTTCTGCTACCGCATCACGAAAGGCCAGCCCTTTATCCCCCAGTGAGGCAAGCGTGCCAACCGCGCCGCCAAACTGAATAACAAGGGCACGCGCTTCAAGCGCATCTAGCCGCTCTTGATGGCGCAGGCATTCTTCTATCCAAGTCGCAAGCTTCGTCCCAAAGGTCATAGGCTGGGCATGCAGATTATTTGTACGCCCTATCATCAGCGTATTGCGGTGGGCTTTTGCTAGCTGTATCAGCTGCGCCTGAAAGCGTGCAAGAGACGCTTTGATCAGAATAAGGCCGTCCCGTAATTGCAGCGAACGGCCTGTATCCATTGTATCATACGTGGTGATGCCATAATGCACCCATTCACGCGCCTCGCTATCTACTTGTTCCTTTAGCTGTTCGATGAGGCCAACAATCGGACGGCCAATTTTTTTGGTTGACGCTTGCAGCCTTTGCAGGTCAATTTTTTCTGCCCTTAGCTTATTATCTATCTCTTTGGCAAAAGCGTTTGGCGCTATGCCTATTTTTGCTTGTGCGCGGGCTACCGCACGTTCAACTTCTACCCAGCTTGCAATCGTGCCTGCCTCATCAAACACGGCTTCCATTTCTGGTGCGCTAAATAGGTTTTGATAAATCGTCCAGTCAAAAATAGAGGTGCGCGTCATGAGCATTTTTCCGGTTCTAGCTTGTGCTTTTTTGATGGCCTGTTTGGTCTTTAGATAAAAACTCTGCGCATCTGCGTCATCCTGAAATAGGATCGATAAAGATGCCGCGATTTCCCCGAAGCGGCCCCAAGCCAATATTAGGCGGGAATTGAGTTGCCTTTGTCCATAGATAATCCCCATAATAAAAGGGTTTGAAAGGCGGCACCCCCGGCATAGCGGAAATCATCCGCTCCGCTTCTGGCTCAAAAAAGAAAGGAAGAGAGAATCTTTGTCTGCCTTGTGATATGACGCGGTGGCGCGTGGCTTTAATCTGACCGCCTGTCATTCGCTCAATCAGGCCGCCAAAATTAATGACAAGGCTATCTTTTATGACCGGAACATCCACCCATTCATCTGCTGGGCTTAGCGCTTGTAAGCCCGGCTCGTTACACTGATACAAAATGGTGATAAGGCCGCTATCCACATGCGTGCCGATCGTTTGAAGATAGTGCTCGCCCTGATGCGCAATCGTCGCAATCGCGTCAGTAGCGGCTTTATCCTTTGAGAATTGCGGGTAATGCAAAATGCGAAAGGTGGAAATGCACTCCTGCTCGGCTATTGCAAAACTGTCTTCGGGATAATTATTGGCGCGGGCCAAAGCGCTTAGCAAATTAATGCCAAGCTGCTGAACATGACGATACCAATTTGCGGTTGCCGCTTGCCAACCCGGCAATAAATGCGGGTCTGGTAAAGGCGTTTTCTCACGCAAAATATCTTGGTCATGGAGGGGGTGAAGGGGGTAGCAAATATCTGGGCCGATATCATATCCAGCAGGCCGGCTTATGGCATCATCCACCAGCTGCGCATGGTACATACCTCTATATTGGTTTTCATTTTCAGCATTGAAATTTTGCTTCTGTAATTTGTCTTGTTCCCCAGCAGGAAGGGAATAAATGGCGGTTATTTGGTCAGCTAGTTTTGAAGGTTTGAAATTAGGCAGGTCTGTCAGGATAAGAAAGCCGCACGCATAAGCAGCATCCCCAATTGCCTTGTCTAGTTCTGGGTCTGCCCTCTTGCCAAGCTGGCTTGCATTAATGATAGGTATCTTCATCTAAATAAGGATAGCTTTCTGGATTTCGTTGTCGCATGTCATGGATATAATAGATTTCCGTATCGGGATGAACATTCGCTGGTTGTGCCGAGTGATGGCCCCAATACCTAATAATGCCCGCTACTCATAATGCCCGATACTTATAATGTCAGCGGTCTTACCCGAAAGTCCAGTTTTTATCAAACAGGGGGTCAAAAAATTTCTGCAATGAAGAAATCTTTTTAAATTCAATGCGTTGTAAAAGTACAGTGGTGCCCAGGAGAAGT
>JAKMFL010000079.1 GCA_022425485.1 Alphaproteobacteria bacterium | reverse complement strand
TCCTTACCATATTGTGCCCATACAGATGGCATGCCGCGGCGTACCATATCACCATCACAAATATCATCATGGACAAGCGAGGCATTATGCAGAATTTCAACAGCTGCGGCCCAGCGCATAGATAAAGAGCTCGGCACACCAAAACAATCAGCAGCGGTTAGCGCCATACGCCCGCGCAACTGTTTTCCGGCTTTTTTGAATTGATGATGGGCTGGCTTACCAAGCGGATGGCTGTTATCAGGCAAGCGGCTGATAATGAACTCTGATAAAGATTGCGAGATATCAGAAAGGGGCGGCGCAACGTCCCTGCTGACGATGGCAGGCTCGAAATTGCTGTTAAAGCTCTCTGGCATCATCCTCACCCTTAATTAGTTTATTATAATTTTTAAATCTATAAATTAAGTATTTGGCGAAAAGTCGCAAAGCAGGGTCGCCCGCTGGGGCGCCCTGCTTTGCTAATAGATTACTTAGCTTCTGACTGAGACACAGCCACATTCCAGATGATCACACCGAACGCAATTTTGTTCAGAACGTCAGCTAGATTGTAGATGATGTTAAGCGAAGCCATATCAGCACCTCCGGCCATGTAGCCGAAGAAGTAGCCTAATGGGTAAATCGCCCAACCAATGGTCACAATCCAACGCATTGTTGAATAGGCTGATGCCACAGCAGGTGACGCTTTTTCTGCAGCAACTTTGCCAGCTTCACCAGCAAAGATTTCATACAGAATGTAGGCCCAACCTACCATGCCGATAACGAATGCCAGTGTTACATTCATGTAACCAGCTTCGCCCAGATAACCACCGATTAGCATTACCAGTGTACCGATGGTCAAACGCCAAAAGATACCACCTGAAACGTTGGTAATCGCACGCAAAATCAGATAGAATTCGATCATCAGCAATGGCACTGTGATTAACCAGTCAATGTAACGATAGACTGTTGGTGTATCACCAGTAGCAACCCACACATCTCTCATGTAGAAATAGTGTACTGCAGCAACGAGTGTTACGAGACCAGACACAACCAGTGAGGTCTTCCACTTTGCTTCAACTCTCTGAGTTTCAAGAAAGAAGAAAGCTGTAGCGGCTACAAGAGCCATTGAGATCAGCCAAAAGCTGATGCCCACGAAATCGTCAGATTCCAAGTTAGAAGCCTGAGCAATTGCAGGCATAATTGAAAGTACAGCTGCAGGTGCAGTGAACTTAAAAAGTTTCTTAATTGACATAGGACACTCCCCAAAACGTCGCGTTCTAGAACGTCCTACTTTTTATCCCTGCCAGAACACCCGTCCTGACAGACCTCTCCCCGTTAGCAGTCGATATTACCTTATTTTTTTCTGTTGGCAAGTTTTTGTTAACTTTTTAACAGGAACGAAATATCGACCATTAACACCTATACGCCGGAATGTACTAGGCAGATTACTAAAGCTTGTCTAATCTGGGCGCGTAAAAGGTTTAAATTCACGCATCAGGATGAGAGGGAAGCTATGCTTGAAGATACTGTTCTTGTTGGAGGAATTGCGTTTTTAGCCCTTGCAGGCCTCGCTTGGCTGGCAATGGAAAAAATCACTAATTCTGGTTTAAGCGCACGCGCAAAAAGGCTGTTAACTTATGTTTTAATCGCCATTTTAGGGGGCGCAGCAGTGTTTGTTTTCAGCTGGCATAGCCAGAATTGGAAAGAAAAAAGTACAAAAACTTCTATGGTTGAACAGGTCTATTTCTTAAAAATTACTTAAAAGATTCAAAAGAATCAGGCTTCGACAGACAAAATCAGTTAGAATCGGCAGGCTTTAGCCAACCCCTGCCAAAAAGGTTAAAAATCAGCACCGCTACGGGCGAGGCTGAGTATTTCAGCTATTTCAGCCTCGCTTAACCCATAATCTTCTGCTGCCTGTTCAGACGTTATATAGCCATAGGCTAAATCGCGCCGCACGGCCTCGCGGCTCCGCTTCTCTGGCTGCCCATAGCCGGCACCGCCCGGAAAGCCCATTTGCACAACCCGGCCATGGGCTACAAACTGCTTGCCCTTGCCGCGCATTGCCGTTCCATCATCTTGAGCAATGAGGGTTGGCGCACCAGCCATCCCGCCATGACGCCCACGCGCCGGATGCGCCAGCCTGTCAAACATCGCTTGCAGATAAAATTCATGCCCCTCTTCTGCCCCGACGTCCATATATTGACCTAGCCCGCCACGATATTGGCCAGCCCCGCCAGAGCCGGTGCGCAATTCTTTACGCCAAATGATTACCGGGCCCACCTGTTCGGTTGCCTCTACAGGCATGGTCATCACACCAGACGGAAAAGCGGTAGCATTGAGACCATCTATTGTGGGGCGTGCACCTGATCCCCCTGAATTAAAAATAAGAACCTCCGCATGACGGGCTTCAGGCGGCGCGATTTCATCACGGCGTGGACGCAGCTGCAGCTGGAAATTGCATAAGCATCCCGCCCCTTCTGCTGGCACCCTGTCTGGCAGTAGCTTATCAAGGGCGTCAAATATCGTATCAGGCACCATATGGCCGATAATATGCCGCAAAGCAACAGGTGCAGGGTGCAACGCGTTCACAATGGAATTTTCGGGCGCGGTAATCTCAAATGGCGCTAGAGAGGCAGCATTATTAGGTATATCTGGCGCAATTGCACATTTCAGCGCATAGCACGCATAGGCTTTGGTATAGACAAGCGGCACATTAATGCCCTTTTTATCTACCCCTGAAGTGCCTTCCCAATCGCTGAGAATACGGTCTTTTTCAATGCTCAGCGATACCTTTAGCTCAATAGGTTGCTCATAGCCATCTATGCGCATGGCCCCTTCTGCCGTGCCCGGGGTAAGGGCGTTAATACATTCCAAAGTGGCTTGGCGTGAGTTTTCCAAAATAAATTCCGAAATACCCGAAAGATCACTAAGGCCAAACTCTGCCATCATATCTTGCAAGCGGCGATCCCCCACCAGATTACAGGTCACCAGCGCGTAAATATCCCCGATAAGCTGATCAGGCTCTCGCACATTGCCTCTTATCAGCTTTACCAGCGTGCTATCTACCTCGCCCTTATCCGCAAATTTCATCACGGGCAGATATAGGCCTTCTTCATAGACAGAATTGCCATCCGCGCCAAAACCGCGCCCGCCTATATCGGTTACATGCGCTGTGCAGGCAAAAAAACCAACCAGCTGACCTTCGCGAAAGGAGGGGGTTACAATGGTTATATCATGTAAATGGCCGGTACCCTCCCAAGGGTCATTGGTAATATACACATCGCCTGCAAACATATTTTGCCGGCCAATCCGGCGGATAAAATGCGGCACCGCATCTGCCATTGCATTCACATGGCCCGGCGTGCCGGTAACCGCCTGTGCCAGCATCTCGCCCTTATCATTATATACACCAGCGGACAGATCCCCTGCCTCGCGCACAGAAGTGGAAAAAGCGGTACGCACCAGCGCTTGTGCCTGCTCTTCCACCACAGAAATAAGCCGGTTCCACATAACCTGATAGGCGACTTCTGAAATCTTCATCCCTTCTACTAAGGCGCTTCTATTGCGGCCTTCTCCTATCTCATTAATCTGTTCAGTTTTTTAAGGTTGCGCAGGGCGCCCCTTTGCTCGAATTTCTATGGTACCGTCTGACGCGACGATAGCGGAACGGCTGGCCGGCAGAACAATGGTCGTCTCATCCTCAATTATCAGCGCAGGCCCTTCAACGCCCATGCCCATCTCTAGCGCATCCCTCTCTATTATTTGGGCTTCCACGGCTTGCCCCAAAGCGGGGTCAAAACAAGCGCGGGTCTGGCTGGTCTCAATGCGCTTTACCGTTTTTGGCGCTTCTGCGCGGTTGGGCGGCGTGGTTGGCGTAAACGCATTAACCGACCAGACCGTAATTTCCGCTTCCATGCCTTGAACAGTGCGCCCAAATAACCGCTTATAATCTTCTTCGAAACGGGCCAGAAAGCGTTTGGCATCAGGGTTAGCCGCGTCGCTTGCCTCTAAGGGGATAGGAATTTCCCATCCTTGCCCTGCATAGCGCATATATATCTTATATTCGAGGTCTATCTGGGCTGTGCTATCGCAAGAACGCACAAACTTGGAAGCTTCGTCTTGCATATCCGCAAAGAGCTGTTTTATGGCTTCCGGCTCAAAGCTGCGCATCGGCATAAAAACAGACCGGTTCGCTTCAAAGCTGAAAGGCGCACATAAAAAGCCGATCGCTGAGCCAACCCCTGCGCCTTTGGGCACAAGGCAGCGCGAAATCCCTAGCTTCTCACATAAGCGGGCTGCATGTAACGGGGCGGCACCGCCAAAGGCTATCATCACATAATCTGATAAATCTTCGCCATTTTCAATAGCATGAACCCGCGCCGCATTGGCCATGTTCTCATCCACCACCTCTGCAAGCCCCCAAGCGGCCTCTGCGGCATCCATATCCAGCATATCCCCAATATGCCCCTTAAGCGCGTCAGCGGATTTTTGTGGCTCAAGCTGTATTGTGCCGCCAGCAAAATTATCTGCATCCAGCTTGCCCATTATAAGATCAGCGTCCGTAACCGCAGGCCGTAAACCTCCACGCCCATAACAGGCAGGGCCCGGCTCTGAGCCCGCACTTTCCGGCCCCACACGAATCTGCCGCAAATTATCAACATGCGCGAGCGAGCCGCCACCAGCCCCTATTTCCACCATATCAATGACCGGTATCGAAATAGGCATGCCAGAACCTTTTTTAAAGCGATAGCTTCTTGCCACTTCAAAGACACGGGCGGTTTTTGGTGTTTGCCCTTGGATGAGACAGATTTTTGCTGTTGTACCGCCCATATCAAAAGACAAGACCTTATCTAGCTGATGTCTGGCGGCTACTTCTGCTGCAAAAATTGCCCCGCCCGCAGGCCCAGATTCGACCAGCCGCACCGGAAAGGCCGCTGCGCTTTCCAGCGATATAATCCCGCCGCCAGAATGCATCAAAAATACTGGACAAGCCGCGCCAGCATCTTCCAGCCTGCCTTTTAACCTATCGAGATAGGCTTTCATCAAGGGCTGAATATAGGCATTAGCAATCGTGGTATTAAAGCGCTCATATTCGCGCATTTGCGGGGATACACTGCTTGATAGGGATAGCAGCACCGATGGCATACGCTGACGCAAAATCTCAGCAATTTTTTGCTCATGCCCATCATTTGCATAAGCATGTAACAGGCCGATAGCGATACTTTCATATTTTGCCTCTGCCAGTTCGTCTGCCAAGGTTTCGACGGCGTTTAAATCTAGCGGAATAAGTATTTTGCCTGAGGCAGCAACCCGCTCCTCAATGACATAGCGGCGATTTCGGGGCAAAAGCGGCTCAGGAAGCTTCAAATTCAGATCATACTGCTCGAACCGGCTTTCTGTGCGCATTTCGATAACATCACGAAACCCTTTGGTGGTGATAAAAGCTGTCTTGGCCCCGCGTCGCTCGATAAGCGCGTTGGTCGCTAAGGTGGTGCCGTGAATAATCTGCTCAATATTTTCTGGCTGGATACCAGCCTTGGTGCAGACTTGCATCATCGCGTCCAATATCGCTTCTTCTGGGGCATGATAGGTCGTCAGCACTTTGGTGGAATAGCGCCCCCCCTCAACCTCCAGCACCGCATCTGTAAAGGTACCGCCAATATCTACACCTAATCTTACCCCCTTTTTTATCACCCCGTCTTGCATAGTAAACGCCCCTACCTAATTACAGGTTTTCGTTGGGTTCAGTGATTTGATGTACCTCGATCACATTACCATCTGGGTCATAAAAGAAAATCTGATGCCAGCCAGCTACCGCCCTGTCGCCCCAATCTGAATAGGGCACGCCAAGCTTATCTAAATGCGCCATAAAGCCCTTTAGATCATCTGTTCGATAAGCAATATGCCCATTTGAGACCGGATTAACGATTTGGCCAGTGCGAAAGCTTGCATGAATATCCTTGGCCGCTAGATGCATCTGGATATGTCCATCACTGACAAAAGCAACATCCCCTGCATAGCCTTTTTTCTTCTCTAGCACAGGCAGACCCTTTGTTTCCGTATCCAGCCCAATAACCTCGCGATAGAACTGGTCCATCTCTTCTACCTTCTGGGTAGATAAATTTATATGATGCAATGTTAATTTCATTTCAGATACAAAGCCCTTATCGTGATATGCACATATGAATGTCAAACATAAGCGTCCTTTAACTCTAGCAGTGTAAAAATTCTTGACTAGCCAGTATTGAAAAAGAATTTAACGGGCCGGTAATTTTTCTTGCTTCGCCTTATCCGAAAAATCTAGGATTTAAAAAGGGGCAGATCTTTCAATAAGAAGAGGCGATCGGGATATGAGCATGACCATAGAAGCACTAGCTGACTTCATGCAGCAAGCTTTTCCCCAAGTAGCCTGCGACTTTCTCGTCCATGAGGAAGAGGGGGAACTGGTATTAGAAATGCGTATAGAAGAACGACATCTGCGTCCGGGGGGTACGGTTTCTGGCCCCTCCATGTTCTGTTTAGCAGATGTATCGTTTTATTTAGCTATTCTGCGCAAAATTGGCCCAGAAGCCTTAACCGTAACCACCAACGCGGCTATTAATTTTATGCGCAAACCTGAGGCTGGCAATCTGATAGCCCTGCCGCGCTTATTAAAAGTTGGGCGCAGCTTGGTGGTTGGGGATGTTCTTATCTATAGTAAAACTGACCAGGGGCGCGAGAACGCGCTAGCACAGGCAACCATGACTTATTCTATTCCTCCCAAAAATTAAACAGCCAGAAAATTAAACAGCCAGAAAGCATGCAGAAAAGAGACCCCAATGGAGACTAAAACACCATCTGCCCGTAAAACAGTTATCATCACGGGTGCAGCCAGAGGTATCGGGCTAGCTACCGCCCATCTAATGCACGAAGCTAGCTGGAATATTGTGCTGGTTGACTGGGATGCAGAAGCGCTAGAAAAGAGCGCGAAGGCATTTGAAAATGGCATAGGGCTCGTCTGTGATGTATCAGAGCCGAAAGCCGTGCAAGGCATGATAGCGGATGCCCTTAGCTGGGCTGGCCAAATTGATGCGCTTGTAAATAATGCGGGCATCGCTGATTTTGGCCCTATCGAGGAAACTGATTTTGAGAGGTGGCGCAAGGTGATGGCCACCAATTTAGATGGTGTCTTTCTTGTAGCCCAAGCGGCCATTCCAGCCTTGAAGGCAACCCGCGGCGCGATTGTGAATATTGCCTCTATTTCCGGCTTGCGGGCATCGACCTTGCGGGTAGCTTATGGCACTTCCAAAGCTGGCGTGATGCAACTCACCCAGCAGCAAGCGGTTGAGCTAGGCGAATTCGGCATCCGCGTGAATTGCATCGCTCCGGGGCCCGTGCGAACTAAATTAGCAATGGCTGTTCATACCCAAGATATTATTGATGCTTATCATGACGCGATACCGCTAAACCGCTATGGGCAGGAGCGTGAAATAGCCGAAGCGATTTTCTTTTTAGCTTCGGAGCGGGCGAGCTATATCACCGGACAAGTGCTCGCCGCTGATGGCGGGTTTGAAGCGACTGGCGTAGGTCTGCCAGCCCTTCGTGATAAGGCGCAGAGTTGAGCAGAGAAAATAGGGCCACATAAAAAATAGGGGCCATATAAAAAATAGAGGCGGGCAATATGGATAAAAATGATGCGATATTAGACCTGCCAGCAACCAAGCTCGCAGCGCTAATCAGGAAAAAGGAGCTGTCCCCTGTGGCGCTCATCGAAGCAAGCATCACCCGCATCCAAGCGCTAAATCCAGTTTTGAATGCCGTGGTAACAGATAATTTTGAGGCGGCCCGCAATGAAGCCAAGGCAGCTGAAAAAGCAGTGCTAGAGGGACAGGAGCTTGGCCTGTTACATGGCTTGCCTGTTGGGGTGAAAGATCTGGAAATAACCAAGGGGCTACGCACTAGTTTTGGCTCCAAACTTTTTGCAGATAATATCCCGGCACATGATCAATCTTCTGTTGCTGCGCTTCGCCGTGAGGGCGCGATTATCATTGGCAAAACAAACACCCCTGAATTTGGGGCTGGCGGGAATACACGCAATCTTCTTTTTGGCGCGACGAGCAACCCGTTTGATATTAGCAAGACCTCTGGCGGCTCGTCTGGCGGGGCAGCAGCAGGGCTGGCAACCGGTATGATGGCATTGGCAACAGGCTCTGATTATGGCGGCTCTGTGCGCACCCCGTCTGGATTTTGCGGCGTAGCGGGTTTTCGCCCCAGCCCGGGCACCATTCCGGCTGAAGATAAGCCTGTTAGCCTATCTCCTTTTTCGGTATTGGGCCCGATGGCACGTAATATAGGCGACATAGATTTGCTGCTTCGTGCCCAGCTTGGCGCAGATAGACGTGATCCTTTCTCTGTGGCGGTTGATTATGACTTAGAATTACCCCTTGAAGCGGCCGACTTATCTAGCGTGACGCTTCTGCTTTCAGACGATCTAGATGGCGCGCCGCTCTGCGCCGAATATCGCCAGCTCTTTGCCGAAAAAACGCAAGCTCTGCGCAACCAAGCTTTTGATGCGCGGGATGGTCACCCTGATTTTGACGGCGCCGATAATGCGTTTGAGGTATTGCGCGGGGTAAATTTCATTGCTGCCCACGGCCAGAAAGTGCAGCAACACAAAGACAAGCTAGGCCCGTTTGTTATCGACAATGTAGAGCGCGGGCTGGCCTATACTGCCGCAGATATCGCGCTAGCCCATAGCCAGCAATCTAAAATAGCAAAATCTTGGCTGGCTATGTTCGAGGGTGTAGATGCGGTTATAGCCCCTGCCTGTTCCGTGCCGCCCTTTGCCCATGAAAATTGGACAGTAAAGGAAATTGACGGCATCGCTATGCCCACCTATATGAGCTGGCTTGGCCTGACCTACCGGCCGACTATGGCGCTAGCCTGTGCGGCGGCTATCCCTTGCGGTTTAGATAAAAATGGCCTGCCTTTTGGCCTTCAAGTTTTAGGCCCGCCCGGAAGCGATAGAAAGATTTTAAATATCGCGCTGGCTATTGAACAGCTTTTCGCAAGCACATCACAGACGAAGCGCCCCTGCCCTGATATTGCCAGCCTGCGGGAAACTGGCGCATGAGGCCAGCATCCCTCTTTGCCTCCAGCACCGTTCAAGCTGTTACATGGATGTTCTTCTGCTGTTTTAGCTTGACGATGATTGCCGCGCTTGGCCGGTTTGCCGCACAGACTGGGATGCACCCTGCACAGACGGTTTTTATACGCCTATTTTTTGCGCTGGTTCTTATTCTGCCCTTTGCGATGCGGGCCGGTCTAAATTTTAAAAAAACCCCGCAGATAAAGGCGCATCTGCTGCGATCTTTTGTAGGCATCTGCGCTATGTGGCTCTGGTTTAGCAGTATTGCGATAATCCCAATTACCGACCAGACGGCTTTGAGCTTCCTTGCCCCTATTTTTACCACTATGGGCGCCATTATTTTTCTGGGAGAGATTGTGCGGATGCGCCGCTGGCTGGCTATACTTATCGGCCTGTTTGGGGCGGTTGTGATCGTCCGGCCCGGCTTTGTGGAGTTAAGCACCGGGCATTTATTGGCGGTTGGCTCGGCTATGATGATGGGCATGTCGATGCTGCTTATCAAACATCTAACCGCAAAAGACAGCCCTTTGATGATTGTCTTTTTATCCCATCTTTTTATGACGCCAGCCTCCTTAATACCTGCCTTGCTGGTCTGGCAGAGCTTTCCTTTAGAGCTTTATCTTGTTTTGGCAGGCTTTGCCCCCTTTGCCTTTTTTGGCCATTTCGCGCTGGCAAAAGCCTATTCCCTAGCGGATGCCTCCTTTATCGCGGCACTAGATTATGCGCGCCTGCCTTTTGCGGCACTAATAGGCTGGCTAATGTTTGCTGAATTTAGTGATATCTGGACATGGATAGGGGCGAGTATTATTTTCGGTTCAGCCTTTTATATTGTTCGGCGTGAAGTACAGCTTGCAAGGCAACGTGCGTCTGCCCGCACAGGAGAGTAAAAAAAAGCTATGGTCGATTTAGTTGCAGATATTGGCGGCACCAATGCACGCTTTGCCCTCTGGCAAGATACACAAGATAGCGCCAACCGCCTGCGCCAGATAAACTATTTCAAGACCAGTGATTTTCCCTCTCTTGCGATAGCGATAGAGGCTTATTGCAAAAAAAATAATGTCCAGCCTACCCGTCTGTCATTGGCAGTAGCTGGCCCCGTAGAAACAGATTTTGTATCTATGAGCAATAATAATTGGTCTTTTTCCAAAGCAGAGCTGAAACAAACGCTAAAGCTAGAGCGCCTGACCGTCATTAATGATTTCACCGCACAGGCCTTATTGCCGCCTGCCTTAAGCGAGGCGGACAAACATCCTATCCGCGAAGGCACCCCTCTTGCCGGAACACCTGTCACTATTTTAGGCGCTGGCACTGGGCTTGGTATGTCTGCCCTTATCCCCCTTCACAAATCCGGCAGCAGTGAAATTGAATGGCGTGCATTAGAGGCAGAAGGGGGGAATGTGCCGTTTGCACCGCGCGATGCAGAAGAACAAGCATTCATGCAATTCATTGCCAGTGAAACAGGCCGAACGGTCAGCTTTGAAGATGTGTTGAGTGGGCGCGGGCTGGAACGTGCTTACCGCTATTTCGCTGGCGATAGGCAGCCTCTATCGGCAGCTGATATCACTGGCCAAGCCAGCGATAATCCGCTAGCCAAAAAGGCCGTTAACTTATTCTTGAATTGTTTATCCAATTTTGTTTTGCATGCGGTCATGATGGTGGGCGCACGCCAAGGCGTTTATCTATCTGGCGGCATTATCCCGCGCTTATTGCCCTATTTTGAAGAAAGCGCCTTTGCCGCACGCCTGTCAGAATATGGCATTTTCACGGACTATATTGCCGCTGTGCCCGTTTGGCTTATCACCATAGAGGAGCCGGGTCTTACCGGTGCTGGTCTTGCGCTTAGCAATCCCTATCTTCAACATCGCACGCTGTGACATTAAAAAAGGCAGCGCCCTTAAATGAAAGAGCACTGCCTCTAATGTTTAGCCCAGATGGATTTCTAGGCCAGATGGATTTTTAGGCGATATCGAAACGGTCTAGTTCCATCACCTTAACCCAAGCTGCCACGAAGTCTTTGACAAACTTTTCTTTATTGTCGTCTTGGGCATATACCTCGGCAATGGCCCGCAGGATAGAGTTTGACCCGAAGGCCAGATCTACCCGTGTTGCCGTGCGCAATATCTTGCCTGTCTTTCTATCGCGCCCTTCATAGACATCATTGCCAGCTGCTGTCCAGATAATGTTCATATCCAGCAAATTGACAAAGAAATCATTGCTTAAACTGCCTTCATCTTCAGTGAACACGCCGTGGTTGGTACCGCCATAATTCGCGCCCAACACGCGCAAGCCGCCAACCAGCACGGTCATCTCTGGCCCAGTTAGGGTCATCAGCTGTGCCTTATCAAGGAACAACTCTTCTGCGCTTACACTAAAGGCTTGTTGCTGATAGTTACGGAAACCATCGGCAAGTGGTTCTAGCACAGCAAAGGAGTCTATATCTGTCTGCTCCTGCGTGGCATCCCCGCGCCCTGCGGTAAAGGGTACATCGACATTGAAACCAGCCGCTTTGATACCCTGCTCAACACCAACATTACCGGCTAGAACAATCATATCGGCCATGCTGATATTTTTGCCCGAAGCGGTGCGGATGCCTTCTAGCACGTCCAAAACACGCGCAAGCTGATCAGGCTGATTAACTTCCCAATCTTTTTGCGGTGCAAGGCGAATACGTGCCCCATTTGCGCCGCCGCGCATATCAGAGCCGCGATAGCTAGCCGCACTTGCCCAAGCCGTTGCGACCATCTCCGAGACGGTCAGATCAGAGGCGGCAATCTGTGCTTTGATCTCAGCGATATCGCTATCACTGGGCACAGAAGAAGGCGCTTCGATAGGATCCTGCCAAATCAGCTCTTCTGACGGCACTTCTGGCCCTAAATACCGAATGAGCGGGCCCATATCACGGTGGGTTAGCTTATACCAAGCCCGTGCAAAGGCATCGGCAAACTCATCCGGGTTCTCATGGAAGCGGCGCGAGATTTTCTCATAGGCTGGGTCCATACGCATCGCCATATCTGCGGTCGTCATCATGGTTGGTACGCGCAAAGATGCATCTTCCGCATCTGGGGCCATATCTTCTTGCTTCTGGCCAACTGCGTGCCATTGCTGGGCACCTGCAGGGCTTTTTGTTAGCTCCCACTCATAGCCGAACAACAGATCAAAATAGCCATTATCCCATTTTGTTGGATTGCTTGTCCATGCGCCCTCAATACCGCTGGTGATGGTATCACGGCCGCTACCTGAGCCATGCGCGCTAATCCAGCCAAGTCCCATTTGCTCTATCGGTGCGCCCTCTGGCTCAGCACCAACAAGACCGGCATCACCGGCGCCATGCGCCTTACCAAAGGTATGACCGCCTGCAACTAACGCAACCGTCTCTTCATCATTCATCGCCATACGGGCAAAAGTTTCGCGAATATCAACGGCACTTGCCAACGGGTCTGGATTACCATCTGGGCCTTCTGGGTTCACATAAATCAGACCCATTTGCACTGCCGCTAGGGGGTTGGCTAATTCACGCTCGCCGCGATAACGCTTATTATCAAGCCACTCGCCTTCATTACCCCAATAGATATCTTCTTCAGGATGCCAGATATCTGGCCGTCCGCCACCAAATCCAAAGGTCTTGCCGCCCATAGATTCAATCGCCACATTACCGGCTAGGATTAACAGGTCAGCCCAGCTAATCTTGTTGCCATATTTTTGTTTGATTGGCCAAAGCAGACGCCGCGCCTTATCCAAATTACCATTATCTGGCCAGCTATTTAGAGGGGCAAAACGCTGTGCGCCTGTCCCGCCACCACCACGGCCGTCTGTTGTGCGATAGGTACCCGCAGCATGCCACGCCATACGAATAAAAAACCCGCCATAATGACCATAATCTGCTGGCCACCATTCTTGCGATTCTGTCATCAGGCCATTCAAATCTTTTTTCAGTGCCGTGTAATCCAGTGTTTTGAACGCCTCGCGGTAGTCAAAATCTGGATCCATCGGGTTGGAGCGCGCATCATGTTGACGCAGCAAACTCACATCAAGCTGGTTCGGCCACCAATCTTTATTTGTGGTGCCTTCAAGGTTCGTATGCATAAACGGACACTTGTTTTGGGTGTTCATAACTGTCTCCTCAGACAAATTCGAATGGTCAAAAACTTAAAAGATAACGTTATTTGGTAAATGGCAAGATTAACACCAGTAAAATTTTAACTAGTGGCAGGCCAGAAAGCTCTTCCCTCTACCTAATGCCAAGCCTAGCGAGGTGCAAAAACAAGGTCAAGAAAATTAGAATGATTCTAAAGTAGTAAAAAAAAGATTTAGGATTTGCGGCGCAAGCGTACCGTCAGCTCAATAGTTTCTGCTTCAAACCCATCTGGTAGATCTGGCAATTCCGGCAGTATGATTTCACCCGGATCAATATCAATAAGCTCACCTGTTTCCACATCTACAAAATGATGGTGGTCACACAAATTTGTATCGTAAAGCACCGCATCCCCTGCGTGATGGACGGGACGCACCAACCCAGCTTCTTCAAACTGGTGCAGACAATTATAAATAGTGGCAAGCGCCATAGGCTGACCATAATCAACAAGCTCATCGCGTAATTGTTCCGCGCTGACATGCCGGGCGCGGCCATCTAGCAAACGTTCCGCAATCGCTATACGCTGGCGGGTGGGGCGCAAACTAGCGGCACGCAATGTTTCAGCCGCTTCTTCTGGCGAGATAGGTTTTGGATGGTTTCCGGTCATAGCCGAGTGTTGCCTTTGTTCTGCAAAAATGTCAAGCAAGCCCCTATATTCTGGGCTAGTTTCCTGCTATTAGGGGGATAGTTTACCCTGTCGTACCGCTTGCTGGATACAGGCCGCATCCAATAGGAAAAATCAATGAATGAGATAACAGAATTCCTAAAGAACAGGCGCTCTGTCCTGATTAAAAACCTCAATGCGGCGCCGATAGATACAGGGGATATTGACGAAATTCTGGAATGTGGTTTGCGTGTGCCTGATCACGGCGTGCTGGGGCCATGGCGTATCAGGGTAATCACCCCTGAGACAGGGGCGCATCTTGGCCAGCATATTCTAGCACCTGAATTTGCGGCTAAACACGCAGATGCCACCGAAGCTATGCTGACCTTTGAGCGCCATCGTTTTACCCGCACTGGTGCGGTGCTAGCGGTGATTTCAACACCTATGGAGCATAGTAAAATTCCGGCATGGGAAATGCATCTATCTGCAGGCGCATTATGCATAAATCTGTTGCATGGGGCGCTGGCGCTGGGCTATGGGGCACAATGGGTGACCGAATGGTATGCCCATAATGATAGGCTTCTAACAGAACTAGGCGGTAATCCAGAAACAGATAAATTTGCTGGCTTTATTTATATTGGCCACAAAATTGAGGAGCCAAAACCGCGCAGGCGGCCTGAAAAAAAGGATATCATTTCCGTCTATAAACCGACACAATAGGGTATATAGGGGTTTGAGCTAGGAGCAATGCAGTTCAGATGAGCATACATCTTTATAAACATGACCTGCCAGATGGGCTGGATTTAGGTACAAGCGTAGCTATCGACACCGAAACGATGGGACTAAATCTAAGGCGCGATAGGTTATGCCTTGTGCAGATATCTTCAGGCGATGGACAGGCGCATCTTGTTCAAATTGCCGCCGAGATGCAGCCATGCCCAAATTTAGAAGCGCTGCTGGCGGATAAGGGGGTAGAAAAACTCTTTCATTTTGCCCGCTTTGATCTGGCCATGCTCAAACATCATATCGGGCCGGTAAATGGGGCTATATTTTGCACAAAAATAGCTTCCAAGCTCTGCCGCACCTATACAGACAGGCATAGCTTATCAGAGCTTTGCCGCGAATTGCTGGGATTAGAGATATCCAAACAACAACAATCCTCGGACTGGGGCGCCGATGAATTAACCCAAGCACAGCAAAAATATGCAGCTGGCGATGTGCTATATCTGCATCAATTAAGGGATAAGCTAGGCGCAATGCTGACGCGCCTAGATAGAATGGCTATGGCAAATGCTTGCTTTGCGTTTTTATCTACACGCACTGATTTAGATATGGCCGGCTTTGAAACCCTTGATATCTTTCATCACTAGTTCTGAGACATATTATGCAAGATACACCGCCAGCGAAAACAAATATTTTCACCCCTCAGACAGCAGCCCCTGACGCCGACACAGCCTCGCAGAAACCAAAACGCGGCGGCTTGCCAATATCTCTTAGCCTTGTCCTGCTTGGAACCAGCATCATTATTGGCGGCGTGATTGTAGGCTGGACAAGCTTTTTTCAGAATAATGATAATATAGAGATTAGCCTTGAGAGCGTCAGCACCCAGCCAACAGGCACGCTGGAAATGACTGGCGCCCACTATTCTGGCACTACCGAGACTGGGGTGAAATTCTCTATCAAAGCTGAACGCGCGGTAGAATCTGTCAATGAAAAGGGGTTGATAAGGCTGTATGCGCCAGATGGATTTGTCTCTTCTGAGAGTGATGGAAACACCAACCTGTCCTCAAATTCAGCGTTATATTATGCTGCGGAGCGGCGCCTAGATATGAGTGGGGACGCCAAAATTTATCAAGCTAAACAAGACCTTACTTTGATGAGTGAGGAAATAGTTGCGTTCATTGATAAAGGGGAAATGATTAGCGAAAAGCCGGTTATTTTAGAGGGGCCTGATATTTTCCTCACCGCGCAAGGTATGCATGCAACAAATAATGGGGAAGTGATCAAATTCACTGGCAAATCCCGTGTTGAGCTGAAGCAAAATTGAGTAGAGTTTGAATGAAATGATGGTAGGTAAAGTTATGAAATCCAGCTTCGCAAAAAGGCTATTATGCACAGCTTTTATTGGGTGTTTTGCTATATTTTCGGCACAGGCTGCGGATATGATTGTCAATGCGGATACCAGCCTTGAATGGAATCAGCAAAAAGGATTTTATGAGGCACGCGGCAATGCACATGCCTATCAAGGCGATCAAGAAATTTTCGCAGATGATTTAAAGGCGTTTTATGATGCCGCCTCGTCAGAACGCACCATTACCCAAATCTATGCGAACGGAAATGTTCGTTTTGCCGATGCCGCCCATACCGGTTCTGGTAGCCGTCTTATCTATCAGATGGAGGCAGATGATTATAAGCTTGACGGGCCAAATGCCCGTATTGACGGCCCAGATGGTAAAGCAAGAGCCCATAAAGATATTCACTTTCAGCGGGAAAAGGGACGGGTGCATTTGCACGAGAAAGCAGAGATTAAACTCACCGATGGCCGGCATTTAACAGGCGATGATGTTCAGCTATATCTGAATGCTGAAGATAATATTGAACGTATTGAAGCACGCGGCAATATCACCGTTACGCAAGCTTCTGGTGCGCGGGCATCTGCGGATAAAATGGACTATGACCGGCTTGACGATAAGGCTACTTTGACAGGCAATGTAACCATTATTGATGGCGGCAATCAGCTATCTGGAGATAAGGCAGAAATTGATTTTGAAACGGGGATCAGCAAAATGCTGTCTAGCCATTCAGGTGGACGGGTATCGGGACGTTTTACAGGAACAAAACAATAGGTTAAGCTATAGCTATCTCGCTGCCTTTAATGGCGTCTATTTTCAAATAGGCAGATAATAAAAAGAAATAACCTATAAGGCAGCATGCCGCGTAAAATGGACAACACACAAACACCCAATTCAGAGCAGCTAAAGCTGGTGAGCGAGAATCGCGGATTACAGGCACGTGGTATCGGCAAATATTTCGGCCAAAAACGTGTGGTGCGCAATATTTCTATTGGGGTGAGGCGCGGCGAAGCTGTGGGTCTATTAGGGCCAAACGGTGCCGGAAAAACGACAACTTTTTATATGCTTTCTGGGCTTATACCGTGCGATGAGGGCGCCATCTTCATGGATGGTATGGATGTCACAGACACGCCTTTATTTCAGCGGGCGCGCATGGGCGTTGGGTATCTGCCGCAAGAATCAAGTATTTTTCGTGGGCTGACAGTTGAGAAAAATATCCTGTCCGTTCTAGAAATCACCGAAAAGAAGCTCGATATGCGGGATGCCATGCTAGAAGAGCTGATGGCTGAATTTGGCATTGGTCATTTGCGCAATACGCCGGCGGTAAATCTATCTGGCGGGGAGCGTCGTCGCCTAGAAATAGCCAGAGCATTAGCCGCCCGCCCAGCCTTTTTACTGCTTGATGAGCCTTTGGCAGGTATCGACCCAATCGCGGTTGCAGATATCCGTGATTTAATCTCGCAGCTGAAGGGGCATGGCCTAGGGGTCTTAATCACCGACCATAATGTGCGTGAAATGCTGGATATTGTTGACCGTGCCTATATCATCCATGATGGGTCGGTAATGATGGAAGGCACCCCGTCAGAAGTGGTTGGCCATGCAGGCGTGCGCCAAGTCTATCTTGGGGACCGCTTTTCTATATAATCATTTTATGAGATGTTTGGTGGAGCCAGACGGGATCGAACCGACGACCTCTACAATGCCATTGTAGCGCTCTCCCAGCTGAGCTATGGCCCCCAATACCAAACAGGATGCGTTGCTCTTCTACACAGGCCCGCCATTAGATGCAAGCGAAAAGCAAGGCGTGATGAGGTGGGCGCTCCCCCCTTTTAGGTATCATCATCCTCATCATCTAAATCATCACCTGTGCCAAGCGGCTCTTCATCATCTAGCACATCAATAAGCTCTGCACCGCCTTCAGCTTCAGCTTCATCTTCGTCATCATCAGAGGCTATCGCGATCAGTGGCTCATCTTCGGTTGGCAGTACATCATCATCTTCTTCGAACTTATCATCATCAACTTCGGTGATAATTTCTTCCTCTTCTGAGGCTTCTGCTCCAGCTACAACAGCTTTCTGTTCTGCTTTGGCTGGAGAGCGTCCGCGTCTGCTTTTCAACAGGCTTTCTGGATCGAATTCTGACTGACAGGATGGACAAATAATGGGTGTTTTATTCATATCATAGAATTTAATGCCACATGATCCGCATCTTTGCTTATGACCCAATTCAGCTTTTGCCATATTCTTTTTCCTTGAAAAAAATTGCCTGCGAGCGATTAAACGCAAATCTTGCACTCTGTCAAAAGATTTTTAAAGGCAAAACTAAAATTATCAAGCAAGCTGAGGCAGTTTTGTTCGAATATGGTAAATTATTTACCAATTTGGAGGATAAAGGATGACCCTGATAGGTAATTTTTAAAAAATTCCCCCTTGGCGGTTTGCGAAATAAGAAAAGACGGTGTAAGACAGCAAACCTAAAAAATATGATGTTTTTCTAACTTGAATGGGCGTTCTGGCCCAACCTTTGGATATGAATACGCACATTGAAACTCTGACATCCTCCCCCATCTCTGGCCTATCTGGCGAGATGCTGATCCCCGGCGATAAATCTATATCGCATCGCGCACTTATTTTGGGCGGCATGGCCATTGGCCAGACAAAGGTCGCTGGCTTGTTGATGGGCGCAGATGTCTTGTCTACGCTAGAGGCGGTGCGCGCACTAGGCGTAAACATAACCTCTGATGCGGGCATTATAACGATTGATGGTGTCGGCACAGGCGGCTTTATCCCGCCGGAAGCCCCGCTAGATTTAGGGAATGCTGGCACAGGTGTTAGGCTCTTAATGGGCGCCGTGGCAGGCCAGCCAATTTCGGCTACATTTACAGGGGATGCCTCGCTCAGCAAGCGGCCAATGAGGCGCATCACTGACCCGCTAGCCATGATGGGCGCCCAAATTGCCTATACGCCTGAGGGTGATGAGAAGGGTTATCTGCCCGTTACCATTACCGGCGCACAGCCTTCCTTGCCGCTTACCTATGAAATGCCTGTTGCTTCTGCACAGATAAAATCAGCTATTTTGTTTGCCGCCCTTAATGCCAGAGGCAAAACCATTGTGACCGAGCCGCATTTATCGCGCGATCATAGTGAGGCGATGTTGTCTCATTTTGGGGTTGAGCTGACCCGCGAGATGCTAGAGGATGGCCGCCACCGAATCACCCTTGAAGGGGAAGTTGATCTGCATGCGAAAGATATTTTTGTGCCGCGCGATCCCTCCTCTGCGGCATTTGCGATCATCGCGGCCCTTATCACAGATGAGAGCCATATTACCCTACCCGGCATTAGTTTGAACCCGCAGCGCACCGGACTTATCACTACCCTGCAGGAAATGGGCGGGAATATTGTGATTGAAAATAAACGGATAGAAGGCGGCGAAGATGTAGGCGATATTATCGTAAGATCAAGCCAGTTATCTGGCATTGAGGTGCCCGCAGAGCGTGCTGCCTCTATGATAGATGAATATCCTATTCTGTCGGTTGCCGCATCCCGTGCACAGGGCAAAACCTATATGCCGGGGGTGGCTGAATTACGGGTAAAGGAAACAGATCGTATTTCGGTCATGGCCGAGGGGCTCAAGGCTTGCGGCGTAGAGGTTTCTGAGACAAATGACAGCATGACCGTTATTGGGGGTAGCCCTATCAAAGGGGGAGCGAGAATAGCGTCGCAACATGACCACCGGATTGCCATGTCATTTTTAGTCTTAGGGATGGTTGCACAGAACCCCGTAACTATGCTAGACGTTGCGACCATTTCAACAAGCTTTCCAGATTTTGCGGCGATTATGAATAAGAGCGGGGCGCAACTGGAAGCCGGAGGCGAACTGGAAAATTAGCCTCACATAGCCGTGAAACACAGTTAATAAATTTTACCCTATACTAAGTTAAGGTTAACGCCAGCCAGGGATGCTGGCACAGGTTTTTGATACAGAAGAGAGTTTTTAATGATCATTGCCATTGATGGAACAGCTGCTTCCGGGAAAGGCACGCTTGGGCGAACCCTTGCGATGCGCCTTGGCCTAGACCATCTCGATACTGGACTTTTATATCGGGCAGTTGGGCTTGCCGTAAAGCAGGCAGATATGGATTTAGAGACGGCCAGCGATGATACGCTAAAATTATTGGTAGAAAGCCTTGATCTATCTCAAAATTTTGGGCCCGAATTGCGCAGCTCAGAAATAGGAGAATTGGCCTCAAAGGTGGCGGCGATACCGCAAATACGCGCCAGTTTGCTAGAAAAACAGCGTGACTTTGCCCAGCGACCTCCGCATAGCAAAGGGGCCGTTTTGGATGGGCGGGATATTGGCTCTGTTGTGCTGCCAGATGCAGATGCTAAATTTTTTATTGATGCCGCTGCGGATATCCGCGCCACCCGCCGACATTTGGAATTAAAAGCGCGCGGCGAAGATATCGATTTCTCTGAAGTGCTCTCAGATATCATTAAACGGGATTGCCGTGATAAAAATCGCACAGTTGCGCCGCTAATTGCTGCGAGTGATGCGTTTTTTATTGACTCTTCGGACAAGAATGCCGAAGAAGTTCTTGCACTCTGTTTGGATCATCTAGATGGAATGCGCGAACCGCAAGCTGCTAACGGCCTCTGAACCAATTTCAGCTTGTTTTTTTACATTAACTTTTAATGCTGGACAGCATAGTTGCGCCGCTACATTTTCCGCTAAGATTTTAGCGGGACAGACTTCAAGAGATATTTTTTATCTCTCTTTCAGAGGAAGGCTAAACCCCGAACCAGCACGGGGCTAAATTCAGATACTAAAAATAAAGGCATCTGACTTTCGGCGTATTTACGGAGAACATTCTTGTCACAAAACCAAACAGCGGACGTTATGTCCGAAAATTTTGCTGATCTTCTTGCAGAAAGCTTTGCAGAAGATACCTCTATCGAAGGCAGCGTTGTAAAAGGCATCGTTGTTGGCGTCTCAGATGACCATGTTACTATTGATGTCGGTTTGAAATCTGAAGGACGTGTTCCTAAGAAAGAATTTGCCGCCCCCGGTCAGGATGCTGAAATTCAGCTCGGTGATACGGTTGAGGTGTATGTTGAGCGTATGGAAGACCGCGATGGCGCAGCGATGCTCAGCCGCGAGAAAGCACGCCGCGAAGAAGCGTGGATTCTGCTTGAAAATGCGTTTGAAGCGCAAGAGCGGGTTACCGGCGTTATCTTTGGCCGCGTAAAAGGCGGGTTTACCGTTGATCTATCCGGGGCTACCGCCTTCCTACCAGGTAGTCAGGTTGATATCCGGCCTATCCATGATGTAGGCCCATTAATGGGTACACCGCAGCCTTTCCAGATTTTGAAAATTGACCGTCGCCGCGGCAATATTGTGGTATCACGCCGTGCGGTTCTCGAAGAATCTCGCGCCGAAGCCCGCAGTGAACTGGTTTCCAATCTCCAAGAAGGTCAGGTTTTGCAGGGCGTTGTTAAGAACATCACCGATTATGGCGCCTTTGTTGATCTTGGCGGCGTAGACGGCCTATTGCATGTAACCGATATTGCATGGAAGCGTATTAATCATCCATCTGAAGCGCTGCAAGTTGGCCAAACTGTAGATGTACAGGTTATTCGCTTTAATTCTGAAACCCAGCGTATTTCACTTGGCATGAAGCAGTTGCAGTCAGACCCATGGTCAGATGCTGCCGAGAAATTCGTCATTGGTGCCAAGCTTAGCGGCCGCGTAACCAATATCACCGACTATGGCGCTTTTGTTGAGCTAGATGAAGGCGTTGAAGGTCTGGTGCATGTCTCTGAGATGAGCTGGACAAAGAAAAATGTTCACCCGGGCAAGATAGTATCTACCAGCCAGCAAATCGAAGTGATGGTTCTGGATGTGGATATGGTTAAGCGCCGCATTTCGCTAGGCCTGAAGCAGTGCACAGCAAACCCTTGGGAAGATTTTGAAACTACCCATCAAGTAGGCACCGTCATTGAAGGCGAGATTCGCAATATTACCGAATTTGGTATCTTTGTTGGTCTAACCGAAGATATTGATGGTTTGGTTCATTTGTCTGACATCTCTTGGGAAAGCACTGGCGAAGCTGCGCTTGAAGGGTTCAACAAAGGCGATAAGGTCTCTGCTAAAATACTTGAGATCGATATGGGAAAAGAGCGTATTTCGCTTGGCATCAAGCAGTTATCTGATGACCCATATGCGGGTGAAATTGACAAATACCGCAAAGGCTCTTTGGTTACCTGTACCATTACAGGGGTCAATGAAAACGGTCTTGATGTTTTGGTTGGCGAGAACCTAACCGGCTTTATCCGCCGCGCAGATTTATCGCGTGAACGCTCTGAGCAACGCACAGAACGCTTTGCTGTTGATGAGAAGGTTGATGCGATTGTCACCCAGTTTGACAAAAAGACTCGCGGGCTGACCTTGTCTGTTAAGGCGCGTGAAATTGAAGAAGAGAAAAGCGCGATGGAGAATTTTGGTTCTTCAGATAGTGGTGCAAGCCTTGGCGATATCCTTGGTGCGGCACTGGCGAAAAAAGAAGATTCTTCAGACTAAGCCAAAACATAAGCTAAACAGCGTGAGGCGGGGCGTAACCAGCCCCGCTCTTTTGATAAAAACGACACCTGCTATCTTTACTGATGGCGGGTGTTTTTTTGTTTTTTGCCCAAGAATTGGGATTTTCGCTATAATCCTTGACGCTAGGTAGAGAAATCGGCATGATCAGGGAACTTGTTCTGCTTTCAAAAAGGCGATAAAAATGACAAAATCAGAGCTGATTGCGCGTTTGGCCGAACTAAATCCTTCCTTATATCACCGGGATCTTGAACAGCTGGTTAACACTGTTTTCGATACCATCACTGAAGCGCTGGAAAATGGTGACAGGGTAGAGTTGCGCGGGTTTGGTGCTTTTTCTTTAAGAGAACGTAAAGCCCGTGTTGGACGCAATCCGCGCACTGGTGAGGCGGTAAGTGTTGACGCAAAAACCATCCCTTTTTTCAAAATGGGTAAGGGTATGCGCGAGCGTCTAAATAAGTAAAAACAGAAAGCCGTCTTTGTTTTTTTAAAAAAAGATAGCTATTCTATCGCCCTATAGGATCGCCATCCCATGCGCCTACTTACCCGTTTGGTTTATTCTGGCATTATCCTGCTTTCTTGCGGGCTCATAGCCGCTTTTGTGGTGGTTAACAATACACCGGCCTCTGTTCACCTCTGGCCATCTGATACGCAAATCACCGCAGAAATCTGGGTTTTTATTCTAGGGGCGTTTGCAAGCGGTATGCTGGTAGGCGGGCTCTTTATCTGGACAAAACTGCTCAGCCTACGCACCCGTTTATGGGCGCGTGATCGCCAGCTCGCTAAGCTTCATGCAAGCCTTGAAGAGGCCGAAAAGAAATCAGATGATGCGCTAATGCTTGAGCGGCCAGATCAGGCGTAAGACCAGACGTAAGATCAGACTTAAGATCAGGCGCAAGATATCGGCAAGAATTGAGGTGTGCGCTAAATTTGCGTATAAGCACGGGGTGCATTTTTTAAGGTTTTGCACATATTAAAATGCATGCACTAGCTACGCGTTCAGGCGCACATTTTTAAGCACAGGATAAAGACGAATGAAAGCATCTGGTTCAGCGGTAAAAATCTGCGGCATATCTACCTTTGAGATTTATCGCCATTGCGCTGAGATAGGCGTGGATTGGATAGGTATGGTGTTTTTTGCGAAGTCACCGCGCCATCTAGAATTGCCGGCAGCTGCCGAGCTAGCCATGCAAGCGGATAAAGCGCTGGACCCCGCATCACGCCCAGAGCGTGTGGCATTGGTGGTTGACGCGGATGATGCCTATCTTGAAGCGATAATTAACCATGCACGCCCAGATATGTTGCAACTTCATGGGCATGAAAAGCCGGTGCGCATTGCCGAGATTAAACAGCGTTTTCGCCTGCCGGTAATGCCGGTTATCAGCGTTTCTAGTGCGGATGATATCGCCCAAGCTAGCGAGGTGGCCGAGCTTGCAGATCGGATTTTGTTTGATGCCCAGCCTAGCCCAGATAGTGATGGCTTGCCAGGCGGTACGGGCTCATCTTTTGATTGGTCTTATCTAGCTGGCTTTAGAAATGATACGCCGTGGATGCTCGCAGGCGGGCTAAATGCGCAAAATGTGAAAGAGGCGATTGCTATCTCAGGCGCGCACGCTGTGGATATTTCCTCCGGTGTGGAAAAAAACCGCGGCGAAAAGTCAAAATCTGCCATCTCAGCCTTTGTACATGCAGCAAAACTCAGGTAAACTCCCCCTCATAACCGGCTTAAATTGCGCTCATAAAAAGACCATAAGGAATGTTCAGCTATGCGTGAAAAGGCTTCTAATTCATATCGTAACTTGCCAGATGACAATGGTCGTTTTGGTATTCATGGCGGCAGGTTTGTTGCCGAAACGCTGATGCCACTGGTTTTGGATGTAGAAAAATCCTATCACGCGGCGCGTAAAGATCAGAGTTTTTTATCTGAGCTATTATATTATCAAAAACATTATATTGGCCGGCCATCCCCGCTATATTTTGCGGAACGGATGACAGCGCATTTCGGCGGCGCCAAGCTCTATTTCAAGCGGGATGAGCTAAACCATACTGGCGCGCATAAGATTAACAATGTATTGGGTCAAGCCTTGTTAGCAAAGCGCATGGGCAAGACCAAAATCATTGCTGAGACAGGCGCTGGTCAGCATGGCGTAGCCACGGCCACTGCTTGCGCCCTGTTCAATCTTGAGTGTGAGGTCTTTATGGGCGCAGAAGATGTGCGCAGGCAAAAGCCAAATGTAGACCGGATGCGGCTGTTAGGGGCAAAGGTACATGCGGTAACCTCTGGCACCTCAACCTTGAAAGACGCGATGAATGAAGCCTTGCGCTATTGGGTCGCAAATCCAGATACACATTTCTATATTATTGGTACGGTCGCAGGCCCACATCCCTATCCAGAGATGGTACGTGATTTCCAGTCTGTGATTGGCATAGAAACCCGTGAGCAGATAACCGAAGCAGAGGGGCGCCTGCCAGATGCACTTATCGCCTGTATCGGCGGCGGCTCTAATGCTATGGGGCTGTTTCACCCATTTTTGGATGATGAAGAAATTGAGATTTACGGCGTTGAGGCGGCCGGACACGGGCTGGATACCGATCAGCATGCGGCCAGCCTGACCGGCGGTAGCCCCGGCGTCTTGCACGGCAACCGCACCTATTTATTGCAGACGCCAGAAGGCCAAATTAAAGACGCGCATTCCATTTCAGCAGGCCTAGATTATCCGGGTATTGGCCCTGAGCATTCATGGCTGCATGATATTGGGCGGGTAAATTATGTCAGCGCTACAGATGAAGAAGCGTTAAGGATGTTCCAGCTTTGCTCTCGCCTTGAAGGGATTATCCCTGCCCTTGAGCCATCCCATGCGCTAGCCTTTGCCTCGACATTTTTGCCAAAGATGGCAGCAGATAAAATTGTCGTACTGAATATGTGTGGACGCGGGGATAAAGACCTTGAAGCAGTGCTGCCCCTTCTTGACGAACGCGGCTTGCTTTAGGCGAGAGGGAGTTTATTCATGACGACCAGAATTGCACAATGTTTTGAGGCCGCAGCATCCAAAAACCGGGCAGTGCTCGGCGTATTTGTTACCGCAGGCGATCCGGATGCGCAAACTTCTGCTGCCTTGCTTGATAGCTTGGTTGAAAATGGCGCTGATTTTATCGAGCTTGGGATGCCCTTTTCTGACCCGATGGCAGATGGCCCAGCTATTCAAGCCGCCAGCATACGCGCTATCAAAGCTGGTATGACCTTGCAAAAAACCCTTGATATGGCAGCTGGTTTTCGCCAGCGCCACCCTGATACGCCGCTTATTCTGATGGGGTATTTCAACCCAATTTATATCTATGGTCAGGACGCCTTTATCCGCGCCGCCAAAGAGGCAGGTGTAGATGGGCTTATCATTGTCGATTTGCCGCCAGAAGAAGATGTGGAATTATGTGATGCGGCGCGTGAGGCAGGTCTTAGCTTTATTCGGCTGGTGACGCCAACTACCCTTGGCGATCGTTTGCCTGTCGTAATCGAAAAAGCTGGCGGCTTTGTTTATTATGTTGCCATTGCGGGTATTACGGGCACCAAGAGCGCGGCAACAGACAGCATCCGTTCAGCTTTCACGCGCCTGCGCGAAGAAACAGACCTGCCGGCTGTAGCTGGTTTTGGTATCCGTTCTGCCGAGCAAGCGAATGAGGTTGCCACCATCGCTGATGGGGTTGTGGTTGGCTCTGCTCTTGTACAAAAAATAGAAGATGCGGTAGGCTCTGGTGATGATAAAAAGCTGATAGCAGATGTTGGTCGTTTCTGTGCCAGCCTGTCTGCTGCGATGCAGCGCAAATAACGCGTATCCGAAAGGCGGTAGGGATAGATGAACTGGATTACAAATTCTGTTTTGCCGAAGATTAAGGCGCTGGTGCAATCCTCGGATGTGCCAGAAAATCTGTGGATCAAATGTCCCTCATGCAGCCAAATGCTGTTTCATAAGGACTATCAGGAAGCTTTTAATTGCTGTTCTACTTGCGGCCATCACACGCCGCTTGCCCCTGAAGAGCGTTTTAAACTGCTCTATGATGCAGATAGCTATGAGACGCTGGAGGTGAGTGTTCGCAGTGATGACCCGCTTAAATTCAAGGATAGCAAGCGTTATCCTGAGCGGCTAAAAGCAACGCGAACTAAAACCGGCACCCAAGACGCAATCGCTGTCGCCAAAGGTAGTATAGGGGGCAAGCCAGTAGTGATTGCTGCCTTTGATTTCCGTTTTATGGGCGGGTCTATGGGCCGAACAGTTGGGGATGGCTTGTTGCTGGCAGCCGATACAGCTGTTGCAGAGAACGCCGCTCTTATCGTTGTTCCTTCTTCGGGCGGGGCGCGAATGCAAGAAGGCATTTTATCCCTAATGCAATTACCGCGCTCTATTCTGGCGGTAGAAAAAGTGCGGGAGGCTAAGCTTCCTTATATCGTGCTCCTAACCCACCCAACGACAGGCGGGGTTACGGCCTCTTTTGCGATGTTAGGCGATATCCAGCTAGCAGAACCGGGGGCGATTATTGGCTTTGCAGGGCGCCGCGTCATTGAAGAGACCGTGCGCGAGAAGCTACCAGATGATTTCCAGACTGCTGAATATCTGCAAGAGCATGGCATGGTGGACATGGTGGTAGCTAGGACAGAGCAAAAACAGCAAATTGATGCTATTCTGTCTATGCTAATGGAAGCCCGCGCCGCCTGATTTTGCGCGAATAGAAATGACCGCATCTCAAACCGAATTGAAGGCCGCGCTTGATAGGCTGACAAAGCTACACCCCAAACTCATTGATTTAGGGCTAGAGCGCACCCTTGCTTTATCCGTAAAATGTGGCAGCCCGCACCGACATCTTCCCCCCGTAATTCACATTGCCGGAACCAATGGCAAGGGGTCGGTCAGCGCGTTTCTAGCCAGCCTATATAAAGCGGCTGGGCTGCGTGCGCATGTGTATAACTCGCCCCACCTCTGTCGTTTTAACGAGCGCATCCGACTTGCAGGCAACCTCATCTCCGAGCTAGAACTCATTGCGATATTAAGCGAAGTTGATGCTGTAAATGATGGGGCGCCCATAACCTTTTTCGAAAGCACTACGATTGCTGCTTTCCTTGCTTTTGCCCGTCATCCTGCGGATATATTGATTCTTGAAACAGGCTTAGGCGGAAAATTTGATTCAACCAACATCATCGAGGATACAGCTGTATCTGTATTAACGCCGATTGCCCGTGACCACGAACATTTCCTCGGCACGGATATATCCCAAATCGCGGCTCAAAAAGCTGGCATAATGCGTTCAAGCAAACCTACTATCTGGGCACAGCAAAGCCCAGAAGCACGTCAAGGGCTGGTCAGCGAAGCCAAAAAGCTAGGCAGTGAAATATTCGAAGAAGGCATAGATTTCAGGGCCCATATTCGGGATGATGGCCGCTTTGACTTTATCTGGCAGGGAGAGCAGATAGAAATGCCTGCCCCGTCCTTGCAAGGCGTGCATCAAGTTCAAAATGCCAGCCTCGCCTTGGCGGCCATGAAAATGGCAACCCCTGATGCCTTTACCCCTGCCGCCTTTAACGGGATAAGTCAGGCTAAATGGCCGGGCCGCATTCAAGAATTACAAACTGGAAAGCTAAAAAATGTGCTAGGCTCTGGCCATCCCTTATGGCTGGATGGGGCGCATAATGCGCATGGCGCGGCGGCTTTGGTTACCACCCTTAAAAGCCTAAGCCAGCAAAAATGGATTGTGATTTTCGGCGCGCTAAACACACGCCCACCAGAAGCGTTTTTTACGCAAATAAAACCCGTGGCAAGCACTATTCATACGCTAGAAATATCTGGACAGCTAGCCGCCCTATCCGCACAGGAATTGGCAGCAGCGGCCATGAGCGCAAACATCCCTGCCGAGCCAGCCACCTGCCTTGCAGAAGCATTAGCGAGAATAAAACAAACAGCGCTGCCAAACACGCCTGTAATCATTTGCGGCTCATTATATCTGGCAGGACAAGTGCTAGAAGAAAACCAGACGCTACCAGACTAGTCAGCCCTCACGGCCTATCCATAAGCCTTTGCAAAATTTAGCGTAAATTATCTTTGAAGATGGGCGTTAGACGCTATCACTGATCCATTGTTCCAACGCAGATTTAGGCATCGCCCCGATTTTTTCTGCAACAACCTGCCCGCCTTTAAAGATAAGCAGGGTTGGGATCCCGCGCACATTATAGGATTGAGGTGTTGCCGGATTTTCATCAATATTCAGCTTGGCAATCGTTAACGCGCCATCCATGCTATCGGCAATCTCTTCAAGCGCAGGGCCAATCGCTTTACAAGGGCCGCACCATTCTGCCCAAAAATCAACCAATACAGGCTTTTCTGCCTGCAATACGTCATTTTCGAAATCCGCGTCTGTTGTGGTGACTGTTGGCATTGGCTTGCCTCCCTTAAATTTCTCATTTTGGCGATATTTTAATGCACGGCCTACCCCCTCAACATAGGCATTCGCCAAGGCCAGATCAAGCCAAGCCTTTCAATTTAGCGTCGCTTATCAAAAAATGCTAAAAAATGATTCATAAAATAAACAGGCACTGGAAGAGATTAGGTGGCTTCTGGCCATGAAAAGATTAGGTGCCGTCTGGCACGGCTGCCAGCTGTTCCAGCATCTCTTGGCGCCTCTGCGCTGGCACGGACGATACTTTCATAATTTGTGTCCAGATAAGCAGGCATTCCACCTCACGATCTGGATAGATTTGGCTAACGAGCGCTCCATATAAGGCCATCTGACGAAGATAAGCTGGCGGAATTTGTTCCAGATTGTCTAGCTCTTTGGGGGGCAAACCTGTTTTGAAATCAGCGATGATTACCTTATCTTCCAAGACAACCATTCGGTCAATCTGCCCTTGCACGGCCTGTCCGCCTACCAGCCCAGATATATCTGCTTCTGCAAGCGCGTTGCGGCTAAATAATGATGCGAGTTCTGGCAAGCTCATCACCTGTTCAACCGCCTCAAATAAAGCTTTAATCTCCTCTGTGGTAAAGGCGGCGGGCTTATCAAAGCCTGCTTCTTTCATACCCATTATCGCCGCTATTCGGCTAGCCGCCGCCCACCGGCTGGAAGCTGGCAAGTCAGGCAGAATCTCAAACAAGCGATGCACAAAACTACCGCGCAACATGGCGGCTTTTCGGCTAGCGGTACCAAAAGGTATGGTTGCATCACGCGGGCCTGTATCGGACGGGGTTAGGGGACGTGCCGGAATAGGCTCATCATCTGGCACTTTTTCCAACCAGCTTGGCAGGGGCGGCGCAAGGCTTGCTGCCTGCGGTCTTGCTTTGCTGCTTGCGTCAGGCTGGCCAGATACCAGCCGCCAAGTGCCATCTTCTAACGCATACGCACCTTCACAGCATTGGATTGTCGCAGATGCGCTTTCATACCAGCTATCTTTTTCAACGCGGCTAATTTTCTGACTCCAGCCTGATATAAATAAAGCTTGGCGCGCTCTGGTCAGGGCAACATATAAAAGCCTATCTGCTTCTTGATCGCGCATTTCCTTTGCCTCAATTTTTAGCTCTGCCATATACTCATTTTCTGGCTTGCCTGCTGGCCAGTAAACCGCTTCTTCGGTAGAGACAAGGCTGTCAGATGGCATGCGCGCGTTCAGCATATCTGGCAAATAGACAATGGGAGCTTCCAGACCTTTTGCACCATGAATTGTCATCACCCGAACCACGCCTGCCCCCGCACTATCCATATCGCGCTTAACCTCGCTATTGCCTTGCCGGAACGCATATAAGAAATGAGACAGGCCGGGCTGACCAGTTTGGCCATGATCGCGGGCGCGTTGCAAGAAAGCATCCAAGCTTTCATCCACCGCGTGACCAAGCCGGCAATGAAAGGCCTTTCTGCCTCCTTGCGATAACACCACGCTGAAAAATTCAAAGACGGGCAATTGCTGACTAAGCTGACGCCATTTCAGAAATTTTGCTACCGCGTCGCCAAACATATTTACAGCGCCATCATGTGCCATCAATTGATCAAACAGGCTTTTATCCCCGCGGCCAGCAGCCAGCGTCATCAGCGCGTTTTCATCTAGACCGATAAGCGGGGATTTTAACAGACAAGCTAATTGCAAATCATCCTCTGGCAGCAAACAAGCATCGGCTAGGGCGAGCAAATCCAAAATTTCAATCTGGTTCTTTAACGCCATCCTGTCTGCACCTGCTACAGGAATATTCTCCCCCTCCAATGCCGCCCGAAGAAGCGCAAAAAAACTATCTCTCTTGCGCAATAGGATCAGAATATCTTGCGGGGCTATCGGTTTGCCAAAATGTGCTTGCTCAGCCCCATCCAGCAGCGATTTGATATGGGCGGCGACACGCTTTGCCTGTTGCAAGGGGCCATCATCCCCTGCTGAAAACGCCGGCAAATCAAGATAGGGGGGCGGGTCTGCAGGGGCTGTTTCTATGATGGGCCACACCTCCACCAAACCCGCTAGCTGGTTGTGATAAATAGCATGCGGTTTAGGGTTTTGCTCCCCAAGGCCGGCATGGATACCGCGCTCAATAAGCGTGTTTACAAAGCCTAAAACCGCGCCGCTTGACCGAAAGGATAGGGTGAAATCAATCTCAGAGAAAGGTTTTTTAGCCTCATCCAAGCGGTTCTTGAAATCAAATCGGCTAGCCCTAAAGACCTGTGGGCGTGCCCCTTGAAAGCTATAAATAGACTGCTTGTAATCACCTACTGCAAACAAGGTACGCACCTCATCTGATTGCCCATCTTTTTGCGCTTCGCTAACATCATCAAAGAACGGTGCGCTGATATAGCGGATAAGCTTCCATTGATCTGGGCTGGTATCCTGCGCTTCATCAACGAGCAAATGATTAATGCCGCGGTCAAGTTTCCAACGCACCCATGCCATTTTTTCTTCCTGTTTCAGCAACTGGGTCGTAAATAGGATCAAATCATCATAATCTAGCATGCCTCTAGCGCTTTTTTCCTGTTGGAAACGGCGATAAAGGGCGCTGCCAGCATCGGTCAACGCCATCGTTAGCTCAAAACATAAGGCGTTCGCGGTAGCAGATTGATACTGCACCATCCGCGCCATTATCGGTTCTTGCAAGGCCTCACAAGTGGGATGTTTAGAATCTATACTCTTATCACTCACCTTTTTTAACGCCTGGCCTTGCTGGGTTAAAAAAGCATTGGCGAGCAAGTTTAATTCACGAAGGCGGCTGTGATTTTCCAGCGCTAACCAGCGACGAATTTTTTCGGCTCTTCTTTGCTGCGTAACCCCGCCATCGCTGAGCATATCTGCAATCTCTGCTAATGGCGCTGCTTGCATTTCGGCCATCACTTCATTGGTTAGGGCTGGCACATCTTGCGGGCGGAAAAAGCCTGCCTCATCTAGCAAGTTTGCCTCAAATTCAGCCCGCGCATCCATCTCAAAGGCCATTTTATGGGCATGTGATCTATTCGATAAAAACCCTTTCAGGCGTTTTAAAATTTGTTCATCATCACTTTGCACGGCAAGGCGCATAAATGCCTTTGCAGAAGCGCTAGTGGGGCTTGCACTGGCTTCGTTTAACAGGGCGTAAAAACACTCAACTAGCAGCATATTGCGATCATGCTCGGCAATCAGATCAAATTGCGGGGCAATGCCAGCCTCAATAGGAAAGCGCATCAATACCGACTGGCAAAAAGAATGCACCGTTTCAATAAGCGGGCCATCTTCATGATCAAGGATATGCGCAAATAAGCTGCGGGCCGTATCAATTTGTGTCTGGCTAGGTCTAGCTATGCCCAAATTACCCAGCCTATCCAACAGCGCGCTCTCATCACAAATGGCCCAGCTCGACAGCTCTTTATTTAGCCGGTGGCGCATTTCCGCAGCAGCCGCCTTGGTATAAGTTAGGCATAAAATCGTATCCGCAGGCGCACCAGATAATAGCAACCGCAACACCCGCATGGTCAGAACCTGTGTCTTACCCGTTCCAGCGTTTGCAGAAACAAATACAGAATGGTCAGGACGCGCCGCCTCACGTTGCAGGGCAGTTGCGTGTTTGGCGGCTTCAATATTTACCAGATGGTCAGTCATCCTTGACCTCCTGAGGGCGCCATTCGCGTACCCGTGCTAAATGCCGGTAGTCTGAGAATTTTGGCCGCGAGGCGGCATCTGGCTCTGGCAAAAACGGTGTCTCTGCACGGCTAAAATGCTTCACCAATTCCTGTAATTGAACTAGCACCTTCGCTACGTTCAAGCCTTGAGGCGTGACCTCCACAATATCCGCAATACGGCCATGATGGCCTGCTAGCTGCCAGTAAAATAGCTGTATGCCCAATGAAGGCGCTTTTATTTCTGCATCAGTAGCTGGGCTAATAGGAAACGCCCCTGCCCCTAGCAAGGCAGCTTCCACCAATAATTGGGTAGCACGCCCCTGCTCCACCTCTTTCTTGCTCGGCACAGAGCCTGTTTTATAATCAATGATGGCAGCGCGGCCATCCGCCAAATTATCTATCCTATCGGCACGCGCGGTTATCGCCACCTCACCTGCAGCTGTTTTTATGATGATACGCGCCGCCTCTTCAACAAGGGTCTGTTTGTCCTCGCCCCGCCTTTCTTGTTCCCTTTCGCAAAACCAGTTGGCAATTTCCCTAAATTTGGTTTGCCAGAACAGACGGACAGGCGGATGCGCAAGATAGGGTGCAAAGCGCCTCTCAGCTAGCTGATAGAGCAGGTCAGGTGCATTTTCTGGCAACTCCCCTGATGGGTGGGCGGCAAGGAAGCTTGCAAGGACACCGTGAATAAGATTACCTTTCAGCGCGTTATCGGGCCGTTTATCTATTTCCTCCAGCTTGTTCAAGCGCAGCACCTTTCGCGCATAAATCTGATAGGGATCAGAGATAAGCAAATCAAAATCAGTAGCTGAATATCGCTCAGGCCGCAGCGACAAAGCAGGACAAGGGCGCGGCATCTCCATAGCTTTTACACCCAAGGACTGGTGCGCAGAAATTGCCGCGATAACATCGGCATCTGCCTGCGTTACAAGACCTTCTTCCAAGGCGGCGGCCGCCAAAACCGCCTGCATTCTCTCAATCCAACGGCTAGGGGTAGTAGGCGCATCATCAGCCCGCACAGAGCGGGTAATCATCACTTCAGGGTGGGTTGCCAACATGAAAAAATCATGTGCGGATAGCCCAGAGCGCCAGCGCCTATCTGGCAGGCCAAGTGCTTCTCTTATCTTCTCATTTGTCCATGGATCTGCCTGCTGGCGCGGCGGCCAAACCCCCTCATTCACCCCGCCTAAAATGATGAGATCAGCGTTTTGCATACGCGCTTCGACTGTACCTAGAATAGCAAGGCGCGGATGACTACGCCATGTTTTACGAACCACAATCCCGGAACATAACGCGCGGAAAATAGCGGCATATTCTGAATGCCTTATCGCATTATGCCCGCCTGTATCTGCAAGCTCTGCAAGCAAGGCGGCTGCGTGTTTGCCATCTGGCGTTTCCCATAATTTCAGTAGCCCTTCATTTTCGATATCACTTTGCGCCAGCAACTCGGCTGCGCGTCCATGCGCGTCTGCCAGCATCGCTAAAGATGGGCTTACCACATCAAACAAATCTATCAGCGGCGCTAGAGCTGTTAAGATATGCTGCTCATAAAAGGCGCATAAATCCTCGCTATCTTTTTGCGCTTTTAGCTGCGCCCTTATTCCTTCTATTGAGCTGTCTGCAAGATAGCCGCGCAACGCTGCCATTTCCAAAGCGCGTACTAATGATGTGTAACGCGCATAAGAAAGCCCAGCCGAGCTAAGGGGATGCCGCAGCAAAGCCAGCAGCGATTGTGCACCTCCCCTTGTGGCAAACCATTCTGATATCAGGGCAAGGAATGAGCCAACATGGCTGTCAATTAAATCCGTGCCAGCACTATCCTCAATATCTAAATTCCATTTCAGCAACGCGGCTCTTACCTGACGCGCCAGCTTCCGGTCTGGGGTTACCAGCATCGCTGTCCTCCCCTTTTCCTCTAGGGTCTTGCGCATAACATTTGCAATAATATCGGCTTCCTGCCCGATATCGTCCGCCTTTATCAGAGACAGCCCTTCTATCGCCGATTTACCCATATTCGGAAAGGCCTCACGGATGCGCCGCCAATCCCGCGTAAGCGGGGCAGGCTTGAAAACTTGCATTAAAAATTGCCTGCGATTTTCAGATGCCCGCTGATCTTCTGATGTGAGCGGCGTTTCGCACGCCTCAACAGGCCAGTCACGCACCGCTTCTGGGGCAATATCCAATTGCGAAAGCGTCTTGAAAAGCTGGTGAAAGGGATGGCCTGTATCCTCGGCAATAGCGCTCTGTTCTGTCTCCGAAAAAGGGCGGTTTTCCAGCCCTGGAAACACCACTAGCCCTTTGGGCAAGCTGGCCACCGCTGCCATCATCTGAAGGGTTTTCGGCAAAGAGCCTGTCGAGCCTGCTAGAATTATTGGATGGTCTGGCGGCGCTGTCCTCCAGCTTTGCATTTGCTGGTCAGCAAGTTTCATTTTTCGGATAACCGGATCAAGCAGGCCCTTATCGCGCAAGATATCCGGCCAGTTCTGGATGATAATATTCAAAAAGGTTAAGATATCCTGCCAGTGATGCGCAAGATCATCTGGCACCTGCTTTGATAGAATCTCAGGCAGTTCTTCTGGCGGTGTTCCTGCCTGATAAACCTGATCCAAAAGATGACTTAACGACTGGGCAAGGCGTATGGCTTGTGCAGCAGACACAGCCTGCCCCGCAAGCGGCATACGCTCTATCAATTGGGTTAAAATAAGCTGCTTTTCGATGCTGGATATGCTCGCAGGCAGGGTGATATCTGTATCTGTAGCCCGGCTATAATTGCCCCCCAAAGACAAAGATAAAATATCCCTTCCATCTTCTTCAATATCGCCAATAGGGGACATTTTTGGCAGCAATAAGGGCGCCCCATTTGCAACCTCAGTAAAGGCAGCTTGCATAGATTGCACAGCACGACGTGAGGGCAATAAAATGTGCACAGAAGAAAGGCTATCGCCGCGCCCAAATGCCTGCATAATCCCGCTAGCCAAACAGCGTGCAAAAGGCCTGCCGGCTGGAATGGTGTAATAGCCGCTTGTAAGATGAGGTAGAGAGGGGGATATGCTGGTCATAGGCAGAACTATAAACCGTTCTCCTATTCGCCGGAAGCCCTATTAAGGGCGAAGAGGCTCAGAAGATATCGGCAAGCCAAGAAGCAAGCTTTTTCTGGGCGTCATTTTGGGCATTATTATGAATAGGCGCATCTGGTGCAGATAAATTTAAAATCCGGCTTTCTTCTTTCTCGCCAAACCCCAAATATAGATGCATGGCACTATCAGGCAGTAATGTCGTGATGCGTTCTGGCCATTCAATCAGACAGCAAGCTTCAAAAAAAGCCTCTTCAATGCCGAGCGCCAACACCTCTTCTTCGCGCTCCAAGCGATAGAGGTCAAGATGCCACACCTCAAACCCAGCCTTTGCCAAATAGGGCTGAACAAGGGTGAAAGTTGGGCTGGGGATGTCATCTATATCGCGGCAAAGGCCGGAGATAATAGCGCGGGAAAGGGCTGATTTCCCCGCACCTAGCGGTCCATGCAGGCATAATATATCCCCTGCATCCAGCCTTGTAGCTAGGCGGCGGCCTATATTCTGCATCGCTTCCAGATTAGGGATTGGCTGAGGGCGGGTAAGATGCTGGTCAGCTTCTGCCATAGCTGTCTTTCCTCACGCCCCCGCAACCCGCAATAATAGCTTTAATAGCGATATTGTTCAGACTTGAACGGGCCTTGCTGTTCAACGCCGATATAATCTGCTTGATCTTCGCGCAATTTGGTTAGCTGGGCGCCCACCTTTTCCAGATGCAAGGCAGCTACCTTTTCATCCAAATGACGCGGCAAGGTATATACGCGTTGCGCATATTCGCCACTGCGCTGCCACAACTCTATCTGCGCCAGCACCTGATTAGTAAAGGAAGCTGACATCACAAAAGAGGGATGACCTGTCGCACACCCCAGATTTACAAGACGTCCCTTTGCGAGCAAAATAATCCGCTTGCCATCTGGAAATTCAACCTCATCCACCTGCGGCTTAACTTCTGTCCAAGCCATATTGTTCAGCGACGCCACCTGAATTTCATTATCGAAATGCCCGATATTACATACAATAGCCCGCTCCTTCATATCGCGCATATGATCAAGCGTGATGACATCCTTATTGCCCGTGGCGGTAACAAAGATATCTGCCTTGCTTGCGGCCTCATCCATAGTGACAACTTCATAGCCTTCCATCGCTGCTTGAAGGGCACAAATCGGATCGATTTCGGTTACCATAACACGCGCACCCCCCTGACGAAGCGAAGCAGCAGAGCCTTTGCCAACATCGCCATAGCCAGCGACCACAGCCACTTTGCCTGCCAGCATCACATCAGTAGCGCGGCGAATGCCATCTACCAGCGATTCCCGGCACCCGTAAAGATTATCAAATTTTGACTTGGTAACAGAATCATTCACATTTATGGCCGGGAAAGGAAGCTGGCCCTTTTCTGCCATTTGATACAAGCGCAGAACGCCCGTAGTCGTCTCTTCTGATACGCCGATGATGGCGTCTTTCTGCCGGGTAAACCAGCCCGGGCTAGCCGCATGCCGCTTCAGGAGCTGCGCCTTTAGGAATTCTTCCTCTTCTGTGGCCGGATTTTCCAGTACCGTCTCGCCATCTTCGATACGCGCACCTAGCAAAATATACATGGTGGCATCACCGCCATCATCAAGGATGAGATTAGCAGGCGCATCATCTGACCAATCAAAAATACGATCAACATATTCCCAGTAATCCGCCAGTGTCTCGCCCTTCACAGCGAATACCGGAATGCCCCGCGCCGCAATGGCCGCAGCAGCCTGATCCTGAGTTGAAAAGATATTACAAGAAGACCAGCGAATATCCGCACCTAGATCCGCAAGCGTTTCAATAAGAACGGCTGTTTGAATAGTCATGTGCAAACAGCCCGCGATACGAGCACCTGCCAGCGGTTTTGCCCCTGCATTTTCCTCACGCAGTGCCATCAGACCCGGCATTTCATTTTCAGCAATGGCGATTTCTTTGCGCCCCCAATCAGCAAGACTGATATCGGCAATTACATAATCATTAGACATAAAATAGCTCCTTGGCGTGGCACAAAATGGGCGCTCCATAAATTTCCTGCCCCTTGCTTAGCAAATAGGCTGGAATAATGCAAAAAACTTATAGATCGCGGTGGTAAAGCTGCGCCGCCATTTTCTGTGTGGCTGCCCAATTAGCGAACCAGTTTGCACTGGCAACCGAGCGATGCCGCCCGCCTGTACACCCAAATGCCAGCGTTATCTGCCCGCGCCCATCGCTGCGCAAGCGCGGTAAGCTGGCTAAGACTAGGGCAATAACCCCATCCATGAAAGGCTGAAACGCCTCATCTGCATGCACAAAATCTTTCACCGCACTGTCCTGCCCGGTTTGTGCGCGCAGCTCTTTTTGCCAATGTGGATTAGCCAAAAAACGCATATCAAAAATAAAATCTGCTGCAGAAGGCAGGCCGCGGCGATAGGAAAAACTGAGGATGTTAAGCTGTGCCTGACTTTCCTGCGCAAGCCCTAGACGGCCTAATAAAGCAGATCGAAATTCAGTTGGTGTTGTATCCGTGCTGTCAATATGCAAATCGGCCAGATGGCGAAGGGCATCTACAGAAATCTGGTCTGTTTCTATTGCAGCTTCAAGGCTAGATGCGCTTTTCTGCAAGGGGTGGCGGCGACGTGTTGCCTGATATCGGCGCAAAATTTCCTGCGGCTGGGCCGTGATAAGGACTAGCTGACACTGGTCCGCAAGTCGGCTTCGTAAATTTTCTACCAGCCGCTCAATCGCCTTAGCATCAAAGCCAGAGGTGCGTAAATCTGCGCAAACTGCAATATGTTGCTTTTCGGTTTCAACCGATAACGCGACCAGTTGATCGATTAAGGCAAGCGGCAGATTATCTATCGCGCTGAACCCTGCATCCTCTAGGCAATCAAGGGCGGTAGAATGGCCAGAACCTGACTGGCCTATTACGATCACCAGACGGCCAGTATTATTAATGCCCCCATTATTGGCGCGGGCAGGCGTTTCAGGCATTAATTGATTTTCGGTGGTGCTATCGCTCATGACTAATAGAATAGCAACTTCATGGTTAATTCGCTAGCGGAAGTGTAAGGGTGAAAACCGCCCCGCCTGATTTATCGCTCGCCCCTTTTAACTGGCCGCCATGGGCTATCGCAATTTGCCGCGCGATAGACAGGCCAAGACCAGAATGCTTGCCAAACCCTTCAGAGGATGGGCGTTCTGTATAAAACCGATCAAAAATACGCTCTTCTTTACCCGGCGGCAAACCGGGCCCCTTATCTGCAAGGCTGATTTGAACCTGCCCGCGTATCCGTTTGACGCTAAGAAGTATAGGCGCGTCGCCGCTATGAAAGGTCATCGCATTTGCCAGAAGATTATCCAGTATCTGAATGATGCGCGTATTATACATCCGCACCATCAGCGGTTTTTTATAGGGCTGATAGCTCAGCCTTTGCTGGCCAAATCGGGCCCGCGATACTTCTGCCCAGCTTTCCAGCAAAGCCGTGATATCCTCTGGTTCTGGGGTCTGACCAGTAAGCTCGGCATCCACACGGCTAGCTTGGCTGATATCGGTGATAAGCCGATCAAGTCGGTTAACATCTGTTAAAATAACATCCATTAATTTACGCTGCTGTTCAGGGTTATCAATACGCGCCACGGTTTCTGCAGCAGAACGCAAAGAGGTCAGCGGATTTTTGATTTCATGCGAAACATCCGCAGCAAATTTAGCCGTCGCCTGAATACGGCGTTGCAATTCAGCTGTCATATCGCTCAAGGCTTGTGAAAGCTGGCCTATTTCATCCTTGCGTTCAGGCAGGCCGCGCAACGGGGTTTGAATATCCCCTGTTTGCCGCAAGCGATCCGCAGAGGCTGCCAAAAATACAATGGGCCTTGTAATGGAACGCGCTAAATACAGACCTAGCAAAATGGTCACGGTCAAAATACCCATAAAGAGCTGCACAAACGCCCATTGCACATTCGCGATTTCCCGCTCAATATTGCCGCCCGTACTGGTCATTAGAAGGGCGCCGCGTACCACCCGCAAATTCTGGATAGGCAGACTGACAGATAGCACCAGCTGGCCGCGCGGATTGCGCCACATATTGCGCGTAATATCCCCAGATAAAGCCGCACGCACATCATACAAACCATCCGCATGACGCAAGCCACGCAAATTCATCACTGGAACAGGCGGACGATTAGAGATTAGGTCAGCCAGATTGTTAAAGGCGCCAACCGTTTCTAGACGAAAGCGACTGGAGAAATCCACTGGCTCACGCCGCCTAATACGGGTCATGGGAAAGCGGTCGCCGCGCCGGAATGTATCTGCCATCAGCTGGCCTTGAGGCTGAAAAACACGGGCACGAAGTTGCGAGCCATACCCCACAAGCGGCAGCAGGTGACGCATGGTTTGCGGCGACAACTCTCTTGTGGCTACCTTTCTTTCAGTTCTATCCGCCTCCGCAAGGGCAAGCGACCGCGCGAGTGTCATGCCCTGACGCTCTAGCGCATCAAATTCGGCACGCACTAAGACTGAACGATATTGGTCAATGGAAAATAACCCAATGAAAAACAGCGCTAGAGGCAGCAGCATAATGGCCAGAATGCGTGCGGAAAGCGGACTGATAAAAGAGGGCCAAAAGCGCTTTTTGTCGCTCACGAATATCGCCCTCCTTTTCCTTATCCTGCTAAATTAAAAAAGCTATAATTAGGCATCGCCCTTATATTTATAGCCAATTCCATAGAGGGTCTCAATTCTGTCAAACCGATTATCATGGGCACGAAACTTTCGGCGGATACGCTTGATATGGCTATCAATGGTTCTGTCCTCTAGGAAAACAGAATCGCCATAAGCTGCATCCATCAGCTGATCGCGGCTTTTAACATGACCGGGGCGCAACGCCAGCGCTTGCAGCAACAAAAACTCAGTAACTGTAAGCTTTACCTCCACCTCTTTCCAGCTACACAGGTGGCGTTCTGGGTCTAGTACAAGATCGCCATGCGAAATTGTATCTGCCTTTGGGCCAGATGATGTCTCATGACCAATTCGCCTTAAAACAGCTTTAATTCTGGCCAGCAATAAACGTTGCGAGAAGGGCTTGGTGATATAATCATCTGCCCCCATACCAAGGCCTAAAGCTTCATCAAGTTCATCATCTTTACTGGTGAGGAATATTACTGGCAGACTTGATTTTTGACGCAGCTTGCTCAGCAATTCTGTGCCATCCATACGCGGCATTTTAATATCCAGAATAGCGAGTGCGGGGGGGCGCTGAATAAGACCTATCAAGGCTTGTTCGCTATCAAAATAGGTATCCACCTCATAGCCTTCAGCTTCGAGTGCCAGCGAAACAGAAGCTAGGATATTTTGATCATCATCCACTAGGGCTAGTCTATTGGCCATTCCTGCTCTCTCCTCTAATTGGCATCTTAGCTACAAACCATCGCATTTTGCCATAATATGCTGCTAATATTCAAAGACGTACAAGGTCAAATCACGGCCTGATTACGGCAAAAATGCGGCAACTGGCCGCTATGTCAATACACCGCTTTAATGGGCTTCTGCCCAGCTATCCGCGATACCTGCCTCTGCAACCAAAGGTACTTTTAATTCCAATATTGGGGCAGCCGCTTCTTCCATAATTTTGGTAATACACACAATTGCTCTATCCGCTTCTGCCTCTGGTACTTCAAAGATAAGTTCATCATGCACCTGCAACAACATATCAGCATTCAGACCAGCTGCCTTTATCGCCGCAGGTAATCTTATCATAGCACGTTTAATAATATCTGCCGCGCTGCCCTGAATTGGGGCATTGATAGCCTGTCTTTCAGCAAAGGCACGCACAGCTTGATTTTTATCTTCAATTTGCGGGATGTGAATACGCCGGCCAAACAATGTTTCAACATAATGATTTACCTTAGCAAATTGCTTGGCCTCATCCATATAGGAACGTATGCCCGGAAAGCGGTCAAAATAGGCCTTGATATAATCGCGTGCTTCGCCCTGCGGAATGGAAAGCTGACGTGCCAGACCAAAGCCAGAAATCCCGTAAATAATTCCAAAATTAATCGCCTTTGCGCGTCTTCTCGTTTCTGAATCCATCGTTTCTAAGGGAACATTAAAGACCTCGGCTGCGGTCTGGGCGTGAATATCTACCCCTCTATGAAACGCCGCCATCATTGTCTCTTCTTCGGCAACATGCGCCACCAGACGCAACTCAATTTGGCTGTAATCAGCAGAGATTAACTTATACCCGTCTCGGGCAACAAAGGCAGTTCTAATCTGCCGGCCTTCTTGGGTACGAATAGGAATATTCTGCAAATTCGGATCAGATGAAGATAGCCTGCCGGTAGACGCACCAACCATCGAATAGGAGGTGTGTACGCGCCCTGTATCTGGGTTAATTGATTTCATCAGCGCATCAGTATAGGTGGATTTCAGCTTAGCAAGCTGGCGATAATCCAAGACTGATTTAGCAATTTCAGCCCCGTTTGCTGCCAGATCTTCCAGCACATCTGCGCCCGTAGACCAAGCACCTGTCTTAGATTTCTTACCCCCCTCATATCCCATTTTATCAAATAGGATTTCCCCTAATTGTTTCGGTGAGGCGATATTAAAGCTGGTGCCGGCTTGCTTATGGATAACCGCTTCAAGCTCAGCGATGCGGGTAGCAAAATCATTCGATAAACGGCGCAGAATATTCCCGTCAACAACAATGCCCTTCTTTTCCATCTCTGCCAGAATAGGAATAAGCGGACGCTCAAGACGTTCATAAACACTGCTTACCGCTTCACGAGCAAGGCGCGGGCGATACATCATCCAAAGCCGCAAACAAATATCGGCATCTTCGCTAGCATACGCACAAGCTGTCTCAGGGCTGACTTCAGCAAAGGAAATTTGTTTTGCCCCTTTACCGCATACATCCTCATATTTAATGGTTTGAACCTGTAGCAGGTTGAGCGCGAGAGGGTCTAGCCCATGCCGCTCAGAACGCCCCGCATCCAAAACATAAGATAAGCACATCGTATCCTCGACCGGGCTCAGCTCTAAACCGCCATTACGAGGCTGGCTCAGCACATGCATATCATATTTCAGATTATGACCAATTTTCAAAACAGAGGGGTCAGCAAACAGCCCGCGCAATCGCTCTATTGCAGCCTCAAAATCTATCTGCTGGAGGGGTGGCTCAGCGTCTGCTGCTTCTGGCTCTGGAGCGCTGAAATCAAGACCGCCTTGCGGCGCGGCATCTGTTGGCCCTTTACCCTGCCCAACATGGCGCAAAGGAATATAACAAGCACGCCCAGCAGCTATTGCCATTGCCACGCCTACAAGCTGCGCACGCGCCGCATCAAGAGAGCTGGTTTCGGTATCTATGGCAACAAAGCCTTGTTTTCGTGCTGCATCAATCCAGCTTTCGAGATCAGCAATATCGGTGATCAGCTGATAGTCCGTTTCCCCGACCACAGGCGGCAATATTGCATCTGGCCCGCCAGCAGGACCAGCATCTGCGTTGCCATTTGACGCCTTCAGGCCAGCCGCATTTTCGTTTATCGCAGGCATGGTGCCGCCAAGCGCGGCTATCAGCGATTTAAAGCCTTGTTCGGCAAGAAACCCCATCAGATTTTCATCATCTGCCTTCTGGAAGGTGAGGGCAGAAATATCTATCGGCAGATCAACATCATCTTTTAGCAAAACAAGCTGGCGCGAAAGGCGTGCCTGCTCTGCAAAATTGATCAGATTTTCGCGCCGCTTTGGCTGTTTTATGCTCTCGGCCCCAGCAAGCAAGCTTTCTAAATCGCCAAACTGGTTGATAAGCTCTGCCGCCGTTTTTACCCCAATGCCTGGGACACCCGGCACATTATCTGTAGAATCCCCAGCCAATGCCTGTACATCTACAACCTTATCAGGGGTAACGCCAAATTTTTCGACCACCTCATCTGCGCCGATAGGCCGGTTTTTCATGGGGTCAAGCATGGTGATATCGCCGCGAACCAGCTGCATTAAATCCTTGTCAGAAGAAACAACTAAACAAGGCATGCCTTGTTTTTCCGCTTTCAGGGCATAGCTGGCGATAAGGTCATCTGCTTCAAACCCTTCCATTTCTAGCATGGGCAGGCCAATCGCCTCAGCCGCTATACGCACCAGAGGGAATTGTGGTACCAGCTCTTCAGGTGGCTCAGAACGATTTGCTTTATATTCACCATAAATCTCATTGCGGAAGGTGATGCGTCCCGCATCAAAAATTACAATAATGTGAGAAGGGTTTAAATCGGCCTTTAGCTTTAGCAGCATTTTGGTAAAGCCAAATACCGCATTAATGGGCGTGCCATCTGGCCGGGTCATCATTGGCAGACCATGAAAGGCGCGGAAGATATAACCAGACCCATCTACAAGAACAAGCTGATCACGGGTAGGGGGCTGAGACATGGATTTAAATCCTGTTGATGTTATCATTTCATGCCAACTTCGATTGAAGCTGACATCCGCTTATTCTGGTTCATTCTGGCTCATTCTGGCTCATTAGTGCGCACGAAAAGCCGCGAGCACAGCCCTTAAGCGTCTGCAACAAACAAGCGTGAGCAATAAGGACAAACCACCTTGGCAGGGGCATCATCATCTTCTTTTTGCAAATTCAGCCAAACCTGTGGATGCCCTAGCGCACCGCCGCCGCCATCACATGAAATCCGGCTTGTACCAGAGGCAACAGAAACATGATCGCTGATATCCACAATAGAGGCAGTGCTGACAGGTGCGTGTGACATGATATTTTAATAATCCCATTCGATAGATTGAAGCTGGCAAGGCTGTCGCCTTTCCCAGCCAGAATAGACCAAGTGCGGCGAACAAACAACCATTCTCACCCATTGCTCTTTATCGCAATTTTGCCTATATCATAGGGGTGTTACTGGGGCGCAGACAGACTTTTTATGGGTAAGGGGTTTGTTAAAAGAGCGCTGTAATTTTCCTCTAATACCCCTCTTTTAAATAAGGCTGTTTTTTCAACATGCATGCTAGCTTCACCCCTCCTTTTTCGGACAGTCCAAATCCAGATTTCGCGATAACCGCTTATGGCTTGGAAAAAACCTATGGCGGTGAGGCAAAGGGTGCGGGCAAGCAGGCGCTGAAATCGATAGATATAGAAGTACCAAGAGGGTGTATTTTTGGTTTGCTCGGGCCAAATGGTGCCGGTAAATCTACCTTTATTAATATCCTAGCAGGGACGGTAATTAAAAGTGCTGGCAGCGTTTCTGTTTGGGGCAGCGATTTAGATACAGCCCCTCGCCAATTACGCGCAAATATCGGTATCGTGCCGCAAGAGCTTAATATCGATGTTTACTTCACGCCGCGCGAATTGTTGGAATTTAATGCGGGCATGTATGGCGTGCCAAAGGCGGAGCGGCGCACAGATGCGCTGTTGGCACTGATGGGATTAACCGACAAGGCAGGCGCCTATTCGCGCACCTTATCGGGCGGCATGCGCAGGCGTCTCTTGGTAGCAAAAGCGATGGTACATCAACCGCCCGTTCTGGTGCTAGATGAGCCAACAGCCGGCGTGGATGTGGAGCTGCGACAACGCCTTTGGGACACGGTCAGAGAGCTGAATGAAAGCGGCGTGACGATAGTGCTTACCACCCACTATTTAGAAGAAGCGGAGAATCTTTGCGACCATATCGCCATTTTAAATAAGGGCGAGATTATTACCTCTCAGCCAAAGCAGGAATTGCTTAAATCAGCGGCGCAAAAAGATTTGTATATTAGCCTGCCCGAAAAACTGCCTGCCAAGCTGCCAAAGGAAATAAAAGCCTTAAACCCCGTATTGGGCGAAGGGCGCATGCGTATCCGCTTTAACCCTAATCACACCCAAGCGGGCGCTATTTTGGCACAGCTGCATAAAGCAGGTATCGCCGTGGGCGATGTCAGCACTGATGAGCCGGACTTAGAGGATATCTTCTTATCCCTTACCCGCAGTGAAGGATAGCGCAATAGGGCAAGTATCAATGGTCTGGCACATTTTGCTGGTGCGTTTTCTGGTGCGTTTTTTGGTGCGTTTTTTGGGCCCATGATTTTATAGACCCGTGATTTTTTTTCAGATAGTTGTATTCAGCGCATAGATGATTTAAAAGAAGATAAGCCATATAGGACGGCTAAATGACGGCCAGAAATAACAGCCAAAAATAACAGTTAGGAATGGCGGTTATAAATGACGGCCAGAAATAACGGTTATAAATAAAAGCCGTTGGATACCAGATGCACCCGTAGCTCAGCTGGATAGAGCGCTGCCCTCCGAAGGCAGAGGTCACAAGTTCGAATCTTGTCGGGTGCGCCATAATTCCCTCAATATACTCAGATAGTTATCAGTTTTTGATTTCAGTCTGTTCTCAGAGAACTTCAGTTTTGACACAGATTTGACACAGTAAAAGGTCAAATCAATGGGTTGTGTGCGTAAAAGAGGTAAGTCTTGGAATGCTCAAGTGAGGATTGCTGGATGGAGAAGTTT
>JAKMFL010000078.1 GCA_022425485.1 Alphaproteobacteria bacterium | reverse complement strand
AATAAAAGAGACAAAAAGTCTCAAAAAATAATATTTCTACGGGAACGGGGACGTGGAATTTGATTTTGTAGTTGTTGGCGCAGGCTCTGCTGGCTGTGCGGTTGCTAGCCGTCTATCTGAGGATAGTCGTTACAGCGTAGCTTTGCTTGAAGCTGGTGGGCGTGACACTATACCTTGGGTTCATATCCCAATTGGTTATTTCAAAACTATGGGTAACCCAGTAACTGACTGGTGTTATTATACTGAGCCTGATGCAGGGCTAAATGGTCGTTCCATTGCTTGGCCGCGCGGCAAGGTTTTGGGGGGCAGCTCATCTATTAATGGGCTGTTATATGTCCGCGGTCAGGCTAGGGATTTTGATCATTGGCGCCAGCTTGGCAATACCGGCTGGGGCTTTGATGATGTTCTGCCCTATTTCAAAAAAGCAGAAAATTGGGAAGGCAATGCAGATGATATGCGCGGCAAGGGCGGGCCGTTAAATGTCTCACAAAGCCGGGTATCGCGCCCCGTTATTGATGCATGGGCAGAGGCGGCTATCGCTGCTGGATACAAACAGAACACAGATTATAACGGTGCTGACCAAGAAGGGGTTGGCATGTTCCAGATGACGATGAAAGATGGGTTGCGCTGTTCAGCTGCCAAAGCGTATTTAGCGCCAGCAAAACAGCGCAAGAATTTAAGTATTATCGTACATGCCCATACCACCAAAATAGAATTTAAGGGGCGTCGTGCAAAAGCAGTTATCGCCAAAATTAACGGCATTGAGACCAGCATTACCGCAAGGCGAGAAATTGTCCTCAGCGCAGGATCAATAGGATCGCCTCAGATTTTGATGCTATCGGGTATTGGCGCAGCAGAAAAGCTGCATCCCCACGGTATTGAGCCGATACATGAGCTTGCAGGGGTGGGCATGAATTTGCAAGACCATCTCCAAGCACGGCCAGTATTCAAATGTAACTCAAGCACAATCAATACAGAAACTCGCAGCCTGTTCCAGAAAATGGGTATTGCTTTTGAATATGCCTTCAGGCGTTCAGGCCCGATGGCGATGGCCGCTTCTCTTGGTACCGCGTTTTTGAAAACACGCCCAGAGCTGGAAACCCCTGATATTCAATTTCACTTGCAGCCCTTTAGCGCGACACGCCCCGCAGATGGGCCGCACGCTTTTTCTGCTTTTACGGCCTCGGTGTTGCAATTACGTCCCGAAAGTACAGGTCATCTCGAATTAGCCTCTGGCCATTATGGTGACCATCCAAAAATTTATCCAAATTACCTGGCTACCAAGACTGATTGTGACACGCTGGTAGAAGGTATCAGAATAGCTAGAAGAATAGGCAATATCTCACCTGTTAAGGAGATGGTTACGTCTGAGTTTTCACCCGGTGAGGCGGTTAGTGATGATTATGACGGCCTGTTGGAATGGGCGCGGAACTCATCAACAACCATCTATCATCCAACTGGGACTTGCAAAATGGGCAATGATAAAATGGCAGTTGTCGATGCAGACCTAAAGGTGCATGGCATTAAGGGGCTAAGGGTTGCAGACGCCTCTATCATGCCAACCATCACTTCGGGCAATACCAATGCGCCAGCAATAATGATCGGTGAAAAAGTAGCAGATATGATTTTGAAGGAAGCAGTATGAACTGGGCTTGGATTGCAGATGTCGCGCAAATAATTTTCGCTGATATCATTTTATCAGGGGATAATGCGTTGGTCATAGGTATGGCCGCAGCAGGGCTATCGCCAAAATTACGCAAACGCGCGATTTTCTTTGGTATGGCTATGGCAGCAGGCTTGCGCATTTTATTCGCAATTGTAGCTTCGCATCTTTTGGCCATTCAGGGTATTTTGATTATTGGCGGGGTATTGCTAGCTTGGGTATGCTGGCGCTTCTATAAAGATCTTAAAGAATTTAATGCTGGAAATATAGAGATTGCCAGTCCGCCAGATAGCAGCGCTGACACAGCTCAGGTTAGTGATGCTGGCAGCAATAAAATGTTTTCGCGTGCCTTATTTACTATCTTGATAGCAGATGTGTCGATGTCGATTGACAATATCGTAGCGGTAGCTGCGATTGCACGTGATGACACACAATTATTGATTTTTGGTCTGGCACTGGCGATTGCCTTTATGGCGTTCTTTGCCTCTATGATCATGAAAGTTATGTTGAAATACAAATGGTTATCTTACATAGGTTTATTTTTCTTAATCTATTTGACCATAATGATGTTATTTGACGGGATAAAGGACATAGGGCTGATATAAAATTGAGATAAACGCCCTTTCAACAGGTTCATGGGTAGAGATTTATCTGCTCCGAACAAAACATGCCGGAATATGAACGGATATGCAGTCGCCTTCACTGTTATCCAGCCGGCAAGTAAGTAGAAGGCAAAAGTAGAACAGACAAGGGAGGAAATCATGTCTCGTTTCAATATATTAAAGAAAGGTATCGCTGCTGCTGGCATCGGTGCTTCAATATTGATAGCACCTGCATTAGCACAGGCAAAAGAAGTAAATATCAAAGTGCAGGCGGTTCTTGGCACGCAAACAACTGAAGTTAGAATGCTGAAAGATTTCATGGCTGACGTTACCGCTCTTACTGGAGGTGAAGTTACTTTTGAAGTACTGCCAGCAGGTGCAGTTGTTGGCGTCAAAGAAACACTGGATGCTGTTGATGCAGGCCTCGTTGATGGCGGTTTCGCATGGACACATTATTGGTCAGGCAAGCACCCTGCAGCTATGCTGTTTGGCTCACCTGTTGCTGGTGCCGGTGTTGGTATTGATAATATCGCATTTTTGTCATGGTTTCAGTATGGCGGCGGCAAAGAGCTATATGACCAGCTTTGGGATGAGATGGGCGTGAACGTTAAAGGCTTTATGCTTCAGCCTGTTGGGCCTGAAGCATTAGGCTGGTTTAAAGAGCCTATCAACTCTATGGATGACTTTCGTAAGTACAGATTCCGCACACCTCCTGGCCTACCAGGTCAGACCTATAAAGACATAGGTGTTGCGTCTGTTGCAATGGGTGGTGGTGACATCATGCCTGCTTTAGAAAAAGGTACGATTGATGCTGCTGAATGGTGTTGCCCAAAGCCTGATATGGATTTTGGTTTCCATAAAGTTATGAAGCATTACTATTTACAAGGTCTTCATCAGGTTGTTGTGAATGCCGATATGTACCTTAACAAAGATGTCTATAACTCGTTGACAGACCATCAGAAGAAAGCTTTTGAAGTAGCTGCAAATGCATCTCTTTCAAAAGGGATGTCAGCGCGTATCTATGATAACGGCAAGGCATTGCTTGAGTTGACTACCAAGCATGGTGTTATTCTCCATGATACACCAGCAGACTATTTCACTGAATATATGAGTGCAGCAAATAACCTGTTGGAGAAAAACTCAAAAGAAAATGCGTTTTTTGCTGAGGTTTGGCAGTCACAAAAAGATTTTGCACGTATTGCGGTTCCTTTCTGGGCCGGTGCACAATCGTCAAACGCACAGCTAGGCATGGCCTATGCGAACAGCTTGAAGTAAGCCTCTAAATCTTTGGTCTTTCCATGCGGTTTCATTGCCGGGTGGAAAGACCATCACCACCCTTATTTTTTTAAAAATTTGAGATATACAAAAGAGGCGGGAAATGGCTCAAGACCCTGAAATGGAAAAGTTGGATATCACCGATGAATTGATTGCCGAGCGGCGGTCAGAAGTCCCCGGTGAGACGCCAGAGGATATGCATCCCCTGTCACGTAAAATCGTTGGCAATATTGATGTATTCAGCAATTGGATAGGTAAAATTACCTGTTTCATGCTACTGCCGGTGATGTTTTCCATGGTTTATGAAGTTGTAGCTAGGAAGCTATTTATCGCGCCAACTGATTGGGCGTATGATACCAGCCGAATGTTTGCCGGCGCTATGTTTATGATGGGAGCAGGCTACGCGTTAATGCGTGGTGTTCATATCCGTGCTGACTTCCTCTTTCGAACATGGACACCTGTAAATCAAGCTCGTGTGGATACAGTTTTATATCTTCTGTTCTATTTTCCAGCAATGCTGTTTTTCTTCTGGATATCAGCTGAATACACTTACAAAAGTTGGATAACATGGGAGAGGTCGATGGATACAGCGCTTATGGCTCCTCTTGCACCAGCTAGAACTGCGATGCCGCTGGGCGCTTTATTTTTGCTTGTGCAGGGAATAGCTGAATTACTCCGTTGTCGTTACCAGTTAGATGACCGTTGGCGTAACTGGCTTGATAAATTCCTTCCACTTTATTTGATTGTCATAGTCGCAATTTTTCTAGAAACTTTTTTTCCAAATTTGCTGCCTTTAGGTAACGTTCTAGAAACTGGATTTAAAGGTGCATTTGGAATATCTGCTACAATGATAGGTGCAGTGATGATTGCTGTTATGCTTGCAGCTATTTTCGTTGGTTTCCCAATTTCCTTTACCTTGATTTTCTTGGGCTTTGTTTTTGGTGCTTGGGGTTTTGGCGGCAAAATGGTGTTCTATCTACAAACGTTGCAATTCAATTCAGTCATGCTTGAACAAACTTTGGCAGCGGTGCCCCTGTTCGTTTTTATGGGTATTTTGATGGAGCAGGCTGGGTTGATGGAAAGACTGTTCACTTCTGTACAGTTGATGTTATCGCGTACTCGAGGTGCGCTGTATTTAGCTGTGTTATTTGTTTCCACCATTTTTGCTGCGGCAACAGGGATTGTCGGGGCGTCGGTCACCATATTAGGAATCATGGCGGCAAAAACCATGAACCGTTCTGGCTATAATGTGCGCCTGGCTGCCGGTACCATTACCGCAGGCGGTACATTGGGCATTTTGATACCGCCATCCATTATGCTGGTGGTCATGGGTCCAGTGCTGGAAGTGCCAGTGATTGATTTATTTGCCGCCGCGATTATTCCAGGCATCATGCTGGCAACCTTATATGCTGGCTATGCGATGGTACGATGCTGGCTAGACCCCTCACTGGGGCCAATTCTCAGCCCGGAAGAACAGCCAGAAACCTCAAAATATTACTGGCTGGAATCATTGCTAGTAATCGGCTCCATCCTGATGTTTTTCACATTGATGGTCATGGGGGTTTCAGGCAGCTTGCAAGGATTGTTCCCGCTATCCTCGCTGATTATTCCTTCTGGCTGGGCAGCCTTTATGCTGGGTACCTCCAAATGGGTTGAAAAAAATCGCCCGGCAGGATTTTTCTTCTCTGACCTCTGGTACGAATTTTTTATGGGTCTGGTGCCACCTGCGGCGCTGGTTGCTTTTGCTCTTGGTTCTATTTTGTTTGGCTGGGCTACCCCTACCGAAGGGGCAGCTTGCGGGGCGTTTGGCGCGTTATTGCTAACTATTCTATACGGCCGATTTACAATAGATGGGCTGTATCAGGCGTTGATAAAAACGCTAGAAATCTCTGTGTTAATTATGTTCCTCGTTGCGGCATCAAATTTCTTTGGTTCAGTGTTCTCACGCCTTGGCACACCAACTCTTTTGACAGAGTTTTTGTTGTCCTGGGATATGTCAACAACTATGATATTGATAATCATCATGGGAATGATTTTTTTGCTAGGATGGCCATTAGAGTGGGTGCCTATAGTTCTGATTATTATCCCTATTTTGATACCTGTTTTAATTGAATTAGATGTTAATCTGATATGGTTTGGTATTTTGGTAGCGGTTAATTTGCAAACCGCGTGGCTCAGTCCGCCTGTCGCCCTCTCGGCCTATTTCTTGAAAGGGGTAGTGCCCGAATGGGATCTCAAAGATATTTATATTGGCATGATGCAATTTATGGTTATCCAGCTTATTGGCCTTATTCTGATCTTTTCCTTCCCGCAAATCGCTTTATGGCTTCCTACCCTGTTATATGGAAATTAAGAAATGTCATTGATTTACTTAAAAAAAGCATCAAAAACTCCTGCAACTGGTACCGAAGAAACGCGCAAAACGGTATCTGAAATGCTTACCAATATTGAGCAAGGGGGCGAGGCTGAAGCGCTTCGTTATGGCCGCGAGCTTGATGCTTATGTGGGTGAGGCAATTATTACTAAAGCGCAGATAGAAGAGGCTGGCAAAATGGTCTCTGAAACGCTGAAAGAGGATATTCAGTTTGCCTTTGACCGGGTAACCCGCTTTGCCCATGCCCAGCGAGAGTCTATCTCTTCTTTTGAATCCGAGCTGTCGCCGGGTCTATGGGCAGGCCAAAAGCTTATCCCAATTGAGACCGCAGGATGCTATGTACCGGGTGGCCGTTACGCGCATGTGGCATCGGCAGTGATGTCTATTGCCACAGCAAAAGTAGCAGGCGTTGAAAATATTATTGCCTGTTCCGCCCCACATGGCAATGAGGGCCCTAATCCAGCTATTCTATATGCCATGAATTTATGTGGTGCAGATACTATTTTATCGTTAGGCGGGGTGCAGGGTATTGCTGCTATGGCGTTCGGCTTATTTACCGGCAAGCCAGCGCGCATCTTGGTAGGGCCCGGTAATAGGTTTGTTGCCGAAGCCAAGCGCATGCTTTATGGCCGTGTCGGGATAGATATGTTTGCTGGCCCTACCGAAATTGCCATTATTGCTGATGATAGTGCTGATGCTGGGGTGGTTGCAGAAGATCTGGTCTCGCAAGCAGAGCATGGTCCAGACTCTCCGGCATGGCTAATCACTACTTCACGCCAGTTAGCTGATCAGGTGATGGCCCAGATGGATGCCCATATTGCTGCCCTGCCTGAGACTTCGCGCAAGGCGGCCGAACTGGCATGGCGCGATTATGGTGAGGTAATCTTATGCGATAGTGATGAAGAGGCCGCCAAAATTTCAGATGAATATGCAGCAGAGCATTTGGAAGTGCATACACGCCGTGATGACTGGTATGTAGAGAGATTAAAAAATTACGGCTCTTTATTCATTGGTGAGGAAACAACGGTAACCTATGGCGATAAATGCTCAGGCACAAATCATATTCTGCCAACAAAGGGCGCTGCACATTACACTGGTGGTCTATCCGTGCATAAATTTATGAAAATTGTAACTACCCAGCGGATGACACGCGAGGCTAACCGTGAGGTAGGGCAGGCAGCCGCTAGAATTTCCCGCCTTGAAGGTATGGAAGGGCATGCACGCTCAGCTGATATACGGTTGCGCAAATATTTCCCGGGTGAAAATTTTTCCAATTAGGCTGTTTTTAACAACTAACCTCTCAAAGGTGGCTAGAAAAGACCATGAAAGCACTAGTTTATAGCGGCACGATGCAATCTGAAATCCGTGAAATGGCACTGGCAGATATCGGTGCTGGCGAGGTCATAGTAGATGTGCATCAATGCGGGATTTGTGGCTCGGATATGCATGCATGGCATGGCCTTGATGACCGCAGAATTCCGCCGCTAATCTTGGGGCATGAAGCCGTTGGTAGGGCGCGTGCAGGACGGTTTGCTGGTCAGCGAGTAGTGATAAATCCCCTTATGTCATGTGATAATTGCCATTTTTGCCGGACCGGGGCTGAACATCTTTGCGCTAGCCGGGAGCTGGTAGGCATGCGCGTTGCTGGCGCCTTTGCTGAGCAGGTAATTTTAAAAGAGGACAATCTAACCGTAATTTCAGACAATCTATCGGATAGTAATGCGGCATTGGCAGAACCGTTAGCGTGTGCGGTAAATGCAGCCCAGCTCGCTATAGCGCATATCCCTGATAGTACCGCAAATGTACATGTGCTTGGGGGAGGGGCTATCGGCCTCCTAGCAGCGATGGTGTTTTCCGCCAAAGGTTATTCCAATATCCACATCGCTGAAACAAACGCATTGCGTCGTAATATCCTAACCAAGATAGGGAATTTCAATGTCTATGATCCGCTAGCTCAGCGTTCAGATGACGGCCAGATTGATATTGTTCTGGATGCAGTGGGATCAGGGCGCAGCCGTGCCGCCGCGAGCGCTATGGTGCGCCCTGGCGGGGTTATCTCGCACATTGGATTGCAAGATAACGAAGCTGGGCTGGATACGCGGCGCATTACCCTCCAGCAAATTCATTTCACAGGTTCTTACTGCTATAGCCGTAATGATTTTGCGGATGCTGTACAATTGCTGGAAGACGGGTTTATTACCGGATCAGGATGGGTTGAGGTAAGAGGGCTGGAAGCTGGTGCCCAATCCTTTGTTGATATCCATGAAGGCAAAGCCCCTCCCAAAATTATCCTGAACATGTCTGCATAAAGGAGTTATTAGATGGCTTTATTATTGAAAATTAGAACAGCTTTCATCAGTTTTTTAGCTGGCGGCTTTATCTCTCTATCTGTTCCGGTGCAGGCAGATTTTTTGAACGGCCATGATTTAAACACCTATTGCAATTCAAAGTCGCCAAGTGATGATATGATTTGTATCGTTTATGTCACAGGCGCCTTTGATGCCTTTACCACAACAGACCTTATCAATCAAAAAACGCGGCAGGCAGAGGCCAATTTATGTCCACGCGAAGATGTTTCACCAGATGAATTGAAGCAGGTGACGTTGGACTGGCTAGCACGCCCAGAAAGCGACCATAATTTTGCAGCGACCTTGCTTGTGCTGGCGGCTTTTCAAGATAAATATGGCTGCGCGAAGTAGGTGCTTGGCAGTTGCCCTCGGTTGATATCTCAGTTGCCAAGACAGATGATGCAACGGAGATGCGTGCCATCGCGGCAGCTGCTTTTCAGCCCTATATCGCTGAAATCGGTCGCCCACCAGCGCCAATGCTGGCTGATTTTGACGCTCATATAAACAAAGATATGTGCTTTGTTCTGCGGGTAGGGGGTGTTGTCTGCGGCTATGCCATCATCATCGAAAAGTCAGATGGGTATTGGCTGGAAAATATTGCGGTTCATCCAGAAAAGCAGGGATGCGGAAATGGGCTTGCTTTGCTAAAGGCAGCAGAAGATTACCTTGCTCCCCATGCCAGTTTCTATCAGCTTTATACAAATATTGCGATGCATAGCAATATTATCTGGTATCAACGGCTTGGCTTTAAAAAAATACGGGAAGTGCAGGAAGAAGGCTTTCGCCGGATTTATTTTAAAAAGAAACTTTAAGCTATAACGTATCACAAACAACTCTTAAAATATCAGCTTTTAAAAAAGCTAATAGACTTATTAAAGATGTTCATCGTATGAGTAAGGCAAGGGGCTACATTGTCTTGAACCTTACCTGATTTCTGCAAGTACGTTTTTGCTAAACATTCTTTAACCAATAGGTTTTATTGTCATGCTGACTTTTGCCTTAGCAGTCTTTTTGCTTATAGCCACCCCGGGTCCGGGCGTTTTGTCGACCGCAGGGGTAGGCTCAGCCTTTGGCT